>NZ_DATFAO010000033.1:0-74066 GCF_035254505.1 Aromatoleum sp. | reverse complement strand
CACGCCCAGACCGGTTGCGACAACGGTGACGCGGATGCGGTCTTCCATCGACTCGTCGAACACGGTGCCGTACTTCACGAAGGCTTCCGGCGCAGCGAAGGCCTGAACGGTCTTCACGGCATCGCGGACTTCGGACATCTTCAGCGAGCGGCTCGCGGTGATGTTGATCAGCACGCAACGCGCACCCGACAGCTCCGTGCCTTCCAGCAGGGGGCTGACGGCAGCCTGTTCGGCGGCGAGGCGGGCGCGATCCATGCCGGCGGCTTCGGCCGAACCCATCATCGCGCGGCCCATTTCACCCATGGCGGTGCGAACGTCCTGGAAGTCGACGTTCACCAGACCGGGAACGTTGATGATTTCCGCAATGCCGCCCACGGCACTGCTCAGCACGTTGTCGGCAGAACGGAAGCAGTCCTCGAAGCCGGCGTCGTCGCCGTACACTTCGAGCAGCTTGTCGTTGAGGACGACGATCAGCGAGTCGACATGGCGGGTCAGCTCTTCAACGCCACTCTCGGCCACGCGCAGGCGATTCTCGAAGTCGAAGGGCTTGGTCACGACCGCGACGGTCAGGATGCCCATTTCCTTCGCAATTTCGGCCACCACGGGAGCTGCACCGGTACCCGTGCCGCCACCCATGCCGCCGGTGATGAAACACATGTGAGCGCCGTCGAGCGCCTCAGCGATCGCGTCGCGCGACTCCTGCGCGGCGGTGCGGCCGGCTTCCGGCTTGGAGCCCGCGCCAAGACCGGAAGTGCCAAGCTGGATCTTGTTCGGTGCAAGACAGCGGCTCAGCGCCTGCGCGTCGGTGTTGGCGGACACGAAGTCCACGCCCTGGACGTTCTGCCGGATCATGTGATCGACGGCATTCCCACCGGCTCCGCCGACACCGACCACCTTGATGATCGTACCGGTCTGCACCTTTTCAACGATTTCGAACATTTCTTGCCTCGCCTCCTAGGGAACTACCCTAACCGTATGCTGCGTTGCGTGAACGCCTATATCTAGTAATGGGTAGTAAGTCTACTACTAAATAGGGATTTGCACGCAACCCTTAATTCAATTTGACTGTCAAATTCCGCCAGCCGGTCAGAAATTCTTCTCGAACCACGCCTTCATGCGGCCGAACACCTGCCGCACGCTGCGCGTCTCGCGCGCCATGATGCCGCGGCGACGCTGCGCATGGCCCTCCATCACGAGGCCCATGGCCGCGGCATAGCGCGGATGGCACACGACGTCCGCGAGTCCACCGGCATACTGCGGCGCGCCGACGCGGACCGGCATATGAAATACCTCCTCGCCCAATTCCTCCATGCCAGGCATGACAGATGAACCGCCGGTCAGCACGATGCCCGACGACAGCAGTTCCTCGTACCCGCTGCGGCGTAGCTCGGCCTGCACCAACTCGAACAGTTCGGACACACGCGGCTCGATGACGTCTGCGAGGCGCTGGCGCGACAGCGGGCGCGGCGGACGGTCGCCGACGCCCGGGACCTCGATCATTTCTTCGGGATCGGCCAGCGTATGCATCGCGATGCCCTGACTGATCTTGATTTCCTCGGCCTCCGCGGTCGGAGTGCGCAAGGCCATCGCGATATCGTTGGTGATCTGGTCCCCCGCGACCGGCAGCACGGCGGTGTGACGGATTGCTCCCTGAGTGAAGACTGCGATGTCGGTCGTGCCCCCACCGATATCGACGAGGCACACTCCCAGTTCCTTCTCGTCCTCGGTCAGCACCGAGTAACTCGACGCGAGCGGCTGCAGGATCAGATCCATCACCTCGAGACCGCAGCGGCGCACGCACTTGATGACGTTCTGCGCAGCCGAGACGGCCCCGGTGACGATGTGCACCTTGACCTCGAGCTTGACACCGCTCATCCCGATCGGCTCGCGTACGCCCCCCTGGCCGTCGATGATGAATTCCTGCGTCAGGATGTGCAGGATCTGCTGCTCTGCCGGAATCGGCATCGCACGAGCGACTTCGATCACCCGCTCGACGTCCATCGGCGTGACTTCCTTGTCCTTGATCGCGACCATGCCGTTGGAGTTGAAGCTCTTGATGTGACTGCCCGCGATGCCGGTATAGACGTCGCGGATCTTGCAGTCGGCCATCAGTTCGACCTCCTGGATCACGCGCGAGATGGCATCGACGGTCGCTTCGATATTGACGACGACGCCGCGTTTGAGGCCGTTGGTCGGCTGCGAGCCGACGCCCACGACGTTCAGCTGTCCGTCCGGTCGCGCCTCGGCCACCATGCAGGTGACCTTCGAGGTGCCGATGTCGAGTCCGACGATCAGGTCCTTGTATTCCTTGCTCATTTCTTGCCTTTAGTAGCTGCTTTGACGTCCCCCACCGGCGTGAGGGCGAATCCGCTCGGGTAGCGGAGATCCGCCACCGCCACCTTTACTCCAAGTCTTTCCTGCGTCTGCGGCCACGCGCGGACGAAGCGCGTCAGCCGCTCGGCGACGGGCACTTTTTCCTGGTCACGGCCGAGTACGATTACCATGCCGTCTTCCAGCTTGAGCTGCCAGGCTTCGCGCGCCGACAAGGACAGCGCGACGAGCTTCTTGCCAAGCGGCGAGACCATTTCGGAAAACTCGCGGTATTTCCCCTGGACATAGCCCGACGTGCCCTGCGGTCCCGAAAGAGCCGGCATGTCGGCATTGCTGGAGGCAGCGAACACCTCGCCCTGGCGATTGACGAGTTGTGTGTCTCCGCTGTCGGAGATCGTCCAGTAGGCAACCGCCTGATGCTCCTCGAGACGCAGTTCCAGCGCGTCCGGCCAGCGTCGGCGGACTTCCGCGTGGCGGACCCAGGGCAGCTTCTCGAAGGCCGCCCGTACCGTTTCGAGGTCGACCGAGAAGAAGTTGCCGCGTATCGCGGCGCGCGCGACGTATTCGAGCTGCTGCGTCGTGACCTGCGCGGGCGGAGTCAGCACGACCACCTCGCGCAGCGGAAATAGCGGCCGCGACAGGAACCAGACGACGGCCGCGTAGCCGAGCGCCACCGCCGCAAAGAGCATCAGGACGTCGGATATCAGGTTCAGCAGCGCCGGGCGCTGCCACAGGCCTTCGCGCATACGACCGCGTCCCGAAGCGCCGACGCTGCCGGCGACCTGCAGGGAAAGCGGAGTACGAGGGCGAAAATCAGCCAAGGCGGGCATCCTCGAGGATCGAGAGGCACAGCTCGGTGAAATCCATGCCCGCGACGCGCGCAGACATCGGCACCAGCGAGTGTCCGGTCATGCCCGGCGAGGTGTTCATTTCGAGCAGGTAGGGCCGGCCGTCCTCGGTCACGATGAGGTCGGCACGCCCCCAGCCACGGCAACCGAGCACCTGTGCGCACTTCATGACGAGCGCCTGCAGTTCGGTCTCCTTCGCCTCGGGCAGGCCGCAGGGGCAGAGATACCGGGTGTCGTCCGTGAAATACTTGTGCTGGTAATCGTAGTTGCCGCCGGGCGCTTCAATGCGGATCAGCGGCAAGGCGCGATCGTGCAGGAAAGGCGCAGTCAGCTCGGCGCCGGAAATGAATTCCTCGGCGATCACGAGATCGTCGAAGCGCGCGGCCAGTTCCCACGCAGCTTTCAGCTGCCCCGCCTCCGTGACCTTGGTCGCGCCCATGCTCGAGCCTTCATGCACTGGCTTGACGAAGATCGGCAGCCCGAGGTCGGCGACGATTCCATCCCAGTCCGAACCGGCATCGAGAATTGCGTAGCGCGGCGTCGGCAGACCGCAGGCGGCCCACACCATCTTGGTCCGCCACTTGTCCATCGACAGCGCGGACGCCATCACGCCGCTGCCGGTGTAGGGGATCTTCAGCAATTCGAGCATGCCCTGCACGGTGCCGTCTTCACCGCCGCGGCCATGCAGCGCGATGAAAGCACGATCGAAGCCCTGCTCCTTGAGGACGTGCAGGTCGCGCTCGGCCGGATCGAAGCCGTGCGCGTCGACGCCCGCTTCACGCAGCGCCGCCAGCACCGCATTGCCCGACATCAGCGACACTTCACGTTCCGCCGAGGTGCCGCCAAGCAGCACCGCCACTTTTCCAAATTTTTGCTTCATTTCGATTTCGCTCATGCCTATTCCTCCGCGCTGGCCAGCTTGCCCGGCACGGACCCGATCGAGCCTGCGCCCATCGTGATCACCACATCGCCATCGCGCGCGGCGGAGATAATGCTCGAAGGCATATCCTCGATGCCCTCGACAAATCTCGGTTCAACCTTGCCCGCGACGCGCAGGGCACGTGCGAGCGAGCGCCCGTCGGCGGCGACGATCGGAGGCTCGCCGGCCGCGTAGACCTCGGCCAGCAACAATGCATCCACCGTCGACAACACCCGCACGAAGTCCTCGAAACAGTCGCGTGTGCGGGTATAGCGGTGCGGCTGGAATGCGAGCACGAGACGACGGCCCGGGAAGGCGCCACGTGCCGCCGCCAGCGTCGCCGCCATTTCGACCGGGTGGTGGCCATAATCGTCAATCAGCGTAAAGCTGCCGCGCTCGCTACCGTCCTCGCCACGAAGCGGCACTTCGCCGTAACGCTGGAAACGGCGGCCGACGCCCTTGAATTCAGCCAGCGCCTTGACGATCGCAGCGTCCGGCACCTGCACCTCGGTCGCCACGGCAATCGCGGCGAGAGCGTTGAGCACGTTATGCAGACCCGGCAGATTCAGTTCGATCGACAGGCGCGAGACCGAGCCGTTGACGCGCACCGCGTCGAACAACATGCGACCGCCCTCCGCGCGGATGTTCTCCGCACGGATGTTGGCGCCTTCGGACAGGCCGTAACGCACGATCTGCTTCGACACGAGGGGCATGATCGAACGCACGTGCGGATCGTCCTCGCACAGCACGGCCACACCGTAGAACGGCAGGTGCTGCAGGAAATCGACAAAGGCCTGCTTGAGGCGGGCGAAATCGTGCCCGTAGGTGTCCATGTGGTCGGCGTCGATATTCGTCACGACCGAGATCACCGGCGTCAGCAGCAGGAAGGAGGCATCGGATTCGTCCGCTTCCGCGACGAGGAAGTCACCCTTGCCGAGATGCGCGTTGGCGCCCGCGGCGTTCAACTTGCCGCCGATGACGAAGGTGGGGTCCATCGCACCTTCGGCGAGAATGCTCGCGACGAGCGAGGTCGTCGTCGTCTTGCCGTGCGTGCCGGCGATCGCGATGCCCTGCTTGAGACGCATCAGCTCTGCGAGCATCTGCGCGCGGGGGACGACGGGAATGTGGCGCGAACGGGCCGCGATCACTTCCGGATTGTCGTTGCGCACGGCGGTCGAAATCACGACCGCGTCGGCGTCCGCGACGTTTTCGGCCGAGTGGCCGGACACGACGCGGGCACCCAATGCGCGCAGGCGACGGGTCGCGGCGTTCTCGCCCAAGTCCGACCCGCTGACAGCGTAGCCGAGGTTGACGAGCACCTCGGCGATGCCGCTCATGCCGGCACCGCCGATGCCGACGAAATGGATGCGTTTGACTTTATGTTTCATGACTTTCTCCCGGCGGCGAGGGCTTCGCACACGTCGGCGACGGCGTCGGCAGCCGCGGGCTTCGCCAGCGCGCGGGCCTTGTCGGCCATTTCCAGCAACCGGGGCCGGTCGAGGCTCGCGAGGATGCCGGCCAGCCGCTCGGCGTCGAGTTCGTTCTGAGGCAGCAGATAGGCGGCGCCCTGGTCCGCCAGGAAGCGCGCATTCGAGGTCTGGTGGTCGTCCACCGCGTACGGGAAGGGCACGAGCAGGCTGGCGACGCCGACGGCTGCGAGTTCCGCCACGGTCAGCGCGCCCGCGCGGCAGATGACGAGATCCGCTTCGGCGTACTTGGCCGCCATGTCGTCGATGAAAGGGACGAGAACACCCTCGACGTCGGCCTTCGCATACTGGACCCGCAACGCCTCGATCTGCCGAGCGCCGGCTTGATGCGTCACCTGCGGACGCTGGCCGCGCGCCATCAGCGACAGCGCTTCCGGGACGACCTGATTGAGTGCCGCCGCGCCGAGGCTACCGCCCACCACGAGCACCTTCAAAGGGCCGGTACGGCCGGCGAAACGCAGGGCGGGGGACGGGACTGCGGCGATCTCCGCGCGCACCGGGTTGCCGACCCACACGGCCTTCTTCAGCGCGGCAGGGAAGCCGGCCAGGACGCGGTCTGCGACGCCCGCGAGGACGCGGTTTGCCAGCCCCGCGACCGAATTCTGTTCGTGCAGCACGAGCGGACGGCCGATCAGTGCAGCCATCATCCCGCCAGGAAAAGTCACGTAGCCGCCCATGCCGAGGACGACGTCGGGCCGGATCCGGCGCAGGGCACCAAGAGCCTGCCAGAATCCGCGCAGGAGATTGAGCGGCAGCAGCAGCTTACGCAGCAAGCCCTTGCCGCGTAGCGCCGAGAACCGTATCCAAGCGACTTCGTAGCCGCGTTCCGGCACGAGGCGAGCCTCCATCCCTTCTGGATTGCCCATCCAGACAATGCGCCAGCCTTGGCTGCGCAGACGCTCGGCAACCGCGATGCCGGGAAAGATGTGACCTCCGGTACCGCCGGCCATCACGAGCAGCGTCTTCACGAACGCCCCCTCATCACTTGCCGGTTTTCCCAGTCGATGCGCAGCAGAATCGCGAGGGCGACGCAGTTCGCGACAATCCCCGATCCGCCGAAACTCATCAGCGGCAGCGTCAAGCCCTTGGTGGGCAGAAGACCCATGTTGACGCCCATATTGATGAAGGACTGGACGCCGAACCACAGCGCGATGCCCATCGCCACGAGTCCGGGGAAATAGCGTTCGAGCTTGATCGCCTCACGGCCGATCACCATGATCCGGTGAACCAGTACCGCGAACAGCAGGACGATCGTCATCACGCCGGCGAAACCGAGTTCCTCGGCGATCACTGCGAGCAGGAAATCCGTGTGTGCTTCGGGGAGGTAGAAGAGCTTCTCGACGCTGGCGCCGAGCCCCACCCCGAACCATTCGCCGCGGCCGAACGCGATCAACGCGTGCGAGAGCTGGTAACCCTTGCCGAAGGCGTCCTGCCACGGATCCATGAAACCGAATAGGCGATCGCGGCGATACGGCGAGAGCCACACCAGCAGGCCCAGACCGACGATCGCGACCAGCGCAAGGAGCACGAAGACGCGCACGTTGATGCCGCCGAGGAAGAGCACGCCGAATGCGATCGACGTGATCACGACGAAGGCGCCGAAGTCCGGCTCGCGCAGCAGCAGGAAGCCGACGACGATGATCGTCACCGCCATCGGCAGGAACGCGCGACGGAAACTGCCCATGTCGGACAACTTGCGGACCGTGTAGTCGGCGGCGTAGAGCGCGACGAAGAGCTTCATCAGCTCCGACGGCTGTAGGTTGATCGGTCCGAGCGGCAACCAGCGCTGAGCGCCGTTGACCTCGCGCCCCAAGCCGGGGACGAGCACCACCAACAGCAAGACCATGCCCGCGACGAACAACCAGGGGGCGAACTGCTGCCATTGGCGCATCGAAACCTGGAACGACGTCAGCCCGGCGATCACGCCGACGATCAGAAAAATCGCGTGGCGAATCAGGAAGTAGAACTGCTGGTAGCCCGTGAAGCGGCTGCCCTCGGCCGTCGCGATCGAGGCCGAATACACCATCACCATACCGATCAGCAGCAGGGCGCACGATGACCAGATCAGGAGCGGATCGAGATCGCGTGCAGACTCCTGCGGACGCATCAGGCGGTTGACCGCCCGGCTCGCGTCGGACGCGCTGCCGTGCGTCATGCGGGACTGGAAGAATCCCGTTAGTGCGCTGACGATCTTCATGCCGCACTCACTCCGGGAAGGCGTCTCGCCGCCGCGATGAATACTTCGGCGCGATGTGCGTAGTTGCGGAACATGTCAAGGCTGGCACAGGCGGGCGACAACAGGATGGCGTCGCCTTGTTGGGCCACGGCGTTTGCGCGCTCGACGGCGGCGTCCATGTCTGCAGCACGCTCGACGACGGCCTCGGTGCCGGCAATCGCCGCTTCAATCAACGGAGCATCGCGGCCGATCAGCAACACCGCGCGGGCGTGACGGGCGACGGCGTCGCGCAGGGGCGAGAAGTCCTGCCCCTTGCCGTCGCCGCCGGCGATCAGGACCACCCGCCGCCCCAGCCCTTCGAGCGCGGCGAGCGTCGCGCCGACGTTGGTTCCCTTGGAATCGTCGTAGAAGACGACGCCGTCGGCTCGTTGCGCGACGGGCTCGACGCGATGCGGCAGACCGCGGAAAGCTTTCAGGGCTTGAAGCATCGGTGCGAATTCAAGGCCGATCGCGTGGCCCAAGGCGAGGGCGGCGAGCGCGTTGGTCGCGTTGTGTGCACCGGCGAGCGGCAGTTCGTCCTGCCGCATCAGTTTCTCGTTGCCTCGAGCAAGCCAGGCGTCGCCGAAGGCGTCGCTGACGATGCCGTAATCGCGCTCGCTCGGCGGAGCGTCCGTTCCGAAGGTGACGGCCATCCGCGCAGGCAGGCGCATCGCTGCGACGAGCGCATCCTGACGGTTGAGAACCTGCACGCCCTTCCCAGCGAATATCCGCGACTTCACTGCGGCGTAGGTCGCCAGATCCCCGTGGCGGTCGAGATGGTCGTCGGTCACGTTGAGCACCGTCGCCGCATCCGTATCGAGACCGGCGGCGCCTTCGAGCTGGAAGCTGGAGAGTTCGAGCACCCAGCACTCGGGCAAGGACTCGCCGCGGTCGAGGCGGTCCATCAGCAGGTCGAGTGCCGCAGGGCTGATGTTGCCCGCCGCGACCGCATCGAGTCCCGCCGCCTGGCACTGCGCGGCGGTCAGCGCCGTCGTCGTGGTCTTGCCGTTCGTGCCGGTGATCGCGATGATGCGCGAACGATCCCGTACGCCGAGCTCGTCGAGCGCACGAGCGAACAGGGCCATCTCGCCAAGGACCGGGATCCCGCGCCGACGTGCGATGTCGAGCAGCGCGATGCGGGCATCGATTCCAGGACTCAGCGCGACGAGATCCACCCCTTCGAGCAGCCGGTCTGAGAACTCGCCAAGGGCAAGCTGCGCATCGGGCACCGCCGAACGGAGCGTGGCTAGGCCGGGCGGTTGGGCGCGGCTGTCTGCAACGCGCAGGCGGGCACCCTGACGGGCACACCAGCGTGCCATCGCAAGACCCGATTCTCCCAGGCCGAGCACCAGAACGAAGCGATCGGTCAGCGCGCTCATCGCAGTTTCAGCGAGGACAGGCCGAACAGCACCAGCATGAGGGTGATGATCCAGAACCGGACGACGACCTGCGTTTCCTTCCAGCCACCCAGTTCGTAATGGTGGTGCAGCGGCGCCATTCGGAAGATGCGCTTGCCGCCGCTGTACTTGAAGTAGAGCACCTGCACCATGACCGACATCGTCTCGGCGACGAAGAGGCCACCCATGATGAAGAGAACGATTTCCTGGCGGACAACGACTGCGACAGTACCGAGGGCTGCGCCGAGGGCGAGCGCCCCGACATCGCCCATGAAGACCTCGGCCGGATAGGCGTTGAACCACAGGAATCCGAGACCCGCGCCGCACAACGCGCCGCAGAAGACCGCGAGTTCACCGGCGCCGGCGATGTAGGGCACGCCGAGGTATTTGGCGAAGCCGGCGTGCCCCGCGACGTAGGCGAAGATCGCCAGTGCCCCGGCAACCATCACCGTCGGCATGATCGCCAGCCCGTCCAGACCGTCGGTGAGGTTCACGGCGTGGCTTGTGCCGTTGATGACGAAATACGAGAGGGCGACGAAGCCCCAGACGCCCAAGGGATAGGAGACGGCCTTGAAGAAGGGAACGATCAGATCGGTCTGCGCGGGCTCATTCGCCGTCAGGCCGAGCACCATCGCCGCGGCCAGGGCAATCAGCGAAGTCCACAAGTATTTCCAGCGGCTCGCGAGCCCCTTCGGATCGCGGTGCACGACTTTGCGCCAGTCGTCGACCCAACCGACCGCACCGAAGCCGAGGCTCACCAACAGCGTCACCCACACGTAGTGATTGTGCAGGTCGCCCCAGAGCAGGGTCGTTACAGCAATCGCGATCAGGATGAGCGCACCGCCCATCGTCGGCGTGCCGGCCTTTGTCAGATGGGACTTGGGTCCGTCGTCGCGCACGGCCTGGCCGATCTTCTTTTCCGTCAGCCAGCGGATCAGCATCGGCCCGAACACGAAGGAAATCACCAGCGCAGTCAGCGCCGCAAGAACGGTGCGCAGCGTGATATAGCCGAATACGTTGAAAGTACGGATATCCTGGCCCAACCAGAGGGCAAGTTCGAGCAGCATGACTTAATGAGACTCCTGTGACGGGGCGCCATTGTGCACCGCCGCAAGCGCATTCGCCACCCGTTCCATCCGCATGAACCGGGATCCTTTGACCAGCACCACCGTCTGCGCGTCGAGTTGTCCTTTGAGAGCCGCAACCAGAGCCTCCGGAGAGTCGAAATGATGCGCGCCATCTCCGAAGTTGTGAGTGGCAACGGCGCTCATCTCGCCCAGCGCGTACAAGCTATCGATCCCCTTGCTCTTCGCGTAGCCGCCGATTTCGTCATGCAGCTGCGCGCTGGTCTGGCCGATTTCGCCCATATCTCCGAGCACGAGCACCGTGTGGCCAGCGGTCGAGGCGAGAACGTCGATCGCCGCACGCATTGAATCCGGATTGGCGTTGTAGGTGTCGTCGAGAATCACCGCGCCGCCGAGCCCCGGGCGACGTTGCAGCCGCCCGGGCGCACCGCTGAAACCTTCGAGCCCCTCGACGACGGCCTCCAGCGTTGCACCGGCGGCCAGACAGGCGGCGGCGGCACCCGCGGCGTTGCGAACGTTATGGACGCCCGGAACCGGAAGCTCGATCTTGACCGTATTGCGCGGCGTAACCAGCTCGAGCGCGGAACCGAAGCCATGCTGGGTGCAGCGCACCGTCACGTCGGCGGGATGGTCCATGCCGAAACTCATCACGCGGCGACCGGCATTGAGATCATTCCAGTAGGCCGCATGAGGGTCGTCGGCGTTGACGACGGCGACACCTTCTTCGGCCAGCCCCGAGTAGATCGCACCCTTTTCCTGCGCAATTTCGACGAGCGACCCCATTCCCATCAGATGCGCCCGCTGCGCGTTCGTCACGATGGCAACGGTGGGCCGGGCAATATCTGTCAGATAGGCTATCTCGCCGGGATGGTTCATGCCCATCTCGATGATCGCGGCGCAATGCCCGTCGCGCAGTTCGAGCAGCGTCAGCGGAAGCCCGATATCGTTGTTCAGGTTACCCGAGGTCGCGAGCACGGCACCGGCCCCGCGTCCATCGGAACGAGCCTGCGCGCGCATGATCGCCGCGCACATTTCCTTGACCGTCGTCTTGCCGTTGCTCCCCGTGACGCCGATCAGCGGGATCTCGAACCGCCGGCGCCACAATGCCGCCAATGCTCCGAGCGCGGCCCGCGTGTCGTCGGCGACCAGGAGGGGCAGCTCGATATCGCTGTGCTCCGCG
Source organism: Aromatoleum sp. (assembly GCF_035254505.1). GTDB lineage: Bacteria > Pseudomonadota > Gammaproteobacteria > Burkholderiales > Rhodocyclaceae > Aromatoleum. The sequence goes on along the minus strand of NZ_DATFAO010000033.1, from coordinate 62,604 downwards.
GCCCAAGCGGCATCGACGAGGGCCGCCACCGCGCCTTGCTCGCCTGCCTGAGCGACGAAATCGTGACCGTCGAAGCGCTCGCCGCGCAATGCGACGAAGAGTTGTCCCGTGCGGATGCAGCGGCTATCGGTGCCGACGCAGTCGAAGCGCGCCTCGTTCGTCGCCCGCAGATCGAGGGCCTGAGCAACTTCCTGCAGGGTCAGCATGCACCCCGCCCCATCTTCCGGTTCCACTCCATCAGCGCGGCGCGCGCCTGTTCGACATCCGAGAATGGCATGCGTACCCCAAGAATCTCCTGATAGGGCTCATGGCCCTTGCCCGCGAGCACGATGACGTCGTCCGCCGCGGCCTCGTCGATGGCAATCCGGATTGCTTGCGCGCGGTCGGTAACACGCTCTGCATTCGCTCCGGCGCCGTTGACGATCGCATCGATGATCTTCTCGGGATCCTCGCTGCGGGGGTTGTCGCTGGTGATGATGATGCGATCGGCCAGCTGGCGCGCGACCTCACCCATGATCGGACGCTTGCCGGCATCGCGATCGCCGCCACAGCCGAACACGCAGACCAGCCGTCCGCCGCGGGCGCGCGCGGTACCGCTGACCGACTCCAGCACTTTCGCAAGCGCATCGGGCGAATGCGCGTAGTCGACCACGATCAGCGGTTCCGCGACACCGCCGACGAGTTGCATGCGACCTTCCGGCGGAGTCAGCCGCGAAATCACCTGAAGCACGTCTTCGAGCGCATGTCCACGCGCCAACAGCGCGCCGGATACAGCCATCAGATTCGAAACATTGAAAGGTGCGACGAGGCGGACCTGGACGTCCGAACGTGTGCCGTCCCACTCCAGCGTGAAGCGCAGGCCGGCCGGCGAGCTCTGCACGTTCTCAGCGAGGAGCACTCGGGCACCGGGCACGGCGGCGGCGTTGATCGCGACGCGCGTGTAACCGATGACCGGCATCCCTTGCGCAACGAGGCGGCGCGCCTGGCTGAGACCGAAGCTGTCGTCGAGATTGATCACCGCCGTGGAAACGCCCGGAAGGTCGAACAGCCGGGCCTTCGCGGCGGCATAACTGTCCATGCTACCGTGGTAATCGAGGTGATCGCGCGTCAGGTTGGTGAAGACCGCCACGTCGAAGGCGACGCCATTCAGGCGTTCCTGATCGAGCCCGATTGACGAGACCTCCATCACCGCGGCAGCGGCGTCGGTTGCGACGAATTCCGCGAGAAGGCGATGCAATTCGAGCGCGTCGGGGGTCGTATTGATCGTGTTCGCGAGCTGCCCCGGAAACCCGTTACCGAGCGTGCCGATGACACCGCAACGCTCGTCGAAGTGCCCGATCGCACGCGCCAACCACTGCGTCACGGTCGTCTTTCCATTCGTGCCGGTGACGCCAGCCACCCAGAGCTTCTGCGACGGATGCCGGTAGATGGCGTCAGCAAGGTAGCCGCCGAGTTGGCGCAGGCCCGCGACGGCCATCGTGGGCACGGCGACCGCCTCCGGACGATAGCCGTCGACATCGTCCCACAACACTGCGGAAGCCCCTCGCGCGACGGCAGCGCCCATGAACTTGCGCCCGTCTGTCTTGAACCCCGGCCACGCCGCAAAGACATGACCGGGTTCGACACGACGGGAGTCGGCAGTGATACCGCCGGGGTTGACGCCTGCCTCGTGCAGACGCTCCAGGATATTCAGGGCCTGAGCAGCGCTCACATGCTCTCCTTCACAGGGGGCGGGTCGCCGGCCTTCTGGGCGAGTTGCAGTGGTACCAGCGGCGCGTCGGGCGGCACGCCGAGCGTGCGCAGCGCGCCTTCGGCAATCTGGGCAAACACGGGAGCGGCAACGGTACCGCCGTAATACTGGCCGGCGGAGGGTTCATCGATCATCACGGCCACGATTATCCGCGGATCGGACGCGGGCACCATGCCGACAAACGATGAAACATATTTGTTCGCGTAATGGCCGCCTTCGAGCTTGTGGGCCGTTCCGGTCTTGCCGGCCACGCGGTAGCCCGAGATCTGGGCCCGCGGCGCTGTCCCGCCCGGACTGACCACCATCTCGAGCATCGCGCGCATCTCGTGGACTGTTTCCGACGAGAACACGCGCTTGCCCCCAGCCGGAGGACCGTCGAGCTTGCGCAGCGACAGCGGCACCATTTCGCCGTCGCGCGCAAATACGAGGTATGCGTGCGCCAGCTGGATGAGGCTCACCGAGATCCCGTGGCCGAAGGACATCGTCGCCTGCTCGACCGGCTTCCACGTATGCGCCGGCCGCAGCCGCCCGCCTGCCTCGCCGGGAAAACCCAGACTCAGCGGCTTGCCGAAACCGAGCGCATCGAAGTTCCGCCACATTTCCTCGGGCTGGAAATTCATCGCAATCTTGACAGTGCCGACGTTCGACGACTTCTGGATGACCTGCGCCACCGAAAGCATGCCGTTATGATGCGAGTCGGAGATCGTCGCCTTGCCGATCGTGATCCGGCCCGCACCGGTGTCGACCATGCTACCGGGCCGCACTTTTCCACGCTCGAGCGCGAGCGCGATCGTAAAGGGCTTCATCGTCGAGCCGGGCTCGAAGGTGTCGGTGAAGACCCGGTTGCGCAGCTGCGCGCCGCTCAGGTCGGTGCGATTGTTCGGGTTGTACGTGGGCGCATTGACGAGCGCCAGAATCTCGCCCGTGCGTGCATCGAGCACGACCGAGGCGCCGGCCTTCGCCTTGTGGGTCGTCATCGCTTGGCGCAACGCGCTGTAGGCGATGTACTGGATCTTCGAGTCGACCGACAGCGCGAGATCCTCGCCGTCACGCGGCGAGCGCACCCATTCGACGTCATCGACGACTTGCCCGCGGCGGTCGCGGATCACGCGTCGGACACCGGGTTTTCCAGCCAGCGAATTCTCGAAGGCGAGCTCGACCCCTTCCTGCCCCTTGTCATCGACGCCGGTGAAACCCAGCACGTGGGCCATCACCTCACCGCCCGGATAGTAGCGACGGAATTCCTGTTGCTGGTGGATGCCGGGCAGCTTGAGGTCGGCGATCTGCTGCGCGAGTTCGGGCGACAGCTGGCGCTTGAGATAGACGAATTCGCGACCCGAACCGAGGCGGCGATCCAGCTCCTGCACGTCGATTTCCAGGAGCGCCGCGAGTTTGCGCATGTCCGCAGGCGAAAGCTGCGCGTCAGACGGGATCGCCCAGATCGAGCGCACCGGCGTACTGACCGCGAGCATGTCGCCGTTGCGGTCGGTGACGCGTCCGCGCGTAGCGGGCGCCTCGATCACGCGCGCGTAGCGCGACTCACCCTTCGCCTGCAAAAAGTCGTTGTTCACGCCTTGCAGGTAGGCCGCACGCCCGGTGAGCGCGAGCGAGCCGCACATCAGGCCGAGCATCACGACACGGACTCGCCACCCAGGCAGGCCGTTCTTCAGCAAGGGGTTATGGTTGAATGTTACCGGGCGCCGCTTGGTCATTGCGCCACCTCCACCGAGAAAAGCTGTCCGGACGGCGGCACGCGCATGCCAAGGCGCTCGCGAGCGATTTTTTCGACGCGGGCATGGGCCGCCCAAGTGCTCTGTTCAAGCTGCAACTGATCCCACTCCACTTCAAGACCATGCATCCGTGTCTGTTCGCGCTCCAGCTCCGCGTACAGCTTGCGAGCTTGGTGCTGCGACCCCACCACGCCGAGGGCGCTGGCGACGGCGATCGCCACGAGAAAGGCATCCACGCGGATCATGCCGCCTCCGTACGTTCAGCGACGCGCATCACGGCACTGCGCGCGCGGGGATTGGCCGCAACTTCGGCGCTGCCGGGACGCTGCGACTTGCCCAATAGGGCGAGCCGCGGCTTCGGCAGATCGGCAGCGCGTACGGGCAGACGGGGCGGCAATTGGGGCGGACGCGATTCGTCGCGCATGAAGCGCTTGACGATGCGGTCTTCGAGGGAATGGAAACTGATCACCACAAGCCGTCCGTGCGGCTTGAGTCGACGCACGGCTTCGGGCAGGATCAGCGACAGCTCTTCGAGTTCCCGATTGATGAAAATCCGTAGAGCCTGGAAGCTACGCGTCGCCGGGTGCTGCCCCGGCTCGCGTGTACGGACCGTTTTTTCCACGATCGCGGCAAGCTGTCCAGTGGTTGCAATAGCCCCCCCTGCCCGAGCAGCTGCAATCGCCTTTGCAATCGCATAAGCAAACCGTTCTTCCCCATAATCCCTGAGTACCTCCGTGATTTCCGCGACAGAGGCCTCGGCCAGCCATTCGGCGACCGTCTGTCCGCGAGTCGTGTCCATGCGCATATCGAGGGGTGCGTCGAAGCGGAAGCTCATGCCCCGCGTCGGCTCGTCGAATTGAGGCGAGGAGACGCCGAGATCGAGCAGCACGCCATCGACGTGCTCGATGCCCAACCGGTCGAGTTCCTCGCCGAGAGCGCTGAAAGGGGCATGCACGAGCACGAATCGGGGATCCGTGAGCGCCTGCCCTGCCTGGATGGCCATCGGGTCGCGATCGAATGCGATCAAGCGCCCCTGGCTACCCAGCTTGGAAAGGATTGCGCGGCTGTGGCCGCCGCGTCCGAAGGTGCCGTCCACGTAGACGCCATCGGCGCGCACGGCCAGCGCGTCGATCGCTTCGGAGAGGAGCACCGTGACGTGCCCGTTCGCGTCACTCACAGCGCCAGGCTCTCGAATCCGGCCGGGAGCGGACCGCTGGCGAGCGCCAACATGGCTTCCTGCTGCTTCTGCCAGCCCGCATCGGACCACAGCTCGAAATGGGTACCCTGCCCGACCAACCAGACCTGCTTCTCGAGCCCGGCCCACTGGCGCGAAGTCGGCGCAATCAGCACCCGCCCGGCCGAATCCAGCTCTTCCTCTTGCGCATAACCGATCAGCAGACGCTTGAGGCCGGCCGTCTGCATGTCGAGCCCCGGCATCGCCGAAACCTTGTCTCGAATGGGATCCCAGGCCGTCTTCGGATAGACGAGCAGGCACTTGTGCGGATGGGCGGTAATCACGAGGGGAGCCCCATCGGGAACGAGGGCGTCACGATGCCGCGCCGGGACCGCTAGGCGTCCTTTCGCATCGAGACTGAGCGCAGAGGCTCCCTGGAACATCAACCCCCCTGATTTTTCATGACCAAAGTGTATCTGAATAACACTTTGACCCACTTTTCACCACCAACTCCCACTTTAGAGCAAAGGTAAAACCGGGTCAAGCTGACGAAACGGATTTTTCCGTTGCAGCACAATGACTTATGGCTTGAGAACGAGAGACGAGAAAGCCTGAAAAATCAAGGCAGATAGCGCAAGTTCATGAGATTTTTGGGCAGAAATGCCCAGTGCCGCGCCCCAGGGTGGGGAACGGTGGGAAAACCGGGTCGAAAAGGGGAGAAAGTTATTTCGCCGGAGTTTCAGCGCGGCAAATTGGGAAGTTCGCCGATAAGCCGGGTTCTGTCGAACGGCCACGGAGCGAACCGCGACCGCCGGGCAGTCATTCCTCTGGGGGCCGTGTTGCCACGGCGCTCTAGCAGCCTACCCGGGAGCAGCGCGAGCCACGCCATTGCTCCCCTATTTGGCCTTGCCCCGGATGGGGTTTACCGCGCCAGTCCTGTCACCAGTCCTGCGGTGGGCTCTTACCCCACCATTTCACCCTTACCTGTACCTGCTTGCGCAGGCCATCGGCGGTATCCTTTCTGTTGCACTTTCCGTCGCCTTACGGCGCCCGGCCGTTAGCCGGCATCCTGCTCTGCGGGGCCCGGACTTTCCTCCACGCACACGAGGTACGCAGCGACTGCCTGGCGAACTTCCCGCGGCGATTATACGCGAGCGCTCATTGTCCCGCCGGAACAAAAGCGATCGTGCCGTCCTTCTGGCGGAAGGTGCCGACCAGAGGGCCCGGTGCAGCGCCCGCGTTGTCCCAGTCCTGGACAGCACACTTTTCGGTGCTGACGAGGTACCAGTACTTACCCTGATGCACGCCCCACAGTCGATCCCCAGCCTCGAATACTTCCACGGGCGTCAGGTCGGTCCGGTCCGGGTGAATCGCGACGCGGCGCTGGCAATTCGGCAGGCGCGAGGGGATCAGCGCCTGGTTTACCGTCTTGTCCCAGAAATAAGGCTGCTCGCGCACGAGAATCAGGGCGTGCTGACTCCCTTCGATCATATAGGCGGTAGCACCGTTCTCGCACGCCATCAGCATCGGCGTCAGCGCGAGCACCGCACACAGATTCCGCAGGGAAGTCGGCAGCATAAGTTGCAGTCCTGTCAGAGCAGGCGCCAGGCAATCGATTCGCCGGCGCGCAAGGGCACGAGGGGATCGTCGCCAAGATACCCGTATGCGGATGGCACCGTCCACTCGTCCTTCACGAGCGTGATCCGGTCCTGGTTCGCGGGCAGTCCGTAGAACGCGGGGCCGTTCAGGCTCGCGAACGCTTCGAGGCGATCGAGGGCGCCCGCCTGCTCGAAGGCTTCGGCGTAGAGCTCGATCCCGGCATGGGCCGTATAGCACCCGGCACATCCACAAGCGGCCTCCTTCGTCGATTTGGCATGCGGCGCGGAGTCGGTACCGAGGAAATACTTGGCGCTGCCGCTCGTGACCGCTTCGACGAGCGCACGGCGATGCGTTTCGCGCTTGAGCACCGGCAGGCAATAGTGATGCGGCCGAATGCCGCCCGCGAAGATCGCGTTGCGGTTGAGCAGCAGGTGATGCGCGGTCACCGTCGCGCCCACGTTGGCTCCTGTACTCGCGACGAACTGCACCGCGTCGGACGTCGTGATGTGCTCGAAGACCACGTGCAGGCCCGGGAACCGGGCGACCATCGGCGCGAGCACGCGATCGATGAAGACTTGTTCGCGATCGAAGACATCGACGTCGCCATGCGTCACTTCGCCATGGACGCACAGCACCATGCCGAGCTGCTCCATGCGCTCAAGGACGGGATAGACCTTGTCGATGGCCGTCACGCCGGCGTCTGAATTGGTGGTCGCGCCCGCCGGGTAGAGCTTGACCGCGACGACGGCACCGCTCGCCCTGGCGCGATCGATTTCGTCCGGCGCGGTGTTGTCGGTGAGATACAGACTCATCAGTGGCTCGAACTTCAAGCCCGGGGGAACAGCTGCATTGATCCGCGCGCGGTATTCAAGGGCTTGCGCGGTGGTCGTCACTGGCGGCCGCAGATTGGGCATGATCAGCGCCCGAGCGAAGCGTTGTGCAGTGTGCGGAACCACGGTGGCGAGGGCGTCGCCGTCGCGCACGTGCAGATGCCAGTCGTCGGGGCGAATCAGGGAAAGCGTTTGCATGACCAGTCCGTTTCTTGGGAGTGCACAATTATAGGCGCGCTTCAGTCGCCCTTGAGTTCTAGGGCGCGCGCGTAGAGGGCGTTGCGCGAGGCGCCCGTGATTTCTGACGCCAGCCGCGCCGCACTCTTGACGGGCAACTCGGCGAGCAGCAGTGCGAGCACGCGCTCGGCCTCCGCCCCGATCCCCTCGGCCGCCGGAGCCGCCGACACGATCAGGACGAATTCCCCGCGCGCGCGATTGGCATCTCCCGCCAGCCAGGCCGCGGCATCGGGGAGGGGCATGCGTACGATCTGCTCGTACATCTTCGTCAGTTCGCGCGCGATGACGATCTCGCGCTGCGGTTCGAGCACGTCCGCCAGGTCGGCCACGCACTCGGCAATACGATGGGGCGATTCATAGAATACGAGCGGCACCGGCTGCGCGCGCAAGGATTCGATCCCCGCCTTGCGCGCGGCCTGGCGTGCGGGCAGGAAGCCGACGAAGTGGAATCCGTTGTCGACGAAACCGGCGGCCGACAGGGCCGTGATGGCCGCGCAAGCACCGGGCACCGGCACGACCGGGAAACCCGCCTCCCGCACCCGAGCCACCGCACGGGCACCCGGATCGGACACGGCCGGCGTCCCGGCGTCGCTGATCAGCGCGACGTGCTGACCGGCTTCCAGCATCCGAATCACCTGGCCGACCGCCGCCTGCTCGTTGTGCTCGTGCAGCGCGATCAGCCGCGAGCGAATGCCGAGCGCATCGAGCAGCCGCTGGCTGTGGCGCGTGTCCTCGGCGGCGATCACCTCCACGGAAGCGAGGACCGCCTGCGCGCGCAGCGTAATGTCCTGCAGGTTTCCCAGCGGCGTGGCCACCACATACAATGACGGCGTACTTGAAAGAGGGGAAGGACTGGCGGCCATGAGAGAAGAGAAAGGCAATACGAGGGCAGGCATTGTCGACCCCGCGCGGGGCGCGAAGCAAGCGCGCGGCAAGGCAGCCGAACTGCTGGCCGAACGCTTCCTGTCGTCCCGCGGGGTAACGACCATTGCCCGCAATGTGCGCTGTCGCGGCGGAGAGGTCGATCTGATCTGCTTCGACCGCGGCGTGGTTGTCTTTGTCGAGGTGCGCCTGCGCACGAACCCGCGTTTCGGCGGTGCCGCCGCGAGCATCACGACAACGAAGCGCCGAAGAATCGAACTGGCGGCACGCTGGTGGCTCTATGGAGCGGGCCGACGCTATGCCGAACGCCCCTGTCGCTTCGATGCGGTCCTGCTGAAGAATCTCGATGTGGATGACATTGACTGGATTCGCGGCGCGTTCGACGCCTACTGCGCGTAACCGACTGTAAGCGAGCGTGACCGGCAAACGCGACCGATGCACACTCCCGGTCACTGCCGCAGTCCCCGGCGCGACACGCGTGGGGGCAAACTTCGAGCCTTGGCACACATGCTAGACTCTTGCCCCCGATCGAAGTGCCCCGAGGGCCCATCATGGACCTGATTCACCGCATCTCCCGACAATTCGAAGACAGCGCGCGAACCAAGCTCGACGCCCTGGAAGCGCTCGCCGCGCCGATCGCCGGCGCCGTCGAGATCGTGACCGGCAGCCTGCTCAACAACGGCAAGATCCTGTCCTGCGGCAACGGCGGCTCGGCAGCCGATGCGCAGCATTTCGCGGCCGAACTCGTCAATCGCTTCGAGATGGAGCGCCCGCCGCTCGCCGCCATTGCCTTGACGACCGACACTTCCACGCTGACGTCGATCGCGAACGACTACGACTACACCCAGGTCTTCTCGAAGCAGGTGCGCGCGCTGGGCCAGCCGGGCGACGTATTGCTCGCGATTTCGACGAGCGGCAATTCCCCCAATGTGATTACCGCCATCGAAGCCGCCCACGAACGCGAGATGCGCGTCATCGCACTGACCGGCAAGGGCGGAGGTCAGATCGGCGAAATGCTCACGGACCACGATATCCACCTATGCGTGCCATCGGACCGCACCGCCCGCATCCAGGAAGTCCATCTGCTGGTGCTGCATTGCCTGTGCGACGGCATCGATTGCCTGCTACTCGGAGTTGAAGACGAATGAATCAAAAACAAGCCCTGATCCGCAACCGCGCGCTCATCCTGGCCCTCGCAGCGGCAACCACGCTACCGCTGCTGCAGGGCTGCATACCCCTCGTCGCCGGCGGCGTCGGGGCGGGGGCCGTGATCGCCTCCGACCGGCGCACCTCGGGCACCTACATCGAGGACGAAGGGATCGAGTGGCGCGCCAACAGCGCACTCAAGGATCGCCTGGGCGACGCGGTACATATCAACGTCACCGCCTATAACCGCAACGTACTCCTGACCGGCGAAGCGCCGACCGAAGCCCACCGCGCGGAAGCCGAACGCGTTGCAGGCGGCATCAACAACGTGAAGGGCGTGATCAATGAAATCCAGGTCGCCGGCATTTCTTCGCTCACCTCGCGCGGCAACGACTCGCTCCTCACCTCGAAGGTGAAAGCGCGCTTCGTCGATGCGGACCAGTTCAGCGCCCATCGCGTCAAGGTCGTGACCGAGGCAGGCACGGTCTATCTGCTGGGCCTCGTGACGCGCCGCGAGGCCGACGCTGCAAGCGAACTCGCGCGCCGGACCGACGGCGTGCGTAAGGTGGTGCGAGCGTTCGAATACATCACCGACCAGCAGGCCCGCCAACTCGACGGGGTGTCGGACAAGCAGCAGTAAACGGCGGCGCGGTTCGCGGCACGCCGCGAACCGCGCCGGTTGTCGTCAGCAGAGCTGACGCAAGGCAGCGAGCAGCTTCTCGTGCACACCGCCAAAGCCGCCGTTGCTCATCACGAGCACATGGTCGCCCGGGCGCGCGTCCGCCGCCACGTCAGCGATGAGCGCATCGAGCGCCTCATAGGTAGTTGCCCGCTCGCCCAGCGGCGCCAGTGCCGATGCGGCATCCCAGCCGAGCCCATTCGTGTAACAGAACACCCGATCCGCAAGCGCCAGGCTCTCCGGCAGGCGATCCTTCATGACGCCGAGCTTCATTGTGTTCGACCGCGGCTCGAGCACAGCGAGAATTCGCCCGTCCGCTTCGCGCCGGCGCAGCCCCTCGATGGTCAAGGCAATCGCGGTCGGATGATGGGCGAAATCGTCGTACACCGACACGCCGCCGACTTCCCCGCGCAGCTCCATCCGACGCTTGATGCCCTCGAATCGGGCGAGAGTCGCGATCGATTGCGCCGGCGTGATACCAACGTGACGGGCCGCAGCGATCGCAGCGAGAGCATTGCTACGATTGTGGCTGCCGGCCATCGGCATCCGTCCGCGCCCCAGCTCCTCACCGCGCAACCGGAAAACCGCCTCCCCCTTCTCCGCGCCGACGTCGACAGACCAATCGGCGCCATCGCCGAACCACTCCACCTCGGACCAGCATCCGCGCCCAAGGACGCGCTTGAGACTTTCCTCGCCGGCATTCGCGATGATGCGGCCTGAAGCGGGAATCGTCCGCACGAGATGATGGAACTGCGTTTCGATCGCCGCCAGGTCCGCGAAGATGTCCGCGTGGTCGAATTCGAGGTTGTTGAGGATCGCAGTCCGCGGGCGGTAATGCACGAACTTCGAACGCTTGTCGCAGAATGCGGTGTCGTATTCGTCCGCTTCAATGACGAAGAACGACGAATCGGTCAGCCGGGCTGACACACCGAAATTGCCGGGCACGCCACCGACGAGGAATCCCGGGTTCAGGCCGGCATCCTCGAGCAGCCAGGCCAGCATCGACGTGGTCGTCGTCTTGCCATGCGTGCCGGCGACGGCGAGCACCCACCGCCCTTGCAGCACCTGCTCGGCCAGCCATTGCGGCCCGGAGACATAGGGCAGGCCGCGATCGAGGATTGCTTCCAGGAGCGGGTTGCCGCGTGAAATCGCATTACCGACCACGAACATATCGGGAGCAAGATTGATCTGCGCCGCGTCGTAACCTTCAGTCAGGGCGATGCCGCACTGTTCGAGCTGCGTGCTCATTGGCGGATAGACGTTCGCATCGCAGCCGGTGACCGTGTGTCCCGCCGCGCGCGCGATCTGGGCGATGCCCCCCATGAAGGTGCCACAGATGCCAAGAATATGGATATGCATGAAAACTCCGGGGCTTCGGCGCGCTGCAATGCGCTTGAAACCGGCCCGTGTAGAATGGTCGGCATTCTACATCGACCGTCCGCTGCACTCGCGACCATGACCTTCCGAGCGCCTCCTTCCCGATCAGGAACCCTGCGGCGCGAGATCGCTGCCGCAGCAGCCCGCATGATGGCCGAAGACGGCATCAGCGACTTCGGCTTCGCAAAACGCAAGGCCGCGCGACAACTCGGCGCCACCGACGCCGACGCCCTGCCGAACAACGCCGAGATCGAGGCCGAACTGCGGGCTTGGCAGGCGCTGTACCAGGACGAGGAGCAGGCCGAGCGCCTGCTCGAAATGCGAAGGGCGGCCGTCGAAGTCATGCGCCTGCTCGATGAATTCCGCCCCTACCTGACCGGCGGCGCGTTGGACGGCACTGCCGGCCGCTATACCGAAGTCGACATCGAGCTCCATCCGGAAAGCGCAAAAGAAGTCGAGATCTTCTTCCTCAATCAGAACATCCGTTACGAACATCGCGAACCGCGTCGGCCGGCACCCAATACGCCCGAAGCCATCCTCAGCTTTGACTGGGACCAGGTACCCATCCGGCTGTCGATCCATGAAGGGCAAGGCGAGCGCACGTCACGCCGGCATGGCGAACGCGCTCGCCTCCCGGCCGTGGAAGCCTTGCTTGCCGCCGACGAACTGGCGGCGGCGCAAACCGCGAACGTCCCTCAGGAATGAAGCGTTCCGGCACTGCGCTCCTTGTCGCGGCCGTCGCGGCGCTCTCCGCGTTCGCGGGCTACTGGACGCAGCATCGCGTGCAATCCGATGGCGCGTCTGGAGTGACCGCCGAGCAGGGCGCGCCCATCCTGGCCCTGACCCTGCCGGACGCCGACAATCGCCCGCAAGCGCTCGACCAATGGCGCGGCAAGGTGCTTGTCGTGAATTTCTGGGCGACCTGGTGCCCGCCTTGCCTGCGCGAACTGCCCGAATTCTCAGACGTCGCCCGGCGCCACGCCGACCAGCCGGTGCAGTTCGTCGGCATCAGCATCGATCGCCTCGAAAATGTGCGCCATTTTGTAAGCATCACCCAAATACCATATCCATTACTGATAGGCTCCCCGGAAACCGTGGACCTTACCGTTCCGCTGGGCAACACAGCACACGCATTGCCGTTCACGGCAATCTTCGATCGGGCCGGCACGCTTCGATTTGTGAAGCTAGGTACCTTGAACGCCGACGAACTAGCAGGCAAAATCCGCGCACTGCTCGACAGACCCTAAGCGCTGCAGTGCCTTTTTTCTGGACAAATTGCAGCGAATTGCGGCAAACTTGCCGACATGACGCGCTCAAAACGCAGCAAATCTTCAGAATCGGCGGCGCCGCCGCAAACCCGCATCCTGGTCTTGCACGGCCCCAATCTGAACCTTCTGGGCACCCGTGAACCCGAGGTTTACGGGCGCACTACGCTCGCTGACGTCCATTCCGCAATGGATGCGCGCGGCCGCGCCGACGGCGTGGTGGTGGAAAGCTTTCAAAGCAACCACGAAGGGCAGCTGATCGATCGCGTCCAGGCTGCCGCCGTAGAAGGCGTCGCCTACATCATCATCAACCCGGCTGGCTATACGCACACCAGCGTTGCGCTGCGTGACGCGCTTGCCGCCGTGGCGATTCCCTACGTGGAAGTGCATCTGTCGAACATCCACGCGCGGGAAGCCTTCCGGCATCACTCCTATTTTTCCGATCGCGCCAGCGGCGTGATCTGCGGGCTGGGCGCATACGGCTACATGGCCGCTCTCGAATTCGCCCTGACCCAGCTGCGGAAAACCTGAATAAACAACCCTCTGGCAGCGCCTCGCGGCGCCGGCCGTCTGGAGAACCACAATGGATCTGCGCAAGCTGAAGAAACTCATCGACCTCGTCCAGGAATCGGGCATCTCCGAACTTGAAGTGACCGAAGGCGAAGAGAAGGTCCGCATTGCCAAGCACATCGCGGCCCCCACCGCCGCCACGTATCTCGCTCCCGCCCCTGCCATGGCTGCCGCCCCGGCCGCCGCGCCTGCCGCCGCTCCCGCAGCCGACGCACTGCCCGAAGGTCACGTCGTGAAGTCGCCGATGGTCGGCACCTTCTATCGCGCCACCGCTCCGGGCGCCGCACCGCTGGTCGATATCGGCCAAAGCGTCGCCGTCGGCGACCGCCTGTGCATCATCGAAGCGATGAAGCTGATGAACGAGATCGAGTCTGAATTCGCCGGTAGCGTGAAGGCGATCCTGGTCGAGAACGGCCAGCCCGTCGAATACGGCCAGCCGCTGTTTGTGATCGGCTGATCCGCCTATGTTTGAAAAGATCCTGATCGCAAACCGGGGCGAAATTGCGCTCCGCGTCCTGCGCGCCTGCCGCGAGCTCGGCATCCGCACGGTCGCAGTCCACTCCGAAGCCGACACCGAGGCGAAATACGTCAAGCTCGCCGATGAGTCTGTCTGCATCGGCCCGGCAGCGTCCGGTCTGAGCTACCTCAACGTGCCCGCGATCATTTCGGCCGCGGAAGTTACCGACGCCGAAGCGATCCACCCCGGCTACGGCTTCCTCTCCGAAAACGCCGATTTCGCCGAGCGCGTCGAACAATCGGGATTCGTCTTCATCGGTCCGCGCCCCGACACCATCCGCCTAATGGGCGACAAGGTCAGCGCGAAGGACGCGATGAAGGCCGCGGGCGTTCCCTGCGTGCCCGGCTCCGACGGCGCACTGCCGGACGACCCGAAGGCGATCATCAAGATTGCGCGAGGCATCGGCTACCCAGTAATCATCAAGGCGGCGGGCGGCGGCGGCGGGCGCGGCATGCGCGTCGTGCACACCGAAGCGGCGCTGCTCAATGCAGTTGCGACGACGCGAGCGGAAGCCCAGGCGGCTTTCGGCAACCCGGTCGTGTACATGGAGAAGTTCCTCGAGAACCCTCGCCACGTCGAAATCCAGGTGCTCGCCGACGAGCACGGGAATGCCGTCTACCTCGGCGAACGCGACTGCTCGATGCAGCGCCGACACCAGAAGGTGATCGAGGAAGCGCCGGCCCCCGGCATCGACCGCAAGACGATTGCGAAGGTCGGCGAGCGCTGCGCCGAGGCCTGCCGCAAGATCGGCTACCGCGGCGCGGGCACCTTCGAGTTCCTGTTCGAGAACGGCGAGTTCTACTTCATCGAGATGAACACGCGCGTGCAGGTCGAGCACCCGGTCACCGAACTGATCACCGGCATTGATATCGTCCAGGCGCAGATTCGCATCGCCGCCAACGAGAAGCTGTGGTTCAGTCAGAAAGATATCGCCTTCCGCGGCCATGCGATCGAATGCCGTATCAACGCCGAAGATCCCTTCAAGTTCACGCCCTGCCCGGGGCGCATCACGAACTGGCACGTGCCCGGTGGGCCCGGCATCCGCGTCGATTCGCACGTCTATAACGGCTACATGATCCCGCAGCATTACGATTCGATGATCGGCAAGCTGATCGCCTATGGCGACACGCGCGAACAGGCGCTGCGCCGCATGCGGATCGCACTATCCGAAATGGCGGTCGAAGGCATCAAGACCAACATCGCGCTGCATCAGGAACTGATGCTCGACGCGCGCTTCATTGAAGGTGGCACCAGCATCCATTACCTGGAACACAAGCTGGCCGACCGCAACGAAGTGAAGAAGACCTGATCGAACGGAACGGACATGTGGATATCGGTCACGCTGCAGGCTGAAGCCCGCAAGGCAGAGGCGCTCTCCGACGCCCTGATGGAGGCGGGAGCGCTGTCGGTCAGCATCGAGGACGCCGACGCCGGCACCGAGGCCGAGAAGCCGCAGTTCGGCGAACCCGGCCACCTCCCCGTCGGACTGTGGGATCACAGCCGCGTGCTGGCATTGTTCGATGCCGATGGCGATATCGCAGTCGCGCTAGCCCAAGCGGCGGCAGAGGCGGGTTTCGACGCGGTGCCGCCGTTCACGCTGGAAGAAGTCGCCGAACAGAACTGGGTCCAGCTCACGCAAAGCCAGTTCGACCCGATCCAGATTAATGAGCGCATGTGGATCGTGCCCTCGTGGCACGAGGCGCCGAACCCGGACGCGATCAACATCGAACTCGACCCTGGCATGGCCTTCGGTACCGGCTCGCATCCGACGACGTCGCTGTGCCTTGGGTGGCTGTGCGATAACGTACAGCCTGGCACCAAGGTGCTGGACTACGGTTGCGGCTCGGGGATTCTCGGGATCGCGGCGGCGCGTCTCGGCGCAGGCGACGTGCTCGGCATCGATATCGACGACAAGGCGCTCGAAGCCGCGCAGGACAACGCGCATCGCAACGGCGTGTCGCTCCGCTTGCAGCATTCGCGCGAGCCGCTCGACGCCACCTTCGATGTCGTCGTCGCGAACATCCTGACCAATCCGCTGTGCGTGCTTGCGCCCGCGCTCGCCGCACGTGTCGCGCCCGGCGGCCGCATCGCCTTGTCAGGCGTACTGGACACTCAGACCGAGCAAGTCATCGCGGCTTACGCCCCCTTCCTCGAACTGCGCGTCGGAGCGACGCGGGAGGGCTGGGTGCGACTCGAAGGCTTCCGCCCGGCTGAGACGGGCGGCGTCCGCTGATGTTTGCGCGCTGCCCGGCCTGCCAGACAGTATTCCGGGTCCGGCCCGAGCAGTTGCGCACCCACGCCGGTCAAGTCCGATGCGGACATTGCCTGAACGCGTTCGACGCGCTTGAAAACCTGCTGGAGGACGCAGCCTCGCTCGCGATGCCCGCGCATCCTGCAGAGCCCGTGCATCGCGCGCCCGAAGCACCGTCCGCCTCCGCGGAGGAACCGGAGTTATCCGCACCTGAACGTGCCGCCGCTGCGGTGTCCGCAGCGCCTGCAATTGCACCGCGACGAGTGGACCTGGACCTGACCAGCCCGGACCCGGTCGAGCCAAATCCGCCCCCGGCGAAGGACGCGAGCGAACATTTTTTTGTACTGGAAGAGCGCATCGCTGAGCCTCAGCTGGCCGAGGCCACCTCACCGCCCGATCTGGATTTCGATATCCCGGAGACGCTGGTTCCGTTCCGCCGGCGCGGCGTGCCTCCACCTCAGCGCCCTCCCCGGCAGCCGCAAACAACGCCTTCTCCGAGCTTCGACGACTTCGTCCTCGAACCGATCGAGTTCATCGAGCCGCCTGCGCCTGGCTCGGCGCCGCCCGTCGCGGAGCCAGCGGGGAAGGATGGGGAACCAAGACCTGTGCCGGACAGCGGTGCCGCCCAAATGAGTCGCGACGCGGACCAGGAGGAGCCGCCGAACTCGCGCCATCTCTGGGCGAGCGAACCGCTCGACAGGATGGAGCCTCGGCTCGCAACGCCCCCCGCCCAGCAATCGGCTTCCCCGGCAGCGGAACCAACCGCGCTCATCCGCGGACTTGCAGGGCAAACCGACGAGGAGCGGGAGGACGAGCCCCCCGAGTCCGAAGCGGAGGCCACGGTCGATGACTACGCTCCGCCTGTCCTGTCAGCCACAAAACGTTGGCTGCTCGGACTTGGCATGGGTGTGCTGACGGGAACGCTCGCGGCCCAGGCGGCCTACATTTTCCGCAACGAGATCGCACGCGACTGGCCAGCGCTCCGTCCCGCGCTGCAGGCGGCCTGCGCGCGCTTGAACTGCACCGTCACGCTTCCCCGGGTCGCGGCCCAGGTCAGCGTCGACGCCTCCGACCTGCAATCCGAGCCAGGCCGCCCCGGACGCTACACGCTGAGCGCGACGATCCGCAACCGGGCCGAGTATGCCCAGGCCTATCCGCACCTCGAACTGACTCTGACCGACGCGCGCGAGCGCGCGCTCGCCCGGCGCGTGCTCGCGCCTACGGAGTGGGCTCCTGGCGCGGACTTGGAGCATGGGCTCGCCGCCGGGCGTGAAATCACGATCAACCTGCCCTTCGAGGCAACCGGCTTGAGCGCGGCCGGCTATCGCATCTATGTCTTCTATCCCTGACCCGATACCCGGCACCATCGCCATGGAACCTTCGCCTCACAAGGCCGGCACCGAAAGCCCCTTCAAGGGCAAGCGGGGCCTCATGCGCGTGCTCAACGCGCTTCGCTATTCGATGGACGGACTGAGCGCGGCGTTCCGCCATGAAGACGCCTTCCGCCAGGAATGCTTCCTTGCCGCGATCCTGATTCCGGTCGCCTTCTTCGTGCCGACGAGCGGCGCAGGGAAAGCGCTGCTCGTCGGCAGCGTGCTGCTGCTAATGGTCGTCGAGTTGATCAACTCGGCCATTGAGGCAACGGTCGACCGCGTGTCGCTCGAGCGTCACCTGCTCGCGAAGCGGGCCAAGGATATCGGCAGCGCGGCGGTCTTGATCGCGCTGATCAACGTGGCCGCGACGTGGGGCCTAGTGATTCTCGGCTGAAGAAAAGATCCGAAGCGGCCGCCCGTCGCGGCAGCCGCTCCCAGGCTAGGAACTTAGCGGCTCACGCGGGTCGTGCCGCCATCGCGCACAACGCGGACAGATTGACCCGGCCGGAAGCCTTCACCGCGGTCGTCCTGCACAACCGCAAGGATCTGACCGTTGTCGAGACGCACCGTCACTTCGACACCGTCGGAGCGCGTCGCGCCCTCTTCGATCGCCGAGCCGGCGAGACCGCCCGCCACGGCGCCGACCACTGCGCCGATGGCCGATCCGCGCTTGCCGCCGACGCCGCTGCCGGCGATGCCGCCGACGGCCGCACCTGCTAGCGTACCCACCGGCGTCTTCGTCCCCTCGAGCCTCACCGGCCGCACCGATTCGACCACCGCATACTCGACGGACATCGCCCGGCGCGCTTCGCCGCGGGAATAAGTGTCTCCTCCCAGTCCACCGGCGCACCCGCCGATGCCAGACATTGCGAGCACGAGCGCCAGAGCGCCCGCGACACGCCGCAAACCCATACTCGTCACCATAGCGTTTCCCCGAATGCTGCCCGGAAGCGGGCGGAAATTTCATCGCGGCTGGGAGCATGATTCTGTCCCCCGCGACTTGCAATCTTGATCGATCCCATCAGCGACGCCAGACGCCCCGTACGCTCCCAGTCGAAACCATTGGCAATGCCATAGAGCAGGCCAGCCCGGTAAGCATCACCGCAGCCGGTCGGGTCGACGACTTCGTCGGGCGGGGCCACCGGAATCTCGATATGGCTGCCATCCGCATAGATTCGGGACCCCTCGGGGCCCAGCGTGACGATCAACGCATCGACCATCCCGGCCAATTGCTCCTGCGAACAGCCCGTCCGCTCGCACAGCAACCGCACTTCATAATCGTTGACCGTGCAGTAATTGGCCAGTTTCAGGCAGTGCAGCAGCTCTTCGCCGGAGAAGAGCGGCATCCCCTGACCGGGATCGAAGATGAACGGGATACCCGCTCCGGCGAACTGGGCGACATGGTTCAGCATGCCGTCACGGCCATCGGGCGACACGATGCCCAACTTCACGCCGGCCGCATCCTGTACGCGATTGAGGTGGGACTGGCTCATCGCGCCGGGGTGAAAGGCGGTGATTTGGTTGTCGTCCAAGTCAGTGGTGATGAAGGCCTGGGCCGTGAAACTGCCGGGCACGAGGCGGACGCAATCCTGCCGCAGGCCAAGCCGCTCAAGATGCAGTCGGTACGGGCCGGCATCGTCACCCACGGTCGCCATGATCAGCGGGTCGGCGCCGAGCAGGCCGAGGTTGTAAGCGATGTTGCCCGCACATCCGCCAAATTCCCGCCGCATGTCCGGCACGAGGAAAGAGACGTTCAAGATGTGGATCTGCTCCGGCAGGATGTGCCGCTTGAACTGATCATGGAAAACCATGATCGTGTCATAGGCAATGGAGCCACAGACGAGGATGGACATGTTGAATCCCGGGATGGCAAAGCCCGCATTATAGGACTTCCACCGGGCATCCCGTCGTCACTGCTCCGTAGCCCTTCAGTCACGGGACTGCAATGCAGTCCATAGAAAATGCGCCGACATCATGACTCGATGAGTCGCGCATGCTGCAAGAACCCCCGCATTCCGACAATCGGACAAGGCCGAGCCTGCACGTCGGTCTGGTACGCTGTGAAACGGAGATTCTGATCGGGCGCTCGTGCATCGATGCGGAGTACCGCAGCGGCGCCGTGATGGCCTTGCTGCGTTCCGGCCTCGCCCGCTACATACAGGAAGACGGCTACGGCTACCGGATCGGCTGCGCCTCGATCAGCATGACGACGGCGGACGCCGGACGCGAGTCTGTACAATCGGCCCAAGGAAACCCGTTCGGCACCGCCCGAGTACCGCGTTTTCCCCCGCAGCCCCTTGCCGGTGGCCCCACTGCGTGCAGACGTCGCCGCCACAACGCCGCCGCTGATCAAGGGCTCTCTGCGTGCTGGAGGGTGGATCTGCGGCGCCGCGGCGGGGGATCCCGACTTCAATACCGTTGACCTGCCGGTTATGCTCCTGATGCGCCAGATCGAAGGCCGCTACGCCAAACACTTTATGGGACGCGCAGACTGAACACTCAAACCGCAAGCATCGCATCGCCGGCGCAATCCCTTCACGTATTGGCCCCGGTCCGCGCTTGGCGTTATCTGCGGCTCGCGCTGCATCTGGCCTCGGGGGTCGCGACGGCAACCGTCTTTCCTGCCGTCTCAGATGCCACGCGCAGGCACCTTCGGCAACGCTGGTCGCGGCGCCTGCTCGCCGCGCTCGGCGTCGACATGGAACAGCATGGGGTCGCGATCACGCCGGGCAGCCTGCTCGTCGCCAACCATATCTCGTGGCTGGACATTTTCGTCATTAACGCCCTGGCGCCGTCCGCATTCGTCTCGAAGGCCGAGGTCAAAGCATGGCCGGTCGTCGGCTGGCTTGCGGCACGCAACGAAACGGTCTTCCTGCGCCGCGGCAGCCGCGGCCACGCGAAGATCATCAATGCGGAGATCGGCGCCCTGCTCGACGGCGGGCGGAATGTCGCCATCTTTCCCGAGGGGACGACGACCGACGGCAGCCACGTGCTGCACTTCCACGCCGCCCTGCTGCAACCGGCGATTGAGGCGGGACATTTGATTCAACCGCTCGCCATGTCCTATCACCTTGCTGACGGCAGGCGAACGCGGGCGCCCGCCTACGACGGCGACCTCAGCCTGGGCGAGTGCATCGCGAACATCATCGCCACGCCGCGCATTGTCGTGCGCGTCGCCGCCATGCCACCGATCCAGAGCACGTTCGGTTCCCGCCGGCAAATTGCACACGAGGCCCGCAATCGGATCGCCGCAGAGGTCCAGCGAGCCGACGACGCCGCCGGCTAGCGCTTCAACCGCTCAGAGGGGTCTTGCCGGCACCTGGAACACCGCGCCATCGTCGAGACGCACCGCGGTCAGGACGTTGCCCCACACGCAGCCGGAATCGAGGGCGATCAGCCCCGGTTCGCGGTAGAACCCCAGCGCGGACCAATGGCCGCAGACAATCGTGTGCGAACGGCTAAGACGCCCGGGGACTTTGAACCAGGGCATCGTCCCCGCGGGCGCCAGTTCCGGCGGCCCCTTGGCCCGCAGCGCCATACGGCCGTCGACAGTGCAGAATCTCAGCCTCGTCATCGCGTTGACGATGACACGCAGCCGGTCCCAGCCCTCGAGATCGTCCGACCACTCCTCCGGGCGGTTTCCGGCCAGGTGCAGCAGCAATTTCTGCCCATCCGGGCTGCGTAGGACATCCGACACTTCCGCCGCCAAGGCAGTCGCCTTCTCGATCGACCAGCCAGGTAGGAGCCCCGCGTGCAGCTGCGCATGCGCGCCCTCGACGTGCATCAGCGGCAAGCCGGCCAGCCAGGCCAGCAACTCGTCGCGATCCGGAGCCCCGAGCACGTCGAACAGCGTGTCGTCATCGTCGAGACGCTTGTGCCCGGCAGCCACCATCAGCAGGTAAAGATCGTGGTTGCCGAGCACCACGGTTGCGGCGTCTCCGAGCCCCCGGAGGAAGCGCAGGGTCTGCAAGGATTCCGGGCCGCGGTTTACTAGATCGCCGACAACCCACAACCGATCTCCGGCCGGGTTGAAGCTGATCCGCTCCAGCAAGCGCCGCAGCACCGAATAGCAGCCCTGAATGTCGCCTACTGCATAGATCGCCATGAAGACTGAAGTTCGCCGGTCGCAAAGAGAAACGGGGGATTCTACCAACGTCCCCCAAGGGCATGCACTGCGGCCCTGCGCCGGACGGAGTTGCTACCCCTGCCTCGCCGCCCGCACGAAGTCTTGCTCGCCGGACTCGACCACCCGAAGTACCGGGGTATTGCGAGCGGGAGCGTACTCAGGGACCCAACGCTGCAGGCCCTTGCGGACTTCATCGTCACTGACAGGGCCTTTTCGACCGAGCCACGTGCTCAATTCGCCAAGGAACGAGGCAGGCACCGGTCGGGAGCGCGCAATCCGTAATTTTGGGTGAGGGGTTTCGCGAGTCTGCTCGGCGTCGGCCAACAGCTCTTCATACAATTTCTCGCCCGGGCGCAAGCCTGAGAACTCGATACGGATCTCGCCCTCCCTGTAGCCCGACAAACGAATCATGTTGCGCGCCAGGTCCACGATCTTCACCGGCTCTCCCATGTCGAGCACGAAGACCTCTCCACCGTTTCCCATGGATGCAGCCTGCAGCACCAACTGCGCGGCCTCGGGGATGGACATGAAATAACGGTTGATCTCCGGGTGCGTCACTGTCACCGGCCCGCCGCGAGCAATCTGTTCGGCGAACTTCGGGATCACGCTGCCGGTGCTGCCAAGCACATTGCCGAAGCGGACCATTTCCATCTGCGTCGCGCCCCTGCCCGCGCTGTGCAAGGCTTCACAGACCATCTCAGCCAAGCGCTTTGTTGCGCCCATTACGTTTGTTGGATTGACCGCCTTGTCTGTCGAAATCAGCACGAAGCGCTCTGCCCCCTGACGCTGCGCCTGTGTCGCCACATTCAGCGTGCCAAGCACGTTGTTGCGGACCGCCTGCCAAGCGTTACCGACCTCCATCAGCGGCACGTGCTTATACGCCGCCGCATGGAACACCAATTGAGGTTTCCAGACGGCAAAGATCTCTTCCATCCGTCCGACGTCCCTCACGTCGCCAGCAAGAGGCACGATTTCAACGCTCGGGCGATGAACATGAAACCACTGCTCGATGCTGTACAGTGCGAATTCGCTCGACTCGACCAGCACCAAGCGGGCGGGGGCGAAGCGAGCCACCTGACGACTGAGCTCGCTGCCGATTGACCCACCCGCACCCGTGATCAGAACCGTCTTGCTGGTGATCATCTGCTGGACGTGTACTGAATCGATCCTCACCGGCTCCCGACCCAACAGATCCTCAATATCCACCGGACGCATCGCGTTGACCGCGACCTTCCCGTTCATCAGATCTTCCAGACCAGGGACCGTGAACACATGAGCACCCGCCCCAACGGCGATGTCGGCCGCATGCTTGAGGGCATCATTTGCCGCCGATGGCATCGCGAGGATGACGTGCATTGCCTTGTAGTCCCTCAGCACCTGAGGGAGCGAGTTGACGCCGCCCGCAACCGGATGTCCGAAAAGCTCCAACCCCCACTTCGCGGGGTCATCGTCTACCAAGGCAACCACACGCCAGTCGGCACTACGGCGCAGTTCTCGCACCAACATCGCCCCGCCGGAGCCGGCGCCGACCACTACGACAGGCTTCCCCGCTGCGACCAGGCCGCCGAACATGCGGTATTCCCGCCACATGCGCCATGCCGCGCGCCCTCCGCCCATGACTGTGAGCAGCAGCACAGGATAAAGCACCAGCGTGGAGCGAGGAATCGCCGGGCCAGCTGCTCGCTCCACGGCGAGCAACACTAGCAACCCGAGGAAGGACAGCCCGACTGCCTTCAATACCCTTTTCAGGTCAGGAAGACTTGCGAATATCCACATGCCACGATAAAGGCCCGCCCGCCAGCAGGCGAACGTATGCACGACGAGCAGCCAAAGCAACCCGTTCAGAATCTTTCCGCCGTAATCAGAAGGCCAATCGAAGTTGAATCGGACGAGGAATCCTCCGATCCACGCCACTAGGACGGCACTCAAGTCAAAGAGAAAGACAAGTAGGGAACGAAATGACATATGCATATTTTTTGGCGCCAAACCGACGCTTACGCAGGTGTTTGCATTAGCTGACGTTAAACGGTCACCTCTCAAACCCTTGACTCACCAGGGATAAGGACAGACTCCGCCGGCACAACGACGCCATATCCCAGCGCCGACCCCGCCTGCATCCACGCTCCCCGCCCCAGCACCGCTCCGCCAGCCATGCAGGCGTTTACCCCCAAATGACCAAAATCGTTCACGATACATTGATGGTCCACAGTCGCATTGCAGTTCACGATTACGCCTTGCCCAAGTCGGGCTTCCGTTCCGACGACCGCTCCGGCCATCACGGCGCAGCCTGCCCCCAAGACGGCGCGCGGAGACACGATGGCCTTCGGATGAACAACCGTTGCAAGCGCTAAGTCCGACGCCAGTATGCGCGCATACAGACGCTCCCGTATCGCATTGTTGCCAATTGCTACGATTACATGACTTGCATACTCTCTGGAACCCTTCAACTCCGAGAGCTTCCCCAGCACAGGACAGCCGCACACATCCTTGAGATCAGGCCAAGCGTCGTCGAAAAATCCAATTACACGGTGCGTGCCGCCAAGCAATATCGCTTCGGCTACCGACCGGCCATGCCCACCGGCACCGACGATTAGCACATCCATCACGCACCTCCGGATTCCAATGCGCCTGCGTGGAACCGTATCGCCAGGGCCACAAGCGGTACGTATGCGACCACCATTCCGACCGTTCCGTCGAGCCAGCCGACACCAACCCCGAGCGCTATTGGCAGCAGCCAGATGACATTGATTGCCCCTACCGCAAGCGTCACTGGCAGGTGGCGCCCGAAGTGGCGTGACGCGTATTGATATGCATGACTCCGATGAGCCTCATAAACTTTATCTCCTCGCAGCAACCGCCGGAGCAATGTCAAGGTTGCATCTGTCACAAAAATGCCGAGGAGAATTACCCAACTCCAAAAGAGTTCCGGGGCCATCCAACCCGCCTCGAGCGATAGCACACCGAGAACGATGCCAAGAAAGCCGCTACCTGCGTCACCCATAAAAATCTTTGCTGGCGGAAAATTCCAGCACAGAAAGCCGGTTACGGCCCCAGCCAGCATCAATAGAACGGTTGCCGCGGCAAATTGACCGATCAATCCGTACAAGATCGCTCCGCCAATACAGACACTGATCGCCTCGACGCTCGCAATACCGTCAATACCGTCCATGAAGTTATACAGATTCAGGAGCCAAACCAGATAAACAGCTGCCAAACCGACCCCGACCCAACCTAAGTTATATGACGCCCCAAACAGAGCAATTGGCGGCGCTCCGCCCAACCAGACCAATGCCCAAGCAGCAGCGACAAAGTGCGCCAGCAAGCGCCAACGTGCGGCTATGTGTCCGTGGTCGTCGAGAAAGCCCACGAGGGCAACAAACACTCCCGCCCCCAACAGTGCCCCTGCGAATGACCAAGTCATTATTCCCATCGCAGCAAGCAATGGCAATGTAACGAGGAAGCTCGCGACTATTGCGACCCCGCCCCCTCGCGGGGTCGGCACCGAATGAGAGCTGCGCGCGTTCGGAATATCCATCAGGCATCGACCGAGAGCGTAACGGCGCAGACCATAAGTCAGGGCCATTGACGCCAAGGCCACACCAAGCAACAGAAACCATATCGTCATCTTGATATATGCCCAAGAAAATGCTTCGCAGTCTTCGCTAGGGCATCATCCACGCTAACCGGCGGCGTCCAATCCAGCAGTTCACGCGTCTTGCCAATGTCGACCTGCAATGAGCCGCAAAGGCGCTGCCCCAATGCGCGCCGACCAAGCAGCGCCGCGGCAGCTGCAATCAAGCGGCTGGGCAGCGGGATCAGGCGCGCCGGTCGATCGAGCGCCGCTGCCACCTTGCCCAACAGGCGGGTCGTTGACAGATCGTCCCCATCGCTCACCAGGAACACCTGACCAGCTGCCCTCGGGTGTTCGATGCACGTAAGGAGCAAATCAACCAGATTGTCAATTGCCACAAGGCTACGGCGGTTGTCGATCGCCCCGAGGGGCAATGGAACGCCCTTATCCAACCAGCGCATCATGCTAAGAAAATTTGCCTTCACGCCGGGTCCGTAGACCAGCACCGGTCGTACCACTACTACATCCAGACCGGTCTCGGCCGCAAGTGCGAACAGACCGCGCTCCGCTTCGAGCTTGGAAACGCCATAGGGATCAGTGGGTGCGGGCGCCTCATCCGCGGTAAAGGGCTGGCCGGGCAGGGTTGCCTCACCATTGACCTTGATCGAACTGACGAAGACAAAGCGCCGCACGCCGGCGGCAACCGCCGCGCGTGCCAATTGCAGCGTGCCATCAACGTTGCAGCGACGGAATTGAGCGAGCGGATCTTTCGCCGTGTCTGCCATCACATGCACGCGTGCGGCGCAATGCACCACAACATCGATGCCGGTGAGCGCCCCCCTCCAATCCACGGGCTCGCCGAGATCGCCATGAATGAAGACTTCGGCGCCGCTTGGCACCTCCCGCCGAGAGCGCATTGCCACTCGCAAGCGGTGACCGCCAGTCGCCAGTCGCGCGGCCAGCGAGCGCCCGACGAAACCATTAGCACCGGTCACTAATACAGTCCCTGCTCTCACTTCAACGCCCCGATGCCAGCTGTCGTCGAACCGCTAAATTCACCGCCGCCGCTGAACCCCATGATTCGCATCAGTGCGGCATTGCTGAGGTGAACGTCGAAGCGAGACTCGGCGAGCTCACGACTGCTACGGCCCATCGTCTCAATCAACGACGGCTCTCGCACAAAGGCAAGCATGCGCCCAACGAGCGAATCAACGTCGCGCATCGGCACCAAGAATCCGTTCTTGCCCTCGACCACCGTGTCGCGGCAGCCGGGCGCATCGGTGGTGATCACCGGCCGCGCCATCGCCATTGCCTCTTGGGTGCTGCGTGGCACGCCTTCGCGATAGTAGGACGGCAGGACGAACACGCTCGCCTGAGCTAACCAAGGGCGCACCGGAACGTGCCCCGGCCACTCGATCAGCCCCGCCTGAACCCAGGACTCCACCTCGCGACGCGACAGGCCGCCGGGATTGGGATCTAGCCCGCCGAGCAACACGAAGCGAACGTCGGGATATTCGTTCTTCACGCGCGCGGCTGCCTCGACGTATTCGACGATTCCCTTTTCGCGCAGCAGGCGCGCAGCCAGCACGAAGGTTACCGGGGTGGTGACCGCGGGTGCAGGCGACCATTCGGCCAGATCCACGCCGATTCCGCCCAAGCAATGCGTCTTATGTTCGTCCACCAACCCGGCACGCACGAAGTCGTCGATATCCTCCCGGTTGAGGAAGACCACGCGGTCCGCACGCGCGAGCGCGGAACGATACAGGCCGCGGACCATGGCGCGCAGCAAACGGCGGACAGGGGAGAGTTGCTCCCCGCCATCACTGAATACGAAGCCCAGCCCCTCGATCATCGAGTAGCGCCGCGGTACCCGCGCCAGCCAAGCAGCGAACGTACCGTAAATCACTGGCTTGATAAAATACCCAAGCGTCGCGTCCGGCCGCAGCCGGCGCAGCAACAGCGCGAGCCGCAACGTATCCACCCCATCAGAGAACGGGTTTACACCAGCCCTAGCAAGACTGTAGTCCACTGGCCGCGCGCCCAGCGCCGCGACCCCAGCGCGCGTATCCGCGTCGTAATCGGGTGCCAGCGCATCGACCTGCACCCCAGCGTCAACCAACTCGCGAATCAGCGGACCACGGAAGTTGATTAGCGAAAATGCCTGGTTAGAGATAATGGCGAGTCGGGTCATTTGTTTCATACTTTCATTCAGGTTGCCGCAGACTCTGCGCACCACCCGCTCCACGAGCCCAAGGCATACAGTCGAGGCCAAAATTGCATCACCACACCCTCACTGCCGCACAGACTGGTGAACCACTGATCGTCAAACGCGAAACCCCTCGATCTAATCGCTCGAGGCGAAGCGAGGCCGCATCAGACCTACGACCCGAACCGTCGCGATCACATCCAACGCGGCAACGTCCAGCACCACCCGACAGGACCGCAGCCCCGCCACACTCCGCCCCAACCCGCATAACTTCTTGAAGCCCACCACTTCTCTTCGTCTCACGCGAAAGACCTTGCTTCTCGCGAACGATGCACCTGTCCACTCACAATCTCGTCGGACGCACGAACGACTTCAACACGTGAAACATCAAAGCAAGGAATCTACGTATCGACTTTTCAAGAATAAATTCACGCATCGCCAATCCAGTAGCCTCCGCATACCCAAGCAAGCGCCTCTGCGACGAACCTTCGTGAATTCGATACTGGACCAAACAATCTGGCATATTATCCCATTTTGCCCCGATCCTCAACAATCGAAGCCATAAGTCATAATCTTCGGTATTGAATCCGGAATTATATCCTCGCACCTTTAGCAACAAGTCTTTTTTTGCAAGAATCGTGTTATGCGCGAAACAATTTGAAAATGGCAACCGGCCATCAATTTCACGCCCTTTTGGATAAACACGATTTCCAATGACCTTATCGTTTTCATCGATCAGGACAAGATCACATCCGATCAAATCCAAACGATATCGCTCCAGATACTGCAACTGTCGCTCAAGCCTTTCGGGAACAGCAACATCATCAGCATCCATGCGCGCGATGTAATCCGACCTTGCCATCGCAAGGCCGATATTTAAGGCGTTCGCCAGCTGGCCAATTGGCGACTCGACAACAATGAGCCTATTGTCGTCTACATGTCCTCTAACGTACTCGGCAACCTCCTTGGACTCCAATCCATTCGCGACGAATATCATTTCAAATTCGCGCAGAGTCTGATTTAAAACACTCTTCACTGCGTCCAACAAATAATTATCTACACAATTTGCCGCCATCAAGACGCTAACGCGCGGACTAAAAAATGAATCCATTCACTTCAGCCCAAAGACCATCTTCATCCGGCGAACCATCCTTTCCCCAAACGTATAACTCCAACTTTGGGCCCAATGATGCACAGCAAAAGTATTCGCGGTCACATCAGAGTAAAAAAGCTGTCCAACTTCATTCCGTGCCGCATCGAAGGGATTGTACGGATAAAAATACTCGGGCGCGTATATCTGTACCTTGCGATTGGCCTCTGCATCCGCCGCAATAAGATCAGTAATTATTTCCGGTATCGCGGTGAAACCCTTACCTGCCCTTCCATCCAAGTCATCCATGATCGTTTTCAATAATGGATACCCACGAACGGAGCCGACGATCCCAGCGTTGATATAGCGCTCGGACTCGCGCCCGACAAAGAACTCGCTGGACAGAAGGGGGTCCAGATTGCGAACAATCTCCATGTCGGTATCAAGATACACGCCTCCTTCAGAATGCAAAGCGTGAAACCTCACATAATCAGAGGCAAAGGCGAAGCGCCTCTCCTTTAACGCCTTTTCAACGTATGGCGCATTGATCGGTGAATTCTCCTCGGACCACTCCTTAAACTTCCATTCCGGGAGAAGCCTTCGCCAACTTTCCATACACTTTTCGACCAGCGCTGGCTTTCGCTTCCCACCAAACCAGCAATAGTGAATCGTTCTCGAAATCATAATATCACTCGTAGGCCATCATGCCTTTCGGTACACCCAAAGCGAGACGCACTGCGACAACGTCAAGCCGGCCAAAGTAGGAACCACACTGCCCATCCCAACGCAGATCACAACCCCGACGCAGAAAACGCCAAAGTTGAGAACATCCGCCCGTATTTGCACCCGGTAGAGCTGTAACAAGTATTTCGCTCTCGCATAGGGCTGTTCAAATGATTGAATAGCAAGCCAAATAACTACAGAAACCATCATCGCAAGAGCGATCGGCGACCACAGCATCTCAAGGCGCTTGTTTTTTAAAAGCGGCAATCCAGCAAGGACCACAAGCGATGCAGCCGCACACGCCAACAGGTAGGCAACTGCTGCCTTTTTTGCAACCCGAGAAAGACCAGGCTCGGAAAGCAGCGCTTCTCGGCCCTGAATGCCTGACACCCACTTGTTAACGATGTGAAGCGGGATGACCTGATACAAGGACAGCGCGACCCGAGCTACATAGGCATACAGCGTGACAAATCCATCGGCACCATACTGCCTCAGACAGATCGGCACTATGACATCCTTTCCGCTATACAACAGGCTCGCAATACGTGGCGCCACGCCCTTCCGTAACAACGAAAGTGAATATGATTTGCTGTAGGCGAAATTCAGGTACATGCTATTCAAAAAGAGATCAGCACCAAGCACCACCATCCACCCGAACGCCATAGCACCGAAAAGTGCATCCAGGCTTGGCTGAACTAAATCACTTGCTGCCAGTGCCACGAAAAAGCCGAGCGACAAAAAATAGCCCAGAGCATCGATTAAGTAATAACTCCCGAGTCTTTCATCAACCAAGTACAGTTGCTTGAAAAACAAATGGATCTGAAAAATTGCAAAGTATATAGCCCCCATCCCATTCAAGTACGCAGGATACCTACCCTCAAGCACAAAGGAGATGCCAAAATACGCCCCCCCTCCTACCATCAGATTAACCAACACCGTTGTAATTATTATTGATTTTTCCGGACCGCGGCTCTTGTCATAGACAATCGGGATTGCAGCATGCCATATAGACTGAAACAGAGCGCCCAAAACACTTTGGATCGCGAGTATCAGAAAGAATGTATCTGACAACTCAGAGAGTCCGAAAAGATACCCGATCGATAAAAAGCAAAGCCCCGACGCAGCTATGTTGAAGAGGGGAAGGACGTGATGCCATCTTGTAGCGGTCATCGCTTTGCAAACTTGTAGAGAGCAATCACGGGGAGTCCCAAGGCGCCCAAAACCACGTTCGTTTTCGCCCCCTCCCAGATCGACAAAAAGGCATAATAAAGGAATAGGCCGCACAGCTTCAGCGGAAGCGACTCGTTGCGCAACCTAAATTCCCTCGCTAACGCAAAATAGTATGAAAGCGTTCCGAAAGGATTGCTTAGAAGCAGCCTCGCGCTTCGCGATGTAAGTCCGCCTGGCAAATATTCACCGCAAAGCATGCTCTCATTGGAGAATATTTTTTTTCCGGGAATCGTCAGCCAAAGAGCATCTTCCGTCAGAAATCTTTCACCCGGGAATACGTTGAATCGTCGATTCAAGAAAACTTCGCTCTTGTAGAAATCGATCCGATCTCCAAAGTTTTTCCTGAGGTAGAACCATTCAAAATGCGTCGCTATTTCCCCCCCCTCACAACCTAGATGACTAATCGCCTTGCCTGAGGCATTTGTCTTCACCCCTGATATACCGCATATACCTTCACAATCGTTAACATTGTAACGCCGCAGCACTCTGTAGAAATTTTCCAGGCTCTCGTCATTTAGCCAGTCGTCACTATCAACAATTGCTACGTAATCACCCGTCGAGTGATTCAGCCCGTTATTGACCGCCACGTGCTTTCCGCTGTTGACTTGGCGTATGTAGACGATTTTTTGGATGTTTTTGGCAGCCTGCCTGAATCCTTCTACAACATCGGCCGTATTATCTTTTGAACCGTCATCGACTAATATCCACTCATGCACGGAATGACGCTGCCGCTCCAGACTCTCAAAAAGTGGTCTCAGTGTCGGCGCCCGATCATATGTTGGCGTGATCACCGTAACGGTTGGAGGCTTTTCAAAGATAGGCATTGAATGCTGCTCCGCCGTCGAATGTTACGCAAAAGTGATAGATTTTCGCCAGTCCATAGACGTAGATCGGCATTGCAACTAGCGGCCGTAAGGTCGGGCTATTGCTTTGTATGTATCTAACAAAAATTACAACGAAGAATAGTCTTGCATACTCAAGAAAACGAGCTGCGGGAGCCACATCAAATGACAGCACTACAATCACCACTGAGGACCACAGCATCGCCGAGTACCAGATGATTTCCTGGTCCGAGTACTGACTTCTGCCTTTCTGAAAAAGGATTATGGCCGCTGCCGTTTCCAAAACGTTCGAGATGCCGACACTCTCGCTTTCGACCAGATACCGCCCGATGTTTGGGCTCAACCCTGGAATGAACTCGGACCAGTCGACAGGCAGATGAAAAAATGCGAGAGAGAGAGCGATAACCAAAACAGCAACCAAAATCTTGTATGGTTGCCGCGCCATCATCGCCACCCACGACATGGCCGCGATCAATGCGCTCGCATGAAAAAATCCGGCGACCACAAAAGACGTGACCGACAGCATTTTTCTTTGGCGCAACAAGAGCCACACGCCGCTCAGTACGAATACGCTTGCGATCGATTGACGCAGCAAGATATGATCGAGCCAAATAAAATTCAATATATAGAAGACAAAAAGAGCCGTGACTGGAAACGCACAAGTTTTGTAAAAAAAATAGATCTGCGATGGAATTACGATAACTGCAATCAGGATGAGGAACTCCGTAAAACTCAGCCCGAGCGATAGCGCGAATCGATTTAACATCTCATAGAGAAATCCATACGATATTTTCGCATCATCCAGATTGATATAGTAATCTCTGTAATTATCGAGATCGGTCCCACCCCAAGATCTCAAGCCGGTAAATGCAATGAGAAACACGACAGCCAGAAGCAAGAGACCTTGCTTTGTTTGTCGGTTATTGGATAGCAGCTCGAGCAAAGAGAGCGCGGCAAAAAATATCGCTACAGATATATAGATCAATTATGGGAGCCTCGATAAACCTCGCCTGTTCTTTGCTCAGCCAGAAGTATTGGTAAAGGCCCGCGGCATTTGCCAAAATGACCTTCCACATGGCGACATCTTCACACCTCGAATTACTGTCGATTTTCGGGCGACTCGTTGTCGGCGTGGCGACTGCGACCAATGCTCGTTCAACGTCTTCAGGGGATTGGCACACCGGCTATGTGGAATCCATGACTTCATCGGCTGAAAGCCGATGACCAGCCGGTCATGTATACGTCACTCGCACAAGTTAGTTCAGCCGGCACCGCATCTTTTATTGCCCCGTGGGAGAAATGGGAACTCTGACTCAGCGGCTTCTCATCTCCTCCACTGCCGCGCCGCTCCAGCGCGGCCAAGTGTGCCGCGCCCACAAACTAACCGTCGTCAACAGCAACGCCACCTCGGTTCAAGTGGGGCGACTCCTGAAAGCAACACATTCACTCGCACGCACGCCCTCATCCCAAACGCAAAGAAATCAAACGGCAGCCCTAGCCCTCGCTTTGGCAACAAACTCCGCAACGAACGCCAGCGTCACACCACCTGAAATACCCAGGAGTACCGCAAGGGCAAGAGTCATTATCTTCCTTGGGGATGAAGGTCGCGCGGGAGCAACAACATCACTCGTCAATTCGGTCATGACGGTCCTAGGTGCGTTCATCTTCTGCAACCAGGCCGGCAACTCACGCTCCACCGAGGACAACTCGGCCGCAATCCGCGCCCGCTCCTGAGTCAGTAACGAGGCCTGAACGACATCCTTCTTTTTCAACGTCTCAAACAGGTCGTTCGAACCAATAAAGAGTCCGTTGAGCAAGCGCCGCTGGGCCTCGATCTGGTCGATTCGACGGCGGGCCAGGTCCACTTCCGATTTGAATATCACCCCGTGCCTTGCAATTACGTCGTCGACGACGCGCTTCATAAACTCCGCCGACTGCTCGGGCGTCGCACCATGAACCGCCAGCTCGATAACCTGCTTCGAATTTCGCTGCAGCGCCGCCGATTTGAGAAATGGAAGAGGCCGTTTGACGCCCGTTGAAACCTCCTCGCCATACTTGCCCATCAGCGACGTAGTAAGGACCTCGGGATCTTCAAGCCCCCCAGAATCTGCAACTTGTCCTATGCGAAGCGCCGCGTGGACCTCGAAAATTGGAGTCGCCACGAACAAGTAAACAACCGCACTGAGCAGACACAGTCCAAGGGTTACAACGACCCAGGACTTACGCCGAACCAAGATTTCCCATAACTCAAAAAAACTAAGCTCATCGTCGACATGGGTCGCAGAGGTATTTCGGTCTGACATTGGGAATATTAGTTATGATAAAACAGTCGATTATCGCACCATCTCACGTGCACGGCATATTGCACGAAGGTAATAGAGTGCTACGAATTTACATTCCGTGATACGCGCGGTACCACGCTACAAATCGCCCTACCCCCTCGCGCACGCTCATCGCAGGCGCAAAGCCGGTCCATGCGTTGAGCTCATTCGTATCGGCATACGTCGCTGGCACGTCACCATCCTGCATTGGCAGGAAATTCTTCTCGGCCTTCTGCCCGACGGCCTCTTCGATGGCTTCGATGAAGCTCATCAGCTCCACGGGGTTGTTGTTGCCGATGTTGAACACGCGGTAGGGCGCCTTGCCGCGGCTCGGATCGGGA
Source organism: Aromatoleum sp. (assembly GCF_035254505.1). GTDB lineage: Bacteria > Pseudomonadota > Gammaproteobacteria > Burkholderiales > Rhodocyclaceae > Aromatoleum. The sequence goes on along the minus strand of NZ_DATFAO010000033.1, from coordinate 28,774 downwards.
TTCAGCGGATCGAAGGCCGGATCGGGCTCGGCGACGCGGTCGAGGGTGCGGATGACGCCTTCGACGATGTCGTCGATGTAGGTGAAGTCGCGCTTCATCTTGCCGTGGTTGAAGACGTCGATCGGACGGCCTTCGAGGATCGCCTTCGTGAAGAGGAAGAGCGCCATGTCGGGGCGTCCCCAGGGGCCATATACGGTGAAGAAGCGCAGGCCGGTGGTCGGAAGGTCGTAGAGATGACTGTAGGTGTGGGCCATCAGTTCGTTGGCCTTCTTCGTCGCGGCGTAGAGACTCACCGGATGGTCGACGCTGTCGTGCTCTGAGAACGGCATCTTGGTGTTGCCGCCGTAGACGCTGGAGCTGCTCGCGTAGACGAGGTGCTGGACCTTGTTATGGCGGCAGCCTTCGAGGATATTCGTGAAGCCGACGACGTTGCTCTCGATGTAGGCGTGGGGGTTCTGCAGTGAGTAGCGGACACCGGCCTGGGCCGCGAGGTGGATTACGCGATCGAACTTTTCTTCGGCGAACAGCTTTTCCATACCAGCGCGGTCGGCGACGTCGAGTTTGACGAAGCGGAAGCCGGGATTGGGCGTCAGCCGGGCGAGGCGGTCGAGTTTGAGTTGGGGGTCGTAGTAGTCGTTGAGGTTGTCGATGCCGACGACCTGGTCGCCGCGCGCGAGTAGTACCTGGGCGGCATGCATGCCGATGAAGCCGGCTGCACCGGTGACAAGAATTTTCATGGCGGGGATAGCGTGCGAGCAGTGAATGGGATAGGCGCGAATTATCGCATAGCCGCCCGAGCGCTCCTTGCTCCGTACAGCAAGACCGCACCCGCGGAGCTCGACGAGCGTGCGCGCGAGCGGGGGCGATATACTTGTGCGCTTTGCTCCGCGCCGCTTCCGATGCTCGCCCGCCTTGCCTATTCCCTGCTGTGGCTGATCGCCCTGCCCTTCGTCGTGGCGCGGCTGATGTGGCGTGCGCGCCGTCAGCCAGAGTATCTGCAGAACGTCGGCGAGCGCTTCGGGCGGTATCCGGTGACGGCTCCGGCGCAGTTGATCTGGGTGCATGCTGTGTCGGTTGGCGAGACTCGGGCCGCCGAGCCGCTCGTGCGCGCGATACTTGATCGCTGGCCGGAGTGCTCGGTCTTGCTAACGCACATGACGCCCACCGGGCGGGAGACGTCCGCAGCGCTGTTTGGCAGCGAACGGCGTGTGCTGCGCGCCTACCTGCCCTACGACCTGAAGCCCTGCGTGACGTCTTTCCTGCGCCATTTTCGCCCGCGGGCGGGGATCGTCATGGAGACAGAGTTGTGGCCGACGCTGCTCGGCGCGTGCCGCGATCGGGCAGTGCCGGTGCTGCTTGCGAATGCCCGACTGTCGGAACGCTCCGCCCGCCGTTACGCGCGATGGCCGTCGCTGACCCGGCTGACGCTCGGTGCGTTGACTGCGATCGGGGCGCAGACAGAGGCTGATGCTGTGCGTCTGCGGGAGCTCGGCGCCCATGGGGTCGAGATCACGGGCAACATCAAGTTCGACATGGCACCGCCGGCGAGCCTGATCGAGATGGGAAGGAGCTTCCGCGAGCAGACCGCCCAGCGGCCGGTAATTCTCGCCGCGAGCACGCGGGACGGCGAAGAAGCGCTGATCCTTGATGCATTTGCCTCTATGGCACCGCTGGAAGCGCTGCTGATCGTCGTGCCGCGGCATCCCCAGCGCTTCGACCAGGTGGCGGCGCTCGCGACGAGTCGGGGGCTGGCCTTGCAGCGGCGCTCGGACGGCGAATCGGTGTCAGCAGCGACGCGCGTATGGCTCGGAGACTCGATGGGTGAAATGTTCGCGTATTACGCGGCGGCCGACGTCGTGTTGATGGGCGGAAGCTGGTTGCCCTTCGGCGGACAGAATCTCATCGAGGCGTGCGCGGTCGGCGCGCCGGTGATCCTCGGCCCCCACACCTACAATTTTTCCCTCGTCGCCGAGCAGGCGGTCGCTGCGGGAGCGGCACTCCGGCAAGACGAGGTCGGAGACGGGATGCGGACTGCCCTGGCGCTGCTGGCCGAACCGGACCGCCGTGTAGCGATGGGTCGCGCGGGTCGCGCGTTCTCCGCGAGTCACCGTGGCGCCACGGCGCGGACCGTGGCGCTCGCGGCGGCCCTACTGGAGCGCCGCGAAGCTGAGGCCTGAGGGTGCCGCTTATTCGCCAAGCAGGGCGTTGATGACCTGGATGTCCTCTTCGCCGAGGGTGCCGGCTGCTGCCTTCAGACGGAGCTGGGCAAGCAGCGTGTCATAGCGGGCCCGGGCAAGCTGGCGCAGGGTGTCGGCGAGCTGACTCTGGGCGTTCAGGACGTCAATGTTGATGCGCACCCCGACTTCGTAGCCGAGACGGTTCGCTTCGAGCGCCGAGGTCGAGGAGACCTTCGCGGCCTCCAGCGCCTTGATCTGCGCGAGACCGCTGGTCACACCGAGGTAGGCCTGGCGCGCAGCGAGCGCAGAGCTGCGCCGTGCGTCCTCGAGGTCGGCGTCGGCCTTCACTTTGAGGGCTGCCGCCTCGCGTTCGCGCGACGAGATCGCGCCGCCGGCGAAGAGCGGCACATTCAGTTGCAGGCCGACGGTCGTCGCTTCGGTGACCTGCGCCCCCCTCGTGCTGGTCGTGAAGCCGACGCTGTTGCGCCCCTGGGTCGCGACCAGATCGACGGTCGGATAATGTCCGGCGCGCGAACGTTCGACTTCGCGCTCGGCGATCTGCCGCGCCAGTTGCTGCGCCTGCACGGTGTAGTTGCCCTGCTCCGCCGCCGCCGCCCAGTCCACGATGTTATCGGGCTGGGGCCGTGACAGGCTCAGACCGACGCGTAGCCCCGCGAGCGGAGAGGTTTCCTTGCCAACGATCTGCGCGAGCGCCTGACGGCGGACGTCGAGGTCGTTCTGCGCAGCGATTTCCTGTGCCGACGCGAGGTCGAAGCGCGACTGGGCTTCATGCACATCGGTAATCGTGACGGTACCGACTTCGAAGCTCGCCTTTGCGAGCTGCAACTGCTCGGAGGCGGCCTTGCGCAATTCCGACACGGCACTCAGGGAGTCCTGCGCGTTAAGGACGTCGAAGTAGGCCTGCGAGACGCGCAGGACCAGGTCCTGGCGCGCGAGCCCGAGTTGGGCCTCCGCCAGCGCGGTCTGCAGTTCGCCCTGCTTGTACTGAACCCAGTTCTGCCACCGAAAGAGCGGCTGCGTGAGCTGGACGCCGTAGTTATTGCTGTTGTACTGATGGGAACCCAGATCCGGGCGTCGGATGTCGAGGTCATTCCAAGTCGTGCCGGCGCTGGCGCCGATCGCTGGCAGAAGGCCCGCCCGGCCCTGGACGACCTTTTCCTGTCCGGCGTCGTATTGCGCGCGCGCCGAGGCATAGCGCGCATCGTTGGCCAGCGCGTCGCGATACACCTGCATCAAGTCGGCGGACCATGCCGCGGTCGACAAGAGGCTCGCCAGACAGACTACTGCCGCACGTTTCATCTACATCTCCGATGGATAGGCAGCGCTGGCTCAGTAACGAGGCATGCCCGGATCAACCAACTCGGCCCAGGCATGGACGCCGCCGGCGAGGTTGATCACATGCGAGAAGCCTTGCCTCTCGAGGAACATGCAGACCTGCGCGCTGCGGCCGCCATGATGGCAGATTACTACGATGTCGGCATCGGGATCGAGCTCCTGCTGGCGCGCGGGCACGGTGCCCATGGGCATCAGCTCGGCGCCGGGGATGCGGCAGATGTCGAACTCTGCCGGCTCGCGCACGTCGAGCAGCATCGGTTTTGCGCGTTCGGGGTCGGCCAGCCATTCGGACAGCTCGGTGACGCTCATCTGTCGCATCCGGAACTCCTTCAGAAGCGGAATTCGTCCTTGCGCTGAGCGTTCTTCAGCATCGGGACGATGGTTTCGAAAACGTCTTCGGTCTTGAACTGGCCTTCGCCGGTGCAGGTCACGAGACGCCCTTCCATCACCGGCGCGTCGCCGACGAAGGCGAACAGGCGGCCGCCGACCTTCAGTTGCTGGAGCAGGCTCTGCGGCAGCATCGGCAGGCCACCCGAGACGACGATCACGTCGTAGGGCGCGCGAGCCGACCAGCCGCCCGCGGCATCACCCTCTTCGACGATGACGTTCTCGACGCCGTAGCGGTTGAGGTTATCGCTCGCGAACTTGGCGAGTTCCGGTTCGATTTCGATCGTGCGCACCCAGTCGGTGCGAGCGGCGAGCAGCGCCGCGAAGTAGCCGGAACCGGCACCGATCTCGAGCACGGAATCCGAACGCTTGAGCTGCAGCGCCTGCAGGATCTTCCCTTCGATCACCGGCTTGAGCATCACCTGGCCGCAGCCGATCGGGATCTCGCCGTCAGCGAAGGCGAGCGTCTTGTAGGCGGCGGGAACGAATTCCTCGCGCTTGACCGTCATCAGCAGATCGAGGACGTCCATATCCAGCACATCCCACGGGCGGATCTGCTGCTCGACCATGTTGAAGCGGGCACGTTCGAAGTTCATGGCTTTGGCTTCCTGTCCAAATATTAGCACACGCTAATAAAGCGTGCTTTGAATAAACTTTCGCATTCTAACCCACTTGCTGCGTTGCAAGGCGGCCGGGTGATCCGACGGGATCCGGCGCGTCGCGCTGCACCCGATACCACGCCGCGTACAGTGCCGGCAGGAAGATCAGGGTCAGGAGCGTCGCGACGGTCAGTCCGCCCATGATCGCGACCGCCATCGGCCCGAAGAAGGCGCTGCGCGTGAGCGGGATCATCGCGAGGATGGCGGCGGCAGCGGTCAGCATGATCGGACGGAAGCGGCGCACGGTCGATTCGACGACGGCGTCCCATGCGCTGCGGCCGGCCTCCCGGTCCTGCCGGATCTGATCGACCAGGATCACGGCGTTGCGCATGATCATCCCCGACAGGGCGATGGTGCCGAGCATCGCGACGAAGCCGAAAGGCTTGTTGAAAGCGAGCAGGAAAGCCGTCACGCCGACGAGGCCGAGCGGCGCGGTGAGGACGACCATCGCGACGCGGGAGAAGCTCTGCAGCTGGAGCATCAGCACCGTCAGCACCGCGACGATAAAGAGCGGCATGCCGGCGGCGACCGATCCGCCACCCTTGGCGCTCTCCTCGACCGAGCCGCCGACCTCGACGTGATAGCCGAGCGGCAGCTTTGCCTGCAGCGCGTCGATCTGCGGGGCGAGCTGGGCGACGATGGCGGCGGGCTGGACGTTTCCGTAGAGCGTCGCGCGCACGGTGACGGTCGGCGCGCGGTTGCGGCGCCAGATCACGCCCTGCTCGAAGCCGTATTCGGGCGTCGCGATCTGCGACAGCGAGACGCTGCGGCCGTTGCCGGTCGGGATGGCGAGATCGGGCAGCAGGCCGAGATGGACGCGCTCGGACTCGGCGCCGCGCAGCAGCACGTCGATGGTCTCGGTGCCTTCGCGGAACTGCGTGACCGCGAGCCCCTGCAGTGAGGTGTTGAGGAGCGTCGCGACGTCCTGGCTGGACAGCCCCAGCAGGCGCGCCTTGTCCTGGTCGATGCGCAGGCTGACGCGTTTGGAGGGCTCTTCCCAGTCGAGATGCACGTTCGACAGCTCGGCGTTGCCGCGCATCACTTCGGCGACCTGATGGGCGATACGGCGCGCCTCGTCGGCGTCCTGGCCGCTGACGCGATACTGCACCGGGAAGCCGACCGGCGGGCCGTTTTCGAGGCGATTGACGACGCCGAGCACGTCCGGCGGGCCCTGCTCGAACAAGGCGATCGTTTTCGCGCGCAGCGCTTCGCGCGAGGCGGGGCCGTCGGTGAGGACGACGAACTGGGCGAAGCTCGTCTGTTCGAGTTGCTGGTCGAGCGGCAGGTAGAAGCGCGGACTGCCGCCGCCGAGCCAGGCGACGTAGTTCTCGATGCCGGGCTGGCCGTCGAGGAAGGCTTCGATGCGCTTCACCGCGCGCTCGGTCGCGTCGTGGGAAGCGCCTTCGGCGAGACGCAGGTCGATCAGCAGTTCGGGCCGGGTCGAATCCGGGAAGAACTGCTGCGGCACGAAACGCGCAAAGACGAACAGGGAACCGACGAAGATCGCGACGGTGAGCGTAATCACGCGCCAGCGATGGGCGACGCTGGCGTCGACGAGCTTGCGGAAGCGCGTGTAGAAGGGCGTGTGGTAGATCGCGTGTTCGTCGTGCTGGGCATGAGACTGTGCGGCGCGCGCGGCGAGGCGTTGGGCAAAACGGGGGGACACCCGTGCGAGCAGCCGCGCCAGCGGCGAGGGTTTGCCGGTGGCGGCACGGAAGTCCGGCAGCAGGTGCAGGCCGAGCCAGGGGACGAAAAGCACCGCCGCGACCCAGGATACGAGCAGCGCGATCACAGTGACCTGGAAGATGGAGCGCGTGTATTCGCCGGTCGACGAGGCGGCGGTCGCGATCGGCAGGAAGCCCGCGGCGGTGACGAGCGTGCCGGAGAGCATCGGCATCGCCGTCGAGGTGTAGGCAAAGCTCGCTGCGCGGACACGGTCCCAGCCCTGCTCCATCTTGGTCGCCATCATCTCGACGGCGATGATGGCGTCGTCGACCAGGAGGCCGAGCGCGATGATCAGCGCGCCCAGCGAGATCTTGTGCAGGCCGATGTCGAAGAGGTTCATGAAGAGAAAGGTGATCGCGAGCACGACCGGGATGATCACGAGCACGACGATGCCGGTGCGCAGGCCGAGCGACATCAGGCTCACGACCATGACGATCAGGACCGCCTCGGTGAGCACGCGGACGAATTCGCCAACCGAGCGCGAGACGGCGCGCGGCTGGTCGGCGACGCGTTCGAGGCGAAGGCCGACCGGCAGTTGCGCCTCGATGTGCGCGACGGCCTCGTCGAGGTGCTTGCCGAGCGCGATGATGTCGCCGCCGGCGCGCATCGACACGCCGATGCCGAGCGCGTCCTCGCCCTTGAAGCGCATACGCTCGCGCGGGGGATCGGCATAGCCGCGGCGGATCTCGGCGACGTCGCCGAGGCGGAAGCTGCGGCCCTGGGCGCGGATGACGGTCGCGCGGATCGCGTCGAGGTCGTCGAAGGCGCCGGTCGGGTGCAGCCAGATGCGCTCGTCGGCGGTCTCGAAGAAGCCGGCGCCGGCGGTGGCGTTCTGGCCGGCGAGGGCCGCGACGATGTCGCGCGCGGACAGGCCGAAGGTCGCGAGCTTGGTGTTGGAGAGCTCGATGAAGACGCGTTGCGGCTGCTCGCCGAAGAAGCTGACTTTCGCGACGTCATGCACGCGCAGCAGTTCGCTGCGGATCGCCTCAGCGTAGCGCTTGAGCTCGGCCTGGTCGAGCCCTTCGCCGACGAGCGCGAAGATGTTGCCGTAGGTGTCGCCGAATTCGTCGTTGAAGCTCGGCCCGACGATGCCCTGCGGCAGCGTGTAGCGGATGTCGCCGATCTTCTTGCGCACCTGGTACCAGACGTCGGGCACTTCGCGCGCGGGGGTCGAGTCGCGGGCGACGAAGAAGACCATCGACTCGCCGGGTCGCGAGAAGCTGCGCACGACGTCGACCTGGGCGACTTCCTGCAGCTTCTTCTCGATCTTGTCGGTGACCTGGCGCGAGACCTCCTCGGCAGCGGCACCCGGCCACTCGGTGCGGATCACCATCACCTTGAAGGTGAAGGGCGGATCCTCGGACTGGCCGAGACGGCCGAAGGAGTACGCGCCGATCGCAGTCAGCACGATCATGAGATACAGCACGAGCGATCGGTGGCGCAGGCCCCAGGCGGAGATGTTGAAGCGCCCGTCGCGATGTTCGGTGGCGGAGCTCATTTGCGGGTATCCAGGGCGACGGGGGCGTTCTCGTCGACGGGGCGGACGGTCTCGCCGGCGACCAGCCGATGAACGCCGGTCAGCACGATCCGCGCCCCGGGCGGGAGGCCGCCGCGGATCGCGACGCCATCTTCGCGGAACTCGCCGACTTCAACCGCGATAGGGCGGACCTGCGACGCATCATCGACGAGCCAGACGGTCGCATGCCCATCCGCACGGGTGACGGCGGTGAGCGGCAGCTGCGCCTGAGCTACAGCGGTCGTCGAGAACACGACGCTGGCAGTCGCGCCGAGCGGCAGGCCGGCGTCCGCCGCGGGAATGCTGACGCGCGTGGCGTAACTGCGGGTAGCGGTGTCCGCGGCCGGAGCGATCTCGCGGACCGTTGCCGGATAGTCTTTCTGCGGGCTGGCCCAGGCCCGGACCACCGCCGGCATTCCTGGCTGGAGCGATCCAATGCGGCTTTCGGGAACGGCGATGAGCACTTCGCGCTCCTCGGGCCGCGCGATGCGCACGACGGCCTGGCCGGCGGTCACGACCTGCCCGGCTTCACCCATCGCGGCGGTGACGACGCCGTCGTGATCGGCGACGAGCGTCGCATACGTTGCCTGATTGCCGGCCGTGGATGCCTGGGCGCGGGCTTGGCGCAGCCGCGCTTCGGCTGCCTGCAGCGCCGTCCGGCGCGTGTCGAGGGCCGAGGCGCTGACGAAGTTCTTCGCGTGCAATCCTTCCACGCGCGCGAACTCGGCACGTGCGAGCGCGACGTCGGCCTCGGCGGCCGCGACCGCGGCGCCGGCGGCCTGTTCGGCGAGGCGGGTGTCCTGCGGGTCGAGCCGGGCGAGAATCTGGCCGGCGCGGACCTGGGCGCCGACATCAACGCGACGCTCGATGAGCTTGCCGCCGATGCGGAATCCGAGCTCGGCTTCGTGGCGCGCCTTCACTTCGCCGGTGTACACATTGAGGTTTTGCGCGTCGCCGGATGCGGAGAGGGTTCTCACGATCACGGCGCGGGGAGTCTTCTCCGGCGGAGTCGGACTGGAACAGGCCGCCAGCGCCGCCGCCAGAAATGCGCTTGCCAGGACTTTCATCGGGCGTCTCCGGAACGAAGCGGTTGTACTCGCAGACCATCGAGGACGACGTCGAAATAGGTCTGCAGGTAGCGCTCGACGTCGGTGTCGGGGCCGCAGCACGATGCGAACGAGTGGCGCCACAGCGCGAGATGCAGCAGCGGCGCGATCAGCACGCTGCCGACCGTTTCGAGGTCGACTTCGCGGAAGATGCCGCGCTCGATGCCGCGCGAGATCGCGACGCGGATGAGGCCCATGCCGCGCTGGATCACCACCTGGTGGTAATAGACGGCGACGTCAGGGAAGTTGCGCGCCTCCGACATCATCAGTTTCGGAATCCCGCCGAGTTCGGTACTGCCGATGCGCTCCCACCAACCGTCGAGGATGGCCCGCAGCAGTTCGACCGGGTCGTCGTGCTCGTCGAGCAGCGCCTCGCCCGCCGCGATGGCCGGCACGACGCCCTCCTGGATGACGGCCTTGAAGAGCGCTTCCTTGCTGTCGAAGTAGAGGTAGAGCGTGCCCTTGGAGACACCGGCGCGGGCGGCGACGTCGTCGAGCTTGGTCGCGGCGAAGCCCTTTTCGACGAACAACGCCAGGGCCGCCGAGGTGAGTTCCTGCGGTCGCGTCTCCTTGCGTCGCCTACGCTGACGCTGGCTCGCGGTGTTTTCATTCATTCCTGCCTCCCGACGGCCTGAATTACTGACTGACTAGTCAGTACTATAGACGACCGGGTTACCTACGCCAAAGGCTTCCCGTGCAGACCTTCCGCATTGGCGCGGAGGCCAGCCGCCAGCGCCTAGCCGGGCGCCAGCAAGGGCAGATCGATGATGAACAAGGCGCCGCCCGCGGGGTCGTTTGCGACGGACAGCCGTCCGCCGTGGCGCTCGACGATGCCATAGCTGATCGCGAGCCCGAGGCCGGTTCCCATGCCGACCGGCTTGGTCGTGAAGAAGGGGTCGAAGATGCGGTCGAGGATCTCGGGCGCGAGGCCCGGTCCGTTGTCGTGGAAATGCAGCCGCACGCGCCCCTTCTCGACTTCGGCGGTGATGTCGAGCCGAGGTTCGGCGAGTTCGGCGGTCGCATCCCAGGCGTTCTGCACGAGGTTCATCACGACCTGCTGCATCTGGCCGGCCGAGCCGGTGAGCGGCAGATTTTCAGGCAGGTCGATGTCGACGCGGAAGTTCTCGCGCGAGGCCTTGCACACCCAGCGCACGGCGCGCTCGACGACTTCCGTGAGGTCGAAGGGGCGGTTCTCGTCGCGGTCGATCGCGGAGAAGCGCTTGAGGCCATCGACGATGTCGCGCGTGCGCTCGGCGCCTTCGATCGTGCCTTCGATCAGCGGCGGCAGGTCGGCGAGGATGCGGTCGATGCGCAGTTCGGCGCGCAAGTCCTCGAGCACTTCGCGGGGTTCTCCGCGATGCATGGCGGCAAGGTAGCGTTCGAGGCGTTCCGCGTAGCGCTTGAGCGCATGCACGTTGCCGAGCACGAAGCTGATCGGGTTGTTGAGTTCGTGCGCGACGCCGGCGACGAGGCGCCCGAGCGAGGCCATCTTTTCGGAATGCAGCAGTTGCTGCTGGGTCCGCTTGAGGTCTTCGTGGGCTTGGCGCAGCGCGTGGTAGGCCTTGCGCAGTTCGCCGACGGGGCGGCCGGTGATGACCATGCCGAGCGTCTTGCCGATCGAGCTGAAGCGCGGCGTGCAGTTGAGGGACACCGGCACGGCGCTGCGGTCGCGGGCGCGCAGGGGCAGCTCGCAGTCGTGCACGGCCGCCTGGCCGAAGCTGCCGAGGAGTTCGCGCGCGCGGTCGTGCGAGACGTCGTCGGCGAAGAGGTCGTAGATCGGCCGGCCGCGCAGCTCGGCAGCTTCACGGCCGCAGAAGTCGACGAGCGAGCGATTGACGTCCTCGATCACGCCGTTGCGGTCGCACACGACCATGATGTCGGACATCGAGGTGAGGACCGACAGGATGAACTGCTGCGACTCTTCGAGCTTGGCGTTCTTCTCTTCGAGGGCGACTTCGTATTGCAGCAGATCCGAGTAGACCTCGTCCATCTTGTGGATGACGTCCATCCACATGTCTTCGTCGACGGCGATCAGCTCACCGGGGTGGCCGGTGTGGCCGGGGGTTTTTGCAGGCGGGCGTTGGTCGCTCATCGCGTCTTTCTGGGTCAATGGACCGTGCAGACCATGCACGGATCGAAGGATCGGACGACGTGCTGCACGGCGAGCGGGACTGCCTCGCCCTCGCCCACCGGCGTGCCGACGAGTGCCTGTTCGAGGGCGCCGGGCGTGCCGGCGGCGTCGCGCGGCGAGAAGTTCCAGGTGGTCGGGGCGACGACCTGATAGTTCGCGATGCGGCCCTGGCGGATCACGAGCCAGTGACCCAGCGCCCCGCGCGCAGCTTCGACCATGCTGAGTCCTTGCGCTTCATCGGGTATGGGGCCCTGATGGCAGAAGAGTTCCCCGGGTTCGATCGCGCGGATCCAGTTTTCCATCGCCGGCACGACGCGGGCGAATTCGAGCAGGCGCGCGATGACGCGGTTGGCGACGTTGCCGCCGGTTTGGCCGACGAGCTCGCGGACGAGCGGGTGGCCGTCGACGACCTGGCGGGCAAGCGCGCCGCATTCGACAACCTCGCCCGCGAGGCGCGGAGCCTTGCACCAGCTATAGGCGCCAGGGCGGTCGATGTCGACGCGGGTGTCGCCCTGCCAGGGGTGCAGCGGATGGGCGTCGGCCATCCAGGCGTGGCTCGCGTCTTCGGCGATGTCGGTGTGGGCGACCGATGCGAGGGTCGCTGTCGGCGCGTGCCAGAGGCCGCGCGCAAAAAGCGACGAGCCGGCGAGCGGGTAGTTGCCGTAGCTGAGGAAGCGGTCGGTGGCGCGGCCGAGGCGGTCGAGCGCAAGGGCGTCGGCGATTTCGAGGAAGAGGCGGAAGTCGCTCGATGCGGGGGTGCGTTTCGCCTTCCAGGCATCGAGGGCGGCGATCGAGTCGAGCGCGGCGATGGCTTCGAGGGTGTCGCCGAAGAGGTGGCGTTCGAGCCAGCCTCGGAACTGGCGCAGCAGCGCATGCACGCGGATCTTCTCGGAGGCACCGATGGCGCGCGCGGAGCCGCCGGGTTGCAGCGTGAGGCTGTGCGGCCATTTGCCGGCGAGGATGCCGAGGATCTGCAGGAAGGCGGCGCGGGCGGGCAACGCGTCGGCGGTCGCGGTGCCTTCGGTCGCCTTGAAGCGGGCTCGGGCGGCGTCGAACCAGGGCCGGCCGGCGTAGGCATCGCGCGCGAAATCCGGCATGAAGAAGAGGTAGAAGTGGGTGAAGTGATCGGCGAGGTTTTCGTTGGCGAGGATCAGGTTCGCGGCGAGTTCGCCGTTCGGGGGCGGCGTGAGGCCCATGGCGTCGCCGAGCGCGCGGGCGGCGGCGGCCGATTGCGAGACGGAGCAGATGCCGCAGATGCGCGGGACGAAGACGAGCGCGTCGCGCGGGTCCTTGCCGAGGAGGATCTGTTCGAAGCCGCGGAAGAGCGGCGAGTTGACGTGTGCAGCGGTGACGCGGCCGTCCGTCACGTCGAGCGTGACTTCGAGATCGCCTTCGACGCGGTTGAAGGGGCCGACGATGAGGCGGGTCACTTCGTACGTCTCCAGCGGATCGGCGGAGCAACGACGGTGTGGTCGACGCGTGAGTTGTCGCGGACGCGTTTCGGGGTCGCGGATTTCGATAGCGCGGCGAGTGCGACGAACCAGGCTTTGGGCATGTCGGACGGGAGCGCGATGGGGATGCCGGCGACCTTGGGGGTCATCGCGAACGGGTGGCCGGGTTCTTCGAAGCCGGGTTCGGTGCAGGCGATGCAGGCGTAGCCGCCGGTGATGCAGGAGCCGCCGCCATTCCAGGGGCGGACGTTGCAGTCGGCGTGGGCCTGGGTGCCTTTGCAGCCGAGGTTCTCCATCAGGCAGCCGAGGTCGGAGGCTTTTTCGGCGCTGGCTTTGAATTCGTAGAATTCGTTGCGACTGCAGCCGTGGTGGACGAGTTGGTCGGCGTAGAAGCGCGGGCGGCCGACGGGGTCGAGACTCTCCCCGTCGAGGTCGCCGAGGGCGAGTCCGAGGAGGGTTTCGACGATCCACGCGGGGTGGGTGGGGCAGCCGGCGACGTTGATGACGGGGAGGCCCGCAGTCCCCGTGTAGTGGGCGCCGAGGAGGCCGCTCCGGGTTTCGCCGTCGTATTGGAGGCCGCAGGCTTCGGCCGGGTTGATGCCGCCGGCGGTGATACCGCCGTAGGCGGCGCAGCTGCCGATGGCGAGCGTGTGGCGCGCGCGGGCGGCGAGGTCTTGAACCCAGTCGATCATGGGGCGGCCGGTGCCGGCGAGCATGTGGAAGCGGCCGGTGCCTTGCGGGCCGCGGAGCATGGAGCCTTCGATGCAGAGGAGGTCCACTTGGGTGTCGCCGCGGACGCAGGATTCGAGGAGCTCGACGACTTCGGCGCCGGTTTGTTCGGACAGCGCAGGATGCCAGAGGATGTTGATGCCGGCGTCGCGGAGCATGGCGATGAGGTCGCGGGCGTCATGGCACAGCAGTGACATGGTGCAGCCGCCGCAGCCGCCGGATTGGAGCCAGAGGAGGTTCATTGCCTTTCTGCTGGGGTGTTGTTCGTCAAAACCGCCCCCGACAGCGGGTGTTCCGCACTTCGTTGGCGCAAGCGGACGCCTCAGCACGGAACACCCGCTGTCGGGGGCTGGGCCGTGCCATTCGGGACGTGATGTGGGGTGCGCGGACGTCCATCTACATCAGTTTGTTTCTAGGCCGTATCTGGCGAGTTTGCTGCGGAGGCCGACGCGCGAGAGGCCGAGTTCCTGCGCTGCCCTTGTCTTGTTCCAGCGGTGACGGATCAGGCTTTCCTTGACGATTCGGGCTTCCAGGGCTTCGAGGCGGGTCTTGAGATCGCCGTCGAGGCCGGCCAGGAGTTGCAGTTCGGGTTCCTGGTGGTCTTCGGCGGCGCGCAGGACGCGCGGCGAGAGGTGGCTCGCGGAGAGTCGGGGGCCGTCGGAGAGCGCGATCATGCGCAGGACTTCGTTGCGCAGTTCGCGGACGTTGCCGGGCCAGCGGTAGGCTTGGAGGCAGGCGAGGAGGTCGGCGGAGAGCGGTTCGAAGCGGCGGTCAAGGGATTCCTGGGCGCTGTCGACGTATTGCTGGGCGATCAGCGGGATGTCCATGCGGCGTTCGCGCAGCGGCGGGACGGTGACGGTGATCGCGGCCAGGCGGTAGTAGAGGTCTTCGCGGAAGCGGCCTTCGCGGACGTCGGCTTCGAGGTCGCGGTTGGTCGCGGCGATGACGCGGACGTCGACGGCGACGGGGCGCGCGGCGCCGACGGGGCGGACTTCGCCTTCCTGCAGCACGCGCAGGAGTTTCACCTGGAAGGCGGCGGAGGTTTCGCCGATTTCGTCGAGCAGGATGGAGCCGTTGTCCGCTTGGCGGAAGAGACCTTCACGGTCTTCGTGAGCGCCGGTGAAGGCGCCGCGGCGGGCGCCGAAGAGTTCGGATTCGAGCAGCGTGTCGGGCACGGCGCCGCAGTTTTCGACGACGAAGGCTTGTTCGCTGCGACTGCTGCCGTAGTGCAGTGCCCGGGCGAGGAGTTCCTTGCCGGTGCCGGATTCGCCGGTAAGCAGCACCGGGATGTCGAAGTCGGCGACCTTGGCGACGAGCGCACAGATGGCGTTCATCGGCGAGTCGGGGGCGCGCAGCAGGGCGTCGGCGCCGAAGCGGCGGCGGACGGTGTCTTTCTTGCCGGCGACGCGTTGGCGCAGCACGGGACTTGCGACCTTGAGGTCGAGCGAGAGGCGCTGGTTTTCGCGTTGCAGGCGGTACATGTCGGCTGCGGCGCGCAGGGTCAGCAGGAGTTGCTCGGGCTGCCAGGGCTTGAGGAGGTACTGGTAGATGCCGCCGTCGTTAATGCCGGCGATGATGTCCTCGGAGTCCGTGTAGCCAGAGATGATGATGCGCACGGCGTCGGGCCAGCGTTCGCGGACTTCGCGCAGGAGTTGCACGCCGGAGGTTCCGGGCATGCGCTGGTCGCAGAGGACGATCTGGATCCATTCGCGTTCGAGGATCGCGAGGGCTTCGGCGGCGGAGGATGCGGTGAAGACCTCGAAGTCTTCGTCGAGAGTGCGGCGCAGGGATTCCTGCGAGCGGACTTCGTCGTCGACAACGAGAACGGTGGGCAGCATTCGGCTCATGCGGCTTCAGCCTCTGCGGGCACTTGCCAGCCGAGATCGCGGTGGCGGGCGAGGTGGCGCGGGGTCCAGGATTGCGGGCTTTTCATCACGAAATGGTAGCGCGCGACGTGGTAGCTGGGGTCGAATCCGTAGAAGTTGCGGCGCATCGCGGCCAGTTCTTCGTCGCGGTAGGCGGCGAGTGGTTTTTCGGCTTCGTCGGCGGCGCGGCGTGCGGATTTTTCGGCGATGCGGTCGATAAGCGCGGGGTCGGCGGCGAGTGTTTCGACGCGGCGTGCGACTTCGGCTTCGAAGCCGGCGAGGTCGGCGCCGAAGGTGTCGTCGATGAGGCCGGCGTTTTTGGCGTCGCGCGCGAGGAGCGGCAGGCGGTTGGCCATGATCTGACGGCCGGTTTCGATGCCGACGCGGCGGGGCAGGAGGTAGCTCCAGTATTCGGAGCCGTAGAGGTTGCCCATGTTCTTGTAGTGCGGGTTCATGATGATGCCGTCGCGCGCCCAGACGAGGTCGGCGGCGAGCGCGAGGAAGCAGCCCCCTGCCCCGGCGTTGCCGCGGAGCGCGGCGACGGTGAGGCGGTCGGTGAGCGTGAGCAGCGCGAGGCAGACGTCGTTCATCGCGTTGATGTTGGCCCAGGATTCGTCTGCAGGCGAGGGGGCGGCTTCGATGCGGTTGAGGTGGATGCCGTTGGACCAGAAGTCGCGTCCGCCTTCGAGGACGAGGACGCGGGTCGGGCGGGTTGCGGCGAATCGAATCGCGGCGGTGAGCCGTTCGCACTGCTCGGTCGCCATGGCGCCGTTGTAGAAGTCGAAGGCGAGGAAGCCTGTCGTGCCGTCCGCGCTTTCGCGGTAGCGGAGTTCGCTCCAGCGGGGGTCGGTGGCGTCGCGCATCAGGGGGATTTCGAGTTCGGGCAGCGCGGCGGCTTCGGTGGCGAAGGCGACGGTTGCGGGAAGCTTGAAGGGGTGGTCGTGGTCGGCGCGTTTGACGTGGCCGATCCAGACGGCGCCGTCGATTGTGGCGCGCAGGAGGGCACTGTCGCGGCGGGCCATGACTTCGCCCGGAATGGCCGGGCCGAGTTCGTCGGGCGTCGCTTCGTGAGCGTCGAAGAGCTGGCAGGGTGTTCCGAAGAGCGAGTCGGAGACTCCGGGGAAGCCGTCGGCGGCGCGGAGTTTTTGCAGGACGGTTTCGGTGGTGTCGTTCGTCCAGTCGATTGCCCGGTTGGACTGTTTCATCAGGGGGCGTTCGACGCCGACCGTTACTTGTTCGGGTGCTAAACCGCCCCCTCCGGGCGCTGTCTCGCGCTTCGTTGAACGCGTGGCGGACGCCTCAGCACGAAACACCGCCCGGAGGGGGCTGCCGTGTGCAGGACTGGATGAGGGTTCGTTGTCTTGGGCGTTTTGCTTTGCGGCGCTTGCTGCGCTTTCCAGGATTTGCGCCAGCGGGGTCGGCGCCCATTTGTCGATCCGCCACTCGGGGATGTTTTCGATGGCCGTTCTGACGGCCTGCAGCGCGGCGGCAGTCACTTCGTTGCGGTAGAGGCTCGCCTTCGTGCCGTCGCGCATTGGGAAGGTGACGCTCGCCCAGACCGGGCCGGCGTCCATCTCGGCTTCGGCCTGCAGGACGGTGACGCCCCACTCCCCTTCCCCGTTCATGATCGCCCAGTCGAGGGCGGAGGGGCCGCGGTCGCCGACGATGCCGGGGTGCACGATCAGCGTCAGGTGCCGCGACCAGATCGATTCGGGCACGGCGCGCTTGAGGAAGGGTGCGAGGATCAGGTCGGGGCGGAAGAGTGCGACGGCTTCTTCGGCGACGCGGTCGGCAATGTCGAATTCGACGGAGAGCTCGTGGCCGTCGGCCTTGAGCTCGGCGAACAGGCGCTGCGTGAGGCTGTTGAAGCTGTGCGTGAGGAGCAGGATGCGCATGTCGATCTCAGCAGATACGCGGCAACTGTTCGCCGGAGAGCCAATCGACCATGCGCCGGCCGCCGAAGGCGGTGCGGATCTGGACGAAGCAGTTGGCGTCCGTGGTGACGGTGCCGATGCGGGCGGCGCGTTCGCCGAGCGGGTGGGCGCGCATCGCGGCGAGGAGGCGGTCGGCGTCGTCGGCCGGGCAGATCGCGATCAGCTTGCCTTCGTTCGCGACATAGAGCGGGTCGAGGCCGAGGAGTTCGCAGGCGGCGGCGACTTGGGGCTGGATGGGGATCGCGGCTTCGTCAAGTTCCATGCCGACGCCCGACTGGGTCGCGATCTCGTTGAGGGTGGTCGCGAGGCCGCCGCGGGTCGGGTCGCGGAGCACGCGGATCGAAGGGACCGCTTCGAGCATCGCCGCGATCAGTCCGTGCAGTGCGGCGGTGTCGGACGCGATTTCGGAGTCGAAGGCGAGCGATTCGCGCTGGGCCATGATCGCCATGCCGTGGTCGCCCAGAGTGCCGGAGACGAGGATCGCGTCGCCGGTACGGGCGTTGGCGCCGCCGATCTCGCGTCCGGCGGGCAGTGCGCCGACACCGGTGGTCGTGATGAAGACGCCGTCGCCCTTGCCTTGTTCGACGACCTTGGTGTCACCAGTGACGACGGGCACGCCGGCTTCGCGCGACGCGTGGGCCATCGACTGGACGATGCGCGCAAGGTCCGCGAGGGGGAAGCCTTCTTCTAGGATGAAGCTCGCAGCGAGGTACAACGGACGGGCGCCCATCACGGCGAGGTCGTTGACGGTGCCGTGGACGCTCAAGCAGCCGATGTCGCCGCCCGGAAAGAACAAGGGGCTGACGACATGAGCGTCGGTCGCAACGACGAGGCGTTCGCCCGCAGCGGGCGCCGGGAGCACCGCCGCGTCGTCGCCGCGTTCGAGGTGTTCGTTCGCGAAGGCCGCGGCGAACAACTCCTCGATCAGTTGCGCCATCGCGCGGCCGCCCGCGCCATGGCCCATGTCCACGCGTCCGCCCTTCAAGTCGAGCGGGCGCACGTAGCCCTTCTTCACAGTTCCCATCGTCGCGCTGTCCTGCCGTGTCACGGCCCTTGCGGGCCCTTGGTTGATGATGTGCGCGACGCGGGACCTGATACGGGCCCCGTGCGCGCTCAGGCGAGGCGGCCCTCCGCTCGCGTGAGTTCCTTCAAGGCATCGGCGACCTGCCGCGTCTGGCCGGCTGCGGCCGAGGTCTCGCCCGCGCTCGACTCGATCGTCGCAAGCAGCGCCGACAGGCCGTCGACGCCCTCCGAGTGGGCCTCGATCTCGTCTGCGACGTGACGCATGTCGGCCGTGAGCTGGACGACGTCCTTGCCGATCACTTCGGCGCTGGTGCGGCTCTTCTCGGCGAGCTTGCGCACCTCGTCGGCGACGACCGCGAAGCCGCGCCCCGCCTCGCCGGCGCGCGCGGCCTCGATCGCGGCGTTCAACGCGAGCAGGTTGGTCTGGTCGGAGATCTGCTGGATCACTTCGACGACGCCCTGGATGCGCGAGCCGGCGCTCGCGAGTTGCGTCGCCTCGACAGCGACATCGCGCGCGCCCTGCGAAAGGCCGTGCACCCCGCTCGACGCCTCCGCGACGGCCGCGAGTTGGCGCTCGATACCGGCCGCGAGCGAATCCATCGACGCATTGAGATCGCTCGCACAACCTTCGAGCTGTCCGGAGACCGTCTCGCGCTGCCGATGCGCCGCCTCGAAGATGCGTCCCATGTCGTTGAGGCCGGAGAACACCTGGCCGACGCGCTCGTCGAGCCCGGCCGGGTCGAGCTTCATCTCGAAACGCTGGTTCTCGAAGTCCTCGATCTGCTGCACGACGACGCGATTCAGGCCCGACAGCTTCGCGATCTCGCGCCGCAGGAAGAAGGCCTTGAACTCTCCGTAGTGCGCGACGAACTTGTCGATGTAGTCGTCGCGGAAGGTCTCGCCCGGCTTGACGCGGAAGAAGAAGATCGCGGTCAGCGTCTGGTTGAGGTTGAGGCCGAGGATCTCGCCGAAGGTCGAGAAGCCGGCGACCGGGATGTTGCCGATCACGCCGCCGAGGCCGGCGAGCTCGCGCTCGTTGTACAGGCGGCGCAGGATGCAGTCGTTGAGGATGCCCGCGACCGGCTTGCCGGGTTTGCCCTGCATGAAGCGATCGAAGTCGCGGCGCGTGCCATCGACGAAACCGGTTCGCCGCACGAGCAGCAGTTCCTCGCCGGGGCCGATGTCGCAGTAGAAATGGATGTGCTCGTTCGCGAGGTCGATCGACGACACCGAGCGCACGAAGAGCTCCTTGCCGACACGGATCGCGAAGGAGTATTCGCCGAGCTTCTTTTCGAGCTGGTCCGGCGAGCATTGCAGCGCGCGGCACAGCGCCTGGACCGGCGAGCCGATGTTGCCCTGACCGTCGATGACCTGGCTGATGTAGCGCTTTTCCATCGACGCGGTGAGCGTGTGGAAGCTCGTGCCGGTCGGCTCGAAGTTGTGGCTCTTGAAGACGCCGAAGCGCACTTGCGGTGGCACTTTCAGGAAGGCGATCAGCGCGTGGTTTTCGAGGCGGCCGTTGCCGTCGTGCAGCCAGGTGTTACGGAAGTCGAACTTGCCGCCGGCCGAGCCCCCGACGAAGAGACAGGGGAAGCGGCCGCTGTCGTAAAGCGCTTCCATGAAGAAGGATTCGGAAGCGGAGAGCCCGTCGAAGAGCACGTAGGCGAGCGTGTCGCGATGATCGATGTCGATGCCGACGTCGACTTTCTCGAGCGTGCGTGCGAGGTTCGCGACCCGGTCCTTCAGTGACTTGTCGCAGCGCCCCTGGCGCAGATCCTCGCAGCCTAGCGGAACGCGCACGACCTGGGCGCGCGCGACGAGCGACGCGTCGAAGAACTGCAGCACGACGTTTTCCCAGCGCTCGCCGGTGCTGCAATACACCGAACCCGCTTCGCCGCAGAGCTCGCCCGCCGTGGAGCACAAGGCCATCGGAACGTTCGGATAACGGCTGCGCACAGCGCGCGCTACCGCGTCGATGTCTACGTGGGGCGACACGTAGCCGGCGACGAAGGTCGGCGCGACGTGCAGGCCTTCGAGCTTCTGCGTGAGCTCGTCAGGGCGGCATCGGACGATGACGACACCGCTGGCACTCCTGGAACCGGTTTTTCCGAAAAACATGACGAGAACCTCGGGATGGGATGCAATGCCTATTGATTACATTCTCTTACGGCAGTGCAGGTCGGAAGTTGAGCCTCGTCAGAAGTCCTATAGATGACCTCTCCTTCATTACATTCGTCATTTCGTGACGCGGGATGCATATTCACAATCCGAAAATCACGCATGCGAAACGTCGCGGAAGCGGCCGTAGTTGTAGTGGGCCGCACAGGCGCCTTCGGAGGACACCATGCACGAGCCCATCGGGTTCTCGGGCGTGCAGACGGTGCCGAAGAGCTTGCAGTCGGTCGGCGTCTTCACGCCGCGCAGGATCGCGCCACATTCGCACGCGCGGTTGTCTGGCACGGAGACGAATTCGAGGCCGAACTTCGCCTCGGCGTCCCAGTTCGCAAACGGCGCGCGGATCCTCAGCGCCGAATACGGCACTTCGCGCAGCCCCCGCCATTCGAAGCTGCGGCGCAGCTCGAAGACCTCGGACACGAGCGCCTGCGCCTTCACGTTGCCATCCTCGGTGACGGCGCGCGTAAATTCGTTCTCGACCTCCGCGCGGCCCTCGTTCACCTGTCGGATCAGCATGCGGATTGCTTGCATCACGTCGAGTGGCTCGAAGCCGGCGATCACGACCGGCTTGCGGTATTCCTCGGCGAAGAAGGCGTAGGGGCGGCTGCCGATGATCGTCGACACGTGGGCGGGGCCGATGAAGCCGTCGAGCGGCACGGTGCCGAGCTCGCGCACTTCGGGGGATTCGAGGATCGTCAGGATCGCCGACGGCGTCAGCACGTGGTTGCACAGGACGCTGAAGTTCGCGAGGCTCAGGGCCTGAGCCTGGCGTAGCACCAGCGCGGTCGGCGGGGTCGTCGTCTCGAAACCGATTGCGAAGAACACGACTTCGCGCTCAGGCGTCTTTTGGGCAAGCGCGAGGGCGTCCGCCGCCGAATACACCATGCGGATGTCGGCGCCGCGCGCCTTCGCCTTCAAGAGTGACAATCCGTTGGAAGCCGGCACGCGCAGGCAGTCGCCATAGGTGCAGATCGCAACCTCGGGGCGCGAGAGCGCGAGGCGGATCGCCATGTCGATGCGCCCGATCGGCAGCACGCAGACGGGGCAGCCCGGGCCGTGGATCATGCGCACGTTTGAGGGCAGCAGATCGGTGACGCCGTAGCGCGAGATCGCGTGCGTGTGGCCGCCGCAGAATTCCATGAAGGCGTAGTTGCGGCCGGTGGCGGCTTCGCGCGCGATCGCCTCGGCGAGTTTTGCAGCCAGCGCGCCGTCGCGGAATTCGTCGACGTATTTCACGCGGCGCCTTCTTCGGATGCCGCAGCGAGCGCAGGGCCGGTAAGGCCGGCTTCGGCGAAGAGCGCGAGCGTCTTCTCGGCTTCGTCGGCATCGAGTTTCGACAGCGCATAGCCGACGTGGACGATCACGTAGTCGCCGAGCTCGGCGCCATCAACGAGCGCGAGCGACACTTCCTTGCGCACGCCGCCGAGATCGACGCGGCAGGCGTCACCAGGCAACAGTTCGACGATGCGGGCGGGGATGGCGAGACACATGCGTCAAAGTCCTTCGTTCAGATGGTGGATCGCGACCCAGGCCTGGCCGAGCGCAAGACCCGCGTCGCCGGGCGACAGGCGCTGCGCTTCGAGGACCGTGAGGCCGCGGGCGCGTAGCGCCGCTCCCAGGCGTTGCGACAGGATGCGGTTGTGCAGGCAGCCGCCGGAGAGCGCGACGACATCGAGGCCGCTGCGCTCGACGGCGCGTGCAGCCCATTCGACGAGTGCCGCGGCAAGCGTCAGGTGGAAGCGCGCAGCGCCGCGGCCCACGTCGCTTTCGTCGGCGAGGGACCCGAGGATCGGCAGCAGACTCAGTTGGCCGGCACTGTCGATCGTCCAGCCTTCAGCGTCAGCCGGCACGTCGTCGCCGTGAGTGAGGTAATCGGTCGCTGCGCGTTCCAGCGCGATCGCCGCTTCGGCCTCGACCCTCATCACAGGGCACAGGCCGAGCAGCCCGGCGGCCGCATCGAAGGCGCGGCCGAGGCTCGACGTAGGGGGGCACAGCGCGGCGCGATCCAGAAGCTGTGCAAGCATCGCCGCCGCAGGCTGCGCCGCAAAGCGGCTCGCAATCTCATCGCCGCGTCCGGCCCGATGCAGCACCGCGGCCGCCATCCGCCACGGCTCGCGCGCCGCGCGGTCGCCGCCGGCGAGCGGCAGCGGTGCGAGGTGACCGAGGCGCTCGAAGCGTGCGCCATCGACCTGCAACAACTCCCCGCCCCAGGCCGTGCCGTCGGTGCCGAGTCCGACGCCGTCGAGCGCGAGGCCCAAGGCCGGCCCCGCGTGGCCGTTCTCGGCCAGGACCGCTGCAACGTGCGCGTGGTGGTGCTGCACGGCGATCGCCGGCACGCCGAGGCGCGCGGCCAGGGCGCACGCACTGCGGCTGGAATGGAAGTCCGGATGCAGGTCGTGCGCGATCGCAGCAGGTGAGCCCTGCGATAGCAGCACATGGCTCCAGGCGTCCATTTCGCGGCAGGCATCCGGCGTATCCAGATCGCCGACCGTCGCGCTCATCTGCGCCGCGCCGTCCTGCACGAGGCACAGCGCGTTCTTGAAATAGGCGCCGAAGGCGAGCACAGGAGGCCCGGCCAACGAGAACGGCATCGGCGCCGGCGCGAGCGGAGCGCCGCCGGGCGAATTCACGAGCGAGTTCATGTTGGTCGTCTCACGCCGGCTGCGTGGTCACAGCGCGCGCGGCACGCGCCTTCGTCATGCCGCGTTCGAGCCACGCGAGCCACTCGCCGATGCCCTCGCCGCTCGTCGAGGACGTGCGGATCACCTCGATGTCCGGGTTCACGCGTCGCGCATAGCGGATCGCGCGCTCGACGTCGAAAGTCAGATGTGGGAGCAGGTCGACCTTGTTGAGCAGCATCAGGTCCGCGGCGGCGAACATGTCCGGGTACTTCAGCGGCTTGTCCTCGCCTTCCGTCACCGAGAGGATCGCGACCTTGTGCGCCTCGCCGAGATCGAAAGCGGCCGGGCACACAAGGTTGCCGACGTTCTCGATCAAGAGCAGGCTGTCGTCGGCGAGCTGCATCTGCGCGAGCGCGCGGCCGACCATGTCGGCGTCGAGATGGCAGCCCTTGCCGGTGTTGATCTGCAGCGCCGGCACGCCGGTCGCGCGGATGCGCTCGGCGTCGAACTCGGTCTGCTGATCGCCTTCGATGACCGCGGCTGGAACCCGCCCCGCGAGTTCGGTCAGCGTGCGCACGAGCAACGTTGTCTTGCCTGAGCCCGGACTCGAGACGAGGTTCAGCGCAAAGATTCCGCGCGCCGCCAATTGCCGGCGGTTGGCCTCCGCGCAGGCGTCGTTCTTGCCGAGGATGTCGCGCTCGATCTTCACCATCTGCGTTTGCGACAGGCCGGGCGCGTGCGCGTGCGCAGGACCGGCGCCGAAATGGAGATGCTGATGATCGGCGTGGATGTGGCTCGCGTCCTGGTGAGCCGGCTGCGCCTCGGGCGCGTGTTCATGGCCCGGCGTCGCGGCTTTCCACGCGCGTGTCGGGCCTTCCTTCGGGCGCGCGGACTTCGAACGCCCTGCCCCGCCGATATTCACTTCACCCGCCCCGCAACCGCACACCGTACACATCGCCCTGCTCCGTTCCAACCGCGACCTACGAGGCCGCATCATCCTGTCAATCGACTTCGATTTCCTTGACCCGCATCATCGTCCCGTCGGTCGGCCGGACCTGATAGCTGCCGCAATGCGGACACGGGTCGTAGCGCTGCGCGAGCGGCACGCTACGGTCGCAGGCGAGACACCAGCCCACTCCCGGCACGCTGTCGACCTCGATTGCCGCGCCCTCCGCGAGCGTGTCGCGCAACACCGCGTCGAGGCAGAAACGCAGCGCCTCGACCTCGACCGACGACAGTTCGCCGATCTCCAGCACGACCGTCTTCACGCGCGTACAGCCTTGCGCCTGAGCGGTCTCCTCGACGATGCCGCGGATGCTCTCCGCGAGGGACATCTCATGCATGGCCCGCATCCTCGATCGCGATGTCATACTCGATGCACGGATCGAGCGACAGCGCGAGCGCCTTCAGGCGCAGCATCGCGGCTTCGTCCGACGGCGCCTCCCAGCCGGTCGCTTCGCAGACGAACGCGCCCTGCGCATGGAAATTCCATTCGGTCGGCGCGACGATCGCGTATTCGGCGATGCGGTCGCCGTCGAGACGCACCGCATGCATCAGCATGCCGCGCGCGGTTTCGACACAGGCGAGGCCCGTTCCATCGCCCATCGGCGCCGCATCGACGATCTTGGGCATGTCACTCGCGAGGGGATGGCGCAGGCGGCTCGCGCAGTCGGAGAGATCCACGACGCGCGCGAAGAGGCGTGCCGCGATGCGGTGGCGGTGATGCAGGAGGTTCCGCACCATCATCGAATCGGCATGACGGGCGAGCACGCCCGTCTCGTGCGGACGGCCGAACAGCGTCGGCGCGGCGCAGAAATCGGCGGCCGGCACGCCGCCCAACTCGTTCGCCCACGCGCCCGCCGCGAGCGTCGGCAGCAGGGGAACGGCCTCGCCTTCGGACGTCGAGGATCCCATTTCGATCAGGTCGGCGAGCGCCGCGCCGATCGTCCCGCCGCGTCGCGCACGTTCGCCGAATTCGCGCAGACCGCTGGGCTCGCGCGTCGTGCGGAAGAAGCCGGCGAGCAGTTCGACCGCGACGAGGTCAAGCAGATCGCCGCCCAGCTCGTAAGCAGCCCGCGCCTCGCTGACACGCGCGAGCCGGCGGTGCAGTTCGGCGAAGCGCTCGCGCCGCGGCACATGGCCGAACAGCGCGGGCCAGTCGAGCATCAGTCGCCACAGGTTTTCCTGTGCCGCCTCGGTCGCGAGCACCCGCTCTTCGGCCCAGGGTTCCGCGCGCGCGATGCCGGCTGCACCGGCCGCGACGCAGGCCGCCGTCGCGGCGATGCCTTGCGCCCGGGAACACAGGCTGAAGAGCGCCGGCACCAGTTTCAGGGCCTCGTCGACGGTTCGTCCGACCAGGACCTGCGCCGCCTGCGGGCGCGGATTTCCGATCGCGACGCCGACTGTCCGGCCGCTCTCGCGACGCACCACAAGCCGCATTCTGCCGCCCGCGTTCATTGCGCCCCCAAAAGGAAACCGGGGTTTTCGATCGCGACACCTGCGGCGGCCAGCCGCCCGCTGCCCTGAATCATGCTTTCTCCTTGTGCACACGCCCGCCCCGGGCCGATCGACGCGCTGCAGTCGAAGCGGACGGCACATACGCGGGGGCGGAACGATGATATGCGCTGCCGCACGAGGGCGAAAGCGCGGCGAGACAAGGTTTTGCATGTCGCTGATCGCTGCGCGGCCCATCTCAAATGCGCCCGCGCAGGAAGGCGCGGCGTGACGTCGAACGGGGGACATCGGCGGCAGGCTTCGGCACTTCGGCAAAAGCAGCGGGCGGCGCTGGCTGCGGCGTATGCGCCGCGGGAACGAGGACAGCCGCGAGCGCGTCGCGGGCGATTGCGCAGGCGGCGTCCGTGTCGGCGAGATGGTCGAGCGGTGAAATCAGCGGGCAGTACAGGAAAGCCGGGAGCGGCGCGTGCGCTTCATCGCTTTCCTCACCGATGAAGACCAACTCGCCGACCGGCAGGCTCAGCGTGCGACGCACACCGGCCGCCGTGTCCTGCCACAGCGCGCCACCGCCGGGCAGGAGCACGAGCTGGATGCTCCACGGCGTCACGGCCGCCGCAAGCCAGTCGCCCGCGTGCCGAGTGCAGCCCACGACGCGGACTTCCACGTTCGGATTCAGGAAGGGCAACCCGGCCATGCGCGTTTCGCTGACGTGCTGGAAATGCCGCAGCAGTGCCGCGGAAGGATCGTCGTGCCAGGGCAAAGCTGCCTTCGCCTCGGCGGGCCGCAACGCCGGCACCCGCACGACGGACAGCAACTCGCTCACTGGCCGTTCCTCCGATTGCTGCGCGGCGCTCATGCGGCCGGTCGCGACGCGAGGTCGCGGAACCACGCGTCCGGGTCATACTCGCCGTCGAGCGTCGCGGCTAGGGCCGCCAGCGCCTCCTCGGTCAGCGCGAGACTTTCGGCGTCGAGCACTTCCTTCGCGAAGCCGAGCGCGACGAGCACCCAGGTGCCGACCGGCTGCGGGCCGACGAGCAGCATGTTGGCCTGCTCGCGGCGCTCACCGCGGACGAGCCAGGCGATCTCGCCGTCGCCGACCCACGATTCGACCTGCATCGGCACCGACAGGCACATGTCAGGCCTCCCGCCGGGTCGCCCCAAGGCGGGCCTCGGCCCCCTTGGGGGGCAGCGAACAAAGTGAGCGTGGGGGCACCATTACGCAGCCTCCGCTAACACCTTCGCCGGCGTTTGCAGCCCATACCCCGCCAGCGCATCGCGAATCGCCTGCAGCGCCGTCGGCATCGCCGCGCGCACCGGCGCGCTCTGCTCCATGCAGGTCGAGATGTCGAAAGGCTGCACGCCGACGACCACCACGTGGCGCGGCGCGCGCTCGGTGATTTCGAGCGTCGCGAGCACGTCTGACAATCCAACCTGATGCGGCGAGATGCGCGCGCGGAAGAAGGCCGGCACCTCGTCGTCCTTCAGCACGACCACGGAAGCCGGCGGCTTGCCGACGCGCACGCAATCCGCGATCACGAGCAGGTCGAGGTTCTCGAGATCTTCGAGGAGCTCCATCGCCGCCGTGCCGCCGTCGAGCACCGTGAGCACCTCGGGAATCTCGTAGCCTGCCTGCAGCTGTTCGACGAGCCGCACCCCAACGCCCTCGTCGGTCAGCAGGATGTTGCCGACGCCCAACAGCACGGCGCGGCGGATCGGGGTGTCGATCGTGCTCATCAGGACGCCTTCACGCGCACGACTTCGCTGTTCTCGGTGTCGAGGATATGCACCGCGCACGCCAGACAAGGATCGAAGGAATGGACCGTGCGCAGCACTTCGAGCGGCTTCTCGGCGTCGATCACCGGGTTGCCGATCAGGCAGGCCTCGTACGGCGCCATCTCGCCCTTCTCGTTCTTCGGCGCGGCGTTCCAGGTCGAAGGCACGACGCACTGGTAGTTCTTGATCTTCTGATTCTCGATCACCACCCAGTGCGACAGGATGCCGCGCGGCGCCTCATGGAAGCCGACGCCCTGGATCTCGCCCTTGGGGAAGACCGGCGCGTTGAAGGTATCGAGGTCGCCCTTTGCCATGTTGTCGACGAGGAGCTGCCACTGGCCCTTCAGCGTATCGAGCTCGACACCGCACATGATCGCGCGCGATGCGTGGCGGCCGATCGTCGAATGCATCGCATCCAGTCCGACCTTGGTCTTTGCCAGCGACGACACCGTGTCGAGCATCCCGGTCGCGTACTTGGTGATCCCGTCGTGCTTGGCCGCGAGACCGCACAACACGCGCGCCAGCGGGCCGACCTGGGCCGGCTTGCCGAGGAAGGTCGGCGACTTCAGCCACGAGTACTTGCCGTCGTCCTGGAAGTCCGTGTAATGCGGCTTCGTCTCGCCCTTGTACGGATGCAGCGAAGTCGTGTCGCCACCGCCGTACTCGTACCACGAGTGCTTGATCGCTTCCGATACGCCGTCCTCAAAGTACTTGTCACCGAAAGCCGTGATCGGCTTGAACTGGGACAGGTCGCCGTTCGGGATGTAGCCGCCGGGGATCGCGAACTGCGTTCCGGCGGAATCCAGCGGAATGTCCGGCGCCGCGAGGTAGTTCACCACGCCACGGCCGACCTGGGTCCATTCGGGGTAGAAGGCGCCGATCGCGGCGACGTCGACCATGTAGACGTTCTTCACGAAGTCGTCGAGCTTGTTCATCCACTCCTGGATGGCCATCAGGCGCTCGATCGTCAGCACCGACTGCGAATCGGTCGACAGCGGGTTCGCGACGCCACCGACGGCGACGTTCTGGATGTGCGGCGTCTTCGAACCGAGGATGGCCACGATCTTGTTCGCGTAGCGCTGGATCTCCAGCGCCTGCAGGTAGTGCGCGACCGCCAGCAGGTTCACCTCCGGCGAGAGCTTCATCGCCGGGTGGCCCCAGTAGCCGTTCGTGAAGATGCCGAGCTGGCCGCTCGCGACGTAGCTCGCGAGCTTCTCCTTCACTTTCCGCATCTCGTGCTTGCTGTTGCCCGACCACGTCGACAGACTCTCGCCGAGCGCGGCGGCCTTGTCCGGGTCGGCCTTCAGCGCCGAAACCACGTCCACCCAGTCGAGCGCCGACAGGTGGTAGAAATGCACGATCTGGTCATGCACCGCGTGCGCGAGGATGATCATGTTGCGGATCAGCTGGGCGTTCACCGGGATGTCCAGCTTCAGCGCGTTCTCGACCGCGCGCACCGAGCAGATCGCATGCACGGTCGTGCACACGCCGCAGATGCGCTGCGTGATGGCCCACGCGTCGCGCGGGTCGCGGCCGATCAGGATGTTCTCGACGCCGCGCCACATGGTGCCCGAGGACCAGGCCTTGGTGACCTTGCCGCCGTCGACCTCGACGTCGATCCGGAGGTGGCCTTCAATCCGGGTGACCGGGTCGATGGTGATGCGTTGGCTCATGGGAAAAGTCTCCTCGGAA
>NZ_DATFAO010000032.1:0-24344 GCF_035254505.1 Aromatoleum sp. | reverse complement strand
GACGCGGGGTTGTCGCCCACAATGATCACCGCCAGGCCGGGCTGGATGCCGCGCGCCTGCAGCGCTGCGACGCGCTCCCGACACTCCTCGCGCACCTGGCGTGCGACCGCGTGTCCATCGATTATCTTCGCGACCATCTTTGTCTCATCTCCGTGTGTGGCGCCCCGTGCGGCACTTGGCGAAGCGCATGGTAGGGCGAAGCAGAAACGGACAAGCGGCCGCGGACGACTAGCGCATACCTGAATGCGACCATTCGACAAACGCGGATTTGCCCAACGCCGAGCGACCTATATGCACCATGTCGCCGCCGTGCAAAGGGGCGTCGCCCCCGTGGCGGGCCCGGCAAGACCCCTTGACGATAATTGGCATTGCCGGCAGCGGGCGGCCCGATCGTGGCCGTGCGCGCTCCCGCATTCCCTATCCTCAGGAGATATCATGGACGACCAAGTAGCGGCAGCGCCGCGCTCCCGACGCGCCGGCGGGCGCGAAGCCAAACGTGCTGCACGCTCCGGGCGCGCGGTCGCATCGGTCCCGTACATCACGCGCAAGATTCCCTACTTCGAAGTACTGGACGAGGAA
The DNA here is from genome assembly GCF_035254505.1 of Aromatoleum sp. Classification (GTDB taxonomy): domain Bacteria; phylum Pseudomonadota; class Gammaproteobacteria; order Burkholderiales; family Rhodocyclaceae; genus Aromatoleum. Next base: position 23,765 of record NZ_DATFAO010000032.1, on the reverse strand, counting down.
GGTCTCGCGACGATCGAGCGTAACGCCGACATCATCCTCGAGGAAATCGGCATCGAGTTCCGCGACGACCCCGAAGCGCTCGAAATCTGGAAGGCCGCCGGCGCCGAGGTCACGGGCGAGCGCGTGCGGATGCCTCGCGGCATGTGCCGGCAGCTCATCCAGGCCAACGCCCCGCGCGAATTCATCCAGCACGCGCGCAATCCCGAGCGCAACGTCGTCATCGGCGGCAAGAATACCGTCTTCGTACCGGCCTACGGCTCGCCATTCATCCGCAACCTCGACGACGGACGCCGTTACGCGACCATCGAGGACTTCCGCAACTTCGTAAAGCTCGCCTATCTCGCGCCCTCGCTGCACCACTCGGGCGGCACGATCTGCGAGCCGGTCGACCTGCCGGTCAACAAGCGCCACTTCGATATGGTCTATAGCCATGTGAAGTACAGCGACAAGCCCTTCATGGGCTCGGTCACGGCGCCCGAGCGCGCCGAAGACACGATCGAGATCGTCAAGCGCCTCTTCGGCGACGATTTCACTGACGCGGCAACCGGCAAGCCGAAGACCGCGCTGATCAGCCTCATCAACGCCAACTCGCCGATGACCTTCGACGCCACGATGCTGGGCGCCGCCAAGGTCTACGCACGCGCCAACCAGGCCTGCATCGTCACGCCCTTCATCCTGTCGGGCGCGATGTCGCCCGTCACGGTCGCCGGCACCGCCGCGCAGACGCTCGCCGAATCGATGGCGGGGATGGCTTTCATTCAGCTCGTGAATCCGGGCGCACCGGTCGTGCTCGGCAGCTTCGCCTCGTCGATCTCAATGCAATCGGGCGCGCCGACCTTCGGCACCCCAGAACCCGCGCTGGTGCTCTACGTGATGGCCGCGCTCGCGCGCCGGCTCGGCGTGCCCTTCCGCTCGGGCGGCGGTCTGTGCGGCTCCAAGATCGCCGACGCGCAAGCCGCGTTCGAAGCCGCCAACACCCTGCTGCCGACCAGCCTCGCCGGCGTCAACTTCGTGCTGCACACGGCCGGCTGGCTCGAAGGCGGCCTGTCGATGGGCTACGAGAAGTTCATCATGGACGTCGATCAGGCGGGCATGATGCACACGCTGCTCGCCGGCGTGGACATGTCCGAAAACGGCCAGGCGATGGATGCCATCCGCGAGGTCGGCCCCGGCAAGCACTTCCTCGGCTGCGCCCACACCCAGGCGAACTTCGAGACCGCGTTCTACCGCTCGCCGATCGCCGACAACAACAGCTTCGAGCAGTGGGACATCGAAGGCCGCCAGGACCTCGCACAGCGCGCCAACACCCGCTGGAAGAAGCTGCTGGCCGAGTACGAAGCACCGCCGCTCGACCCGGCAATCGACGAGTCGATCTGCGACTACATCAACCGCCGCAAGGCATCGTTCCCCGACTCCAATATCTGACGGAGCCATCGGCTCCCCGCTCCGCCTGACGGAGTGGGGAGCACTGCGCAGGGCCAAGCTCAGACATTTCAGGCCTTCTTCACGAACTCTGACTTCAACTGCATGGCGCCGATGCCATCGATCTTGCAATCGATGTCGTGGTCGCCTTCGATCAGGCGGATGTTCTTGACCTTGGTGCCCACCTTGACGACCGATGACGAGCCTTTGATCTTGAGATCCTTGATCACCGTCACGCTATCGCCATTGTTCAGGATGTTGCCATTGGCATCCTTCCAGACCCGTTCGGTGACCACGTCAGCGGCGGCGTCCTTGCTCCATTCGTGGGCGCATTCCGGGCAGATGTAGAGGGCGCCGTCTTCATAGGTGAACTCGGAATTGCATTGCGGACAGTTGGGCAATTTGCTCATGAAACGATATTTCCCATTGATACGGTTAAAAAAGCAGAAGGCTAATCCGCGATGCCCAGCAAGTCCATGATACCGACGATGATCGACAGCGGATGAGCCGGACAACCCGGCACATACAGCGAGGGTTTGAAGTTATCGAGAAAGCGACGTTCGATTTCGTTGCATTCGGCAAAGACCCCGCCAGAAATGGCGCACGCCCCAACGGCAATGACAATTTTCGGATCGGGAATGGCCTCCCAGCACCTCTGCAGGGCCATTACCATATTGCGAGTTATCGGCCCCGAAAGGAGCAATCCGTCAGCATGACGCGGCGACGCAACCATATCGATGCCGTAGCGCCCGAAGTCGAAATTGACGTTACTCATCGCGTTGATTTCCATCTCGCATCCATTGCAGCCGCCGGCCGAGACAGAACGCAGTTTCATCGAACGGCCGTAACGTCTGTGCAAGGCGCCGGAAACCTGAATCGGGTCGATATTGGGATGCTCTGCGCTGACGGTCAGGCCATCACGCTCGGTGCTGGCCAAACGAAAATCATTGCTGAAGCTGATCTTCCCAGCCGGGCAAGCGGGCTCACAGTCGCCGCAGAGCACACAGCGCCCCAGATCGATTCGCATCGGCGCCAACGCAATCGCAGCGCTCGGGCAGACCGCCTGGCAGGCCGAACAATCGAGAGCACAGGCTTGCGCGTCAATGACCGGCTTGGCGCGAAAGCCAGCCGGAGTGGCTTCCCGCAACACCGGGATGTATTGGGTGCCCTGCGACTTTCGGACGTAGAGGGATTTCATCATGTTCGGCCCTTACAAATCGTTGCCGCAGTAGGACAGATCGAAACTCTTGTTGCAGATAGGAAAATCGGAGATTTCGTTGTCCCGTAATGCCATCGCCACGCCGAACCAGTTCGACAAGGAGGGGTCCTGCACCTTGTAGTGCACGATCCTCCCTGCCTGCGAAGTCTCGATCGCTTGCACGACAGCGCCGCGAGGCCCCTCGACGACTGAGATGGCAAGCGCATCCGGCTTGAGTGGCGAGTTGGCCGCCAAGCCGATTTCCTTCGTAGGGGCCGCGGTCGGCTTTTCTTCCTGGAGTACCTTCAGCAACCAGGCGACGGAAGTATCCACTTCCTCCATCCGCTGTTTCATCCTGCCCCAGCAGTCACCTGTTTCCTGTACTGTGCTGGCAATCGGGAAACGTTGATAAGGCTGGTTCGGCAAATCTACCCGGGCGTCAACGGCCCGCCCGCTCGCCCGAGCGGCAACGCCGATCAGCCCCAACTCGTCAGCCGCTTGCCGGGTCACCACGCCAGTTCCCTTCAACCGCGCCTTGACGCTCTGGCTGCTCAACATGAGCTGGTTGATCTCGTCAAAATCCCGAAGAAATGCCGCCAGGGTCTGAATCAGATCGACACGCAAGGTGTCAGTGAATGGCTTGGACTTGCCAAGGCGAATCCAGCCGCGACCAAAGCGGTTGCCGGAAACGCGCTGCACGGCATTGATGATCGCGGTCCGCAAGCGGCCGTACGTACCGCCGCCCTGAAGGAAGGCGATATCTGTCGCCATGCCGCTCAGGGTCGCAGCATGGATGGCGATTCGTTCGAGTTCAAGGCCAATGGCACGGCGCATGTCGCATTCGGGCGTGACCTCATACCCTGCCAAGGCTTCGATTGCGGCACAGAAGCCCCAGCTGTAGGCCACAGCGGAGTCCCCGCAAATCGATTCGATCACCGGTGCCAACAGCATCGGGTTTCGGCGTAACAAGAGCTGCTCGACTCCGCGATGCTGGTAACCGAGCTGGATTTCCAGGTGATGCACCTGTTCGCCCAGGCACATGAAGCGGAAGTGGCCGGGCTCGATCACTCCAGCGTGAATGGGGCCAACGCCGACCTCATGGATTTCCTGACCTCGCACGGAAAAGAACGGGTATTCGGCCATCTGCCCCTGGCGCTTGCCCTCGAAGCGAACCGGCTTCAACCAAGGGTGTCCCTCAGGAGTCAGTCCGGTCTGTTCCCAAAGTTCCCGTTCAAAAATGTGGGCCGCCGGAAAATCCGGCGTCAACGCCGAATACTGCTTGTCGCGGTCGGTCAGGCAATGGAGGGCCTGCAATTCTCCGCTCTCATCCTGGAAAATCGCCGTCACCACCACACCCGGCATCCGGTTGCTTTCTTCCTGCCGGCCAAATAAAGTTACCAGACGATCCCCTGCACCGAGCCGCTGACGGCAGGCCTGGACAAATTGATCCAGGTCTTTCCGTCTTGACTGCTCCAATGGCCAGACCTTGGTTGCACGCGAATTCATCAGATGCCTCCGATCGAACGCGCAACAGCACGCAGCAGGTTGGTAATCAGCTCGGGGGTATAAGTGCCCAGCATGCTGAGCACGCCGACGAAACCGACTTTTGGCACAATCGCCACCATCGATTCACGCACTCGTGCAATTTCCTGCTTCGGCTCGCCCCACAGCATTGGAAACACGGTGCGTCCCGTCGCCACGAAAATCACCGTCAGCATCACGCACATGAGGGTGAAGGCCATCAGATTGCCAGCCTGAACGATGCCGGAAAGGATGAGCATTTCAGCCAGGAAACTGGCGAACGGTGGAAAGCCGAGAAGTGCGAAGATTCCCCCGGTAAACAGCAGACCGGCGAAAGGCAGCACGCGAATCACACCGCTGAGCGCTGCCACTTCGTTAGTGCCGTAAACCGATCGCATCCGCCCTGCGGTAACAAAGAGCAGGGATTTCACGAAGGCGTTACTGACGGTGTACAGCACGACGCCGTATGCCGCCGCTTTGCCCACGGATATTCCCAAAGCGATCACGCCGGAGGAACTGATGCAGGCATAGGCGATCAGCCGCTTGTAATTGCGGGCCGCCATGATCTGAACGGCCGCAATGACGAGCGAGATGTAGCCCATAACCAGCAATTCCTGCCCCGCGAAACTCACGTCGAATCCCTGGAAGATCTGCAAGATGCGGAACATCAAGACGATGCTGATATTGAACTGAACCGCTGCAAGCAGCGCACTGGTACTGGTCGGCGCCGCTTCGTATGTTTCCGGTAGCCAACTGTAAAGCGGAGCCAGGCCCAACTTGCCACCCAAGCCCAACAGCATGAGTGCGAGGCCAAGGCGCTGCCAGCCATCTTTGGCCATGGTCAAGGCAGTACCCAATTCGTCAATCCGGAAGCTGATTTCCACGCCTCGCAGTGCGGCCGATTGCGTCAGGCACATGAAGCCGAGAAAAGTCAGCGCCAAGGACATCGACGAGTAGAGCATGTAGCGCCATGCCGTCTGCTTGGGAGCACCGTAGTCGCCGCAGACCATCATCAGCGCCGCGCAGGCAGTGGTGATCTCGATCAGCGCCCACATCAGGATCAGGTCGTTGGCCATGATTCCGAGATTCGTGGCGAGCATGAACAGGATGGTCAGCGAGGCGCGCGTGCGAATGTCGCGGGTCAGTTCGGGCGAGCCGCGCTCCCGCGACAGCATGTAGACACTGATCCCCAGGAAGACGGTATTGACGACCAGAACGAACAACATCGAAGTCGGATCGAGAACCCAATAGTGGTTGCCGAAATACTTGGGCAAGCTCGCCAGGTCGTTGGTCAGGAATACGCCAACACTGCCCAGCCACACCAAAAAGGCCAACCCGACCAGCGCCGGCGCGATCAAGTGACCGTGATCGCTGGTCGTCTCGTCCGACGACTTCGATTCGGGGAATTCCGCAACACGAGTCAGGCTCATTGGAGTTCTCCCTTGGTCTCTCTGGACGGCAACGTGATGCAATGCCCCCGCACCAGCCAGCTACCGACCATCGCCGTCAGAACGTAGACCGCGCTCACGGCAAGATGCACCGGTATGGGCCAGGACTCCGGCATCAGCGACTCGAACAGCGCCAGCGCGTTCTCCATGAAAAGCACCGCCACCAGCTGAGCGGCTGGATTGTGATTGGTCGCCAGAATCAGGAAAGCAATCGTCGCCGTCGCTGCCACGACGCCTAAGGTCAGCGCCCGATGATCCGCCTGCGCCCCGTCTCCGAACTTGAAGGCCAAGATGATCAGGGGAATCGCCGCGCCCCAGGCGAATAGATTGGATGGCATCACGCTCATCCGTGCTTGCGGAGTCTTGCGAATGGCCCGTGAAAGAAGGTAGGGGACCAGCGCGACGCGGATCACCAGAATTTCGGCAACCGACATCATTGCGTGCAGCGACCAGATCTCTTCGCCCAGCGCCGTAATCCAGACGAGGGTCAGAGCCTGGATCGACAACCAAACCGGGGTGGCGGAGAGCCGGCTAAAGAAGACCGGGATGACGGTCGCCACCAAGCAAAGAATCAGCGGCAAAGTCATGCGACTCTCCCACCCAAACCAACCAGCAGCATGCTGCCCAGTCCGGTCAATCCCGCCAACCACAGATAGCGCGGCACCCAGCGCATCGGCAGACGGGCAGTCAGGGATTCGATGCAGCCCACCACCATTGCCACCAACAGCATCGTTGCAGCGGACGCCATCAACGCCAGACCTGGCGACTGCCAGGGGTCGAACGGGTTGAGCAAGGCGGCGATCAAGCCCGCGTAGAAGGTCATCTTGAGCGCGGCGGCATATTGCATCGCGGCCAGTTCGGGGCCGCTGTGATCGAGGATCATGACCTCGTGAATCATCGTCAATTCAAGGTGCGTCATGGGATCATCGACCGGCACGCGTGCCGCTTCGGCCTGCAAGAGAATCAGCAGCGCGACGACCAGCGGCCCCACGATCAGTCCGTACGACGGGGCATTGTGCAATTGGCCGATCAAGCCGGAAAAACTGGTCATCCCGGTAGCGGCCGCAGCCGTACCGATCAGGATGAACAACGCTGGCTCGGTAAAGGTGGAGAATGCCGCTTCACGCGCTGTACCCATGCCCTCGAAGGGGCTGCCGACATCCATCGCGGACACCATCAGGGCAATACGCGCCAGGCCCAACGTATAGGCCACCACGACGAAATCATGAGAGAAACTGAAGGGCGCATACTGGCCAAGCAAGGGCACCATGCTGGCGGCAAGCAGCGCGCAGCACAAAACGATGTAGGCCCCGGCCCGAAACAGCGGCGAAGCCGTCTGGCTGACCACGGTTTTCTTACCCAGCAAGCGCTGCAAATCAAAAGCCGACTGGAACAAACCCGGCCCTTGCCTCCCCACCCACCACGACTTCACCCGATTGATCACACCGATCAGCAGGATAGGCATGGCGAGGACGAGCAACCAGTGGGCGATCGTCAGAAAAACGGTCATGGCAAGACTCCTTCGGCCAGCAACACGAGCGCAGCGATGATCACGATGGCGGCAAGGCCGGCCGAAAAGGCAAAGCGCGGGTCATCCTCCTGCATCTTTCGTGAAACTTCGGTTGCCGTTTCATCGCCATGGTTGATGACGGAGTAAAGGCGGCGCTCAACCGCATCCACGCAATCGGTGATGACGTAGCTGTCGGTCGGGAAATAGCCGGCTGGCGCCTTGCGCCGCTTGATCAGCACCATGACTTGGCGGAAATGGGCCGCGAAATCGGTCGAGAAACTGGCTCCGGTATATTGCATCCGGGGACTGGGTGCGCTGTAGCCGCAGCCCCACGTGACATGGGGGCGCGGGCGGCTCCCCGGTCGCAGGCGCCACGCCAGAATGGCCAAGAGCGCCAAGAATAGACCACCGGAAATCAGCGCAACACGCCGCAAAACCTCACTCGTCCCGACGAGCGCGACGCCTGCTTCGGGCAGAGACAGCACATGCGCCATCATGGTTGTGGGTCCGGCCACCACCATCAGTCCCCACACCGGGAAGACTCCGAGCACGACGGTGCCCAGGGTGTGGATGACGAGAGGAACGAGCATCCACTTGCCCGCCTCATGGGCCGGCGGCAAGCTTTCATCGCGGGAGGCACCGAGAAAAATGACCCCGTAGGCCCGGGTGATGCTCAACGCCGAAACAGCACCGACAAAAGCCAGGGCTGCTGCCACCAGGCCAAGCGCCAACTTGCTCCAAACGCTTGCTGCAGCGTTGCTGAACAGCCCGGAATAGATAAGAAATTCGCTGGCAAAGCCATTAAAGGGTGGCAATGCGGAAATTGCCACTCCGCCGACCAGAAAACAGATGGCTGTCACCGGCATGGCCTTGAACAGGCCGCCGAGCCGCTCCAGATCGACCACATGCTTGATCTGATAGACGCAGCCTGCAGCGTAGAACAACTGGCATTTGAAGAATGCGTGGTTGAGGACATGAAGCAAGCCGCCGCCGAATCCCAGCGCAACCAGTGTCGGCACATCCCAAGTCAGGCCGAGGCAACCGATGCCGAAGCCAATACCCGCAATCCCGACGTTTTCGGTGGAGGAATACCCCAGTAGCCGCTTGAGATCCCGCTGGCCCACCGTATACAAGCCGCCGACCAGGGCAGAGGTAATCGAGAAGATGATCAGGAACCAGCCCATCCATTCGTCCGGCCTGCCGGAAAGCCACAGGAAGCGCACCAGCGCATATAGCCCCGCCTTATGAATGACTCCCGACATCAGGGCGGACACATGGGCCGGCGCCGCCGCATGGGCCCGCGGCAGCCAGGAATGGAATGGGAAAAACGCCGATTTCAAGCCGAAACTGGTCACCAGCAGCAAGAACACCGTATTGCGCAAGGCGCCTGGGTTATGCCTCATCCAGATTCCGAAATCATCGAGGAACCAGGAGTGCGTATGGGTATACAGAATCATCACCGCCGCCACCAGGAAGATCAGGCCGATGTGCGTAGAGACGAGATAGTTGAAGCCAGCGAAACGGATACGCTCACTCTGGTAGTCCCAGATTACGAGCAACCACGCTGCCAGGGCCGCGATTTCCCAGCCAAACAGGAAGGTCACCGTATGTTCGCCGGTGTAGACCAGCAGAAAGGAGACCGAAATCATGTTCAGCAGCGCGAAATGCACGCCGAGGTGGCGCGAAGTCAGGAAATACTTACCCATGTAGCCGATCGCATAGACAGCCCCCAGAAAGGTCATCGGCAGCGACCAACTCAGGAAGAAGGCCCCGAGCGCGTCGAGCTGGAAATGCAGATCGCCGACGGGGTAGGCCCACGGCATCGCTCCCTCGACATCGGGAGCGCCAAACAACACTGGAATAACCACGGACAAGGCCACAATATTGGCCAAAGCCTGAGAGGCAAGTCCAAAGCCAGCGCGTAATCGATTGGAAACGGGTAATAGGGCCAGCCCTGCGCCCCCCATCAGAATCAGTACGGCTAAAATCAGTTCACTCATTGCGCCGCCTTTCCTTGAGCGACTTCGATCATGTCGATCTCCAAGTCAAAGATGCGACCCGGCCCATAGCAGGGGTCAGGCACCTCGTCGTCACCGAAATTGGCCGAGTAATCCATAAGCAGCTGGGGTTTCTTTTGCTGCCCAGGCAAGACAATCCGGCGCAAGTTGTCCGGATGGGTCTTATCGATGGCCAGGATCAGATCGAAATCTTGGAGAGACTGCCGTTCATAGGCACGCAAGGCAGAAGCACGAAGGGTTCGCGGATCGGCCGGCTCATCCAAGTGATGGCCGTGCGTACCAGCCGAATCATGGCGACTGCTTAATTCGGGCGATAAAAAACAGGCATGCAGCCTCGGGAACCCGGTAAGCGAGTCACGATACATTCGAGAACCCGGAATGGGTGCTCGACGCGACTGCGTATCCTGGCCACGATACGATTGAACAGCGCCTCGATGCGGGCTTGCGGAACGCCTGCGGGACGGGGGATCGCCACCGCGTCTCAATAAAGTGAGACGTGCGGTGCGATGTTCCATGCCCAGAACCCCCCCATGTTAATTAGATGCAAATTGGCATCTAAAAGCAGGCAGATGTAATTGTAGCATGATACACCGACGATCAGCACATTTTTCTGACTAGATAATGTCTATAGCATTGTCTGAAGATACTTATTTATGACGGTGGCGATGTTAATTGCTTGGCAACGAAACGAACGCTGAGTCGTGGGATGAACCGTCTCAATATCCTCATACGCTATCTTTTCAATCCGATGACCAGTGTCGATTATTACGAACGGTTCCATTTCGAAAAATATGCGCTTTACCGCACCATGCGCTTGCGGGGGAATTAAATACTCGGCGCGCGCTGGATGAGCAATTCGGAACCGGAAGCAGAGCAAGATCGTCGTCGCTCAAAACCGGGTCAAACCTCGCTTTCCAAAACAGATAGGACCCACCCACTTAATTGTCGTCGATCGGGCTGCATATCCTAATGGCATGTAACGAGCGCGTATGCCGCGGACTGCGGGCGACCACCTGCTCGCAACCCCCATGCGCGAAACCGCCCGAACGAGCAAAAAAAAAAATGGGAACGGGCCGAGGCCCGTTCCCATTTTCGCGGAAGACTTTCGTCGACCGCTCAAACGGTCTTAGAAGTAATAGCCAATGCTCGCGTTGAACCGGGTTCCAGTGGTGTTGCCGGAGCCGCCCGCAGCCAGCGCATCGCCGAAGACCGGCGACAGATACGGCTGATTCTTGGCGCGCGCCACGTCGAGCATGATCCACCATGCGCCCGAGCCGAATTCGACGCCGGTGACGTTTTGCCAGCTGCGGTCATATCCCGACGCCGACTTCCGCAACTGGCTCCAGTCGTTATAGACGCGGAAGCTGCTGAACGGTCCGATCGAGCCCGGAATCTTGTAGCTGAGGCTGACGATATCGATATTGCCCTTGGCCGCCATGCGGTTGGTAAAGCCGTAGGAGCCGATGATGACGCAATCGTTGTCGCAGGCGCTCCACCAGTTGCCATCGACCGAACCGTTGCCGGAGAACTTGTTGCGGTAGTTGATGGTTTCGAGCTTGACGCCGAAGTTGCCGAACTCGCCAGTGTAATGAACGGCCTGGGCATTGCGCCGTCCGCCTGAGAGTGACGAATCCGTCGCCGCCAGCTCGCCGCTCAACGCGGAAACCCCGATCTCCTGCTTGCCGCCACCCATCTCGAAGGCGTAAGCGAGACGACCGACGAAGGTGTTGCGCTCCTCACGCCCGTACTGCTTCATCAGGTGGTTGCTGTAGCGCAGCGAATCCCGGCCGTCGAGTACCGACATGTTGTCGGCATCGCCGAGGAAATGGCCGCCGTCGGAGGGGAAGAAGGCCAGCGTCGTGCTCAGGCCGCCATCCGTGCGCAGGTATTTGAATCCGGCCGCATAGGTATCTTCAAAGCCGGCGTAGTAGGCCATCGACTCGAAGAAATTGTGCGACGCGTATTTCAAGGGTCCGAACGGCACGATGTCCTGGCCGGCGTGGATTTCGCTCTTGTCCGCGAAGCGGAATCCGGCCCAGAGATACTCGTTCATCAGCAGACTGGTGCCTTCGCTGGCGCCCGTCTGGCGAGTCGAGTAGTGGTAATAGCGCTCCCGTCCCGACGAGAGGAACTGGCCGTCGTCGTAGGTGTAACCAAGGCGGATCGTGTCGAACTCGAGGGTGCCCTTGCGGTCCGGATTCCAGCTCAGGTGTTCGAAGCGGATTCTGGCCGCGCCGTCGAATTTCAGGGGCGAGTCGGCAACCTGTGCCAGGGCCCCGGAGGCCGACAAGGCGAGGCAGATCCCCGCTGCGATGGGACGTAAGGCGGTTTTGTAGCTCATGGCTCCTCCATGACAGGGCCGCCTGCCGGCGGCCCCCTTTTCTGATGGTTATGTGTGTTTGCCGTTTTTCAGGCGAAAAACGTCCCCGCGCGTGTCGTCACGCGTGTGTCGTACCGCGAGGGGGTTTTGTGGTGGGCTGGGTGAACGCCGGGCTTGGCGTCACTCTCCCCGGCCGCGACCGGCCGAGGCGAAACGTGTCGTGCCCGTCGCCGGCTTAGCGCGCGGCGGTGCTGCTGATCGCCATGGCCTCATGCAGCCACTGGTCGACCATCTGCGGATGCGACTGGATGTAGGCGGTCGCTTCCTTGTCGAACGAGGTGTCCTTGGCCTTCAGCATGATGGCCTCAAGGTCAGCCAGGGGGATCTTGAAGTTCTTGATGAAGGCGGCAGCCTTCGGGAAGTCCTTCGCGAAACCCTTGCGCCCAACGGCATGGATGGCCTCGTCGCCGCCGAGGGTCTTCTTCGGGTCTTCGAGGTAGCGCAGCTTGTACTGGGCGAACATCCAGTGCGGGTTCCAGGTGGTCGCCACAATCCACTCGTTACGCTTGGTCGCGCGATCCACTGCGGAGACCATGGCGGCGTCCGAGGCGGTCACCAGCTGATAGCCGTCGAGAGCGTACTCCTTGACCGTGGCACCGGAGGCCCGCATCAGGCCGGAGCCGGCGTCGATGCCCTGGATGCGCTTATTGAACTTCTCCGCGATGCCGGGCTTCTTCAGATCCTCGATCGTCTTGACCTCGCTCACCGGCACGTAATCCGGCACGACCCAGCCCAGACGAGCCTGGTCGTAGAGGACGCCGAGATCTTCGACCTGGTCCGAGACCTTGTCCCAGTACGACTTGTGGGTCAACGGCTGCCACGACATCAACATCACGTCGAGATTGCCCTTGGCCACGCCGTTGTACTGGAGACCGATGTCGGTCATCACCAGCTCGACCTTGTAGCCCAGCTTCTGCTCGAGCAGCTGCTTGGCGATGTTGGTCACGGCCTCGGCGTCGGACCATGCCGTCCAGCCGACGCGAATCGTCTTGCCCTCCGCGTGCGCGGCCAGCGGTGCAGCCGCAACGGCGGTGATCGCCAGTGCAGCAGCTACCTTGCGAAAGGCCTGCTTGACTGTTGTAAACATTGACTCTCCTCCTTCTTCAGCGCTTGGCGTGGGTATCGTTTGTGCCGCGTCTTGCCGAAACTGCCCTCCCCCTGCGGCATTGCGAGGCGGGCGACAATCGTGAAGAGTGGGTTGGCGGTCTTGTTCTCAGTGGCCGCGATGACCGCGCTCGCCGTTCCGACGAGCGCGTGATGTAAGCAAGTTTAAGGAGCCGACAAAGCGCCTATTTATCCAAAGCGACCTCAATCGGCCTACTTGCGGCGGGGTTTCTCAGCGGACTGCACGAAGTCCGGAACGGCACCCCGCGACGGGGGAAGCGGCCCCGCCCGCCGGACGGGGTGAAGAGGACAAATTTGTCGTCAGCGCTCAAGCGCTCACGATCGTAGCGCCCTCGGCGCCTGCACCTTCGCGACGACGGCGACCTCCTTCGCGACGACCCCGCGCGCCATCGGAGCCCGGCGCCGGCTGCTCGCGGAAGCGACGGATCCAGCGCGCGCAATCGGGGTCGTGGCCCATCATCACGTCGGCCGCCATGCATGCCTTGACGATTTCCGTATGCAGCGGATTGGTGATGGCCGAGGTCATGCCGGAGGCGATCGCCATGGTCAGGAAGGCCGCGTTGATGCCCTCGCGCTGCGGCAGGCCGAAGCTCACGTTGGACGCGCCGCAGGTGGTGTTCACCTTGAGCTCGGTGCGCAGGCGGTGCACCAGCTTCATCACCTGGACGCCGGCGAGATTCACTGCGCCGATCGGCATCACGAGCGGGTCGACCACCACGTCGCACGCCGGGATGCCATAGTCGGCCGCGCGCTGGACGATCTTCTTCGCGATGCGGAAGCGCTCGTCCGGATCCTGCGAGATGCCGGTCTCGTCGTTGGAGATCGCGACGACCGCTGCACCGTATTTCTTCACGAGCGGCAGCACGGTCTCCAGCCGGTCTTCCTCGCCAGTGACCGAATTCACCAGCGCCTTGCCCTTGTACACCGCGAGCCCTGCTTCGAGCGCGGTGACCATCGACGAATCGATGCACAGCGGAAGATCGGTGATGCCCTGCACGATCTGCACCACCTTCGCGAGGATCGCCGGCTCGTCGGCGAGCGGGATACCGGCATTGACGTCCAGCATGTGGGCGCCGGCCTCGACCTGCGCGATAACATCGGCCTCGACGCGGCTGAAGTCGCCGGCCGCCATCTCGGCGGCAAGGATCTTGCGACCTGTGGGGTTGATGCGTTCGCCGATGATGGCGAACGGACGTTCGAAGCCGATTGCGAATTCCCTGGTGGCAGAGCTGATGATCGTGTCGGTCATGATGCGTTCCTATGCAGTTGAAGTTTGCGGTCGCGGTCCGGGTACCACGGCGTGCGCCCCGCGAGCACGCCAGAACGTTCGATGATTTCGGGTACCGACTCCTCCTGGCGGTAGGCCATGAGGTGTACGCCGGAGATCCCGTCGATCTCGCGGATCTCCTGGATCAGGTCGACGCACAGGCGGCGTCCTTCCTGGGCCTGGTTTTCGGCGCCCGCCATGCGCTTGATGACGCTGTCGGGGATATGGATGCCGGGGACGTTGCTGCGCATCCATTCGGCCGCCTTGGCCGAGCGCAGCGGGCCAACGCCGACGAGGATGAAGATCTTGTCGAGCAGCCCCAGATCGCGCGCCCGGTTCATGAAGACCCTGAGCCGGGGCACGTCGTAGCAGTACTGGGTCTGGATAAACTGGGCACCGGCGGCGATCTTCTTCGCCAGGCGATGGGGCCGCCATTCGTAGGGCTGCACGAAGGGGTTTTCAGCCGCGCCGAGGAACACCCGCGGCGCGAAGGCGAGCTTGCGTCCGCTCTGGAACTGATGCTCGTCGCGCATCTTGCGGCCGATCTCGAGCAGGCTCATGCAATCGAGATCGAACACGGGCTTCGCCTGCGGGTGGTCGCCGGACTGCACGCCGTCGCCGGAGAGGCACATGACGTTGCACACGCCCATCGCCGCGCCGCCGAGGATGTCGCCCTGGATCGCGATGCGGTTCTTGTCGCGGCAGGAAATCTGCATCACCGGTGCATAGCCGATACGCGTGAGCAGCGCACACACCGCGACGCTCGACATATGGCAGTTGGCGCCGCTGCCGTCGGTCGCGTTGATCGCATCGACATAACCGTCGAACACGCGCGCGCGGCGATAGACCTCCTCGGGATCGGCCGAATCGGGCGGTTCGAGCTCCGTCGTCACCGCGAAGGAGCCCGCACGCAGCACTCGCTCCAGGCGGCCCGGCGAAGTGTGCCCGGGGAGGATCGGCAGCGGATAGCCGGGTACCGGTTCGTCTTCGAAGATCATGCCTGCACCTCTGCCTTGCGCGCGGCGGCGCTCTCCCGCGCCACCTTGAGCCACGACGAACGCCCTTCGAGGCGGCGATCGACCGGTTTTTGCACCACGTGGATCTGCTGCCCGGTGATGCGCATGCGCTGGCTGCCGGCAAAGCCCTCCACCCACACGCACTTCATCTCGGGCCTGACCTCGCAGTGGCCGTTGGCGCGCACGCCCCCGCAGGGGCCGTTACGCAGGTTCTTCGGGCAGTTCATCGAGCACGACATGCCGGTCGAGCTCAAGGCGCACTGCCCGCACATCTTGCAGTCGAAGAGGAAGCCCTTGACCGTGCGCTCGAAGGCCGCGACCGGCTTCTCCATCCGCTGATAGCCGATTCGCGACCACAGCGGATCGAGCGCGACGAAGGCCTTCTCGAACAGCGTGTAAAAGGTTTCCAGCCCGCGTGCGTGACGCACGGACCAGCGCCGAACCGAGTACATGTCAGGCAGCCGCGCGCTGGGCGCGACGGTCGGCGATCAGGCTCTTGGCCGTCTCGACCGCGACTGCGGCATCGCGGCAATAGCCGTCCGCCCCCACCGCCTCGCCGAAAGCCTCGTTGAGCGGCGCGCCGCCGACCAGCACGATGTACTTGTCGCGGATGCCCTGCTCCTTCATCGTGTCGATGACGACCTTCATGTAGGGCATCGTCGTCGTGAGCAGTGCGGACAGCCCCAGGACGTCGGGCTTGTGCTTCTCCAGCGCCTCGAGGTAGGTCTCGACCGGGATATTGATGCCGATGTCGATGACCTCGAAGCCCGCGCCTTCCATCATCATCGCGACCAGGTTCTTGCCGATGTCGTGGATGTCGCCCTTCACGGTGCCGATGACGATCTTGCCGATCGGCTCGGCGCCGGTCTCGGCGAGCAGCGGCCGCAAAATCTCCATACCGCCCTTCATCGCGGAGGCGGCGAGCAGCACCTCGGGCACGAAGAGGATGCCGTCGCGGAAGTCGACGCCGACGATGCGCATGCCTTCGACCAGCACCTCATTGAGGATGCGGTCGGCGCCCCACCCGCGGGAGAGGAAAATGTTCGTCGCCTCCTCGACCTCGTCCCTCAAGCCGTTGTAGAGATCGTCGTGTACCTGAGCGACAAGCTCGTCATCGTCCAGGCTATTGAGGTCCAGGTCGTCTTCGAAATCGTCTGCCATTTTCGTTCCCTTATCGCGGTGGGGTTTTTGGGACAGTTGCCGTGCGGCGGCGACTGATCTGGGGCGAATGTTAGGCATCCCCCTTTCCGCGGGCAGACAGAAGCGCGACCCAGGCATGCCCAGCCGCGACGTGCCGGCCGCATGCGAAAACGCTTCATCGAAGGGAAGTCGCGACGACAGAAGCCCTCGTCGCATCCGGGACAATCGCAGGCGGGTGCTCTCCATAAACTCGGCGCGGCACGGTTCGAGAACGACTCGACCGGCTATCCACAATCCGGGGGAGCACTCCAGACATGAACATCAAATACGACCCGCAGCGGCAATACATCCTCACCGCGTCCTGCCCGAGCCGTACCGGCACGGTGGCCAAGCTATCCAGCTACCTCGCCGAGAATCACTGCTACATCATGGATATGCAGCAGTTCGACGACGTCCTGACCGACCGCTTCTTCATCCGCGCCACCTTCCAGGCCGACGCGGACGCGACGCCCGAGCTGGCGCAATTGCGCGAAGGCTTCCTGCCCATCGCGCGCGAAGAGAAGATGGAATGGGCCATCCACGAGGCGACGCGCAAGCCGCGCGTGCTGCTGATGGTCTCGAAATTCGACCATTGCCTCGATGACCTGCTGTACCGGACGCGCACCGGCGAACTGAAGATGGAGATCACCGCGATCGTCTCCAACCACCCGGATCTCGAGGGACTGGCGCGGTGGCACGACATCCCCTACATCCACCTGCCGGTCACGAAAGAGACGCGCGCCGAGCAGGAAGCCCGGCTGCTGGAGATCGTCGACGAGACGCAGAGCGAACTCGTCGTGCTCGCGCGCTACATGCAGATCCTGTCAGACGATCTCTGCCGGAAACTGCGCGGCCGCGCGATCAACATCCACCACTCCTTCCTGCCCGGCTTCAAGGGCGCGAAACCCTACCACCAGGCGCATGAGCGGGGCGTCAAGCTCACCGGGGCGACGGCGCACTACGTCACGGCGGATCTGGACGAAGGCCCGATCATCGAGCAGATCGTCGAACGCGTGGATCACACCTTCACGCCGGAAATGCTCGCCGCCACCGGACGCGACTCGGAATGCAAGGCACTCGCCAACGCGGTGCGCTTCCATGTCGAGCACCGCGTGTTTCTGAACGGCGACAAGACGGTCGTGTTCAAGTAAGAAGAGAGGGCGCCGGCGGAGCAGCCGGCGCCCGGCATCGACTGTTAGTGCTGCAGCGCCAGCAGCGGACCGGATGAGGATGCGAGCGCCGGTTTGCTGCGCGTCTGTACCCGCTCGGCGCTCGGCGGATAGCCGAAGAGACCGCGATAGCACTTCGAGAAGTGCGGCGGCGACTGGAAGCCGCAGGCGATCGTGATGTCCAGGATCGACATCGAGGTCTGCAGCAGCAGTTCGCGCGCGCGGCGCAGCCGCAGGTCCAGGTAATACTTCGTCGGCACGCAGTTGAGGTAGCGCTTGAAGAGGCGCTCGATCTGCCGGCGCGAGATGCCGATCTCGTCGGCCAGTTCGTCGAGCGACAGCGGCTCCTCGATGTTCGACTCCATCAACGAGGCGACCTTGAGCAGGTTCTCGTGGCAGGAGCCGACCTGCGACTGCAGCGGAACGCGCTGACGATCGTTGTCGTCGCGGATGCGTTCGACGATGAACTGCTCGGAGATCGCCGAGGCGATGTCATGCCCGAGATGCTCGCGGATGAGGTGCAGCATCAGATCGAGCGGCGCGACGCCGCCGGAGCAGGTATAGCGGTCGTACCCGATCGAGAAGAGCTTTTCGGTGAAGTTGATGCCGGGAAACTCTTCGAGGAGTCCCGCCATGTTCTCCCAGTGGATGGCCACGCGATGCTTTTCGAGCACGCCGGCCTTGGCAAGCGCGTAGCTGCCGGTGCACAGGGAGCCGATCGGAATGTGGCGCTGCGCGAAGCGGCGCAGGGCGTGCAACAGCGGCGGCGTGACCGCCTCCTTGACCTTGATGCCGCCGCACACGAAAACGATGTTGACCGGCCCCATGTCGTCGAGCGCGACCGTCGGTCCCATCGACATGCCGTTGCTGGCCACTGCTGGCTGGCCGTCGAGCGTGACGATCACCCATTGATATACCTCGCGCCGGCTCAGGTGGTTCGCCATGCGCAGAGGCTCGATGGCGCTCGAGAGCGCGATCATCGAATAGTTGTCGAGCGTCACGAACGCGAAGCGATAAGTGGGCGCTACCTTCGTTGATTCCAGCATCGAATTGTCTCCTTCCAGCCATTTTTGACCGACCGTGAGGGATGCAATCCGGTGCGAACTGCCGCCGGCGCTCCCCCCGAAATTTTTTTATTTAATGGACGCATGGTATCCCCACAGGTGGGCCACCCTGTTCCAATTGCGACATACTTCGTTCGATATACGTCAAATATAGACGGGATTCGTGTCCATGCGCGTCTCGCGTGCCCGATCGCGACTCATCGAAACGCGACGGGTTGTCTGCAAGCGACCTACTCACGCGTTGCCCGTCTCCTGAGCGAGATTCCGTAGCAGGATCGTCTGGGTCACCGCGCCGACGTAACGGCGCTCACCATTGACGATAGGAAGCGGATAGGGATTCTTGACGATGTGGCGAATCAGCTCGTTGATGCGCATATCGCCCGATATCGGCTGGATGTCGTCGAGCAGCGCATCCTCAAGCGACATCGTTCCCTCTTCCAGGCAACGGCGCATCGAATCGATCGACACTGCGCCCAGCACGCGGCGCTCGGTATCGACAACAAAGCAGTAGTTGCGCCGCATCTGCCGCAGCCGGCCGATGGCAGACTCGAAGCCCGCAGCGACGTCGGACGGCGCCTCGATGACCAGCACCTCGTCCTGCAAGGCGATGTCCTTCGCGGTGAGATATCGCTTCACGTCCACGCCCTTGAAGAAAGCGCGCACGTAGTCGTCGGCGGGGTTGCGGAGGATCTCTTCGGGTGTGCCGATCTGCACGATGCGCCCGCCTTCCATGATGGCGATGCGGTTGCCGATGCGGAAGGCTTCGTCGAGATCGTGCGAGACGAAGATGACGGTGCGCTTGTGCTCCTTCTGCAGCGTGAGCAGCAGCTCCTGCATTTCGGTGCGCTTCAAGGGGTCGAGCGCCGAAAAGGCCTCGTCCATCAGCATCAGCGACGGGTTCACCGCCAGCGCCCGTGCGAGGCCGACGCGCTGCTGCATGCCACCGGACAACTCCGCAGGGCGCTTGTGCGCGAAAGCCTTGAGGCCGACTGCATCGAGCACCTCCAGCGCACGCAGCTCCCGCTCCTTGCGTCCGACACCGGCGACGTCGAGCCCGAAGGCCGCGTTGTCGAGCACGGTGAGATGCGGCAACAGCGCGAAGGACTGGAAGACCATCGCCATGTCGCGCCGGCGCAATTCGATCAGTTGCGCCTTGTTCATGGTCGCCACGTCGACGCCATCGACGAGGATCTGGCCCGCGGTCGGATCGATAAGGCGGTTCAACAGACGGATCAGCGTCGACTTCCCCGAGCCGGACAGACCCATGATGACGAAGATCTCGCCCTCATTGACTGCGAAATTCACATCGCGCACCCCGACGACCATCCCGGTCTGCTCGAAGATCTCGTCCTTGTGCTGGCCCTTGCGGAGCATCTCCATCGCGACCTCGGGTCTTCGTCCGAAGATTTTGTGAAGGCCCTTGGCAACGATCTTTTGCTTCATTTGGATACCCTCCTCCGTGTTCCCCAGCGGACGGAACGCTCCCCATCATGCAACGCTGGCACGCTACAAACGAGGCCGCGTTGACGCGACGCAAACGACCGCACCGACGCTTCCGATCCCCTTGCCGGGCGCAGCAGCAGCCGTCACGTGAGCTAACCGATTGCCTCGCTCCGAAAAGGCGCGAGGGGCGCCGCCGCAAGGAATTCCTCGCAGCGGCGCCCCTCGGCGCAAGCCTGAAAACGCTGTCGTCAGGCCTTCTTCTGGCGATGCACGCCGAAGCTCTCGGTGATCCGGTCGAGGATGATCGCGAGCAGCACGACCGCCAAGCCGGACTCGAAACCGAGCCCGATGTCGAGACGCGCGATGCTGGTCAGCACATCGTTGCCGAGACCGCCGGCACCGACCATCGACGCAATGATGACCATCGACAGCGCCATCATGATGGTCTGATTGATGCCGGCCATGATGGACGGTAGCGCGCCGGGAATCTGCACCTTAAACAGCAACTGGCGCGCCGTGCAGCCGAAGGTGATGCCCGCTTCGACCTGTTCGCTGTTGACCTGGCGGATGCCGAGGTTCGTCAGGCGCACGACCGGCGGCATCGCGAAGATCACCGTCGCCAGCACCCCCGGCACCTTGCCTAGACCGAAGAGCATCGCCGCCGGGATCAGATACACGAAGGCCGGCATCGTCTGCATGAAGTCCAGGCTCGGACGCACGAAGGATGCCGCGAGGTTGCTCTTCGCGGTCCAGATGCCGAGCGGGACCCCGACCAGCAGGCTGATCAGGGTCGCCGCGATCACCAGCGCCAGCGTCGCCATCGTCGCGTCCCAGAAGCCGGTTCCGATGATCACCACCGCGGCGGCGGCGCTGAACAGCCCGAAGCGCCATCCGACACGCCAGAACGCCACAACCACCAGTAGCAGCGCGAGCGCCCAGTTGGGAACGGCCAGCAGTCCCTTCTCGATGAGTTCGGTCAGGCTCCCGACGACCGAGCCGACCGCACCGAAGGCGCCGTGGTCGTTCTCGAGCAGGAAATTGATCGATTTATCGGCCCACTCGCCGATCGGCAGAAAGTCACGCATTGGCCGTCTCCTCCTGGACCATGTTCCGCAGCAGGATCGTCTGGGTCACGGCGCCGAGGTAGCGGCGCTCGCCATCGATGATCGGGAGCGGGTAGGGATTCTTCACGATATGGCCGATCAGCTCGTTGATGCGGGTGTCGCCCGAAATCGGCTGGATATCGTCGAGCAGCGCCTGCTCGAGCGTCATCCTTCCCTCTTCCAGGCAACGGTGCATCGAATCGATCGACACGGTGCCGAGCACGCGGCCTTCCTTGTCGACGACGAAGCTGTAGTTGCGCCGCATCTGCCGCAGCCGGCCGATCGCCGACTCGAAGCCGGCACCGATGTCGGACGGCGCCTCCATGACGAGGACCTCATCCAGGAGCGCGACATCCTTGGCGGTGAGGTAACGCTTGACGTCCACGCCCTTGAAGAAGGCGCGCACGTAGTCGTCGGCGGGATTGCGCAGGATGTCGTCGGGCGTGCCGATCTGCACGACGCGTCCGCCTTCCATGATGGCGATGCGGTTGCCGATGCGGAACGCTTCGTCGAGATCATGCGAGACGAAGATGATGGTGCGTTTGTGCTCCTTCTGCAGGGTCAGCAGCAGTTCCTGCATTTCGGTGCGCTTGAGCGGATCCAGCGCCGAGAAGGCTTCATCCATCAGCATCAGCGACGGGTTCACGGCCAGCGCCCGCGCGAGGCCCACGCGCTGCTGCATGCCGCCCGAGAGCTCCGACGGGCGCTTGTGCGCGAAAGCCTTGAGACCGACTTCGTCGAGCACCTCCATTGCGCGCATCTCGCGTTCCTTGCGCCCGACACCGGCGATCTCGAGCCCGAAGGCCGTGTTGTCGAGCACCGTGAGATGGGGCAATAGCGCGAAGGACTGGAACACCATCGCCATGTCGCGCCGGCGCAATGCGACCAGTTGCGCCTTGCTCATGGTCGCGACGTCGACGCCGTCGACGAGGATCTGCCCCGCGGTCGGTTCGACGAGTCGGTTCAACAGACGGATCAGCGTCGATTTACCCGAACCGGACAGGCCCATGATGACGAAGATCTCGCCTTCATTGACTGCGAAATTGGCATCCTGCACCCCGACGACCATGCCGGTCTGCTTGAAGATGTCGTCCTTGTGTTGGCCCTTGCGGAGCATCTCCATCGCGACTTCGGGTGTTCGTCCGAAGATCTTGTAGAGGCCCTTGGCCACGATCTTTGCTTTCATATGCCTAACCTCTCCCCTCTTCCACATCAGGCGGAACGCCTATCATCGCGCACCGCCGGTACGCCGGGCGAGTCCGCGTCGGCCCGGCGCAATCCGCCGCGCCGACGCGTCTCGTCCTAGCCTCCTGTCCGGCCGCTCGATGAAGAGCGGCCTCGATGCTCACGAGCCCAGCCGTTGGGCCAGCTCGGGGAGCGCTTCGTGGAGGTCGGCTACGAGTCCGTAGTCGGCGACGTTGAAGATGGGTGCTTCGGGGTCCTTGTTGATCGCGACGATCACCTTGGAGTCCTTCATGCCGGCGAGATGCTGGATGGCACCCGAGATGCCGACGGCGATGTAGATGTCCGGCGCGACGACCTTGCCGGTCTGGCCGACCTGGTAGTCGTTCGGCGCGAAGCCCGAATCGACCGCGGCACGCGAGGCGCCGACCGCGGCGCCGAGCTTGTCGGCCACCTTGTCGAGCAGGCCGAAGCCGTCGGCCGAGCCGACACCACGCCCACCGGAGACGACGACGCGCGCCGAGGTGAGTTCGGGACGGGCGCTCTGGGTGAGGTCCTGCGACACGAAGCTCGACACGCCGGCATCGGCTGCGCCGCCGACCAACTGCACCGATGCGCTGCCGCCGGTCGCGGCGGCCGGGGCGAACTTGGTCGTACGCACCGTGATCACCTTGATCGGATCGCGCGACTGCACCGTCGCCAGCGCATTGCCGGCGTAGATCGGACGCTCGAAGGTCGAGGCGTCGAAGACCGCGCTGATCTCGGAGATCTGCATCACGTCGAGGCGCGCCGCGACGCGCGGCATGACCGCCTTGGCGACGCTGCAGGCCGGCGCGAGCAGGTGGCTGTAGCCGCCCGCCTTGACCGTCGAGGCGATCACCGGCGCGAGGTTTTCCGCGAGCTGGTGGGTGAGCGCGGGATCGTCGGCGACCAGCACCTTGGACACGCCGGCGACTTTCGCCGCTGCTTCGCCCGCGGCGCCGCAGCCGGAGCCGGCGACCAGCAGATGGATCTCGCCTCCGATCTGCGCTGCCGCCGTGACGGCATTCAGCGTCGCGGACTTGAGCTGGGTGTTGTCGTGTTCTGCAAGTACGAGGATGCTCATTTACGCGGCCTCCACCAGATCTTTCAACTTGGCCGCGAGTTCGGCGGCCGAAGACAGTTTCACGCCCGCATGGCGCTTGGGCGGCTCGACCACCTTCAGCGTGGCCAGGCGCGGCGACAGATCGACGCCGAGCGACTCCGCCGTCACGACGTCGAGCGGCTTCTTCTTCGCCTTCATGATCGCCGGCAGACCCGGGTAGCGCGGCTGGTTGAGGCGCAGATCGACGGTCAGGACGGCCGGCAGGCGCACCTTCGCGCGCTCCAGGCCGCCATCCACCTCGCGGGTGATGGCGGCGCCGGCCGCTTCGAGCTCCAGCCCGGACACGAAGGTGCCCTGCGCCCAGTCGAGGAGCGAGGCGAGCATCTGCCCGGTCTGGTTGCAGTCGTCGTCGATCGCCTGCTTGCCGAGGATGACGAGGCCCGGCTGCTCCTTCTCGACGATCGCCTTCAGGAGCTTCGCCACCGCGAGCGGCTGCAGCTCGGCGTCAGTGAGCACGTGGATGCCGCGGTCGGCGCCCATCGCGAGCGCGGTGCGGATCGTCTCCTGGCACTGGGCCGGGCCCATCGAGACGGCGACGATCTCCTTGGCCTTGCCCTGCTCCTTCATGCGGACCGC
>NZ_DATFAO010000031.1:0-12056 GCF_035254505.1 Aromatoleum sp. | reverse complement strand
TCGACTCGATGCGCCCCGGGAACTCGCGTCCCCAGGCCTGCAGCATGTTCTTGATCTGCTTGCGCTGGGCGTTCTCCTGCGAACCGCAGAGGTTGCACGGGATGATCGGGAATTCCATCGTGCGCGCGAAGCGGGCGATGTCGTTCTCGGTGCAGTAGGCGAGCGGGCGGATCACGACGTGTTCGCCGTTGTCGCTGACCAGCTTGGGCGGCATCGACTTCAGCTTGCCGCCGAAGAACATGTTGAGGAACAGCGTCTCGATCATGTCGTCGCGGTGGTGGCCGAGCGCGATGCGCGTCGCGCCGATCTCCTTCGCGACGCGGTAGATGATCCCGCGGCGCAGGCGCGAGCACAGCGAGCAGGTCGTCTTGCCCTCAGGGATCTTGTCCTTGACGATCGAGTACGTGTCCTCGGTGACGATGCGGTACTCGACGCCGATCGACTCGAAGTAGGCCGGCAGCACGTCGGCGGGAAAGCCCGGCTGCTTCTGGTCGAGGTTCATCGCGACGATGCGGAAATTGACCGGCGCGCGCTCGCGCAGCGCCAAGAGGCACGAGAGGAGCGTGTACGAATCCTTGCCGCCGGACACGCACACGAGCACCGTGTCGCCTTCGCCGATCATGTTGAAGTCGCCGATCGCTTTGCCGACCGAGCGCTCGAGCTTCTTCTTCAGGCGCAGGAAGGTGTTCGAGAAGCGCGGCGCGGCGTTGTCGTCGGCGCCGTCTGCAATCGGGGCGGCGTCGGGGAGGGCCGCCTCGGCGGCAGCGGTCAGGGCGTTCACGGCGGGATGTCCAGCAGGAAAAACGGGGCGCATTATACCTTTGACGGCAGGGACTTACCGCGTGACTTACAGATGCGCACTGCGCCCGCCGTCGACGGCGAGGATCTGGCCGGTGATATAGGGGGCGTCGAAGATCAGGAAACGCACCGTGCGCGCGATATCAGCCGGGCTGCCGATGCGCCCGAGCAGCGTATGGTCGATGATCGCCGCGCGCTCGTCGGCGGGGAACTGCCCGTCCTCGGGCCAATCGATCGGCCCCGGCGACACGCCGTTCACCCGCACCTCGGGGGCGAGCTCCAGCGCGAGCGCGCGGGTGAGGCCGGCGAGCGCCGCCTTGGCCACGCAATACACGGGGTAGTGCTTCATCGGGCGCTCGGCATGGATGTCGACGATGTTGACGATCGCGCCGCGGCGTTCGCGCAAAGCCGGGGCGGCGGCCTGCGACAGGAAGAGCGGTCCCTTGACGTTGGAGCCCATGAGGTCGGTCCAGGCTGCCGCGTCGATGCGGCCCATCGGCGTCGGGTAGAAGGTCGAAGCGTTGTTCACGAGCGCATCGAGCCGCCCGTGTCGCGCCAGCGCGGCGGCGACCAGGGCCTCGGGCGCGCCGTCCTCCTTCAGGTCGGCCTGGACGAGCCACGCCGAATGCGGGCGCAGACCGTTGAGTGTCGCCGCAAGCGCATCGGCCTCGCGCGCCGAGCTGCGGTAATGCAGTACGACGCGGGCGCCACCCGCATGCAGCGTGCGCGCGATTTCCGCCCCGACGCGCCGCGCGGCGCCGGTGACGAGGATGACGGGAGTGTCCTGCATGGTCCGTAGAGTCTGTGATGCAACAAGAAAGCTTGGTTATTCAGTGGCCGCAAGCACTTTTCGTAATGCACCGCGCAGCCAGCCCCCTTCCGGGGTGTTGCGTGCCCAGGCGTCCGCCACGCGCCAACGAGGCGCGGAACCCCCGGAAAGGGGGCGGATCGACGCCATTGAAGCCGCACAACTCGTCTGCAATGGGCCTGGCGCGCGCCCGGTTAGAATACGCGCTTTCCCGCTGGCCGATTGCCCCCATGTCCCTGCCTCAACCTTCCGACGACGCCCTCGCGCAGAGCGAGCGCCTCGTCCAGACGATCCACGCCGCCATCGCCAAGGCGGGCGGGTGGATTCCGTTCTCGCGCTACATGGCGCTCGCGCTCTATGAGCCCGGTCTCGGGTATTACAGCGGCGGCGCGCGAAAGTTCGGTCCCGGCGGCGATTTCATCACGTCGCCCGAGCTCACGCCACTCTTCGGCCAGGCGCTGGCGGCCCAGGTCGAACAGGTGATGCGCGTATCGGCCCCCGCGATGATCGAGGTCGGCGCCGGCACGGGCCTCCTCGCGGCCGACCTGCTGCTGGAGCTCGAACGCCGCGGCAGCCTGCCCGAGACCTATTCGATCCTCGAAGTCTCAGGCGAGCTGCGCGAACGCCAGTTCGACACGCTCGCCGCGAAGGCGCCGCATCTCGCGAGCCGGGTGCGCTGGCTCGACACGCTGCCGGAGCACTTTTCGGGCGTGCTGGTCGCGAACGAAGTGCTGGACGTGATGCCGGTGCACATCGTCGCGCAACGTCCCGAGGGGCTCTTCGAACGGGGTGTCGCGCTCGACGACAGCGGCACGCTGCGCTGGGCCGATTCGCCGGCAACGGGCGCGGTGGCGGAGTACGCCACGGCACTCGAACTGCCGCAGCCGCAGAGCGGCGAGTACGTCACCGAGATCAACCTCGCGGGGCGTGCGTGGATCGCGGAGTGGGCGCGCCGGCTCGACAAGGGCGCACTGCTGCTGATCGACTACGGCTATCCGCGCGCCGAGTACTACCTGCCCTCACGTTCGAACGGCACGCTGCTGTGCTACTACCGCCACAACGCGCATGCCGATCCCTTCCTGTGGCCGGGGCTCAACGACATCACTGCCTTCGTCGACTTCACCGCAGCCGCGGAAGCCGCCTTCGAGGCGGGGCTCGACGTGTACGGCTACGCGAATCAGGCGGCCTTCCTGTTCAACTGCGGGGTGCTGGAATGTCTGGCGCGGCGTGCGCCGGAGGAGAGTGCGGACTACATCCGGGCCGCACGTGCGGTGCAGCGGCTGACGACGCCGCAGGAGATGGGCGAGCTCTTCAAGGTGCTGGCCGTCGGCAAGGGCATCGACGAACCCTTGTTGGGTTTCCTGCGCGGCGATCGCGTACACGCCCTGTAAGAGGCGACCTCCCGCGCGCAAACACCTTTCGCGCGCGGGTAAAAACAGCCCGTGCTCCGGCACGGCCCGTATCCGGAGCTCAGGCGGTCATGCACCCGCGTGCGCAAGCTGCGCGAAAGTCACTCCTGGAAGCGATAGACCGCTTCGAGGAAGTGTTCGGCGTCGATCGGCGGCGCTTTCGGAGCGGTCTCGATGTGCTCGACCTGCACCAGCTGCAGTTGCACCGCGGGCTCGCGTTGCGGCGGCAGCCAGCTTGCGTTGAGCACTTCGTCCCCGTACTCCTCGGGTTCCGTGATCACCTTGCCTGTCGTCATGTCCATGATCATCACCATGATGGCCTCCGCGGTGTCGTCTGGTGGTTCGGCGTCCTGAGTCAGTTATCGGCCGATTCGGCCGAATCTTGAGCCCGAACGTAGTGCGTACCGGACTGCCGCAATCGGCACCGCAGGGAAGACCGTCCGCCCTGCACGGCGCCGACCAGGCACCCTTTTGGTGCCCGCGATTCCATCATGAATCGAAATGATTCAGATTGCTAGATCCGAATCATTCAATTTGTGTCGGAAGCCACGCAGCAAGCAGGTCGGCCACCGTGCGCCAGTCCTGTTCGAGCATCACGCCGTGGCCCATCCCGGGCATGATGTGCGCCTCTTCGCCGTAGGTCGCGGCAGTCATCATCACCTGCGCGGGCGGGATCAGCTGGTCATGCTCGGCGCCGACGACGAGCATCGGCGGGCGATGCATCAGCGCGGGGAACGGCAGGTTGAAGAAGGTCATGTCCCAAATCGCGCGATGCGATTCGGGCTGACACAGCGCGTAGTAGCGCATCAGCGTGTCGACGCCGATCGGCTGGTGGAAGAGGGCGTCGCGTAGGCCGTCCGGGTCCGGGTGGCCGCCGTTGAGAATGCGATTGAGGTCGTTGAGGAGATTCGGTTTGGCGAGCATCAACCCGATCGCCGATCCCATCAGGCCGTGCGGCGGTACGGCACAGAGCAGCACCGCGGCCGGCACCCGAGCCCGTTCGAGGTACTTCTGCACCACCATGCCGCCCATCGAGTGGCCGATCAGCACCGGCGGCGACGGCAGGCGCGCGATAACTTCCGTGACATCGCGAACGTAGTCGTCGATCGAGAAGGCGTCGAGCAGGCCCGCGCGGCGGCTCGCGCCGTGGCCGGAAAGCGACACCGCGTAGCTCGTGTAGCCGGCTTGCGCAAAGTAGGGCAGGAAGTGCTCGCTCCAGCACCAGGCGCCCGTGTAGGCGCCGTGGATGAACAGCAGCGGCGTGGAGGAGCGAGGCGCGCCTGCTGGGCTGCAGGCCAGGACTTCGAGATCGCCGAAACGGTTGGCGTTCATGATTGCGACGCCTTTTGATCGAGGTGGGTCATCAGGGGGAGGCTTGGATACCTTGCGGCCGAGGATGGGCGCGAGTCTAATGTTTTATTTCGGGGGAAGCGATTTGTGTTGAAGTGGCTGGTCGTGATCGTGCTGATGGTAATCGTTACCGAGGTGTTCCGCCCGGGGCTGACACGTACCTTGCGGCTCGGCCATTTGCCCGGAGACCTGCATTTCCGAGTGTTTGGCCGTGCTTTCCACCTGCCGTTCACGAGCACCCTCCTGTTGTCGCTGGTCGTTTGGGGGGTGCTGCGAGCAATCTGAAGGCCCCGGGAGCCTAGCCGGCGGACGATTGTGCCTCCTTCACCGCGGCGACGCGCGCTGCATGTACCCGTTGTGGGATGTCCGCCTTGTTCGTGCAGGTGCGCGCAATGGCCCCCGCGTCGACGGTTTGGACTGCCGCCAGCGCAGCCTTCCAGCGCTCGGTGCGCACATAGGGGCGCTGCTCCATGCCCGGGCGGCCGTAGAAATCGCAGGCGGCCGCATCGAGCAGCAGCAGGAAGCGCTCGGGGCGGCGTAGCGCGTCGGCCCGTTCGAGGAGCTTCACGATCGTCTCCGGGCGTAGCTTCTCGACCTGGTGCAGGATGCCGTGTTCGCGCGCGAAGATCACCGCCAGGTCGCGGCAGTCCGCGGGCGCGCGCAGCCGCTCGGAGACGCTGCGCGCGTGTTCCTCGCTGCGTGCTTCGTGACCGTAGTGGTGCGGCAGCACGTCGGCCGGCGTGTCGCCCTTGCCGAGGTCGTGCACCAGGCACGCCCAACGCACGGCGAGCGGCTGCTGCGTCGCTGCGGCATGATCCATCACGAGCATCATGTGCTCGCCAGTGTCGACTTCCGGGTGATATTCCTTCGGCTGGGGCACGCCGAACAGGCGATCCAGTTCCGGCAGGATGCGGGCGAGCGCGCCGCATTCGCGCAGCATCCGCAGCATGTGGGACGGTTTCGCCTCCATCAGGCCGCGCGCCAGTTCCTGCCACACGCGCTCGGGCACGAGATGGTCGACTTCGCCATCGGCGACCATCCGGCGCATCAGCGTGAGCGTCTCGGGCGCGAGCGTGAAGTCTGCGAAACGCCCCGCGAAGCGCGCGACGCGCAGGATTCGGACCGGGTCCTCGGCGAAGGCCGGACTGACGTGACGAAAGACGCGCCGTTCGAGGTCGTCGCGCCCGCCGTAGGGGTCGATCAGGTTGCCGGCCTCATCCTCGGCAATGGCGTTGATCGTCAGATCGCGGCGCATCAGGTCCTCTTCGAGCGTGACCTCGGGCGAGGCGTGCATCGTGAAGCCGTGGTAACCGCGTCCGCTCTTGCGCTCGGTGCGCGCCAGCGCGTATTCCTCGTGGGTCTGCGGGTGCAGGAAGACCGGGAAGTCCTTGCCCACCGGGCGGAAGCCCTGCGCGAGCATCTCGTCGGCGGTCGCGCCGACCACCACCCAGTCGTGATCCTGCACCGGCAGGCCCAGCAGGCGGTCGCGCACGGCGCCGCCGACGATGTAACGTTGCATCAGCCGTACAGATCCTCGGCCGCGATCGATTCGGTCTCGGCCGCACCGGCGGCGGCCCATTCCTGCATCAGCGGGTGCGCGAGCATCATCGCCAGGTATTCGCCGGCCGCGCCCTGCGGCTGGATGCCGTAGGTCTTGAAGCGGAAGCATACCGGCGCAAACATCGCGTCCGCCGCCGTGAAGGCGCCGAAGAGATAGGGGCCAGCGCCTGACTTCTTGCCAAAGCGCTCGCGGCAGTCGTTCCAGATCGCCTCGATGCGCGCGATGTTGGCGTCGACTTCGGGCGTGTGGCCTTGGCCGGTGTAGTCCTTGCGGATGTTCATCGGCATCTTCTGGCGCAGGTCCTGGAAGCTCGAGTGCATCTCCGCGCTGACCGAGCGCGCGACCGCGCGAGCAGTGGGATCGGTCGGCCACAGCTGCGGGTATTTCTCGGCGAGGTATTCGCAGATCGCGAGCGAGTCCCACACCGTGACCGCGTGATCGATCAGGCAGGGCACCTTGCCCGACGGCGAATGCTTCAGGATGCGTTCGCGCGTCGTGGGCGTATGCAGCGGAATGCGGATCTCCTCGAAATGGGCGCCGCACGCGCGGGCGGCGAGCCAGGGGCGCAGCGACCACGAGGAGTAGTTCTTGTTGCCGATGATCAGCTTCATGCAGACGTCTCCTGAAGAGCGGGTGGGGGCGCGGCGTCAGTCCTGACGATACCGCTGCCGGTTGCGGAGGGAATAGTAGCGTGCGCGCTGCGATTCGTTACCGATGTAGCTCGGCGCGACCGCTTCGACCGGGGTCGGGGTCAGGCCGAAGGGCAGGGGCGGGCCGCTCGCGAGGGAGTCGACGCGCAGCGAACGGACGTTGTCGCGGCTCATGATCGGGTTCGGCGAGAGCTCCATCAGCCGTGCCTGCAGCATCGCGAGCGCTTCCGGTTGCGGCACGACAAGGACGTGGCACCCGGCGAGTTCGGCAACGTATTCGACCAGTTCGTGCAGCGCATGGACCTTCGGCCCGGCGAGCTCGTAAATCTGGCCGGCGCTCGGCGGATGGGCAAGGCAGTGCAACACGACGTCGGCGACGTCGCCGACATACACCGGCTGGAAGAGGGTGTGCATGCCGGCGAGCGGCAGCACCGGGACCTTGCACGCGAGCCGCGCGAAAAGATTGAGGAAGTGGTCCTCGCGGCCGAAGATCACCGACGGACGCAGGACGGTCCACGCGGGCGAATGGCCGGCGGCTCGGATCGCCTCTTCGCCGGCGGCCTTGGAGCGCAGGTACTCGGACGGCCCCGTGGGCGAGGCGCCGAGCGCGCTCACGTGCACGAGTCGCGGCACCCTCATTGCGCGGCAGGCGGTGACGATCTTCCGCGGCAGTTCGACGTGCGCGCGCGCGAAATCGGGTCCGTAGGGATCGCCGGAACGCGAATGGAGGATGCCGACGAGGTTGACGACCGCATCCGCGCCGTCGAAGAGGCTTCGTAGCGTGGCCTCGTCATGGACATCGGCCTGGACGACCTCGACGGTCGGTAGCAAGGTGAGATCGCGCGCCCGGTCCACATGGCGCGTCGGCACGATCACATCGATGTTCGCCTCGGTGAGCCGGTTGGCGACCGCGCGCCCGACGAAACCCGAGCCGCCGATCACTATGACACGTTCGATCTTCATGTTGCAGGCCTCCTGACGAAGGACCGGCAAGCAATCACCGGTCAGCGGATATCCGCGGCGCGATCGTTCCGAGGCGGGCCTTCAGCGACTGCGGGCGGGCTTCGAACATTGCCGCATAGATCACGGCGTTTGTCATTACCTTCTTTACGTAATCGCGTGTTTCGTCGAAGGGAATCGTTTCCGCATAGATCGCGCCCTCCAGCGGGCGGTCCTCGCGCCATCTGCGGGCGCGTCCCGGTCCTGCATTGTAGCCGGCGGAGGCGAGCACCGGATGGCTGTCGAGGTCCTCGAGAATGAGGCGCATGTAGCTCGTGCCGAGCAGCACATTGGTATCGGGATCGGAGAGCATGTTCGCCTGGTAGTTGCTCATGCCGATCTTCTTCGCGACCCACTTGCCGGTCGTCGGCATCACCTGCATCAGCCCCTGCGCGCCCGAACTCGAACGGGCGGGCACGATGAAGCGGCTTTCCTGGCGCATCAGGCCGTACACCCAGGCGAGGTCGAGGCCCTGCTGGCGCACCTGAGGCTCGATGATCTGGCGGTAGGGCGCGAGGAAGCGCAGGTCGTAGTTCGCCTGCGGATCGGTGCGTTCGGCGGTGTTGATCGCGCGGTCGTAGATCTCGTTGCGTACCGCGAGACGCGCGGCGGCGATCAGGAAGCCGTCGTCCTGGCCGCGCAGGGCCCAGGACCATTCGCGCATCCCCTCGGTGCGCATGTCGAGGCGATACAGCGCCAGCGCGCGGCGCAGCCCGGGGTCGGACTCCGCGCGGGCGATGTCGTCGGCCGTCACGGTGCCGCTGCGCGTCGGCGGCGCGAAGGTCTGGCCGAGTTCTTCGGCGGCGAGCAGTCCGTAGAAATTCGGCTGCCCGGCGATGCGGCGGAACTGCGCCTGCGCCTCCGCACTCCGCCCTTGGGCGGCCTGCGCGCGGCCGAGCCAGTAGGTCCACTCGGGCAGCGCCTGCTCGTTGGCGGGCAAGGCTTCGATGGCCGCCTGCACCCCGCGCCAGTCTTCCGTGCGAAGGGCGGCCCGCACGCGCCAGGCGCGCTGCTCGGCACTCAGTGGGATCTTGCCGGCGGCGCGGAACCAGGCCGAGGCGTTGGCCGAGCCCTGAAGCGCGCCCTGATGGCCGAGCACCGCGTAGAGATAAGACCTTTCCTCGGCAGCGAAGCGCTCTTCGATGCGGTCGAAGCGGACGCGCGCCGCCGCGACGTCTTCGCGCGCGAGGCGGGTGAGGGCGGCGAGCGCGACTTCGCGGCCGATGCGCGTCGTCGAGAAATTCGGCGGAAGCTTGTCGAGATAGGCAGCGGGCGACTTGGTGGCGCGCTCGAATTCGGCGAGCGCCGGCGCCTCGCTGACCGGCAGCCATGAAAGCGTCGCGCGGGCGGCCGCGGGATTGCGGCTGTCGGTCTGGCGGCGGATGCGCCACCACAACTGGTCCGGCGTGATGTGGCCGGCGAGCGCCAGGGTGCGGAACACTGTCTCGCACGCGGAGTTCGCGTCGACGAGCTCCATCCACCGATCCTGCACTTCGGCGATCACCGTCATGTCGCCGTTCTCCAGCCGCGCGTTGCGTTGCAGGCAGCGTAGTTCGGCGTCGGGTTCGCGCAGGTCCGGATAGAGTTGCAGGAAGCCGCTCCAGTCGCGGTCGCGCGCCATGTGCCGCAGCCAATCGGCGCGCAGGCGCTCGGCGAGCAGGCTATCCGGTTCGTAGAGCAGGAATTCGATCAGTTCGGCGGCTGGCGCCGGTTCAGGGCGGGCGAGGAGGCTGTAAAGCCGCCAGTAGCGGACGTAGGGGTCGAGCACATGCGGGTCGCGCGCGCTGGACAGGCGTTCGAGCGTCGCGCGATCACCCGTGCGCAAGGCCTCCCGTGCTGCCAGAATCCGATCATCGCCCAGTTGCGCCCACGCCGCCGGACTCAGGCTGGCCAGCGCGAATGCCAGCGCTGCCCACAAACCCTTTGCCATCCCTTACCATCCCTTTCAAAACATTCTGAAGATACCACAGTGAGTACCCTCCCTTCCGCCCAAGGCACGACTCCAGCCGAATATCGCAAGGCGCTGCGCGCCTACGGCATCGCGACGCGCGAAGCGCTGACCGCCGCCCACCGCTCGGCGCTGATGCGCCCGCTCGAAACCCATCTCCAGACGCTGCTCGCCGAACTGCGTCCGACGGTGCTCGGCTTCTGCTGGCCGTTTCGTGGCGAACCCGACCTGCGGGCGGCCGTCGCGCACTGGCTCGCCGCCGACGCCTCGCGCATCGCCGTGCTGCCCATCGTGCCGCACCAGCCCGGGCCGATGTCGTTCCGGCGATGGACGCCGGGGATGGAAATGCCGCTCGATCGCCATGGCATCCCGCACCCGCCCGAGGGCGAGCCGCTCGTTCCGGACGTCGTGCTGATCCCGTGCAATGCTTTCGATGGCGCGGGCTACCGCGTCGGTTACGGCGCCGGATATTTTGACCGCACGCTGGCGGTGATGAATCCCGTCGCCGTCGGCCTGGGTTTCGAATTCGCGCGTGTCGACAGCGTCAACCCGCAGCCCCACGACCGGCCGATGGACTGGATCCTGACGGAGCGCGGGGCGTTTCGGGTCGGCGCCTAGCCGAGGAACATCCGGTAGGCGGGGTTGGCGGACTCATCGACGTATTCGTAGCCGAGGCGGTCGAGGAAGTCCTGGAAGGCCGTCTTGTCTTCGGGCGGCACCTGCATGCCGACCAGCACGCGCCCGAAGTCGGAGCCGTGGTTGCGGTAGTGGAAGAGGCTGATGTTCCAGTCCGAATGCAGGTTGGAGAGGAAGTTCATCAGCGCGCCCGGCCGCTCGGGGAATTCGAAGCGGTACACGAGTTCGTGATTCACATGCGGCGCACGCCCGCCGACCATGTAGCGGATGTGGCTCTTCGCCATCTCGTCGTCGGTGAGATCGACCGCCGGCAGCTCGTGGCGGTCGAGCATCTCGATGATGCGCGTCGCCTCGGCGCGGTTGTGCACCGACACGCCGACGAAGATGTGCGCCTGCTGCGGGTCGGCGTAGCGATAGTTGAACTCGGTGATGTGGCGGTTGCCGACGAGGCTGCAGAATTTGCGGAAGGAGCCCGGACGCTCGGGAATCGTCACCGCGAAGACCGCCTCGCGCTGCTCGCCCACTTCGGCCCGCTCGGCGACGAAGCGCAGGCGGTCGAAGTTCATGTTCGCGCCGGAGGCCACGGCGACGAGGTTCTTGCCGTGCAGATTGTGCAGCTTCGCATACTCCTTCGCGCCGGCCACGGCGAGCGCGCCCGAGGGCTCGAGGATCGAGCGCGTGTCCTCGAACACGTCCTTCAGCGCCGCGCAGATTGCGTCGTTGTCCACCAGCACCATTTCGTCGACGTACTGCTGACACAGGCGGAAAGTCTCTTCGCCGACCAGCTTGACGGCGGTGCCGTCGGCGAAGAGACCGACCTGGTCTAGTGCGACGCGCCGGCCTTCGGCGAGCGAGCGCGTCATCGCGTCGGCGTCGACGGTCTCGACGCCGATGATCTTCGTTTCCGGGCGCAGGCGCTTGATGTAGGCGGCGACGCCGGCAATCAGGCCGCCGCCGCCGACCGCGCAGAACACCGCATGGATCGGGTCCGGATGCGCGCGCAGGATCTCCATGCCGATCGTGCCTTGCCCGGCGATCACGTCCGGATCGTCGTAGGGATGGACAAAAGTGAGCTTCTCCGTCTTTTCGAGCTCGACGGCGTGGGCGTAGGCGTCGGAGTAGGAGTCGCCGGCGAGCACGACTTCGCCGCCGCGCGCCTTCACCGCATCGACCTTGATTTGCGGCGTCGAGGTC
Organism: Aromatoleum sp.; assembly: GCF_035254505.1. Lineage (GTDB taxonomy): Bacteria > Pseudomonadota > Gammaproteobacteria > Burkholderiales > Rhodocyclaceae > Aromatoleum. Next base: position 703 of record NZ_DATFAO010000031.1, on the reverse strand, counting down.
GGCATCACGATCACGGCGCGCACGCCGAGCCGCTGCGCCGACAGGGCGACCCCCTGCGCGTGGTTGCCGGCCGAGGCGCAGATAACGCCGCGCTTCAGGGCCTGCGGCGAGAGATGGACCATCTTGTTGTAGGCGCCGCGCAGCTTGAAGCTGAACACCGGCTGCATGTCCTCGCGCTTCAGGAAAATTCGGTTGTGGATGCGCGCCGAGAGGTTGGAGGCGAGGTCGAGCGGGGTTTCCTCGGCCACGTCGTAGACGCGGGCGTTGAGGATCTTTTCCAGATAGTCCGGATGTTCGGCAGTCATTACGGGGACCTTTGCTGACGGCGCAAAGAACCTGAGCGTATCAGCCGATGCCGCACTGCGGCAAGGCCCTGCGCGTCGGCGGTCGCGCTGTGGCCGATGGGCAAGTTGCCTAGTGGCTGCCTTCGCCGGCGTCGAGGAGCCGCTGGTGACGCTCGATGAATTCCTGCGTCGAATCGATTCCGCGCAGCTGCAGGATCGTCGAGCGCACGGCCGCTTCGAGCAGCACCGCGATGTTGCGTCCGGCCGCCACCGGCAGGACGACGCGGATCACGTTGACGCCGAGGATGTCCTGCGTCTCGCGGTGCATCGGCAGGCGATTCGGGTCGGCCTGGCCGGGGGCGCGGCGTTCGAGGTGCACGACGAGCCGCAGGCGCAGCTTGCGCCGGCAGGCGGTCTCG
>NZ_DATFAO010000030.1:0-4937 GCF_035254505.1 Aromatoleum sp. | reverse complement strand
GGAGTGGAGTTGGCGGCGCGTGCCGGCTACGATCCGCACGCCGCGCTCAGCCTGTGGGACAAGATGTCGGCGAAGGCGAACGGTGCTCCGCCGCAGTGGCTTTCCACCCACCCGGCTCACGAAACCCGGCGCCGGGACCTTGCTGAATATGCTGAACGCGTAGAGCCGCTCTATGAGCGTGCGCGTCGCTGATGGCTTGGGCGGCGTGGTCGTCGCGCCCGCTATTCAGTCGGCGCCCCGTGTGAAATAATCGAAAACCTTTCTCCCCGCGGAAACAATTGGATGGAAGCCCAAACGCTGTACGAAAAGCTCTGGTCCAGTCATGTCGTGCATCAGGAAGCCGACGGCACTGCGCTCATTTATATCGACCGCCATCTGGTGCATGAAGTCACCAGCCCGCAGGCGTTCGAAGGCCTCAAGCTCGCCGGCCGCAAGCCGTGGCGCGTGAGCTCCATCGTCGCGACCGCCGACCACAACACGCCGACGGACCACTGGGAGCGGGGCATACTCGACCCCATCTCGCGGCAGCAGGTCGAGACGCTCGATGCCAATATCCGCGAAGTCGGCGCACTGGCTTACTTCCCGTTCAAAAATGAACGGCAAGGCATCGTTCACGTCATCGGGCCCGAGAATGGCGCGACGCTCCCCGGCATGACAGTCGTGTGCGGCGATTCGCACACGTCGACCCATGGCGCTTTCGCCTGTCTGGCGCACGGCATCGGTACGTCCGAGGTCGAGCACGTCCTCGCGACGCAGTGCCTGCTGCAGAAGAAGTCCAAGACGATGCTCGTTCGCGTCGATGGCACGCTTGGGGCGGGCGTCTCCGCCAAGGACATCGCACTTGCCGTGATCGGCCGCATCGGCACCGCCGGCGGTACGGGGTATGCGATCGAATTCGGTGGCAGCGCGATTCGCGCCTTGTCCATGGAAGGACGCATGACCTTGTGCAACATGGCGATCGAAGCCGGCGCCCGTGCGGGCCTGGTCGGCGTCGACGAAGTCACGATCGACTATCTGCGCGGCAAGCCGCTGGCGCCGCAAGGCGAGGGCTGGGACAAGGCTGTTCAGTACTGGCGTACGTTAAAGTCCGACGACGGCGCGCAATTCAACAAGATCGTCGAAATCGACGGCGCCGCAATCGAGCCGCAGGTCACCTGGGGGACGTCGCCGGAGATGGTGGCGACCGTCGGCGGCCGTGTTCCGGATCCCGAACAGGTGAGCGATCCCGTCAAGCGGGAAGGCATCGAGCGCGCCCTGCGCTACATGGGACTCGCGCCCAACACGCCGATCGGTGAGATCCCCGTGGATCAGGTATTTATCGGTTCCTGTACCAATTCGCGGATCGAGGATCTGCGCGAAGCTGCTGCCGTTGCCAAAGGCCGCTCGAAGGCGGCCAGCGTCAAGCGCGTGCTCGTCGTTCCTGGGTCGGGAGTCGTGAAGCGCCAGGCCGAAGCCGAGGGGCTCGACAAGGTCTTCATCGCCGCCGGATTCGAATGGCGCGAGCCCGGTTGTTCGATGTGCCTCGCGATGAACGCCGACCGTCTTGAGCCGGGTGAGCATTGCGCTTCGACATCGAACCGGAATTTCGAAGGCCGTCAGGGCGCCGGTGGGCGCACGCATCTTGTAAGCCCGGCGATGGCCGCGGCCGCAGCGGTGACCGGTCGCTTCGTCGACGTGCGCACGCTGGCGTGATCGACTGATGCAGGTGCCGTCCCTGGCGGGCGGCATCGATGCGATATTGAATGGGGCGTGCGAATCGCCCCGGGGGATACAGAGAGAATGAAACCGTTTTCCGTACTCGATGGCCTGGTGGCGCCGCTGGACCGTGCCAACGTCGATACCGATGCCATCATCCCGAAGCAATTCCTGAAGTCGATCAAGCGCAGCGGCTTCGGGCCGAACCTGTTCGACGAATGGCGCTATACCGACCACGGCGAGCCGGGTCAGGACTGCACGAACCGGCCGAAGAACGCCGACTTCGTGCTCAATCAGCCGCGCTACGCCGGCGCACAGGTCTTGCTTACGCGCGATAACTTCGGCTGCGGCAGCTCGCGCGAGCACGCGCCGTGGGCGCTCGAAGACTACGGCTTCCGTGTGCTGATCGGCCCGAGCTTTGCCGATATCTTCTTCAATAACTGCTTCAAGAACGGCCTGCTGCCAATCGTGCTGCCTGCCGCGCTGGTCGACGAACTGTTCCGCGAGTGCGAAGCGAACGAAGGTTATCGGCTCACAGTCGATCTGGCGGCGCAGACAGTCACCTCCCCGGGCGGACGAGTGATTCCTTTCGAGGTCGATGCCTTCCGCAAGGAATGTCTGCTCAATGGCTGGGATGACATCGGACTGACGCTGCGTCATGCCGACAAGATCCGCGCGTTCGAAGAGCAACGTCGCGCTCAACACCCGTACTATTTTGCCTGACGCGCTCGGCGCAAGGCTTACCAGGAGACGATAGTTGATGAAGATTTGCGTTCTGCCGGGCGACGGAATCGGTCCGGAAATCATGGCCGAGGCCGTGCGTGTCATCGAAGCGCTGGACCTGAAGTTCGAGCTCGAAGAAGGGCTCCTGGGCGGTGCCGCGGTCGATGCGACGGGCGATCCCTACCCGGAGGCGACGCGCAAGCTCGCGCGGGAGGCTGATGCCATTCTGCTGGGGGCCGTCGGTGGTCCTCAGTGGGACTCTCTGCCGCGCGAACAGCGGCCTGAACGCGGCCTGCTCGGCATTCGCAAGGACCTCGGTCTCTTCGCCAACCTGCGTCCGGCGATCCTCTATCCCGAACTGGCCAATGCGTCGACCCTGAAACCCGAGGTCGTGGCCGGCCTGGACATCCTGATCGTGCGCGAACTCACAGGCGACATTTACTTCGGTCAGCCGCGTGGCATCGAGCTGCGGGATGGCGAGCGTTACGGCTTCAACACGATGCACTACACGGAGTCGGAAATCCGCCGCATCGGGCGTGTGGCCTTCGACGCCGCCCGCAAGCGCAACAAGCGCCTGTGTTCCGTCGACAAGATGAACGTGCTCGAAACGACGCAGCTCTGGCGCGATGTGATGACCGAGCTTGCGCCCGAATATCCGGACGTCCAGCTCTCCCACATGCTCGTCGACAACGCCGCAATGCAGCTCGTGCGCGCACCGAAGCAGTTCGACGTGATGGTGACCGGCAACATATTCGGCGACATCCTGTCGGACGAGGCCTCGATGCTCACCGGTTCGATCGGCATGCTGCCGTCGGCTTCGCTGGATGCCAACAACAAGGGCCTTTACGAACCATCCCACGGTTCGGCTCCGGATATCGCCGGCAAGGGCGTTGCGAATCCGCTCGCGACGATCCTGTCGGCCGCGATGATGCTCCGCTATACCTTCAATAAGGAAGAAGCGGCGGTTCGGATCGAAGCTGCCGTCAAAAAGGTGCTGGCCCAAGGGTATCGGACCGGCGACATCTACGAGCCGGGAACGAACCGGGTCGGGACGCGACAGATGGGGGATGCCGTCCTGGCGGCGCTCTAAGCGATTTTTTGCAATTCGAGGTAAGGCAAATGAACAAGGTAGGTCTGGTTGGTTGGCGTGGCATGGTCGGCTCCGTGCTGATGCAGCGCATGGTGGAAGAGGGCGACTTCGCCCACATCGAACCGGTGTATTTCTCCACCTCGGCTGCAGGGGGCAAGGCCCCTGCGTTCGGAGGCAAGGAAGCTTCGCTGCCGCTGCAGGATGCGTCCAATGTCGACGTGCTCAAGCAGATGGACATCATCATTACCTGCCAGGGCGGCGATTACACGAAGGCCGTCTATCCGCAATTGCGCGCAGCCGGCTGGAAGGGGCACTGGATCGACGCTGCCAGTGCGCTGCGCATGGAAGACAATGCCGTGATCGTCCTCGATCCGGTGAACATGGATGTCATCAAGGACGCGCTGGTGAAGGGCGGTCGCGACTGGATCGGCGGCAACTGCACGGTCTCGCTGATGCTCATGGGCCTCGGCGGCCTCTTCAAGCACGACCTCGTCGAATGGGTGTCGGCGATGACCTACCAGGCCGCTTCCGGCGCCGGCGCACAGAACATGCGCGAACTGCTGTCGCAAATGGGCACGCTCCATGACGCCGTGAAGGCCGAACTCGCCGATCCGGCCTCGGCTATTCTCGACATCGATCGCAAGGTCGCGGAAACCATGCGTTCGGCTGATTTCCCCGTGAAGAATTTCCGCGGCGTTCCGCTCGCCGGCAGCCTGATTCCGTGGATCGACGTGCCCGTCGACAACGGCCAGTCCAAGGAGGAATGGAAGGGCGGCGCCGAGTGCAACAAGATCCTTGGCAACCCGGCTTTCCGTTCGCCGGGTAGCATTCCGATCGATGGCCTTTGCGTCCGTATCGGCGCGATGCGCTGCCACTCACAGGGCCTGACGATCAAGCTGCGCAAGGACGTGCCGCTCGACGAGGTCAGCGACATCATCGCCGGCGCGAACGACTGGGTGAAGGTCGTGCCGAATCAGCGCGAAATCAGCGAACGTGAGCTGACCCCGACTGCCGTTACCGGCACGCTGACGGTCCCCGTTGGCCGCCTGCACAAGATGGCGATGGGGCCGGAATACCTCGGTGCCTTCACCGTCGGCGACCAACTGCTGTGGGGCGCCGCCGAGCCCCTGCGCCGCATGCTGCGGATCCTGCTTGACCGCTGATGTCGAGCAGATGCACGGGGAGGGCTCCATGCCTTCCCCGTGGTCTTGCGATTCGCCCCTTCGGCTCCCGGCTCGACCGGCCTATCGCCTGCAAATTGCGTTGGCAATTAAAGAATTGCTGCGCGAATTTAAACAAAATGCTAGATTGCCCGGCATGCCGTTTGCACGGACCGATCCGCCACGTCCAAAATCCACGCAGTTTGCTGCCCATGCTAGGGTGCGGATGATATGACAACCATGAAAACATCGATCAAGGCCTCACTGAT
>NZ_DATFAO010000029.1:0-8767 GCF_035254505.1 Aromatoleum sp. | reverse complement strand
GCCGATCATCGCGGCACCGATGCCGGACGTGATATGGTCGTAGCCCGGCGCGATATCGGTGGTGAGCGGCCCGAGGGTGTAGAACGGCGCTTCGCGGCAATACCTGAGCTGCAGGTCCATGTTCTCCTTGATGAGATGCATCGGCACGTGGCCCGGGCCTTCGATGATGGTCTGGACGTCGTGCTTCCACGCGATGTCGGTGAGTTCGCCGAGCGTCTTCAGCTCACCCAGCTGCGCGTCGTCGTTGGCATCGTAGATCGAGCCCGGACGCAGGCCGTCGCCGAGCGAGAAGGCCACGTCGTAGGCCTTCATGATCTCGCAGATGTCCTCGAAGTGCGTGTAGAGGAAGCTTTCCTTGTGGTGCGCGAGACACCACTTCGCCATGATCGAGCCGCCGCGCGAGACGATGCCGGTCATGCGGTTCGCGGTCATCGGCACGTAGCGCAGGAGCACGCCCGCGTGGATCGTGAAGTAGTCGACGCCTTGTTCGGCCTGCTCGATCAGCGTGTCGCGGAAGATCTCCCAGGTCAGTTCCTCGGCCTTGCCGTTGACCTTTTCGAGCGCCTGGTAGATCGGCACCGTGCCGATCGGCACCGGCGAGTTGCGGATGATCCACTCGCGCGTCTCGTGGATGTTCTTGCCGGTCGAGAGATCCATCACCGTGTCGCCGCCCCAGCGGATCGACCAGGTCATCTTGTCGACTTCCTCGGAGATCGACGAGCCGAGCGCCGAGTTGCCGATGTTGGCGTTGATCTTCACGAGGAAGTTGCGGCCGATGATCATCGGCTCGCTTTCCGGATGGTTGATATTGTTCGGGATGATCGCGCGGCCCCGCGCGACTTCGGAACGCACGAATTCGGGCGTGATCTCTTCCGGAATCGACGCGCCGTAGGACTGGCCGGGGTGCTGGCGGGTCAGGAGCTTCGCCATCTTCTCGCCGGTCGGGCCCGTCCCGCGCAGCGTTTCGACGTAGGCGCGGCGGTTCATGTTCTCGCGGATCGCGACGTATTCCATCTCGGGCGTGATGATGCCCTTACGCGCATAGTGCATCTGGCTGACGTTGGCGCCGGCCTTGGCGCGGCGCGGATGGCGGTGCAGGCCGGGGAAGCGCAACTCGTCGAGCGACTGGTCGCCGGCGCGCTGCCGGCCGAATTCGGACGACAGGTCCGCGAGCACTTCGGTGTCGCCGCGCTCCTCGATCCACTGCTGGCGCAGCGCCGGCAGGCCGGAGCGGATGTCGATCTTGGCGGTCGGGTCGGTGTAGAGGCCCGAGGTGTCATAGACGAAGATCGGCGGGTTCTTCTCGCCGCCGAAGGCGGTCGGGGTGTCGGCTTGCGAGATTTCGCGCATCGGCACGCGGACGTCCGGGCGCGAGCCTTCGACGTAGATCTTGCGCGAGTTCGGCAGCGGCGCGATCGCGGCCTCGTCGACGTGCGCCTTCGCGGCGATGAATTTTTCGGTGGCGTTCATGGTGCGGTCTCCTGGGGAATTCGCTTGACGGCTTATGGGGTTCGGGGGAGGGCGGTTGCCGCGCGGGGCGGCAGGGGGCGGTGTTCGGAGGGTGTCGGCCGGCGGTATTCAGCCGCGCCACAGCGCATGGAAGTGATGGACCGGGCCGTGGCCGCTGCCTACGGACAGCGCGCCGCTCGCGGCGATCGCGCGCAGCAGGTAGTCCCGTGCATCGCGCACAGCTGCCTCGACGGGGCGGAAGCCGCCGGCGCGTTGCGGCAGCAAGGCGGCGATCGCCGAGGCGAGCGTGCAGCCGGTGCCGTGGGTGTTCTTGGTCTCGATGCGCGGCGAGGGCAGTTCGATCATGCGGTCGCCGTCGAAGAGGAGATCGACGACTTCGCTCCCGGGCAGGTGGCCGCCCTTGAGCAGCACCCAGCGCTCGCTTGAGAGCGGGAGCATCTCGCGCAGGCGCTCGGCGGCGCGGTACATCTCCTTGACGGTCTCGGGCGGGCGCTGTTCGAGCAGCACGCCTGCTTCGGGAAGATTCGGCGTCAGCAGGAAGGTACGCGGCAGCAGCGCCTCGATCAGCATCGCGACGGCGTTACGCGCGAGCAGATGATCGCCGCTCTTCGCGACCATCACCGGATCGCAGACGACGTTCGGCGCATCGAAATGCGCGAGCCGATCCGCGACCGTCGCGACGATGTCGGCGCTGCCCAGCATGCCGAGTTTCACCGCGTGAATCTTGACGTCGGCGAACAGCGTGTCGATCTGCAGGCGCAGGAAGTCGGTCGGCGGCGCATGCACGCCGGTGACGGCCTGGGTGTTTTGCGCGGTGAGCGCCGCGACGACGCCGCAGCCATAGGCGCCGAGCGCCGAAAAGGCTTTCAGGTCCGCGAGCAGTCCTGCGCCGCCGCTCGGATCGACGCCCGCAATGGAGACGACGTTCGGAATCACGCGGCTCATTGCGGCACCACGCGTTGGCTACGGACTGACGGGAAAGAGGAAGCGGACGGACTGATGTTCATGAATGCGTTTCCCTACGCCGGCATGACCCGGGTCAGGTTCAAAGGGACTGTCTCAGCCCGCGCGCACCATTGCCGCGGGCACCCCCAACGAATTCATGAACCTTACCGGACGAGCCGCTCGCCGGCAAGCAGTTTGCTGCCCATTCTTGCACCTCGTTACGTCGTGCCGAAGCCGAGCAGGACCGCCGAGCCGAGCGCCGCGAAGATCGTCGCGGCGATGCCGTGCACGAGACGCACCGGCAGCCGCTGGGCGATGCCGTTACCGAGGAGTACGGCGGGGACGTTGGCGATCATCATGCCGAGCGTCGTGCCGGTGACGACGGCGGCCAGGGCATCGTATTTCGCGGCGAGCGCGACGGTCGCGATCTGCGTCTTGTCGCCCATCTCGGCGAGGAAGAAGGCGACGATCGTGGTCGCGAGAACGCCGAGCTTCGGCGCCGTGACCTCATCCTCGTCGAGCTTGTCCGGGATCAGCATCCACACCGCCATCGCGATGAACGACAGGCCCAGCACCCAGCGCAGTGTCTCGGGGCCGATCACGGTCGTGAGCCAGGTACCGATCGCGCCGGCGCAGGCGTGGTTGGCGATGGTGGCGATGAAGATGCCGGCGATGATCGGCCACGGGCGGCGAAAGCGCGCGGCGAGCATGAAGGCGAGGAGTTGCGTCTTGTCACCGATCTCGGCGAGGGCGACGATACCGGTGGAAATACCGAAGGCTTCGAAGGGGAAGTTCATTGGGTTGCTCCGGGCCGGCGCGTGACGGATGACTGCACGCCTCCCCGGCCCGAAAAAATCGGAGGGCATGCAGCCAAAAGTCTCGCCAGGCCCGAAGGCTGAACACGCCATGCCCGCGACGGGCAAGTCTGTTGACGTGATCCCCCCGGCTTGCGCGGGGGCGGCTACTCCCTGATGACAGTGCGCATTGTAATGCTTGTCTATGCTTGCCGGAAAGTCCTAAAGATTCGCCGATTGCAGCCGAAGACCGTGTTGTGGCCCTTGCCCGTACCGATCGATTGCCCGTCATGAAACTGCCCCTGTCCCTGCGTCCGTGCGCTCTCCTGCTGGTCCTGCTGATGCCCGTCGCGGCATTGGCCGATCAGCCTTGGGAGACGGTGGTGCGTGACCGCGAGCGTCTCGTCGAGATCGATCGCTCCAGCGTCATCCAGTCGGAGGGCGGCACGAAGGTCGCATGGGGCCGCATTGTGTTGACGCCCGAGCGCGCGGCGGTGGAAGGCTACGCCTGGGTGAAGGCGCTCAATCGCTACGATTGCTACAACCGCGCCTTCTACACCGTGAAGCGCGTGTACATGGACGAGCGGAACATCGTGATCCGCGAGGATGGGCGCGGCGACGAGACGCCCATTCTCGCGGCGCGCAACAGCGTCGACGAGCGCATGTGGCAGGAAGTCTGCAAGCCGCCATCGGTGAGCGAGCTGAAGAAGGTGGCGACCGAAGTCGCCGCGATCGCGAAGACGGCCGGCGACGATGCAAAGGCGACGCCGATGGTGCCGCTGTCCCATTCGGCCACCGCCGGCGCCGATGCGCCCAATCGCGAGCGCGACCGGCTGTCGCACAAGCTGAACGGAAAGGCACGCAAGGCGTCGGCTCCGACCGCCGCGTCCCCCGCGCCGGTCGAGAAGCCCGTGCTCGTCGCGAAGGCATCCGTCGAGCACGAGAAGCCGTCCCTGCGGCCCGCTGCCCTTGTGCCGGCATCCCGCCCGGCCTCCGCGCACGACGCAGCGCTCGCGGCGCGTCTTCTTGCGGATTTTTCACGTCCCGACTGGAGTTACGAAGGCGAAACCGGCCCGGACCGCTGGGGCCGCATGCGGCCGGAGTGGGCGCTGTGCTCCGAAGGCAAGCGCCAGTCGCCGATCGACCTGCGCAACGGGGTCGCGGTCGATCTCGATCCGCCGCGCTTCGACTACCGCGAGACGCGTTTCCGCATCGCCGACACCGGCCGCACGCTGCGCGTCTACGTCGGCCCGGGGATGAGCGTCGAACTGCGTGGCGAGCGCTACGAGCTGGAGTTCTTCGAGTTCTATCGACCGTCGGCCGAGCGCGTGGGCGGGCAGGCGTCCGACATGGTCGTGCATCTGCATCACCGCAGCGCGGACGGCAGGACGGCGATCGTCGGCGTGCTGCTGGAGGCGGGCGACAAGCCGCACCCGCTGGTGCAGATGCTGTGGAACAACATGCCGCTCGAGCGTCGCAGCGAATATGCGCCGGCTGCGACGATCGACGTCGCGAGCCTCTTGCCACCGAGCAGCGGACATTACCTCTTCATGGGTTCCGACGTGACGCCGCCTTGTGCGGAAGGCGTGCTGTGGGCGGTGATGAAGGAGCCGCAGCACATTTCGGCCGACCAGCTGGAGGTCTTCATGCGCCTGTATCCGCGCAATGGCCGTCCGATCCAGCCCGCCAACGGGCGCCTGGTGCTCGAATCGCGCTGACAGCGCCTTGCGCTGCAAGGACCGCTGGTCGCGGTCTTTCCGCTGATCGAGCCGGTTTTGCGATGCCGCATTTCATGACGATCGCAAGCGCCTGATTCTTTTGGGCGATTTTCCCCAGTCGATGGATTTGCAGGGTGGAAACTTGCTTTCCACTATTCGTCGCGGCGTGGCGCGACGCTTGTCGTCCAGGCTTCGGGCGAGTTTTCTAATTGACTGAAAAATAAACCGTTTTTCGCTGTTCTGCTCCCGGCACGGATCTTGTAATCCCTTCTCGTGAATGAGCACTGTCTGGTGCCGACGACGGGTTACAAGGAATCGAAAAAGGGGGGAGTGCATGCACCACGAACTGAAACAGCTGGCTGAAGCCTGGCAGGCGCGGCCGGTCGAGGAGCGCCTGGGGATGAGCCGGCGCGCATTCATGCAGTTCTGCGCGACGGTCGCGGCGACGCTCGGTCTGCCGACCGGCGCGGAAGCCGCGGTGCAGAAGGCGATGGAACAGAAGCGCCGCCCCTCGGTGATCTGGCTGCACTTCCAGGAATGTACGGGCTGTACCGAGTCGATGCTCCGCGCGGAGCATCCGACGATCGAGAAGCTGATCCTCGACATCATCTCGCTCGACTACCACGAGACGCTGTTCGCCGCTGCCGGCCATCAGGTCGAGGCCGCGCGCAAGCAGGCGATGGCCGACAACAAGGGCAAGTACCTGCTGGTGATCGAAGGCGCGATCCCGACCAAGGAAGACGGCATCTACTGCAAGGTCGGCGGCCAGACCGCGATCGAGCTGACGAAGGAATGCGCGGCCGACGCCGCGGCGGTGATCGCGATCGGCTCCTGTGCGAGCTGGGGCGGCATGCCCTCGACGGGACCGAACCCGACCGGCGCGACGGGTGTCGCCGAAGTGCTCGGCAAGCCGGTGGTGACGATCCCCGGCTGCCCGCCCAACCCCTACAACTTTCTCGCGACGGTCGTGCATTTCCTGACCTTCGGCAAATTGCCCGAAGTCGATCAGCTCGGTCGGCCGAAGTTCGCCTATTCGCGCCTCGTGCATGAGAACTGCGAGCGCCGCGCGCACTTCGACGCCGGTCGCTTCGCGATGAAGTTCAGCGACGAAGGCCATCGCAAGGGTTACTGCCTGTACAAGCTCGGGTGCAAGGGGCCGGAGACCTACGCGAACTGTCCGACCGTGCTCTACGGCGACGCGGGCGCGGGGACCTGGCCGGTCGGCTGCGGCCATCCCTGTATCGGCTGTACGGAGAAGGGCGTCGGCTTCGAGAAGCCGATCCACATGCTCGCAAAGGTCAAGAACGTCGAGCCGCCGGCAGCTTACCCGGCCATCGCCGAGCCGCAAGGGCAGGGCATCTCGCTCGGGTCCGCCGCGGTGCTCGCGGCGGTCGCAGGGGCTGCGGCCGGTGCCGGCGCGAAGCTCGCACAGAACCTCGGCAAGTCGCACGCCGCGGAACAGCAGGAGGCCGGCAAGGACGACAAGCCTGCCGACCCGAAAGCCGGACGGGAGTGAGCATGAGCACCCGACGCGACTTTCTGAAGCGCGCGCTGGCGGGTGGGGCGGCGGTCGCCGGTGCGGCCGCGACGCCATGCGCGCAGGCGCGCGACAACGCGCAGCTCTCGCCCGACGCCGTCGGCCTGTTGTACGACGCGACGCTGTGCATCGGCTGCAAGGCCTGCGTCACTGCGTGCAAGACGGCCAACGACCTGCCGATCGACTACAACACCAGCGCCGACGCGGTGTGGGACATGCCGCTCGACACCACCGCGCGCACCTACAACGTCATCAAGGTCTACAAGAACGGCACCGCGACGATCAAGGACGCGGAGCAGGACGGTTATTCGTTCATGAAGACCTCCTGCCTGCATTGCGTCGATCCGAGCTGTGTGTCGGCCTGTCCGGTGAACGCGATGACGAAGGACCCGGTGACCGGCATCGTCAGCTACGACAAGGACGCGTGCATCGGCTGCCGCTATTGCGTCGCGGCTTGCCCCTTCGGCATCCCGAAGTTCGACTATCAGTCGGCGACCGGTGCGATTGGCAAGTGCCAGCTGTGCCGCCATCGCATGAAGGACGGCCATTACGCGGCCTGTGCCGAAGTCTGCCCGACCGGCGCGACGCTGTTCGGCAAGGTCTCGGACCTGAAGGACGAGGCCAAGCGCCGGCTCGCGCTGCAGCCGGGCGAAGTCACGCAGTTCCCACGCGGCAACCTCTCGACCGGCGACCAGCCTTCGTGGGAAGGCGCGGCCGCGAAGTACGTGCCGCATCTCTTCGGCGACAAGGAACTCGGGGGTACGCAGATGATGAAGCTCTCCGCCGTGGCCTTCGACAAGGTCGGCCACAAGCCGCTGCCGGACCAGTCCTTCGCGTCGAAGTCCGAGACGCTGCAACACACGCTGTATGGCGGCCTCGCGCTGCCGATCGCGGCGCTGGGAGCGATGACTTTCTTCGCCAAACGCAACATGCCGAAGGATGACGACGCGACGCACACGGACAAAGGCGGCAAGCAGGAGGACTCGAAATGAGCAAGCACCTTCATGCCGCGCCGACGCCCGTCGGCGGGCGTCTGCTGAACCCCGCGACCTTCGCCTGCGGCGTGCTGATCCTGACCGCCTTCGCGGTGCTGGCGCTGCGCTTCTGGGGCGGGCTCGGGGCGGTCACGAACCTCAACGATGGCTATCCCTGGGGCATCTGGGTGGTCGCCGACGTCGTGATCGGCTCGGCCTTCGCCTGCGGCGGTTTCTCGGTCGCGATGCTGGTCTACATCTTCAACCGCGGCGAGTACCACCCGATGGTGCGCCCGGCGCTGCTCGCGAGCCTCTTCGGCTACACGCTGGCGGGCGCGGGCGTGATCTTCGACCTCGGCCGTTACTGGAACTTCTGGCATATCCTGTGGCCGGGTTACGCGTCGCCGAATTCCGTGATGTTCGAGGTCGCGGCCTGCATCTCGCTCTACATCCTCGTGATGTGGCTGGAGTTCTCGCCGACCTTCTTCGAGAAGTTCGGCTGGACGAATGCGCAGCGCAAGGTCGGCCGGGCGATGTTCTTCCTGGTGGGCCTCGGCACCGTGCTGCCGATGATGCACCAGAGCTCGCTCGGCTCGATGCTGGTCGTGTTCGGCACGCAGATCCATCCGCTGTGGCAGTCGATGGCGCTGCCGGCGATCTTCCTGATCTCGGCGATCACGATCGGCTACGCGGTGGTGCTGTTCGAGTCCTGCCTCGCCGCCGCGGCCTACCGTCGCCAGATCGAGCTCCACCTGCTGACGCCGCTCGCGAAGGTCATGCTGGGGATGCTCAGCGTGTATCTCGCGGTGCGCTTCGGCGACCTGATCGTGCGTGGAGCGTTGGGCTACGCGTTCGAGGCGACGACGCAGGCCTTCATGTTCTGGCTCGAGACGATCGCGTTCGCGCTGCCGTTCTGGCTGCTCGGCAGCCCGGCGAAGCGCGCGAACCCGGCGAACCTCTTCACCGGCGGCGTCGTGCTGATGCTCGCGGGCATCCTGCTGCGCGTGAATTCGTATCTGGTCGGCTACCAGACCGGCGATGGATGGTCCTACTTCCCGTCCGTTCCTGAAATGCTTGTCACCTTCGGCATGTTCGCCATCGAGGTGCTCGGCTACATCGTCATTACCCGCCGCTTCCCGGTGCTGCCGCGTGAGGATCACGCGCCGGCCGGGCAGGCTGCCTGAGAACTTCCGAGGAGACTTTTCCCATGAGCCAACGCATCACCATCGACCCGGTCACCCGGATTGAAGGCCACCTCCGGATCGACGTCGAGGTCGACGGCGGCAAGGTCACCAAGGCCTGGTCCTCGGGCACCATGTGGCGCGGCGT
>NZ_DATFAO010000028.1:0-10900 GCF_035254505.1 Aromatoleum sp. | reverse complement strand
TCTTCGACTCCAGCAGGGAACCGGAACATCCGGTCAACGCAACGGCCAATGCAAGCAAAGAAGCAGAAGTACGCACGCTACGATTCATGAGATTCAGAAAATCCTTGGTAATCAGAAATTCACGCCTGCCTGACGCATCGCGTTGCGCACGCGTTCGCGCATGCCTTCGGACAGCGGCGTGAGCGGCAGACGGATGCCGCCCTTGATCTTGCCCATCTGCTGGACGGCCCACTTGACGGGAATCGGGTTGGCTTCGCAGAACAGCTCGCGATGCAGGCCGACGAGGCGCGCATTGATCTCGCGCGCCTTGAGCGCATCGCCGGCGAGTGCGGCCGCGCACATTTCGTGCATGGCGCGCGGAGCGACGTTGGCGGTGACCGAAATCGTACCGTGTCCACCCAACAGGATGAACGCCGCGGCGGTCATGTCGTCGCCGGTGTACAGCGCAAAATCCTTCGGCGCGCGCGCGAAGAGGTCGCAGGCGCGATCGATGCTGCCTGTCGCGTCCTTGATGCCGATGATGTTGGGCACTTGCGCGAGGCGCAGCGCCGTATCGTTCGACATGTCGGCGACGGTGCGGCCGGGCACGTTATAGAGGATCACGGGAAGTTCGACCGCTTCCGCAATGGTGCGGAAATGGCGATACAACCCTTCCTGCGTCGGCTTGTTGTAGTACGGGACCACCGACAGTTGCGCGATTGCGCCCGCTTCCTGCGCGAATCGGGCGAGTTCGATCGCCTCGTTGGTCGAATTCGCACCCGCTCCGGCGATCACCGGAATGCGCCCCGCGGCGTGCTCGACCGCAACGCGGATCAACTCGCAATGCTCTTCGACGTTGACCGTGGGCGACTCACCGGTGGTGCCGACGATGACGATGGCGTCCGTCCCTTCGGCCACGTGGAAGTCGATCAGTGAACGGAGGCTTTGAAAATCCAGGCTGCCATCCTCGTTCATCGGGGTGACGATGGCGACAATCGAACCGGTAATCATGGGCGAGGGCCGAAAGATAAAAGATTCATTCTACCTGATCGCCGCCATACGACCAGTGGAGTACGTTACTCCGCCCCCGCATCCGCCGATCACAGATCGGCCAGGGCCTTGATGTGGGCCACAACCGAGCGCGCCAGGGACGACAGCGCGTACCCACCTTCGAGGATCGACACGATGTTGCGATGTCCGCACTCCTCGGCGAGCGCCTTGATCTGCTGCGTCACCCACACGTAGTCCGACTCCACGAGACCGACCGAGCCCATGTCGTCCTCGTAATGCGCGTCGAATCCAGCGGAGATGAAGATCATCTGCGGCTTGTGCTCACGCAGCGCCGGCAGCCAGCGGTCGCTGACAATCTGGCGGAAGGCGTCCCCGCGCGTGCCCGCCGGAACGGGCACATTGACCATGTGAGGTGCCGTGCAATCGGCGCCGCTATAGGGGTAAAAGGGATGCTGGAAGATGCTCGCCATCATCACCCGCGGATCGTCGCGGAACACATCCTCGGTGCCGTTGCCGTGATGCACGTCGAAATCGACGATCGCGACCCGCTCGAGCCCGTGCGCTTCCAGCGCGTGCCGCGCTGCAATCGCAACGTTGTTGAGAAAGCAGAAGCCCATTGCCTTCGCACGTTCGGCATGATGGCCGGGCGGGCGGACGGCGCAGAACGCGTTCTCGATCTCGCGCTTCAGCACGAGGTCGGTCGCGAGCACGCCTGCTCCCGCCGAGCGCAGCGCCGCCTTCATCGTCCCGGGGCACATCGCCGTATCCGGATCGAGGTGGCGGATACCATGCTCCGGCACGCTGGCGTTGAGCTCGTCGAGGTAACTCTCCGGATGAACGCGCAGGATCTGCTCGGCGGTTGCGAGCGGCGCGTCATAGAACGACAGGTAAAGGTCCAGGCCGGCCGCAATCAGCCGGTCATTGATTGCCGCCAACCGGTCGGCGCATTCCGGGTGGAACGAACCCATATCGTGCAGCCAGCAATCGCGATGCGTAATGAACGCCGTCGTCGTCATATCCCCTCACTCTCCCCCACGGCCGAACTGCTTCGTGCCACTACCATTCCAAGCGGCTTGCCACCGGCATTCCCGGCGCAGCCTGTTGATCTTTGTCGACTATTATCACCGCTTCGCGGCCAATTTATCACAGTACGCCCCTGCCATGCCCCACCGCCCCGCCTTGCGCGTGCTCGAAGCCGCCAACCACATCATTCTCGGCAAGGATCAGGAGCTGCGCCTCGCGCTCGCCTGCCTGATCGCACGAGGCCACCTATTGATCGAGGATGTACCCGGGGTGGGCAAGACGACCCTTGCGCACGTCATCGCTCGCCTGATCGGGCTGCAGTTCCAGCGCATACAGTTCACGAGCGACCTGCTGCCCGCGGACATCATCGGTGTATCGGTGTTCGACAGGGAAGCGGGCAGCTTCCGCTTCCATCAGGGCCCAATCTTCGCGCAGCTGATCCTCGCCGACGAGATCAATCGCGCGACACCGAAGACGCAGAGCGCGCTCCTCGAAGCGATGGAAGAACGTCAGGTCACAGCGGACAACACCACGTTCCCGCTGCCCTCCCCCTTCTTCGTCATCGCGACACAGAATCCCTCGCACCAGGTGGGCACCTTTCCGCTGCCCGAGAGCCAGCTCGACCGCTTCCTGATGCGCATCCGCCTCGGCTTTCCGGACCGGGCCGCCGAACGCGCATTGCTGATGGGCGAGGACCGGCGCGAACTCCTCGAACGTCAAGATCCGGCGATCCATCCCGACGACCTCCTCGCCCTGCAGCGCGCCGCTGCCAACGTCGTCGTCGCCGAACGCCTGATCGACTATGTGCAGGCCCTGCTGGCCAGCACCCGCCAAAGCAATGAGCTCGCGGCCGGGCTGAGCCCGCGTGCCGGCCTCGGACTGCTCGCCGCCGCGCGCGCCTGGGCGCTCCTCGACGGACGCGAGCACGTGCTACCCGAAGACGTCCAGACCGTCTTCCCGCACATTGCCGGTCATCGCCTCCATCACGCCGGAGACGGTCGGCCAGTGAGTACCGAGAGCCTCACGCGCATCCTGCACGGCGTCGCCCTGCCCTGATGCCCGCCCTGCGCAATCGGCTGCGCCGTTTCATCGATCACTGGCTCTTTCGCGTCGGCCCGTCCGAGCACGCGCCGATCGTGCTGCGTCAGCGACGGATCTTCGTCCTGCCAACGCGGAGCGGGATCGTGTTCGCCCTTGCGCTCGCCGTCATGCTGCTCGCGTCGATCAACTACAACCTCAGCCTCGGATTCGGTCTCGTCTTCCTCATCGCCGGCGTCGCCGTCGCGAGCATCGTGCACGCCTTTCGAAATCTCTTGCACCTGTCGCTGAGCCCCGGCCGTGCCGAATCCGTCTTTGCCGGCGACGTGGCGCACTTCACGCTACTCCTTTCGAACACGCGCGCGGCCGGCCGCCCCGGCCTGCGCTGCAGCACCCGGGCCGGCGCAGCAGCGCTCGATCTGGGCCCCTCGCAAACGACTGAAGTCACGCTTCCCCTGGCAACGCCGACCCGCGGCTGGCACCGCCCCGGCCGCGTGACCATTGAAACCACGTATCCCTTGGGCCTGATCCGCGCGTGGAGCATCGTCACACCGGATATCCGCTGCCTCGCCTATCCGACACCGGAACCGGATCCACCTACGCTCCCGCGGGGCCCAACGGATCAATCAACCGGACGCCGCAGCGGCCTCGGCGACGACGACTTCGCCGGACTGCGCCCCCATCGCCTGTCGGATTCACCTCGACACGTCGCTTGGAAGAACGTCGCGCGCGGCGGGCCGATGCTGACCAAGGAATTCGCCGGAGCCGAAGGCGGAGCCGTCGAGCTCGACTGGCACGACCTGCCGGCAAACCTAGATGTCGAGCAACGTCTCTCACGCTTCACCGCCTGGATACTCACTGCCAGCGTCGCCGGCCGCCCCTTCGCGCTGAGCCTTCCGCACTGGGCCGCGCCCGCGTCGAGCGACCCAAGGCACATTTCGACCTGCCTGCGCCAGCTTGCCCTTTACAGCTTGCAGGAGCGCGACGATGAATAAGGCGTCCGACCTTCCGGGCGCGAGCCGCTACTGGCTTCTCGGCAGCATCGCCATCACGATCGCTCCTCATGCCGAGCATTTTCCCGCGTGGCTGCTCGGCTTATGCGCGAGCCTCGTTCTGGCGCAGGCTGCGATGGTCCGCCGCGGCCATCCCCCTCCCCATCGCCTTGTGCTGGCGCTCGTCGCCCTCGTCGCAAGCGTCGGGGTCAAGCTGCAGTTCGATCACTTCTTCGGAAAGGATCCGGGCGTGGCCCTGCTCGCTGTACTGCTGAGCATCAAGCAACTGGAGAGCCGTGCGCCGCGCGACGTGCATGCGGCCGTGCTGCTGAGCTACTTCCTGCAGATGTCGCTCTTCCTGTATGACCAGACTCCGCTCGTCGGACTGCTGGTAATTGTCGGCACCCTGGCGTCCACGGTGACCTTGCTCAGCCTCCAGGCGCCGCGCGAGCCAGCGCTTGCGCAACTGCGCACGGGCGCCGTGTTGCTCGCCCAGGGCCTGCCCTTCATGCTCGTCCTGTTCCTCCTGTTTCCCCGCGTCCAGGGCCCTCTATGGGGACTGCCGAACGACGCCTACAGTGGCACCACCGGTCTGTCCGACACGATGGCCCCCGGCTCGATCGCCGAACTGAGCCAGTCGGACGCAATCGCATTCCGGGCCGCCTTCCGGGAACGGACGCCCCCGCCCGCGCAGCGATACTGGCGCGGACCGGTCCTGACGCTATTCGATGGGCGCACGTGGCGCCAAGCCAGCAGCCCGATCCTCGCGGCGCCGCCGTACCGGCCCAGCGGCCCGGCCTACGACTATCGTCTGACACTCGAACCGCACAACCAGAACTGGTTGCTCGCACTCGAACATCCAGGCGCCGGGATCGATGGGGCGCGCTATACGGCAGACCTGCGCCTCCTTGCGACCGAAGCGGTGCGCCAGCGCGCGGGTTTCGACCTCCGGGCGTACCCGGAAACCCAGCCTGGCCTTACCGAGGACGCCCGCGTACTGGCACTCGCGCGGCAGTTGCCCGACGGTTTCAATCCCCGCACCCGCGCCCTCGCCCAGAAACTGGCGCGCCGCGCCGCGAGCGATCAGGCAATCGTCGACGCCTCAGTCACCTATCTGCGGGACGCCTCGCTCGTCTACACGCTGACGCCCCCAGTCCTCGGCGTCCACACAGTTGACGAATTCCTTTTCGACACGCACCGCGGCTTCTGCGAGCACTTCGCCTCGGCCTTCGTCTTCCTGATGCGCGCCGCCGACGTTCCGGCACGTGTCGTCACCGGCTACCAGGGTGGCGAAATCAATCCTGTCGACGGCACGCTCGTCGTCCGTCAGTCCGACGCCCACGCCTGGGCCGAAGTCTGGCTGCGCGGGCGGGGCTGGGTTCGCGTCGATCCGACTGCCCTTGCGGCCCCGCGGCGACTCGAGAGCGGAATCGCAGACGCCCTGTCGGACCTCGACGGCCTGCCGCTGCTGATGCGTCCGGAGTTGTCCTGGCTACGCAACGTCCGCCATCGCTGGGACGCACTGTCCAATACCTGGAATCAATGGGTCCTGGGCTACAACCCCGACCGGCAACGCGAATTCCTCGCCAACATAGGGGTCGGGCAACCCGATTGGAAGGCGTACGGCGGGCTGCTGGGCGCCAGCGCCGGCGCGCTGATGCTTCTTCTATTTGCCTGGGCCTATCTGCAGCGCCCCAGCCGCGACGCACTCGACCGTGCGTGGGCGAACTTCTGCCGGAAACTCGCGAAGCACGGCGTTTCGCGGCACCCGTGGGAAGGACCGAAGGATTACGGCCTGCGTGCCGCGCGCGCCCGGCCAGCAAACGCGGCGGAGCTGCAGGAAATAGCTGACGTCTACGCGCGACTGCGCTATGGTGCGCGCCACGACGCAAGCGCCACTCGCGACCTCGCCAAACGCATCCGGAGACTGAAGCTCAAATGAAGTCCGCCACCGCCGCCGCCCTCCTGATGCTCGCATTACTTGCCCAACCGAGCCAGGCGGGCGCCTCCTACGCGCAGCGGGACGAAGGCATGGCGTTCGCGAAGGAAATGCAGGAGAAGCACGGCTTCGACCAGGCGCAGATTCTCGCGGCCCTCGAACGCGCGCATTTCGACGCGCGCGTGATCCGCCTCATCAAGCCGCCCGCAATGCCCACGGCACGCTCCTGGCAGCGCTACCGCGCGCGCTTCCTCGAATCCGCGCGGATCAACGCCGGGATCGCCTTCTGGCACGAAAACGAGGCGACGTTGCAGGCGGCGAGCGAGCGCTACGGCGTGCCTCCGGAAATCATCGCCGCGATCATCGGCATCGAAACCTATTATGGCCGCAATGCCGGCAACTTCGAACTCGTCTCGGCCCTCGCAACACTCGCCTTCGATTACCCACCGCGCGCCCCCCTCTTCCAGCGCGAGCTCGAAAACCTCTTTCTTCTTGCACGTGAGCAGGGCCGCGACCCTTTCAGCTACTACGGTTCCTACGCGGGCGCACTCGGCTATCCGCAGTTCCTGCCCAGCAGCATCCGCAATTTCGCTGTCGACTTCGATGGCGATGGCCATATCGACGTCGACCAGAACCCGGCTGACGCGATCGGCAGCGTCGCCAACTACCTGTCGCGCCATGGATGGGTGCGAGGCGAACCGGTCGCGAGCCCGGCTCTGGTGGCGCCGACGACCGACACGCAATCCCTGATCGACACCGGCATCGAACCGACGATCACGCCCGCACAGCTTGCCGCCGCCGGCGTGACGCCCGTCAGGGACCAAACGGACGCGCCCGCGACGCTCGTCGACTTGGCGACACCGGGAGAAGGCGTCGAATACTGGCTCGGATACCGGAATTTCTACGTGATCACGCGCTACAACAAGAGCAGCTTCTACGCGATGGCCGTGTTCCAGTTCGCCCAGGCGCTACGCGACAATTTCGTCACCAACGAGCATTCGACAGGAAACTGAAGTACTGACAGGAGCGCTTAAAGCAGTTCGTCGCGCGATATGCCGCGCCGCTTCACGGTGCGCCGCAACTGCCCCAGCGCCTCAAGCTGGATCTGGCGCACCCGCTCGCGCGTCAGCGACAGCTGCGAGGCAAGCTCTTCCAGCGTCATGACCTCGCACTCGTCAAGTCCATAGCGATGGCGGATCACGAGGCGCTGTTTTTCGTTGAGCGTGCCAATCCACTCCTGGATCAGCTCCTCAACCTCGCCATCCTGGATGCGTACATCAGGCGCTGTCGCCTGCTCGTCTGCCAAGGATTCGCCGATCGAAAGCGTGGGATCGATCTCCAGCGGCGCATCGAGGGAGGCGGTATGCTCGCTTAAGGCGAGGATCGCCCTGACATCTTCCACCGGCTTATCGAGCTTCTGGGCCACCTGCTCGAGCGTGAATTCCCCGTTGCCCGAAGCTTCCAGGCTGCGCTGCGCGCGCAACACCTGATTCAGTTCCTTCACGACGTGGACAGGCAGCCGAATCGTGCGCGACTGATTCATGATCGCGCGCTCGATATTCTGGCGGATCCACCAAGTCGCATAAGTCGAGAATCGGAAACCACGCGCCGGATCGAATTTCTCCAGCGCGTGCATCAATCCCAGATTGCCTTCCTCGACCAGATCCAGCAGCGGAATGCCGCGATTGAGGTAATGCTTGGCGATATTGACGACGAGGCGCAAGTTGCGCTCGATCATCGTCTGGCGCGCGGCAAAATCGCCGTCGCGCACGCGGCGCGCCAACAGGCCTTCCTCTTCTGCCGTCAGCAGCGGATTGGCGCCGATCTCGTTCAGGTAAATCTGGGTGACGTCGCTGAGAAATTCGTTCTCGAATGCCGGAACGACCCGCTCGACGAACGCCTCCACTTCAGGCGGCAGATCCGGCTCCTGACCGTCGAGGTCGTCATGATTTGCCGGATCGTACATAGCCTCCTCTCAGCGTGGGGGAAGATACTTCAGAGGATCGACCGGCCGTCCCTGCTTGCGAATCTCGAAGTGCACCTTTGGCCGATCCGCATCGGTACTGCCGAGTTCTGCGATCTTCTGACCTTTCGTGACCGAATCCCCTTCCTTGACCAGCAACTGCTGGTTATGCGCGTATGCAGTCAGGTAATTCGCGTCATGTTTGATGATGACCAGTTTTCCATAGCCACGCAAGCCGGCCCCCGAATACACCACCTTTCCACCCGCCGAGGCCAGAACGGGATCGCCCGGCTTGCCCGCGATATCCACGCCCTTGTTGGTCGCCTCGTCGAAGGTTCCGATCAACTGACCGTTCGCCGGCCACATCCAGGACGTCTCGCCCGCCGCCTTGTCCGGCTCCGGCACCGCGGGAGTCACCGGCGGCGGCGTCGGAACGACGTTCGCCTTCGGCCGCAGCGACGCCCACAGCTCCTCCGAATAGGGCTGCTTGCCGCCTCTCGGTTCCTGCTTCAACCCGCCCGGCACCTCGCTGCCGTTACGTCCGGGAACAACTTCAACGGGCTGGGTCACGGCCGGCACCGGTTGCGTCACCGCCCCGGCGCCTGCATTGCTGTTGGCCCCCGGCGGCACCACTCTCAGCACCTGACCGACCTGGATCTGATTTCGATCCGTAATGGAGTTCCACGCTGTGAGATCCTTCACGCTCACGCCATATTGGCGGGCAATGCCCAGCAGCGTGTCGCCGGGGCGCACCACATGCGTTCCTTCCTGCCGCAGGGCCGGAGCCGCCTGCCCTCCGGAGGACGGCAAGGCTTCCGTCGCCGGAGGCGTCGTGCTTTCGCGCACCGGAGCGGGCCGCGGCGCGGCGCAACCGGTGAGAATGGCAGCAATCACTGCAAAGGCGAGTCCAGCGCGCGAGGCGCGATTCTTCAATGAGTCAATCATTCCGTACCAGCCAACAAGGGAACGAATCGCACGGCATCGAGACGAGTTTCCCTGAATACATTTCCTTGCCGTTCAATCAGCACAAGACGTTGCTCCCCTGCTCCCAGCGGGATTATCAGGCGCCCGCCGGGCGCCAGCTGCTCCTTCAGTGACGCGGGGATGCTCGCAGCAGCCGCGGCGACAATAATGGTGTCATAAGGCGCCGCTTCCGGCAAACCCAGACTACCGTCCACACATTTCAACCTGACATTAGGCAGGCGCAAGGGACGCAGGTTCTCACGCGCTGTGTCCAGTAACGGCCGAATGCGCTCGACGGAATACACCTCGGTCGCGACGAACGACAGCACAGCCGCCTGATAGCCGCAACCCGCCCCGACCTCCAGCGTCTTGCCGAGCTCGCGCCCCGCCCGCAGCAATTCGATCATCCGGGCGACGACGAGCGGCTGCGAAATCGTCTGCTGATAACCGATCGGCAGCGCCGTGTCGTCGTACGCACTGTACGCCAACCCCTCCTCGACGAAGGCGTGCCGCGGCACCTGCATCATCGCGGCGAGGACCTTTTCGTCGCGAACCCCCTGCGCGCGCAGCCGTTCAACCATGCGAGCCCGCGCGCGGACCGCAGCCTGAGCCGGATCGGCGCGCCGCACCATCATCGGGTCAACCACTCTGAAACACCGGGAATAAGATTGTTGTGTGTGAGGTCGATCTGCAGCGGTGTGATCGACACGAAGCCTTCGGCGACCGCGTGAAAGTCGGTGCCCTCGCCCGCGTCGGCCGCTTGGCCTGCGGCCCCGACCCAGTACACGGTCTCGTTGCGGGGCGTCACGCTGCGAATCACCGGCTCGGCCTTGTGGCGCTTGCCGAGCCGCGTCACGCGCTGTCCGCGCAGTTCCTCGTATGGCCGATCGGGAACATTCACGTTGAGCAGAACAGGCTGGCGAAACGGCTGGCGCGTGAAGCGCGTCGCAAGATCCCGCGCGACTCGCGCCGCCGCGGAGAAATCGCTGGCGTTCTTGCTGACGAGCGAAATGGCGATCGAGGGAACGCCGAGCAGAAAGCCTTCCGTCGCCGCGGCCACCGTTCCCGAGTAAATCGTGTCGTCGCCCATGTTGGCGCCGTGATTGATGCCCGACACCACCATGTCAGGCAGGTAGTCGAGCATTCCCGTCACCGCCAGATGCACGCAGTCGGTCGGCGTACCGTTGACGAAGTGGAAGCCGTTTGCTGCCCGGCGCAATGACAGCGGGCGATCGAGAGTCAAGGAATTACTCGCGCCGCTGCGGTCGCGTTCGGGCGCGACTACGGTCACATCGCCGACCTCGGCCAGGGCCTCCGCGAGTGCGGCGAGGCCCGGAGCGAAATAACCATCGTCGTTGCTGACCAGAATGCGCATTGATTCTTCCGTTCAGAGTGTCACAAACCGCACCGCCACCCCGACGATGTGGGGAAGCAGATCATCTTAGCACACTGAGGCATCACACCTCGCGCCTCCACGAACGCGGCGGACGGCGGAAAAAACAAAACCGGCCAGCGGCCGGTTTCATTGTTTTTTGGTCGGGGCGGCGGGATTCGAACTCGCGACCCCTTGCACCCCATGCAAGTGCGCTACCAGGCTGCGCTACGCCCCGACACAAGCGAGCATTATAGCACCAATTCTTTTTTTTACCAGCCCTTCGTCACATCTTTAGTTGTTCGAGGGCCGCGACGATTTCCGCGCGCACCGATGCCAGTAGGCGGCGCAGCTGCTCCGCCTCGCTCGCCTGTTCCTGCTCCTGGATTGCCGTCTCGCCGAGCTTGTTGCGCGCGCCCGAGATGGTGAACCCCTCGTCGTACAGCAACTCACGGATGCGGCGCACGAGCAACACCTCGTGGTGCTGGTAATAGCGCCGGTTACCCCGGCGCTTCACCGGCTTGAGCTGGGTGAATTCCTGCTCCCAGTAGCGCAGGACGTGCGGTTTCACCGCACACAGTTCGCTGACCTCGCCAATCGTGAAATAGCGCTTCGCCGGA
>NZ_DATFAO010000027.1:0-115444 GCF_035254505.1 Aromatoleum sp. | reverse complement strand
CGCAGAATCCGGACGGTTATCCGGACTGAGCGGCGTCGCCTTACCAGTTCTTGCGGACGCGATTGCGATACTGGACGTCGTGCGGAAGGACCTTCTGCATGGCCTCGAGGTGTCCGTTGACGATGTCGTAGGCCTTCTTGAGCGTGTCGTTGGTTAGCTGCGGGAGTTCGCTCTGGCGGGCCGTCGAGCGCACGACCTGTTCGATGGCACGTCGCCGTTGCTGGTCTTCGGCGGGAAGGTAGACGCCCAGGGCTGCGTCGAGAAGCGTCTTGAGGATCTTCACTCGCCGTTCGATGCGGTCGAGGAAGATGCTTTGAGGGTCGTTCGGGACTTCGGGCATGGCGTTCTCCTTAATGCTTTCTGCCGCGATTCTCAAGTGGGGAGCCGGGGCAAGCGAGGACTGGTGCTGATCAAATTGTAAGCGCTGGAAGCAGTCTGAGCGAGCGAACTGTCCTGGCGCCGTCACGCGGGGACGGTTGCAGGCAGGAGTTTCCTCAGGTAGCGCCCGGTATGGCTGCTCGGGTGGCCCGCGATCGCTTCGGGAGCACCGGTGCAGAGGATCTGGCCGCCGCGGTGACCGCCTTCCGGCCCGAGGTCGATGACCCAGTCGGCGGTCTTGATCACATCGAGGTTGTGCTCGATGACGACGATGGTGTTGCCGTGGTCGCGCAGGCGATTCAGGACGCCGAGCAGCAGTTCGATGTCGCGGAAGTGCAGGCCGGTGGTGGGTTCGTCGAGGATGTAGAGGGTGCGGCCCGTGTCGCGTTTCGAGAGTTCGAGGGCGAGTTTGACGCGTTGGGCTTCGCCGCCCGAGAGCGTGGTCGCGCTCTGGCCGAGGCGGATGTAGCCGAGGCCGACGTCCATCAGGGTCTCGAGCTTGCGTGCGACACTGGGTACGGGGCGGAAGAATTCGAGGGCGTTCTCGACGGTCATGTCGAGGACGTCGTAGATGGTCTTGCCCTTGTAGCGGATTTCGAGCGTTTCGCGGTTGTAGCGCTTGCCGTGGCAGACGTCGCAGGGGACGTACATGTCGGGCAGGAAGTGCATTTCGACCTTGATCATGCCGTCGCCCTGGCAGGCTTCGCAGCGTCCGCCCTTGACGTTGAAGGAGAAGCGGCCGGGACCGTAGCCGCGCGCGCGCGCTTCCGGGACGCCAGCAAAGAGTTCGCGCACGGGCGTCAGCAGGCCAGTGTAGGTCGCCGGGTTCGAGCGCGGGGTGCGGCCGATGGGGCTCTGGTCGACGTTGATGACCTTGTCGAAGTGATCCAGCCCTTCGACCTCGCCGTGAGGCGCGGGCTCAATGTTGGAGCCGTAGAGGTGATGTGCGGCGATGGCGTAGAGGGTGTCATTGATCAGCGTCGATTTGCCGGAGCCGGAGACGCCCGTGATGCAGGTGAAGAGGCCGATCGGGAGTTCGAGCGTGACGTCCTTCAGGTTGTTGCCGGTGCAGTCGCGCAGGCGGAATAGACGCTCCGGGTCGGGCGCGCTGCGGCGCGCGGGGGGCTGGATGGCCTCGTGGCCGGCGAGATAGGCGCCGGTCAGGGATTGCGGGTTGGCGACGATCTCGGCCGGGGTTCCTCGGGCGACGATTTCGCCGCCATGGACGCCGGCGCCCGGGCCCATATCCACGACATAGTCGGCGCTGCGGATCGCGTCTTCGTCGTGTTCGACGACGATCACAGTGTTGCCGAGGTCGCGCAGTTGGCGCAGGGTCGCCAGCAAGCGGTCGTTGTCGCGCTGGTGCAGGCCGATCGAGGGTTCGTCGAGGACGTACATGACGCCGGTGAGACCGGAGCCGATCTGGCTGGCGAGGCGGATGCGTTGGGCTTCGCCCCCCGAGAGGGTGTCGGCGGAACGGTCGAGCGAGAGGTAATCGAGGCCGACGTTGATCAGGAAGCTCAGGCGATCGGAGATTTCCTTGACGATCTTGGCGGCGACGAGGGCTCGCTGGCCGGTCAGGCTGAGTGCGTCGAAGAAGGCTTTGCACTCGCCGAGCGGCATGTGGCTGACAGTATGCAGCGATTGGCCGCCGATCAGCACGTGGCGCGCTTCACTGCGCAGCCTTGTGCCGTGGCAGGCAGGGCAGGCTTGCGTCGCGCGGTACTTGGTGAGCTCTTCGCGCACCGCGATCGAGTCGGTTTCGCGGTAGCGTCGTTCGAGGTTGGGGATTATGCCTTCGAAGGGGTGCTCCTTGGGGACCATGCGGCCGTTGTCGGAGAGGTAGCGGAAGGTGATCTTGTGTCGGCCCGAGCCGTGCAGGACGACTTGGCGGACCTCGTCGGACAGGGTCTCGAAAGGCGCGTCGACGTCGAAGTCGTAGTGGCTGGCGAGCCCGGCGAGCATCTGGAAGTAGAACTGGTTGCGGCGGTCCCAGCCACGGATCGCGCCGGCCGCGAGCGAGAGTTCGGGGTGGGCGACGACGCGGGCGGGGTCGAAGAATTCGACCTGGCCGAGGCCGTCGCACTTCGGGCAGGCGCCCGAGGGGTTGTTGAACGAGAAGAGGCGCGGTTCGAGTTCGGCGAGCGAATAGCTGCAGATCGGGCAGGCGAAGCGGGCCGAGAAGAGGTGTTCGTGGCCGCTGTCCATCTCGACGGCGATCGCGCGGCCGTCGGCATGGGTGAGTGCGGTCTCGAAGGATTCGGCCAGTCGCCCGCGCTGGTCAGCGCGCACCTTGAGGCGGTCGATCACGACTTCGACGCTGTGGCGGCGGCCCTTTTCGAGGGGAGGCAGGGCGTCGAGCTCGCCGACCTGGCCGTCGACGCGCACGCGCACGAAGCCCTGGGCACGCAGTTCGGCGAAGAGTTCGTGCTGTTCCCCCTTCCTGTACGAGACCACCGGCGCGAGGATCATCAGCCGCGTGTCTTCGGGCAGGGCGAGGATGTGATCGACCATCTGCGAGACGGTCTGCGCTTCGAGCGCCTGCTCGGGGTGGTCCGGGCAGTGCGGCGTGCCGGCGCGCGCGTAGAGCAGGCGCAGGTAGTCGTGGATCTCGGTGACGGTGCCGACGGTCGAGCGCGGGTTGTGGCTGGTGGCCTTCTGTTCGATCGAGATCGCCGGCGACAGGCCTTCGATGAGGTCGACATCGGGCTTTTCCATCAGCTGCAGGAACTGGCGGGCGTAGGCCGACAGCGATTCGACGTAGCGGCGCTGGCCTTCGGCGTAGAGGGTGTCGAAGGCCAGCGATGACTTGCCGGAGCCGGACAGGCCGGTGATCACGGTGAGGCGGTTGCGCGGCAGGTCGAGGTTGATGTTCTTGAGGTTGTGAGTGCGCGCGCCGCGAATGCGGATTTCGTCCATGGACCTGTGCCGCCGAAGGGGAACATGCAACTATACGAGAGAACACGGACCTGGAACAAACCCGGGGATGGCCGATGTTAGAATCTATCTTTTGCCCGGTCCGCCGTCTCCCATGTCCCGACCCCAGCAAGACTCCATGACACCTGCCGAGCGGCGCGCCGGCGCGAGCCTGGCAGCGATCTTTGCGTTGCGTATGCTTGGCTTGTTCCTGATCCTGCCGGTGTTTTCGCTGCATGCGCACAAGCTGCCGGGCGGGGACGACCTGGCACTGGTCGGGCTTGCGATCGGCGCGTACGGGCTGACTCAGGCTTTCCTGCAGATGCCCTACGGGGTGGCGTCTGACCGCTTCGGCCGCAAGCCGGTGATCGTGTTCGGGCTTGTCCTCTTCGCGCTGGGCAGCGTTGTCGCGGCGCTCGCGGCGAGCATCCAGGTCGTTATCGCCGGACGGGTGCTGCAGGGGGCCGGCGCGATTTCGGCGGCGGTGACGGCATTGGCCGCCGATCTGACGCGGGACCAGCATCGCACCAAGATCATGGCGATGATCGGCTCGAGTATCGGCCTGGTATTTGCGTTGTCGATGGTGGCGGCGCCAGTGCTGTATTCGCTGATCGGCATGAGCGGGATCTTCTGGCTGACCGGCGTGCTGGCTCTCGCAGCGATCGGGGTCGTGCTGTATGTCGTGCCGGCGGCGCCGGCCGTGCCGCGCGTCAATGGCGGACGCTTCGCTGACGTGCTGCGCGACGGGCAGCTGATGCGCCTGAACTTCGGGGTCTTCACGCTGCACCTGATCCAGACGGCGATGTGGGTGCTGGTGCCTGCGGCGCTCGTGGCCGGAGGTGGCCTGCCGCTGCCGGAGCACTGGAAGGTCTATCTGCCGGCAGTGTTGCTGTCGTTCGCGCTGATGGTGCCGGCGGTGATCATTGCGGAGAAGGGCGGCCGAATGAAGACCATATTCAGTATGGCGGTCGGGCTGCTGGTGGTGGTACAGGCGGGCCTGTATGCCTTCGGGCGCAGCCTGCCGGCGCTGGCCTTGTGGTTGACGTTGTTCTTCGTTGCGTTCAATGTGCTCGAGGCTATTCTCCCGTCATGGATTTCGCGCGTCGCGCCTCCGCATGCGAAGGGAACGGCGCTGGGGCTTTACAACACGCTGCAGTCCGTCGGGTTGTTCCTGGGCGGCGCGGTCGGCGGCTGGATCGCCGAACACTTCGGCAGCGGCGCAGTCAATCTCGCCTGTGGGGTGCTGGCGGTGGTCTGGCTGGTGCTTGCGGCATCAATGAATCCACCTGTGCGGCGCCCCGTTGCGGGCGCGACCGCACGCTAATTTGAATTTGTATTCGAGGAGAAAGGGATGGCTTCCCTGAACAAAGTGATCCTGATCGGCAACCTGGGTCGGGACCCGGAAACGCGGTATGCGCCAAGTGGCGACGCGATCTGCAACGTCACGATCGCGACGACCGAGACCTGGAAGGACAAGGCGAGCGGCGAGCGCAAGGAAGCGACCGAGTGGCATCGTGTGGTGTTCTTCGGCCGCCTCGCGGAGATCGCGTCGCAATATCTGCGCAAGGGTAGCCAGGTGTACGTGGAAGGCCGCCTGCAGACGCGCAAGTGGCAGGACAAGGACGGCCAGGATCGTTACACGACCGAGATCCGTGCCGACGAGATGAAGATGCTGGGTTCGCGCTCGGGCGGCGACGCGCCGATGCGTCAGTCCGAGGGCGGCTATGACGCGCCGGCTGCGGCACCGGCGCGCCAGGCGCCGCAGGCTGCGCCCGCGCAGCGCGCCCCGAGCCAGCCGAGCAGCGGCGGCGGTTTCGGCGATTTCGACGACGATATCCCGTTCTGAGCGACGCCTCGTAGTACCCGGTTCGGGAAGACCCGGCGCCCCTTGGGGTTGCCGGGTTTTTTTCGTTTACGGGCGGGCCGGGCCGACGCTCGCTCCCCGCGCCTCTGTGAGGAATTACCTAGTCCACGCGTGTAATTGGACGCTCCCGCCCCTCAGGCCGCAGCGCCGATACTGCATTCCATGTTGGCACAAGCGGTCGGCAGCTGGATCGCGGCGATTGCTGCAGACAATGGAGAGGTGCGTGCGATGAACTCCTCGACTTTATCCGATGCCGTGAATGAGCGGCCGACCCGCTTCCGTCCCGAAGGCGAGCTCACGATCTATACCGTTGCGGAACGTCACCGCGAGCTGATGAGCGCGCTGGAGGCGGGCCGGGCTGTGGATCTGGACCTTTCGGCCGTGAATGAGGTGGATTGCGCGGGGCTGCAGCTGCTGATTCTGGCGACGCGCGAGGCAGGGCGTCGCGGAATCGGCTACCGGGTCGCCGCTTGCAGCGATGCGGTGAAGGACGCCCTGGAGACGATCCAGCTTGTGGGCCTTGTGGACGATTGTGCTCGGCATGGTGGGCTGCCGCGGAGCTGAGCTCCGGATCGGGATGATGGTGTCAATCCTTGAGGGACGGACGACGTGAATTTCGATCAGGCTCTGGACACCTTCGTCGCCGAGGCGGGCGAATTGTTGCGCGACATGGAAGAGGCGCTGCTGCGCCTCGAAGGCGCACCTACGAACGAGGCGCTTATCCATGCGATGTTCCGCGCGGCGCATACGATCAAGGGGTCGGCCGGGTTGTTCGGGCTGGAGCCGATCGTCGCGTTCACGCATGTGCTGGAGCACGTCCTCGACAAGCTGCGGACGCGGGAGATCGCGGTCTGCGGCGAGCTGATCGCGGTGCTGCTGCCCTGTGGTGACCACATCGGCAAGCTCGTCGCGCACGTGCCGGCGATGGCGCTGGACGAGGAGACGCGGGCATGCGGCGAGCGCCTGATGGCAAGTCTGAGGGGGTTCTTGGGTAAGCCGGCGATCGCGGCCGCAGCCGTGTCGCGCGAGGGCCTTAAGCCCGGGGTGGGGAGTGCTCCGGAACATGGTCACGGTGAGGCCGTGACGACCGACAATTGGCACATTTCGCTGCGCTTCGACCGCGATGTATTGCGCAACGGCATGGATCCGCTGTCCTTCATTCGTTACCTGGCGACCGTGGGAGAGGTCGTATCGATCACGACGCTGTCGGACGCGATGCCCGAGGGGGCGGCGATGGACCCGGAATCCTGCTACCTAGGTTTCGAGATCGAGCTGCGTTCGGGGGCGAGCAAGGAAACGATCGAGGACGTGTTCGAGTTCGTGCGTGAGGATTCGGAGATCCACGTGCTGCCGCCGCACAGCAAGGTGTCGGAGTACGTGGAGCTGATCCGGCGCGGGCCCGAGGACGATCTGCGGTTGGGGGAGATCCTCGTCGCGAGCGGCGCCTTGACGCGGCGCGAGCTCGAGGCGGGGCTCGACTGGCAGAACGCGCTCGCGGCCGGGCCGGTCACCGGGCCGCTGGGCGAGTTGCTGGTGGAGCAGAAGGTGGTGGCGCCGCAGGTCGTGCAGAGCGCGCTCGACAAGCAGCTGCGCAGCCGGACGAACAAGGTGGCGGAACACAAGCTCGTACGCGTGCCCGCGGACAAACTGGACAGCCTGATCAATCTCGTCGGCGAGCTCGTGATCGCCGGTGCGGGCGCGAATCTGCTCGCGCAGCAGCGGCGCGATGGGGCGATGCTGGAAGCGACGACGCGGATCTCCAGCCTCGTGGAGGAGATCCGCGACGGAGCGCTGCGCCTGCGCATGGTGCAGATCGGCGAGACCTTCAACCGCTTCCAGCGCGTCGTGCGCGACGTCGGCAAGGAGCTCGGCAAGGACATCGAGCTGGTGATCGGCGGCGCCGAAACCGAGCTCGACAAGAGTGTCGTCGAAGGGATCACGGATCCGCTGACGCATCTTGTGCGCAATGCGATCGACCACGGCATCGAATCGGCCGAGATCCGCACCGGTCGTGGCAAGCGGGCACGCGGGACCCTGCGTCTGAACGCTTGCCACGACTCCGGCTGCATCGTGATCGAGGTGAGCGACGACGGGAGCGGGCTGAACAAGGAGCGCATCGTCGCGAAGGCCGTTGGGCGGGGGCTGGTGCAGGCCGGACAAAGCCTCGCCGAGCACGAGATCCACGACCTGATCTTCGAGCCGGGATTCTCGACTGCGGAGCAGTTGAGCAATCTCTCGGGCCGCGGCGTTGGTATGGACGTGGTGCGGCAGAACATCGAGGCCCTGCGCGGCACGGTCGAGCTGGAAAGCACGGAGGGGCAGGGGACGACGGTGCGCATCCGCCTGCCGCTGACGCTCGCGATCATCGACGGTTTCCTCGTCGGCGTCGGGGACGCAGCCTATGTCGTGCCGCTCGACATGGTACTGGAGTGCGTCGAGCTCTCCGACGCGGACCGGCGGGCGGCGACGGGACGGGCCTACATCAACCTGCGCGGCGAGGTCCTGCCTTTCCTGCGGTTGCGCGACCGCTTCGGCCTCAGTGGCTATGGCGGGCATCGCGAGAGCATCGTCGTCGTGCGCTATGGCGTGCATAAGGCGGGGCTCGTCGTCGACGAGCTGATGGGTGAGTTCCAGACCGTGATCAAGCCCTTGGGGAAAGTCTTCAGCCGGGTGCGCGGCATCGGCGGCTCGACGATCCTTGGCAGTGGCCAGGTGGCCTTGATTCTGGATGTGCCGTCGCTGCTGCAGGAGGCAGCGGCGCGGGACGCCGGGGGCGGAGCAGCCGGCCGCCTGCTGACAACAACGGCTTGACTGACGGAAGGGGGGCGGCATGGCAAACAATATGACTCTCGCGCAGCGCCTGTACGCGCTGGTGACGATCATGGCCCTGGGGCTCGCGACGCTCGGCGGCGTCGCCTACTACCAGATCGACAAGGCCTTTGAGCTTGCGGCATTCGGCAACGCTCCGGTCTTGACCGCGCACAGTCAGGCTGGCGCTGCGGATGAAAGCGTGCACGAGGTTCGCATGGATGCGGACGTGCAAGCGCCACAAATCGGCCAGCAGCGAGCGGACGAAGCGGCGGCCCTTCACGACGACGCGCTGCGGTCCCTGCTCATCGTCGGAGCTGCCGTCATCGCGCTGGCGAGCTTGGGGGCGCGTGCGGTGTTGAACGACCTGCGACGCCAGATCGGCGGCGAGCCCCAGTACGCGAAGGCAGTGGTGGACCGGATCGCCGCTGGCGACCTGCGCGCCAGCGTGCGGACCGAGGCCGACGACCGAGTCAGTGTGCTTGCGTCCGTGCGGGTCGAGACGGGAGCGGCGGCGAGGGATCAGGCGGGCGCGCCCGAAAGCGTGGAACCCATCGCGAAGCCGGCGCGGCGAACGGCTGCGACGCCGGCCGGCGCCACCCAGCCGGCCTTCGGCGAGCTGGATCTCGATTTCGTGAATTTCTGAGGAGCCGCGACGATGGGTGCAAGGCTGGAGACCGCAGTGGAGCCGAGGATCGACGCGCCGGCGCAGTACGTGACCTTCATGCTTGGAGGCGAGCTCTTCGCGATTGGCATCCTGCACGTGAAGGAGATCATCGAGTACGGCGACCTGACCGAGGTGCCGACGATGCCGCAGGCGATCCGCGGCGTGATCAACCTGCGTGGATCCGTCGTGCCGGTGGTCGATCTGTCGGCGCGTTTCGGCCGCAGCCGTACCAACATCTCGCGGCGGACCTGCATCCTGATCGTCGAGGTCGCGGACGACGAGCGCAGGTACGACCTCGGGGTGGTCGTCGATGCGGTGTCCGAAGTGCTCGAGATGGCACCGGGCGACATCGAACCCGCGCCGCGCTTCGGTAGCGGCGTGTGCGCCCACTTCATTGCTGGCATCGGCAAGGTGAATGGACGCTTCGCGATCATCCTCAGTGTCAATGACGTGCTTTCCCTGGACGACCTCGCGAGCGCCGCGGGAGGCGCTCTGCAATCCGACTCCGTGCCGCACAACTGATCTGGAGACTCGCCATGCGCGTGAACATGCCCGTGACCAATGTGGAGCGACACCTCGCCGAGGGCGAGTACATCGTCTCGAAGACGGACCTGAAAGGCCGCATCACCTACGTCAATCGCCCCTTCCTGGAGATCAGCGGCTTCTCCGAGGAGGAGGTGCTCGGCAAGGCACACAACGTCATCCGCCACCCCGACATGCCGCCGGAGGCCTTCGCCGACTTGTGGAAGACGCTGCAGGCCGGGCGGCCGTGGCGCGGCATGGTGAAGAACCGCTGCAAGAACGGTGACCACTACTGGGTCGAGGCCAACGCAAACCCGATCTGGGAGGACGGCCGGGTGGTGGGCTACATGTCCTTGCGCTCGCGGCCGACGCGCGCGCGGGTCGAGGAGGCGGAGCGGATCTATCGCCGCTTCCGCGAAGGATCGGCGCGCGGACTGACGGTGAAGGGAGGCGCGGTGGTGAGAAGCGGGCTCCTCGGCCGGATCGGGGCGCTCGCGCGTCTGAACGTCCAGGCGCGCACGAGTCTTGCGTCGGTTGGGCTGGTGGCGATCCTGCTGGTGCTGGCGGCAGGCTTCGGTGACGCGGTGACGCGCGCCGCAATCGCGGGAGCCGGCGTGGTGCTGGCGGGGCTCGTTTGGTGGATGCTCGTCTTCAGGCTGCTGCGGCCGCTCAACGGAGCGATTCGCGGCTGCCAGATCGTCGCCGCGGGCGACTTGCGGATGCAGGGGGTCGGCGACCTGCGGACCGAGATCGGGCAGCTGACACATGCGGTGAACACGATGGCGGGCAATCTCGCCAGCATCGTGACCGACATCCGCAACGCCGCTTCTGTGCTGTCGTCTTCGTCCGAAGGCGTGTCGGCGACCGCGCAGTCGATGTCGGAGGCGACGAGCGAGCAGGCGGCGAGCGTCGAGGAGACGGGTGCGTCGATCGAGCAGATGTCCTCGTCGATCAGCCAGAACGCCGAGAACGCCAAGGTCACGGACGGCATGGCGGCGAAGTCGTCGGCGGAGGCCGTGGAAGGCGGGGCGGCGGTGAAGGAGACGGTCACTGCGATGAAGAGCATCGC
The DNA here is from genome assembly GCF_035254505.1 of Aromatoleum sp. Lineage (GTDB taxonomy): Bacteria > Pseudomonadota > Gammaproteobacteria > Burkholderiales > Rhodocyclaceae > Aromatoleum. The sequence goes on along the minus strand of NZ_DATFAO010000027.1, from coordinate 105,220 downwards.
CGAGCGGATCAGCATCATCGACGAGATCGCCTACCAGACGAACCTGCTCGCGTTGAACGCCGCGATCGAGGCGGCGCGGGCGGGTGAGCATGGCAAGGGCTTCGCGGTGGTCGCGACCGAGGTGAGGAAGCTCGCCGAGCGCAGCCAAGGGGCGGCGCGCGAGATCGGCGAGGTCGCGAAGGGCAGCGTGAGCCTCGCCGAGAAGGCGGGCGGCTTCCTCGACGCGATGGTGCCGTCGATCCGCAAGACCTCGGATCTGGTGCAGGAGATCGCCGCCGCGTCCGAAGAGCAATCGACGGGCGTTGCGCAGATCAACATTGCGATGAACCAGCTGAACCAGATCACGCAGCAGAACGCCGCCGCTGCCGAGGAACTCGCCTCGACGGCAGACGAGATGAACAGCCAGGCGGAGAAGCTGCAGCGGACGATGGGCTTCTTCGCTCTGCGCTGAGGGGACGATCGGGCGACAAGGCGATGGCGATGATCACGGAGTGTCATATCATCAAACAATAATCGGGGAGACAAGGGGACGGCACGTGATGGAGGGGCAGGGCAGGACGAGCGCGGCGGGCTGCGCGCGGGAGGGGCGAAGTCTTGTCGCGCGGACGTGGCGGCGCATTGTCTGCTTCATGATCCGTCGCCTGCAGCAGCATGCCGACAGTTGGGGGGCTTGCCCCGGGAGCCTCCGCGACGAGCGGCATGACATCGCGGAGCGGACGGCGAGTGCCGAGGCGGCCGAACGCGCAAACAAGCTGCTGCTGGAAGCGGTCGAGCAGGTTGCGAGCGGCTTCACGATCTTCGACGAGCAGGATCGCCTCGTCATCTGCAACAGCGCCTACCGCAACAAGTACGCGCTCTCCAGCGATCTGATCGTGCCGGGCGCGACCTTCGAAGAGATCATCCGCAAGGGGGCGGAGCGCGGCCAATACAAGGACGCGATGGGCGACATCAACGGCTGGGTGCGACAGCGCGTGCAGCAGCATCAGAATCCCACGGGCCAGCCGATCGAGCAGGAACTGGGAGATGGACGCTGGATTCTGATCGTCGAAAACCGCACGCCCAGCGGCTACATCGTCGGCAACCGGATCGATATCACGGAGCGCAAGCGGACCGAGGATCAGCTGCGGAAACTCTCGCGTGCGGTCGAGCAGAGCGTCGAGAGCATCCTGATCACCGACGTCGACGCGAATATCGAATATGTGAACGAAGCCTTCGTCCGCACCACTGGTTACAGCCGGCAGGAGACGATCGGTCGCAACGCGCGTTTCTTGAAATCCGGGCTCACGCCGCCGTCGACCTACGCGAGCTTCTGGGGGACGCTGCGCCGCGGTGAGCATTGGCAAGGGGAGATGATCAACAAGCGGAAGAACGGCGAGACCTACCCGGAATATGTCATTGCGACGCCGATCCGCGACCCCGGCGGGGCGATCACCCATTTCGTCGCCGTGCGCGAGGACATCACCGAGAAACGCCGTAATGCCGACGAGTTGACCCGCCATCGCAAGCATCTGGAGGAGCTGGTGGCGCAACGCACGGCGGAACTCGTCAGCGCGCGCGACGCGGCCCAGGCGGCCGCGCAGGCGAAGAGCGAGTTCCTCGCCAACATGAGCCACGAGATCCGCACGCCGATGAATGCCATCCTCGGCCTGACGAACCTCGCGCTCTACACGGAGCTCACGCCGAAGCAGGGCGACTACCTGCGGAAGATCAAGGGCGCGGCGGACTCGCTGCTCGGCATCATCAACGATATCCTCGACGTGTCGAAGATCGAGGCCGGCAAGGTGGATCTCGAATCGTCCGAGTTCGCCCTCGACGCCGTGCTCGGCGAGGTGGTCGATATCGTCGGGCCGCGTGCCGAGGAGAAGGGCCTGCGTGTCCGGCTCGATGTCGCCGCGGACGTGCCGCCGGTGCTCGTGGGCGATCCGCTGCGCCTGCGTCAGGTATTGATCAATCTTTGTGGCAATGCGGTGAAGTTTGCCGAGCACGGCGAGGTCCTCGTCCTTGTCAGGCCGCAGGCCCTGGCGGAGGGCCACGTGACGCTGCGCTTCGCCGTGCGCGACCACGGCATCGGCATGAGCGCGGAGCAGATGGCGCTGCTCTTCCAGCCCTTCACGCAGGCCGACGCGTCGGTGACGCGGAGGTATGGTGGCACAGGGCTGGGCCTGGCGATCAGCAAGCGCCTCGTCGAGCTGATGGGGGGCGAGATCGGGGTCGCGAGCGAGCCGGGTCAGGGAAGCAACTTCCACTTCACGGCGCGCTTCGGCGTAGGTCATGCCCAAGCGCTGGCGGGCCCTCCTGCTGCCGCGGCCCAACCAGCGCCGCGCGTTCAGCCCAAGCTCGCCGGCCTTCGCGTGCTGCTCGTCGAGGACAACGAAGTGAATCAGCAGCTTGCGCGGGATCTACTGGTCGAGGTCGCGGACGCCCATATCGCTACCGCCGGCAGCGGCGAAGAAGCGCTGGAGCGCGTGCGCCGTGAAACCTTCGACGTCGTGCTGATGGACATCCAGATGCCCGGCATGAGCGGCTACGATGCGACGCGCCTGATCCGGCGTGAGCGGCCGGCCGGCGAGCTTCCAATTATCGCGATGACCGCCCACGCCCTTGCGAGCGACCGGGAGCGGTGTCTCGCGGCCGGTATGAACGATTATGTCAGCAAGCCTTTCGACCCGGTCGATCTGTTCGCGAAGCTGACGACCTGGGGGCGGCGGCGCGAGACGTCGACGGCATCTTCCGCTTCTCGGCGCCCGCTCGCCGGGGTCTCGGTCGAAGTGGGCCTGAAGCACTGCTTCGGCAGGCAGGAGCTCCACGGAAAGCTCCTGCGCATGTTTTATGGGACGCGTGCGGGTTCCAGCAGCGAATTGCGTGAGGCCTTGCGCCGCGGCGACACGGAAGCCGCGTCGTGTCTCGCGCATTCGCTGAAATCGTCTGCGGCCTCGATCGGCGCCGAAGCCTTGTCGTCGGCCGCGGCGCGGCTGGACGCGGTCCTTTGCGGCGGCGAGGATGACGCGCTCGAGTCAGCGCTCGCGGACTTCGACGGGCGGCTGCGTGTCGTCTTGGAGGGGCTCGAGGCTTGGCTCGATCAGGAGACGCTGCCTGTGGTTTGAGGGGCGCTGACTGAGTATTTCCTCTCTTGCGGCGCGGGTTTTGAGCGTGGTCTACTCCCCCGCGTATCCCCGGTAAACCGAATCTTGATGCCTGCGAGGGGCAAGGATGGCTGAACAATCTGCGAGCAGAGAGGACAGTGGCGAAATCCTGCTGGTCGACGATTCGGCCGCCTCCCTGAGACTGCTGTCGCTATGGCTGCACGAGGCGGGCTATGCCGTGCGCCAGGCCCCGAGCGGCGAGCTCGCGCTGCGCTCGATCCAGGCCCGCTGCCCCGACCTCGTGCTGCTCGACGTGCGCATGCCGGGCATGCATGGCTTCGAGGTGTGCCGGCGCATCAAGGCCGACCCGCGCAGCGAGGACCTTCCGATCATCTTCCTGTCCGCTCAGGACGAAACGATGGATCGGGTCGAAGGCTTGCGCGTGGGCGCAGTCGATTTCATCGCGAAGAACTTTGCGCGCGAGGAGGTGCTCGCGCGCGTACGGACCCACGTGACGCTCGCGCGCGTCAAGCAGGCGCTGCGGCAGGAGCAGGAGAGCCTGGAGGCGCGGGTGCGCGAGCGCACTGCCGAGATCGAGCGCAACCGCGCGCTGCTGCAGCACGTCGTCGACGCCTATCCCGGCTCGGTGTACGTGAAAGGCACCGACAACCGCTATCTGCATGTCAATCGGGCGATGGCCGCCGAGCACGGCATGCAGCCCGGCGACATGGTCGGCATGGACTGCGGCTCGGAGCCGGACGACGAACGGATCCTCGCCGGCGAGGCCCTACGCGCCGAGGAGACGCTGTGGTCCGGCCTTCACGGCGGCGAGCGGATCTACGAGACTTACGCGGGGCCGATGCTCGATCACGACGGCAGCGTCTTCGGCATCCTGCGCTCGCGTCACGACATCACCGGGCGGCGTCAGGCCGAGCGCGCACGCAAGGAGCTCGAGGAGCAGCTGTGGCATGCCCAGAAGATGGAGGCCATTGGGCAGCTCGCGAGCGGCATTGCGCATGACTTCAACAACCTGCTGGCGGTGATCCTCGGTTTTGCGGAATTTGCCGAGACGGCCGTCAAGGCGGGGCGCTATGACAAGCTGGGCGGCCACGTCACCGAGATTCTGGAGGCGAGCCGCGTCGGCAAGGACCTCGTCGCGCAGTTGTTGAGCTTCAGCCGCAGCGAGACGGGGGAGGCCGCTCCGATCGACCTCGGGCCGCTGGTGACCGAAGTCGTCCGCCTGCTGCGCGCCACGCTGGGCGACGACCTGCCGGTGCGCCTGCGCCTCGACCGGTCGCTGCCGCCGGTGAGGATTCGGCCCGTGCATCTGCATCAGGTGCTGATGAATCTCGGTATCAACATCCGCGACGCCTGCCGTTCCCGGGGCAACGCCGACATTCGGGTGAGCCTCGAGCGCCTGCCCGCGGCGCGGCGCTGCGCGTCCTGCCATATGGATTTCGAAGGCGAATTCGTGCGCCTGACGGTGGTCGATGACGGACCCGGCATCTCGCCGGAGAACCTGCCGCGCATCTTCGACCCCTTCTTCTCGACGAAGGACGTCGGCAAGGGTACGGGGCTCGGGCTGTCCGTGATGCATGGCATCGTGCACTCCGCGGGCGGCCACATCCAGGTCGAGTCGCATCTCGGCCGGGGCACGCGCTTCGACATCTACCTGCCGGCGTGCGACATACAGAGCGAGCAGCGAGCGCCGGGCGACGAGATTCCGGCGCGGCGTCGCCTGTCCGGCCGTCTTCTCGTCGTCGATGATGAAAAGAGCATTGCCGCGCTGGAAAAGAGCCTCTTCGAGTCGGCTGGCTGCGAGGTTGTCGCGACGACCGATCCCGATGCCGCGCTCGAAATGGTCCGCGCCGACCCGGCCCGCTTCGACCTCGCGTTGATCGATCAGGTCATGCCCGGCCTGAGCGGTGTCGAACTCGCACGGGAACTCCTCTCGCGCCGCCCCGATCTCCCGATCGTCATGTGCTCGGGAAGCGACGTCGAGGCCGACGCGGCGACGGGCATTCGCCGCGTGCTGGTGAAGCCGGTGTCGGGGGATGAACTGCTGCGCATCGTCGGCGAACTGCTGCCCGAAGCCGCACACTGAGGCCTGCCGCCGGAAATGTCTGGTTGCACATGCGTTTTGAAATTATCATTCGTCATCGCAGGTGACGTTTCCCGCTTCGCCACGGTCGGGGTGCTGATCCTTAACCGAGCATGGGGAGGCGATGATGGATTGCCAATTGCTGCAACCGGCCAGCGCTTGCGCAGGGATCGCCGCATGACCCAGGCGGTGCTCGCCGCCGTGTGCGCAGTCGGCCTTGTCGCCCTGTGGCTCGACAATCGACGGCTCCGCCGCGCGTTGTGCGCCGCCCAGGACGAAGCCCCGGACATCGGCACGACCGATGCGCCGGCCGTCGCGATGCCACCTGTCCCGGCCGCAATCCCCGTCGCGCTCGTGGATCCCGCCAAGACCGCTTTCTTCTCGACTGCCAGTCACGAACTGCACGCGCCGCTCAATGCCGTGATCGGATTCTCGCGCCTGATGCTCGACTCGGCGACACTCAACGCGGGGCAGCGGCGTAACCTCGAATGCATCCACGCTTCGGGCCAACGTTTGCTTGCGCTGGTCGACGACCTCGTTGAGCTGGCGCGGATCGAGGCAGGCTGCCTGCCGCTCGCCGACGAGGAGGTCAGCATACAGCGCCTCGTCGACGAGGTGGCGACCGATCTGGGCGCCTTTGCCGAAGGGAGGGGTGTGACACTGGCGGTCGAGGCTGCCGGTCTGCCGAACTGGCTCCTTTGCGATCGGGGGAAGCTTCGGCGGGTGCTGACGGCGCTCACCGTGGATGCGATCGGCAGCGCACCGGTCGACGGGCGGGTGACGCTGATGGCGCACGCCGGACGGGTGTCCGACGGCCGCGTGCCGCTGCAATTGAGCATCATCGACAGCAGCGCCGGGCCGAGGTCCGAAGGGCAGGCACGGTTCGAGCCCTTCGCGCACTCCGATGGCAAGGCGGGCATTCAGGGAACAGGGCTGGCAATGGCGCTGAGCCTCCGCCACGTGCGTCTGATGGGCAGCGAGATCGCCATCGATCAGCGGGCGGGCGCAGGTACTGTAGTCGCGTTCGCCCTCGCGCCGTCCGTTTGTGCCGCCCCCGCAGCTCCAGCCCCGCAAGCCGACGCGGCGCAAGTCGAGCGGTCGGGGGGCGGACGCGGCCCCAAGATCCTCGTGGCGGACGATGCACCGGAAAGCCGCCTGCTGCTGTGCTGCGTGCTGGAGCCGTTCGACGTCGAGGTCGTGGAGGCGGAAAACGGCGCCCTGACGGTTGCGCAATGGCAGCGACACCGCCCGGACCTGATCCTGATGGACGCGCATATGCCCGAGCTCGACGGCTTCGAGGCCGCGCGTCGGATCCGCAGCGCCGATCCTATCGTCCGGATCGTGCTGCTCTCCGGAAGCGGCGGCGACGATGTGCGCGACAAGGCGTATGCCATGGGCGCCGACGGCTTCCTGACGAAACCGCTCGATGAGCAGGCGCTGTATGCCGCGCTGGAAAGGCATCTTGGCATCCTTGCCGGCGAGAAGGGATCGCCGCAGGCGGAAACCGACGTGTGGCTTTCGCCCGAAGTGCCCGTGCCCACGGCGAGTGTGAGGGCGCTCGCCGCCCTGTCCGCTGCGACGCTCGATGCGCTATACGCGGCCGTGCAGGAGGTCAACGGCAGCAAGGTCGAAGCGGTGCTCGCGACGATCGGGTCGGACAAGGCGGGCCTGGCCGAGGCCGTGGCCGCGATGAGCCGGGACTTCCGCTTCCAGGAGCTCTGGACGCTGATCGAGGCCGCCCGCGTGCAGCAGGACCGCGACAGCCGCGCCGCGACTCCAGACGTGCCGGCCGGCCGCTGACGAAGGGGATATCGCACGGGGGACGTGTGTGTTTTTACACTGCCCTTCGCGGTAGAAGCGCCCTAGTCTGCAGGCAACGGGCAAAGGCAAGGAGAATGTCATGGCACTGCAATCGGTTGCCGTTCGCATGGGAGGCGCGCAATGACCGCTCCGTCGCGTCTGGCGTCGGCCGGATGCGTGTTGCCGGGGATGGTGGGCGCCGTTGCGCTGCCCTTCGTCGGGCATGCCTCGGCGACCTCTTTGCTGCTCGGCGGCGCGCTTGCCGTCGCCACCCTCATCGCTGCCGTCCTGCTGCATGCCGAGCTGCGGTCCCGCTCGGCGAGCCGGGCCGACGAAGATCGCAGGCTGGCCGACGAGCAGACGCGGCGCCGACAGCTCGGGGATTACGTGCGCAGCGTCGCGGACGCCGGCGGCGAGATCCTGCCTCGCTGGTCCGCCCATATCGACATCGCCGCGCAGCAGGTCGAGACCGGCATCACCGACTTGGCGCAGCAGTTCACGGTGATCCTCGACGGGATCCAGTCGGCGCTCGCCGCCTCGCGCCAGGCTCAGGACGGCTTGGGCGCCGGGACCGGCCTGGTCGACGTGATCGCCGCCAGCCAGTCCGACCTCGGCGCGCTGCTCGGCGAGATGAAGGCGGGCCTCGACGCCAAGCAGCCCTTGCTCGACCAGATCCGTAACCTGTCCTCGGTCATCGCCGAATTGCGCAAGATGGCGGCCGACGTCGCCGGGATCGCGAGCCAGACGAACCTGCTCGCGCTCAATGCCGCGATCGAGGCGGCCCGGGCCGGCGAGGCCGGGCGAGGCTTCGCCGTCGTCGCCGACGAAGTGCGCAAGCTCTCGACGGCCTCCGGCGACATCGGGCGGCAGATCGGCGCCAGGATCGAAAGCATCACGACGTCCATCGTTTCGACCTCCGAAGCCGTGGCCGGGCTGGAAGAGCAGGACCGGCGGCTGATCGACGCGTCGCGGCAAAAGGTCGCGCAGGTCGTCGAACGCTTCGACATATCGGCGTCGGGAATGCGGTCCGCCGCCGAGGAGCTCGCGGCGAGCAGCGATGCAGTGCGACAACAGGTCGAGAACGTGCTCGTCAGCCTGCAGTTCCAGGACCGCGTGTCGCAGATCCTTGCCCACTCGCGGCAGGACATCGAAAGACTCGCCGCCTGCCTGTCAGGCGCCGAGCAGGGCACCGCGCAGCCGATCGATATCGGCGCATGGATCGCAGAAATGGAGCGCAAGTACGTGACGCTGGAGCAGCGGGACGTGCGCGCCCGCGGCAAAGCCGCTTCATCCGAAGTCCAGTTCTTCTGAGGGCACACGCCATGAGCAAAACGATTATGGTCGTCGATGACTCCGCCTCGCTGCGCCAGGTGGTCAAGCTCGCGCTCACCGGCGCCGGCTACTCGGTGATCGAGGCCTGCGACGGTCGCGATGCGCTGAGCAAGGCGGACGGGCAGCGAATTCATCTTGTCATTTCCGACGTGAATATGCCTAACATGGATGGCATCAGCTTCGTGCGCCAGCTGAAGACTCTTCCGGCCTACAAGTTCACGCCGGTGATCATGCTGACGACCGAATCCGGCGAGGATCGGAAGGCGGCGGGGCAGGCGGCCGGGGCGAAGGCCTGGGTGACCAAGCCTTTCCAGCCGGCACAGATGCTTTCGGCCGTCTCGAAACTGATTTCCTGAATGATTTGCTGAAGTTGCCCGTAGCGGACATGGAAAAGAACGACAAGCGTTGCGTGGTGTATGCGGTCGACGACCAGCCGTCGATGCTGAGGATGTTGGCGGAGCTGCTCGACAGCGTCGGCATCCGCGTGGTGGCCTTCACCTCGGCCGAGGAGTTTTTCGAAGCCTACGTGCCCGGTCCCTGCGAATGCCTCGTGTCGGACATGCGCATGCCGGGCATGGGCGGGCTCGAGTTCCAGCGCGAGTTGAAGGCGCGTGGCCACGTGCTGCCGGTGATCTTCATTTCGGGTTTCGCGGAAGTCGGCTCCGCGGTCGAGGCGATGCGCCAGGGCGCCTTCGATTACCTCGAGAAGCCGTTCTCGCACAACGTCTTCCTCGAGAAGGTGCAGCGGGCGCTCGACAAGAGCCGGGCCATCTACGAGGAAGCGCGCAAATTGAAGACCAACGAGGCGCGCCTGTCGCTGCTGACGCCCACCGAGACGCGCATCCTCAAGCTGCTGACCACCGGCAAGTCGAGCAAGGAGATCGCCGACGTGATGGGGATCAGCCCGCGCACCGTCGATAACCATCGCGGCCGCGTCATGGAGAAGCTCCACGTGCATTCCGCGGTCGAACTGGTGCTCCTGGTCACCCAGGCCCGCAGCCCCTGATGCGCGCTCGATCCCGCGCCGCCTGAAGGACCTCCGCGGCGCCGCGACCGAATCCCATCCAAGGAAGTCATGCGTTGAGCGGCCCGCTGCGGCAGGCCGCACGTCTTCGCGTGTCCCGATTCGCCCGCCGTTCTTGAACAGAGGCATCCTGCATGATCAAGCGACTTGAGCATGACCTCCGGCCGCATCTGTTAGTGGTCGACGACCAGCCGGACAACCTGCTGATCCTCGAGGAGCTCCTCGGTGAACACTACGAGGTGCATACGGCAAGCGGCGGCGCGCGGGCGCTTGAGTACGTCGCCGAAGGCGGCCGCGCCGACCTGATCCTGCTCGATGCCGTGATGCCCGAACTCCACGGCTTCGAGGTCTGCCGCCGGCTCAAGGCTGCGCCACCGACGCGCGACATTCCGGTGCTTTTCCTGACCAGCCTCGACGGTGCTGCGGACGAGGCCGAAGGGCTGGCCGCAGGCGCGGGAGACTTCATCCACAAGCCGTTTTCCTTACCGGTCGTGCTGGCCCGCGTGCGCAACCACCTCGAGTTCGCCCGTGCCGCGCGCCTGCTAAAGAAGCGGAACGAGTACCTGGAACGCATGGTGGCGGAACGGTCCGCGCAGGTCGTGCGCACCAAGCAGGAGATCATCGCCGTGCAGGACGCGACGATCAGCGCCTTTTGCGCGCTGGCCGAAGCGCGCGACAACGAGACCGGCAATCACATCCGTCGCACGCAGAACTACGTCGGTGCGCTGGCGGAGCACTTGCGACACCATCCCCGCTTCCGGGGCGAACTGGATGATGAGGCGATCATGCTGCTGTTCAAGTCGGCACCGCTCCACGACATCGGCAAGGTCGCGATCCCCGAGTCCATCCTCAACAAGCCCGGCAAGCTGACCGACGAGGAGTGGGTGGTCATGAAGCGGCATCCGGAATACGGCCGCGATGCGATCGATCGTGCGGCCGAGGAGTTCGGCGATGCTGAGACATCCTTCCTGCGTTATGCACGCGAAATTGCCTATTGTCATCACGAGCGCTGGGACGGCGCCGGCTATCCTCAGGGACTCGCGGGCGAGGCGATCCCGCTGTCTGCCCGTTTGATGGCGGTGGCCGACGTCTATGACGCTTTGATCTCGAAGCGGGTGTACAAGCCCGAGTTTTCGCATGAAAATGCTTTGAGCATCATCGTCGAAGGGCGCGGAACGCATTTCGACCCGGCGGTGGTCGACGCGCTTTTGGAAATCAGGCTGGAGTTCCGGGCCATCGCCCGGAAGTTCCGCGACTAGCCGATACGGAGAAGCGAATCATGAGAAAACCTCTACTCGCACTCGGCGGAATCCTCGCCCTGGCGCTGTCCCTCACGAATGCCCACGCGGCGAGCACCTCGACCAGCTTCCAGGTCAACGCGACGGTCGGCACCGCCTGTACCGTCTCGGCCGCCAATCTCGACTACGGCACCTACAACCCCCTGGCGGTGCTGCCGACCAGCGTGACGACGACGGTAACGGTGCAGTGCACGCTGCTTGCGACCTATAACGTCGGCCTCAGCGCGGGCTCGGGCAGCGGCGCGACGGTCGCCGTGCGCAAGATGACCAAGGGCGGCGACACGCTCGCCTATTCGCTGTATCAGGATGCGACCCACCTTGCGGTGTGGGGAGACTCGATCGGCACCGACACGATCGCGGGCGTCGGCACCGGGCTCGCCGTGCCGCACGTCGTCTATGGCCAGATCCCCGCGCTGCAGAATGTCAATTCCGGGGCCTATTCGGACACCATCGTGGTCTCGGTCAATTACTGACCGGGGAGGATGCCGTGCTCGCCATGCCCTTCGTCCGCGCCGCGTTCCGCTCTGCGGCCTTCATCGCGCTGCTCGCCTGTGTCCTGCCTGCCGTTGCAGGCAGTCTCGGCGTCAATCCGATCCGGGTCGCGCTCTCCGCCGCGCGGCCGACCGCCGCGATCACGCTGAACAACACCGGGAGCGCTGCGATCGTCGTGCAGATGCAGGTCGTGAAGTGGACCGCGGTCTCGGGCGAAGACCGATACGACCCGAGCGCGGATGTCATCGTCACGCCGCCCATCGTCAGCATCGTGCCGGGCGGCTCGCAGATCGTCCGGGTGGGCCTGAGCACCGATCCCGATCCGGTCCGCGAGTTGGCTTACCGCCTCTTCATCGAAGAAGTCCCGCCGCCGCCGACCGCGGACTACCAGGGCCTGCAGGTCGCGCTGCGGATCGGCCTGCCGCTCTTCGTCGAGCCGCTGCAGGCGGCGCATCCGAAGTTCCAGTGGAGCGCCGTCCGCTCCGGCTCGGACGAAGTTTCCCTGAGCCTCAACAACATCGGGACGGCCCACGCGCAGGTCCTGAGCGTGAAACTGAGCGCGCCCGGCGAGAGCGAGCCGCTCGCGACGCACAGCGCGGCGAGCTACCTCCTTCCGGGGCAATCCCGCGAACTGAGCGTGAAACTCGCCAGGCCGTGGCAGGGCACTCAACTGCGCGTCTCCGCGAACACGGATCAGGGCGTGACCGAGACGGATCTTGAGTTGCAGGTCCCATAGCGCGCGCGTATTGGGGGGCCTGATGAGCAGCGTGATGCTGGCGATGAGTGGTCCTGCGACGGCCGACGACAGCCTCCCGGCTGCGGGCGCTGCCGTGTTGACCGTGCCGCGCTTGCGCGCTCCCTACGTCGAGGCCTGGCTCGCGGTGCGGATCAACGGAAGCTTGCTGGATATGCCAGCGCGCGTGGTGCTCGACGACGGAGGGCGCGCGTTCGTGACCGCCACCGACCTCTCACGTTGGCGCCTGCGCTTGCCGCAGGTGCCGCCGCTTGCGTTCAAGGGCAAGGAGTATTTCCCGCTCGACGCCGTGCCCGGGCTCGACCATCGCATCGACGAACGTGAACAGGCACTGGTGCTCGAGGGGCGCCCGGAAGCCTTCGCGCTCACGACGATCGCGCCGCGCCGCGCCGGCCTCAACGTGAACGATCCCGGTGCCGTCGGGGGCTTCCTGAACTACGACCTGCTCGCGGTCTCGCAGGAGGGCCGTCATACCTTCGACGGTCTGCTGGAGGCCGGGCTGTCGACCCCAGCCGGATTCGGCACGTCGACCTTTCTCGGGCACGCCGGCGAGGGACCGGGCCGCTTCCTGCGGCTGGAGACGGCCTGGACGCGGGACGACACCGAGGCCTATACGACCACGACCTTCGGCGACAGCGTCAGCCGGCCCGGCGCCTGGGGGCGGGCGGTACGCTTCGGCGGCATGCAGTGGGGCACCAACTTCGCGACGCGCCCGGACTTCGTGCCCTTTCCGCTGCCGACGCTCCGCGGCGAGGCGGCGGTGCCCTCGACCGTCGATCTCTACGTCGACAACGCCCTCCGTATGAGCCGCAGCGTCCCCTACGGCCCCTTCGAGATCCCGCGCGCGCCGCTCATCACCGGCGACGGGCAGGTCCGGCTCGTCGTGCGCGACGTGATGGGCAAGGAAGTCGTCGTCACCCAGCCGTACTACGTCAGCTCGAGCCTGCTGCAGCCGGGCCTGCACGACTATACCTACGAGGCGGGATTTCAGCGGCGGCGCTTTGCGGCGCAGAGCAATGACTACGGCGGCTTCTTTCTCGCCGGCACGCATCGCAAGGGCTTGAGCGAACAATTGACGGCCGAATTCCGCGGCGAACTGCTGGAGAAGCAGCAGACGGCCGGCATCGCGGCCACCTACTTGATCCCCTCGCTCGGAGTCATCTCCGCCGCCACGGCAGCGAGCCACAGCGAACTCGGCGAAGGCGGCTTCCTGTCGCTCGGCATCGAGCGCCAGGGGCGGCCGCTGAGTTTCGGCGTGGAGGCGCGCCGGGCGACGCCACGCTTCGCGCAGCTTGGCGGAGCGCCGGACTATCGCGTGCCGACCGGCGTACAGATCGCGCGTGCAAGCTTCGCCGCCGGCCGCGCAGGGTCCTTCTTCGTCAGCTACCTGCGTCAGACCGACCGCGCCCTCGGCGAAACCAAGCTCCTCACGTCAGGGTACGCCGTGAGCCTGCCGGGCAACGTACATCTGTCTCTATTCGGGCTGCGCACGCTCGGCGGCGATCGCAGCTATTCCATCGGGCTCAACGTCACCTACGTGCTCGGGGCGCAGACCACTGCCAGCGCCGGCTGGAACCGCGACGCGTCCGGCAGCGCTTCATCGCTGCAGCTGCAGCAGAGCCTGCCACCGGGCAGCGGCCTCGGCTACCGCGTCGCGGCCGAGAGCGGAGCCAACGCGCGGACCAATGCCGCGCTGCTGCTGCGGAACGAGGTCGGCACCTACAGCCTCGAGGCCGTGCGCTCCGCCGGTTCGACGAGCTACCGCGTCGGCGCGAGCGGCGGCGTCGCCATCGTAGACGGCAAGGCCTACCCGACGCGTCGCATCGACGATGCGTTTGCGCTCGTGCAGGTCGGCGACTACGACGACGTGGATATCTACCTCGACAACCAGCCCGTGGCGCGCACCCGCGAGGGCTATGCGCTCGTCACCGGGCTGCGTCCGTACCAAAGCAACAGCATCACGATCCGGCCCGAGGATCTTCCGCTCGACGCCGAAGTCGGCGCATTGCGCATGAGCCTGTCGCTGTCGCGGCACGGCGCCGGCGTGGTCAGGTTTCCCGTGCGCGCGGTGCGCGGAGCTTTGCTCCGCATCGTGCTCGAAGACGGCTCGCCACTGCCCGCCGGCGCGACACTGACGCCGCAGGGTGGAACCGATACCTTCCCGGTCGGCTTGCGCGGCGAGGCCTACGTCAAGGGGCTCGGCAAGGAGAGCCGCTTCGAGGCACGCTGGAAGGGGCGCAGCTGCATGGTCGAGGTGACGATGCCGAAGAATGCCGGCCCCTTGCCCGTGATCGGGCCGCTGACCTGCAGCGGGACGCGGATATGAGACTGCGCGCGCTCGTGCTGGTCCTGCAGCTGGTCGCCGGCCCGGCCTTCGGCCAGACGAGCAGCTGCACCGCGTCGGCGAGCGCGACCAACTTCGGCACCTACAGCCCGACCAGCCCCTCCGCCCTCGACGGCACGGGCAACGTGCAGGTGAGCTGCAGTCTGCTCGGCATCATCAGCATCCTCGTCAGCTACCAGATCCAGCTCAGCGCCGGCGCGAGTGGCTCGTCGGCGGGCCGGACGCTGGCGGGGCCGGGCGCGTCGCTCAACTACAACCTCTACACCAACGCGAGCCGCACGGCCATCTGGGGAGACGGCAGCGGCGGCAGTTCGACCGTCAGCGACGGCTACCTGCTCGGTTTGCTCACCACCGTGAAGAACTACCCGGTCTTTGGCCGGATCGTCGCGGGGCAGAACGTGCCATCGGGCTCCTACAGCGATACCATCGTCGTAACCGTCAATTACTGAGGCATGGGCGGGCATGAGCGTATTCCGGGCAAACGAAGGCTGCATGAAGCGACGCGCGATGTTGGGCGCGCTCGCCTGCGCCGCCATGCTCGCCGCCATCCCGCCCGCGCGTGCGCAAGGCGCGCAGGACTTCACGGATCTCGGCCTCGAAGCGCTGCTGGGTGTCGAGCTGCCGGCCCGCTCCGCGACCGCGGAGCTCCTGGTCTCCGCGACGGCCGTCGAGTCCTGCATCGTCGGGGCGAGGGGGCTGACCTTCGGGTCCTACGACCCGCTGCTGCTGGCCGCCACCGACGGAGCGTCGGACATCTCCGTCACCTGCACGGCGGGCGCGCATTACGAGCTCGGCCTGAGCGCCGGCATGGGAGCCGGGGCCACGCTCGCGGCGCGGCGCATGAGCCAGGAAGGGCAGATCCTGACCTATTCCATTTACCGGGATGCCGCCCGCTCCCAGGTGTGGGGGGATCAGGTCGGAAGCAATTCGGTGACTGGGGTGGGCACGGGCTTCCCCGTCATCCATCAGGTGTACGGGCGAATTCCGGCGCGTCAGTCGGTCCGCAGCGGCAGGTACGTCGATGTCATTGTCGCGACCGTCTTCTACTGAGCTGCGCTGCTCGCGCGGCATCGCCGGCCTCCGGCGCTGGCTGCGGCTCGCCCTCGTGTTCGTGTTCACGCTGCCGGGGGCGGGGTTCGCAACCTATGGCGCCGAGGCCGACGATGCGCTCGTCGTCGAATACCAGCTCAAGGCGGCCTTCGTTTACAACTTCGCAAAGTTCGTCGAATGGCCGGTCGACGGCGGGGCCGATGCGGGCGCTTTCACGCTCTGCGTCGTCGGCGAACTGCCCTACCGCGTCATGCAGCAGGCGCTCGCGGGCAAGCGCATCCGCGGCCTGCCGCTCGTCATCCGTTCGCTGAATGCTCCGACCGGTGTGGACGGCTGTCAGCTGCTGTTCGTCGGGGCCGGTGCGGGACACCTGTCGTTCGCGCCAGTTGGCGCCGTCCCGGTGCTCACCGTCGGCGAGTCCGGCGATTTCCTGCGCAGCGGCGGAATGATCAACCTCGTCAGGGTCGACAACCGCCTGCGCTTCGAGATCGCCCGGAGCACGGGCGAGCGGGCGGGGCTGAAGTTCAGCTCGCAACTGCTCAAGCTCGCGACCCCGGCCGGCGACGCCCCATAAGGATCCTGATCATGCGCCTCCTTCGCGATGCCCCGATCCAGTGGAAACTCACGCTGATCATCATGCTCACCTGCGGCGTGGCCGTCGTGCTGGGCGTCGCCGCGCTGGCGCTGCGCTACGTCGCGGCCGAGCAGGAGAACCTCACCCGCCACATGGCGATCCTCACGCGCATGGTCGCGACGAACGCGACGTCCGCCCTCGCATTCGGCGACCAGGAGTGGGCGCGCCGCGCGCTGGCGGCGCTGGAAGCGGAGCCGGAAGTGTGCGCGGCCGACGTCTTCGACGCCGATGGCAAGGTGTTCGCGAGTTTTCGTACGCCCTGCGCGCGGCAAGGGGAGACGGCACTCGACCCGACCGCCGAAGAGTCCCGGCCCCCCGGCCTGCTGCTGCTCGCGGACAGCCTACGCGTCGTGCAGCCGATCGTCCTCGACGAGGAGCGCATCGGCACGGTGGTGCTCATGGCCGGCCTCGAGCCCTTGCGTGCGGATTTGCTGGTCGACGCGGTCGGCCTGCTGTGCATCGTGCTTGTGGCGGGGCTCGTCGCCTTCTTCTTCGCTTCGCGACTGCAGAAATTTGTCTCGGAGCCGATCCGCCGTCTTGCCGCGACGATGAAGCACGTGTCCGCCGTCAAGGACTACGCGCGCCATGTGGAGAGCGCGGGCAACGACGAGATCGGCGAGCTGATCCGCGGCTTCAACGAGATGCTCGACCAGATCCGGCTGCGCGACGAGCAGTTGCAGCGCAACGTGACCGAGCGCGCGAAGGCCGCCGAAGTCCTCCGGATCCACGCCAAGGCGCTCGAGAACACGGTCGATTCGGTGATGGTGCTCGATGCCGATCGCCACATCGTGTGGGTCAACAAGGCCTTCACGCTGATGACCGGGTACGAGCGCGAGGCCGTGCTCGGCCAAGCGCCCGAACTCCTCGAATCCGACCGGCACGCCCGTGCCTTCTACGACGACATCTGGAGCCAGGCGGGGCAATGGCAGGGCGAGGTCTGGAGCCGCCGGCGCAACGGCGACATCTTCCCGCAGCGGCTCAGCATCAGCCCGATCCGCGACCAGGGCGGCCAGATTTCGCACTACGTCTCGGTGGGCAACGACATCTCGCCCTACAAGCAGTACGAGGCGCAACTGGAGCATCTCGCCCACCACGACACGCTCACGCAGCTCGCCAACCGCGGTCGCTTCGAGACGCAACTGGACGAAACCCTCGCTCGTGCGCGGCGGCTGGGCGGCTGTGGCGCCGTGATGTTCGTCGATCTCGATCACTTCAAGGCGGTGAACGACACCTGCGGGCATGCGGTCGGCGATCAACTGCTGCGCGCGGCCTCCGAACGCATTCGGCAATGCGTCCGCGAGAGCGACCTCGTCGCGCGTCTCGGCGGGGACGAATTTGCCGTGCTGCTCGACGGCCTGTCCTCGTCGTCGGTCGCGACGAAGATCGCCGGCAACCTCGTCGCCTCGCTGGCGGCGCCCTTCAACATCGCGGGCAAGGAGCTGCACATCTCGTCGAGTATCGGCATCTGCTGCTATCCCGAGCACGGCAGCGATGCGGACGAGCTGGTGCGGAACGCCGATCTGGCGATGTACTGCATCAAGGAAGCGGGCAGAAACGGCTTCCGCTTGTATTCCCCCGAATTGGCGGCCGCGTCCCCGCTCACGGAAGATGCGGCGCCGGTAGCCGGTTGATGCGCATCCAGTAGCTGTCGATGTTGGCGACGAGGTCGACGAACTGCGTGAAATCGACCGGCTTGACGATGTAGCTATTGACGCCCAGCCGGTAGCACTCCGCGAGGTCCCGTTCTTCGGCCGACGAGGTGAGCATGACGACTGGCACCTCCCGCGTGCGGAGATCGCCCTTCAGCTTGCGCAACACCTCGAGACCGTCGACGCGCGGCAGTTTGAGGTCGAGCAGGATCAGCCGCGGCCGCTGACCAGCCGGGCGCTGTACGAACTTTCCGGCGCAGAACATGAAGTCCAGCGCCTCCTCTCCGTCGCGCACCCATTGCACGCGGTGGGCGGTGGCATTGCGGCGAAAGGCGCGCAGCGCGAGCTCGGCGTCGTACTGGTTGTCCTCGACCAGCAGCAGGTCAACCGGTTCGTCCGGTAGTCCCATGCCCGCCTCCTTTGGGTAAGGAAAAATGGAAGGTCGCGCCCTCGCCGGGCCGGCTCTCGGCCCACACGCGCCCGCCGTGCTTGGCGACGATGCGCTGTACGATCGCCAGCCCGATGCCGGTGCCGGGGAATTCGTCGAGGCGGTGCAGGCGCTGGAAGGGGGCGAACAGCTTGTCTGCGTGCGCCATGTCGAAGCCCACGCCGTTGTCGCTCACGCAGTATTCCAGGACGTCGGCGGTCTCGCGGCCGGACACCTCGATGCGTGGCGTCGCGCTGCGGCCGCTGAACTTCGCCGCGTTGCTGAGCAGATTCGTCCACACCTGCCACAGCAGATTGCGGTCGGCCACCGCATCGGGGAGCGGGGCGAGGACGAACTCGGGACGCGGCACGAGACCGGCTGCGAGCTTCTCCCACGCCGCCGAGGCCAGTTCGTCCATGTCGATGACGTCCGTCCGCAAGGCATGCCGGCCGAGGCGCGCGAGCGCGAGCAGATCCTCGATCAGCGTCTCCATGTGGTGCGTGTTGTCGCGCAGGACGTGGAGCAGCCGGATGCCTTCCGCGTCGAGACGCTCGCCGTAGTCCTCCTCGAGGATGCGTGAGAAGCCGTCGATCACGCGCAAGGGCGCCTTGAGGTCGTGCGAGACGCTGTAGCTGAAGCTCTCGAGTTCGCGGTTCGCCGCTTCGAGCTTGCTCGAGTGCTCTTCGAGCTGGCCCATTGCGTCGCGCAGCGCCTCGGTCATCGTCATCGCGAGCGTTTCCGCGCGTGCCCGCGTCGCGCCGACCTGCCACACGATCGCCGACAGCAGCAGGCTCGCCAGCACGCCCGCTCCAAGCGTCAGCAGCGGCTTGCCGCGGTCGCGACGGGCGTCGAAGGCGGGCAGCGTTTCGAAATACGCGGTCCAGACTCGGCCGCGGATTTCGAGTTCCTGCGAGCGGGAGAGCGAGGGCAGATACCCGCGCGGGGCGGAGTTGCTGCGGTAGAGCAGGGAATTCGCGTCGCGTCCGGGGCCGTCGTAGAGCTCGAGCCGGATCGTGTCCGGCGTGCGGCCGAGCACCCCCTGCATCAGGTCGGCCATCCGGAACGGCGAGTAGACGAAGCCGAAGAGCCGCGCTCGGCGCTCCTCGACCGTCGGCGGCACGCCGCCGCCGCGATAGACCGGCACGTACATCAGGGTCCCCGCCTGGACGTCGCCCGGGGTGATCTCCTGCACCAGTTCGACCTTTCCGGACAGCGCGGCCAGGCCCCGGTCGCGCGCCGCATCCATCGCGGCGCGCCGAATCGGTTCCGAATACATGTCGAAGCCGATCGCATGGCGATTGGGGGCAGTCGCCGGTTCGAGATAGGTGATCGGCGCGTAGCCGCGGCGCTCGCCGCCGGGCCAGACGGAGTAAGCCCGCGAGCCGTCCTGGCGCAACTGCCGTTCGTGCATGGTCAGCTCTGGCGCCGAGAGGGAACGTGCAAATCCGAGGCCCAGGATGCCCGGGTAGTTCTCCTGCAGCGCCAGCGCGCTGTAATACTGCTGCCAATCCTTCTGCGAAACGTAGTTCGATGCGTCGAACAGGCCCGCGGCCCCTTGCAGGATCTGGTTGATCGCATGCATACGGTCAAGGATCGCGGCGCCGATGTCGTCGGTTTCGCTGGCGAACTGTTGGCGCGCGATCTCTTCGAGCTGGCTCTGCACCATGCGCGTCGCCGCAAGCGAGGCCGCCAGCGAAATGAGCAGGACCGCCAGCGCGAGGAAGGCGCTGCGCGGCCAAGGTCGCAGCGCATGAGATGGCGGCCCCGCGATCGCGGACGGTGCGACGGGTATTCGCGGCGAGTCCATTCGCCCTCCTGCCGAAAAGCTGACGGTCCTGCGGTAGGCCGTCGCGCGCAGCGCGCGAAGCCGCATCTTCCTCTAGATCCTGTCTGCAGGAGGTGGTTCCAGTGCCACAGGTAGATTCGATTGACCTTACGGTAGTTAAGGTTAATGTTCATGTATTATGGATGACGGGTAGAAACAATAGGCCGACCCGGAGGCGACCATGGCAAGAGGTTGCTCGCCGCAGGTGCTTCTGCCGGGAATCGCGATATTCGCCCTGTATCTCAGCTCCCGGTACAGCTTCCTGCTCTTTCATTCGCTGGTGGAACTTTTCCGCGTCGTCATCCTGTACGGCGTGTTCGTGCTCGCCTGGCACGGACGCCGTTGGTCCGCCAACGGGTATCTCCTCGTGGTCGGCATCGCGAGCCTGTACATCGGCGCGCTGGAGATGCTGCATACCCTCGCGTACAAGGGCGTCGGCATCTTCGACGGCTTCGATGCGAACCTGCCGACCCAACTGTGGATCGCCTTCCGCTATCTCGAAGCGTTCGCGCTGCTGATCGCCGCACTGCTCGTCCCCCGCCGGCCCAATCCCTACGTCCTGCTCGGGCTCTTTGCGGCCTCGACGGTGGCGCTCGCCTACACGATCTTTTCCGGCCGTTTCCCCGACTGCTTCATCGAAGGTCAGGGGCTGACGGCCTTCAAGATCCAAAGCGAGTACGCCCTCATCGGCCTGCTGCTCGCGGGCCTCGGGCTGCTGTGGCAGAGGCGGGCGCACTTCGAGCCAGGCGTGCTGCGGCTGGTCGCGGGATCGATCGTCGCCGGCGCGCTCGCCGAGTTTGCCTTCACGCGCTACGCGAGCGTGTACGGGCGGGCCAACGAGATCGGCCACTACGCCTTGCTGCTGTCGGGGATGCTGCTGTACCGCGCGGTGCTCGTGACCGGCATCACCTGTCCGTTCGACCTGATGTTCCGCGAACTGAAGGCGAAGGAAAGCGAGCTGGAGCAGCGGGTGGCCGAGCGCACGGCTGCGCTGATCGAGAGCGAGGCGCGTGCGCGGGCCTTCGCGGAGAACTCGCCTTCGGTGATCTACCTGAAGGACCTCGCAGGGCGCCACACGCTCGTGAACGAGGCGTTCGAGCGCCTGGTGCACAGGACGCGCTCGGAAATCGACGGCCGTACCGTGTTCGACCTGTTCCCCGCGACGAGCGCGGCTGAATTCGATCGGAACGACCGTGAAATCCTGGGCCAGCGTAAAGCGCAAGTCGTGATCGAAGCGCTCGAGGACAGCGGCGGGCGGCGCATCTTCGAGTCGATCAAGTTCCCCATCGTCGACGAGACCGGCGCGATCACCGGCGTGGGCGGGATCTCGACCGACATCACCGAGAGCTTCATCGCCGAGCAGCGCTACGCGACCATCATCCGCGCCTCGATCGACGCCTTCGTCGTGCTCGATACCGAGGGGCGCTTCGTCGAGGTCAACGACGCCGCTTGCAGTCTGACGGGCTACGAGCGCAGCGCGCTGCTGGCGATGGGCGTGCCCGACGTCGAGGCACAGATGGACCCGGATGCGATCCGTCTGACGATGCAGCGCGTGCAGCAGCGCGGCTCCGCGCGTTTCGAAACGCGCTGGAAGGTCTGCAGCGGTGCCGTGCGCGACGTCGAGGTCAGCATCCAGTGCGTAGGGGAGAACGGGCAGTCGCGTCTCTTCGCCTTCGTGCGCGACGTCACGGAGCGGAAGGCCGCGGTCGCCCGGATCGATTACCTGGCTCATCACGACGTGCTCACCGGCTTGCCGAATCGTCTGCTGTTCGAGCGGATGTTCGCAGCGCATATCGCCCAGGCTGGAGGGAGCCACGCCGCACTGCTGCTGTGCGACCTGGACAACTTCAAGATCATCAACGACACGCTGGGCCACGTGGTCGGCGATGCGCTGCTAGCGGTGGTGGCGCAGCGGCTCAGGCAGTGCGTCGGCAACGAAGGCCTGGTGTGCCGCTCGGGCGGCGACGAATTCCTGATCCTTCCGGCCGCGTCCGGCGCACCGGCTGCTCCCGTCGAGGCGATCGCGCGGATCCTGCGGGAGATGACGGCCCCCTTCCACGTCGAAGAGCACGAGCTCGTCACCACGGTGTCGGTGGGCATCGCACTGTACCCGCGCGACGGGAGCGATTTCGAAACACTCTTCAAGAAGGCCGATACGGCGATGTTCCAGGCGAAGGAGGCGGGGCGGAACACCTATCGCTACTTCGATCCGGCGATGTATGCCGATGCCGGCGAGCGTCTCGAACTGCTGGGCCAACTGCGGGGGGCGATCGAGCGGCAGGAGCTCGTGCTGCACTACCAGCCGCAGATCGACCTGCAGAGCGGGCGCGTGGTGGGCGCCGAGGCACTGATCCGCTGGCAGCATCCGACGCGCGGACTCGTGCCGCCGGGACGCTTCATCCCGCTCGCCGAGGACAGCGGTCTGATCGTGTCGATCGGCGCCTGGGTATTGCGCGAGGCCTGTCGCCAGGCGGTCGCGTGGAAGGACGAGGGGCTGTCGCGGCTCGTCGTCGCGGTGAATCTCTCGGCCGTCCAGTTCCGCGATGGCGACCTGTACGGCACGGTCGTCGATGCCTTGGCGGAATCGGGGCTGGATACGGCCTGCCTCGAGCTGGAACTCACCGAATCGATCCTGATCCGTGACGCGGAAGGGATTCTGGAAATCGTCCGCCGCTTGAAGTCCTTGGGATTGAAACTGTCGATCGACGATTTCGGCACCGGCTATTCGAGCCTCGCGTATCTGAAGCGCTTTGCGGTCGACAAGCTCAAGATCGACCAGTCCTTCGTCCGCGACATGGCGAACGATGCCGAGGACGCGGCGCTGGTGTTCGCGATCATCCAGATGGCCCGCAGCCTGGGCCTGAAGACGATCGCGGAGGGCGTCGAGGACGCGGCAGTGATGGAGCGGCTGAAGGCCTATGCGTGCGACGAGGTGCAGGGCTTCCATTTCGCCCGGCCGCTGCCGGCGCCGGAGTTCCTCGCCTTCGTGCGCCGGACCGAAGGGGCGCCGGCCGCGCAGACGGTGCCGGTGAGCTGAGCGCGCGCGCTGTCAGCTCACGCGCGGGCGGCCGACTGAAGCGCGCGCTGCATGCGTGCGAGCCCTTCCCGCAGCCGGTCGCGCGGGCAACCGAAGTTCAGGCGCACGAAGCCGGGCAGCCCGAACGCGGCGCCGTCCGACAGACCGACTCCGCCCGCTTCGAAGAACGCCGCGGGTTCGGCGACGCCGCTTGCACGGCAGTCGATCCACGCGAGATAGGTCGCTTCGGGGCGCGTCGTCGTCAGGCCCGGCATCGCGGCCACCGCTTCCATCACGATGTCGCGGTTGCCGCGCAGGTAGTCGATCAGCGCTTCCCGCCACGGGCCGCCGTCGCGGTAGGCGGCTTCGGTCGCGACCATGCCGAGCACGTTGGGGTGCGGCACGATGCCGTGCATCACGTGGCGGAACCGGCGGCGCAGCTCGCGGTCGGGAATGATCGCGAAGGAACAATACAGGGCCGGAATGTTCCAGGTCTTCGATGGCGCCATCAGCGTGATCGTGCGACGGGCGACCTGTTCGTCAAGGGCGGCGATCGGCACATGCGGCGTTGCGGCGTCGAGAACCAGGCCGCAGTGGATCTCGTCCGAGCAGATCGTGAGATCATGCCGCTCGGCGAGATTGGCGAGCCAGGCGAGTTCGTCGCGGTCGAAGACGCGGCCGACCGGGTTGTGCGGGTTGCATAGCATCAGCACGCGCGTGCGCGGCGTGATCGCGCCTTCGACCTCCGCGCGGTCCCAGCCCCAACGTCCGTCGGCAAGCACGAGCGGGCGGCGGATGAGGCGACGATCGCTGTTCGCCGGCGCGGTGAGGAAGGGCGGATAGACCGGCGTCGCGGTAAAGACCTCGTCGCCGCTTTCGCCGACCGCCCGGCAGGCGATGTTGAAGCCGGTGACGACGCCGGGCAGCCACACGAGCCAGTCGGGTTCGATGCGCCAGTCGTGATCGCGGGCGATGCCTTCGACGACGGCTTCGACGAGGCTCGGCCAGGCGTCGGTGTAACCGAGCACGCCGTGGTCGATGCGCCGATGCAGGGCGTCGAGGACGGCAGGCGGCGCGGCGAAGTCCATGTCGGCGACCCACATCGGCAGGATGTCGCGGCCGGCGTAGCGGCCCCATTTTTCGCCGGGCACGTTGCGACGGTCGGGCGTGCGGTCGAAGTCGAAGGCGGACGTGTCCTGGCTCATGTCGGTGTTCCGGAGGGTGAAGCCGCAATTGTGCCTCGCCGGCACGTTGCGCGGGTCGAAGGGGGCCGCGCGGGATACAATTGCGGAAAAAGACTACTCGCTTCATGTTGGAGGAAGACGATCGTGCAACACCTCACGGCTCACCCGGACGGCATTCTGGCAGTAGACGCCGGTTATTGCCGTCCCGGCCTGGCGGCCATCCATCTCGTGATCCATCAGGGCCGCGCCGCCGTCGTCGATACCGCGACCAACGCGGCAGCGCCCCGCGTGCTTTCTGCACTGGCCGCGGCGGGAATCGGGCCGGAGCAGGTCGATTGGGTCATCCTGACCCACATTCATCTCGACCATGCGGGCGGAGCGGGCAGCCTCATGTGCGCCTTCCCGAACGCGAAGCTGCTGGTGCATCCGCGCGGCGTGCGTCATATGGTCGACCCGTCCAAGCTGTGGGAGGCCACGTCCGCAGTGTATGGCGCCGAGCGTGCCTTCGCGCTTTACGGCCGGCTCGCGCCGATCGCCGCCGAGCGCATCGTCGAGGCCCATGACGGCCTCGAAGTCGAGCTCGCCGGGCGGCGCCTGCGCGTGCTGGAGACGCCGGGCCATGCGCGCCACCACATCTGCATCTGGGACGAGACCGCACGGGCCTTCTTCACCGGCGACACCTTCGGGCTGTCGTATCGGGAGCTCGATGTCGAAGGCCGGCCCTCCATCTTCCCGACAACGACGCCGACGCAGTTCGATCCGGACGCGCTGCACGCGTCGATCGACCGCATGATGAGCTTCCATCCGGAAGCGATGTACCTCGCCCACTACAGCCGCGTCACCGATGTCGAGCGCCTCGCGGCGGACCTGCATCGGCTGATCGACACCCAGGTCGCCGTTGCCCGCGCTGCGCGCGGCGAGGGCGTGTCGCGCCACGTCGAGATCCTTGCAGGCCTCGAGCAGATCGTGCGCGAGGAGGCAGAGCGCCAGGGCTGGTGCCTGCCCGAAGAGGAACTCTTCGACCTGTTGCGCAACGACCTGGAACTCAATGCGCAAGGGCTGGGCGTGTGGCTCGACGATTGCGCGCTGAAGGAGATGGCGTCGGCCTGATTCAACGGCCCGGCGGTGTCACCGCGTCGCGCGCCGACATCAGCGCCTGGTAGCGCTCGCGGGCGACGATATCGCCCTGCTGGGCAGCCTGCTGAAACCAGTAGGCGGCCTGCTTGGGGTCCGCCGGCAGACCGTCGCCGTGTTCGTACATCGTGGCGATGATGTACTGCGCGCCGACGTGCCCCGCCTGGGCCGCGGCGAGGTACCAGCGCGCCGCGGCGCGGTCGTCCCGCGCAATCCCCTGTCCCACGAAAAGCATCGACGCGAGGCTGACCTGCGCTTCGGTGTGCCCCTGCTCGGCTGCGCGCCGATACCACTCGACCGCGGTGGGCAGCGACTTGACGACGCCTTCGCCGTGGTCGTAGAGCACGGCGAGCGTGAATTGCGCCTGCGGTAGCCCGGCCGTCGCCGCGCGCCGCAACCAGCGCCAAGCCGCGTCCGGATCGGGAGCGGCGGTTTCCTTGCGGTACATCATCATCGCCAGATTGAACTGGGCGAGGCGATTGCCCCTGCGTGCGGCCTGTTCGAAGAGCCTGGCCGCGTCGTTCATGCGGCCCGCCTGGTAGGCCGTGACGCCATTTTCGGCGACGTCGGGCGCGGTCGGGCCTGCGAGCGCGAGGAGCGGCATCGCGCTCGCAAACGCGATGCACAAAACAAGCTTGCAAGCGGGCCGGACTGCCTTGCGGCACATTGTGAATCCTCCATTCGCCCATTGGAGCGGCGGCGTGCCGCCGAGTTCAGGACGGGCGGGCTGCGGTAACATCGGGGCTTCCCGAATCCTTGCCAGAAGCCATGTCCGGTATTTCCCCTGAGTCTGTTCCCGAAGTCGATCGCGAGCGCCGCTTCGGCGGCATGGCGCGCCTGTACGGCCCGGCCGCGCTGCCGCGGCTCCAGTCCGCACACGTCGCCGTGATCGGCGTGGGCGGCGTCGGATCCTGGGTGGGGGAGGCGCTTGCGCGCAGCGGCATCGGACGGATCACGCTGATCGACCTCGACCATGTCGCGGAATCGAACATCAACCGCCAGATCCACGCGCTCGACGCGACGCTTGGCCAGGCCAAGGTCGAGGCGATGGCGGCGCGCATCCGAGGTATCAATCCGGAGGCGAAAGTCGTCACGATCGACGACTTCGTCACGCCGGACAACGCCGAGGCGCTGATCGAGGGTTTCGACGTCGTCGTCGACGCGATCGACAACGTGCGCGCCAAGGTCGCGATCGTGCTCGCCTGCCGCGCGCGGCGCATCCCGCTGATCGTCGCTGGCGGGGCGGGCGGGAAGACCGATCCGCGGGCGATCTGCGTGGCCGACCTGTCGCGCACCGAACAGGACCCGCTGCTCGCGAAGGTTCGCAAGCGCCTGCGTGCCGAACACGGTTTTCCGCGTAATCCGAAACGGCCGTTCGGCATCGAGGCGGTGTATTCCTCCGAGCCGCTGCGCCTCGGCGATCTCGCGTGCGACCTGCCGCACGGCCCGCAGGGGCTCGCGTGTGCGGGCTATGGGTCGAGCATGATGGTGACGGCCTCCGTTGGTCTCTTCGCGGCGGCCCGCGCCGTCGAACGCCTGCTCGCGGAGCCGGTCGATGTCAGCAAGGAAATCATGGAGAGCGTGGTATGAGCGGCAAGGATGCGGTGATCCTCTTCGGCCACGGTGCGCGCGATCCCGAATGGGCGCGGCCGCTGAGACGCACGCGCGAGCATCTGCTGGCACTGTCGCCCGGCTTGCAGGTGGAACTGGCCTTCCTCGAACTGATGCGCCCGACGCTCGCCGAGGCGATCGACGAGGTCATCGCTCGCGGTGCCACCCGGGTTGTCGTGGTGCCGATGTTCATTGCCCAGGGCGGACACGTGAAGAGCGACGTGCCGGTGCTGATCGAGGCCGCGCGTATCCGCCATCCCGCATGCGAGCTGCGGCTCGCGCTACCCGTAGGTGAGGACGACAGCGTGATCGCGGCGATGGCCGCCTACGCCGGACGCTGCCTGAGCTGATCCCCGCCTGAGCCGGCACAATTCCCTTGAGAGGATCGAGGGTATTCTTGACATGCGTGCATATTAGAGTATGCTAATACGCATGCGTGCAGTCCTTCGTATTCCTTTCCTGCTGGCTTTGTTCGTGTCGATCGGTGCCGGCCCGGCGCTTGCCGAAGTCCCGACCATAAAGGTCGAGGCGCGGACCCTTGCATCGAGCCGGCCGGCGGAGGCGACGATCGAGGCCGTGCGTCAGGCAACGTTGGCGGCACAGGTGCCGGGACGCATCGTTGCGCTCAATGTCGACGCGGGCGACCGCGTCGCGAAGGGGCAGGTGCTGCTGCGGATCGACTCTGCCGAGGCCTCGCAGGCCGTCTCCGGGGCGGAGGCGGGTGTCGCGCAGGCTCAGGCCAATCAGATCAATGCGAAGGCGGCGTACGAGCGCACGAAGAGCCTCGTCGAGCGCCGCTTCGTCAGTCAGGCGGCGCTCGACCAGGCGCGCGCCGCTTATGACGCGGCGGAGGCGCAATTGCGGGCGGCGCAAGCGGGCCGCGGGCAGGCGTCGACGGCCCAGGGCTACGCCGCGGTCGCCTCGCCGATGACAGGTCTCGTCGCGGCGCGTCACGTGGAAGCGGGCGAGATGGCGCAGCCGGGCCGCCAGCTGGTGACCGTCTACGATCCGACCGCGATGCGTGCGGTCGCCGATGTGCCGCAGCAACGTGTCGCCGCGCTTGCCGGGACGAAGCTCGCGGCGCGGGTCGAGCTGCCGGAGTCGGGACGCTGGCTGGATGCAGCGAGCGTGACCGTGCTGCCGGCGGCGGACCCTCGCACGCACACCGTGCAGGTACGCGTGGATCTGCCGCCGAACACCGAGGGACTGGTCCCCGGCATGTTCGCACGCGTTCATTTCATGGCAGGTGAGGGCGCACGCGTGACGGTCCCGGCGACGGCGATCCTGCGCCGGGGCGAACTGACGGGTGTTTACGTCGCTGACGGGAAGGGTGGTTTCGCGCTGCGCCAGATTCGCGCCGGCGAGCCGCAGGCAGACGGTAGCATCGAAGTGCTCGCGGGTGTCACCGGCGGCGAGACGATCGCCCTCGATCCGGTGCAGGCCGCGATCGTCGGACGGGCCGCACGGCCACCGCGCGCCGTTGCGGAACGCTGAGGGACGGCCATGGACCTCCCGCTCGGCATCGCCGGCCGCATCGCCGCCGCCTTCCAGCGCAATGCGCTGACGCCGCTCCTCGCGCTCGTCCTGCTGCTGGCGGGGGTGTTCGCGACGCTCGTCACGCCCAAGGAGGAAGAGCCGCAGATCGACGTGACGATGGCGAACGTGCTGGTGCCCTTCCCGGGCGCATCGGCGCGCGACGTCGAGGCGCTCGTCGCGCGGCCCGGCGAACAGGTGCTGTCACGGATGGCGGGGGTCGATCACGTCTATTCGGTCTCGCGCCCCGGCATGGCGGTGATCACGGTGCAGTTCAAGGTCGGCGTACCGAACCAGACGGCGCTCGTGCGCCTCTACGACACCGTCCATTCGAACAAGGACTGGTTGAGCCCGCAGCTCGGGGTCGGGGAGCCGATCGTCAAGCCGAAAGGCATCGACGACGTGCCGATCGTCAGCCTGACTTTCTGGACCGCCGACCCGACACGCAGCGGCTTCGAGCTGCAGCAGGTGTCGCGTGCGGTCGAACTGGAACTCAAGCGCATTGCCGGCACGCGCGACGTCACGACGATCGGCGGACCCGGCCATGTCGTGCGCGTGCTGCTCGACACCGAGCGGATGAACGCGCACGGCATCACCGCTCAGGACGTGCGCGGCGCGCTGCAACTCGCGAACGCCTCGCAGCCCGCCGGCACGCTCGTCGCCGGCAACCGCGAAGTGCTGGTGCAGACCGGCACCTACCTCGAATCGGCCGAGGACGTGCGCAGCCTCGTCGTCGGCGTCGTCGAGCGCAAGCCGGTGTTCATGCGCGATGTCGCACGCATCGAAGACGGCCCCGATCAGGCGACGCAATATGTATGGTTCGGCACCGGCGCGGCCGCGACGCAGAAGGCCATCGCGGAGCAGGGCACTTTCCCGGCCGTGACGCTTGCGATCTCGAAGAAACCCGGCGCGAACGCGGCCGACGTCGCCGAAACGGTGATCGCTCGCGCGGAAAGCCTGCGCGGCGAGCTGATCCCCGAGGGCGTCGATTTCACCGTCACGCGCAACTACGGCCAGACCGCGAACGACAAGGCCAACACGCTGATCGGCAAGCTCGTGTTCGCGACCTCGGCCGTCGTGCTGCTCGTCTTCTTCGCGCTCGGCCGGCGCGAGGCGCTGATCGTCGGCGTCGCGGTCGGCCTCACACTCGCGGCGACGCTCTTCGCATCCTGGGCCTGGGGCTTCACGCTCAACCGCGTGAGCCTCTTCGCGCTGATCTTCTCGATCGGCATCCTCGTCGATGACGCGATCGTCGTCGTCGAGAACATCCACCGCTGGCACACGCTGGAGCCCGATACGCCGCTGTGGCAACTCGTGCCGCGCGCCGTGGACGAGGTCGGCGGGCCGACGATCCTCGCGACCTTCACGGTGATCGCGGCGCTCTTGCCGATGGCCTTCGTCACCGGCCTGATGGGCCCGTACATGAGCCCGATCCCGATCAACGCGTCGATGGGCATGTTCATCTCGCTCGCCGTCGCCTTCGTTGTCACGCCCTGGCTCGCGCAGCGGCTGTTGAAGTCGGTCGATGGCCACCACCACGAGGGCGAGGACAAGCTGACCGCACGGCTCGATCGCTTCTTCCGCGCGACGATGACGCCGATGCTCGATCCCGTGAAAGGCGCGCGTGCGCGGGCGAAGCTCTGGCTTGGTGTGCTCGCGCTGATCCTCGTGTCGGTCGCGCTGCCCGCGGCGAAACTCGTCGTGCTGAAAATGCTGCCCTTCGACAACAAGAGCGAATTCCAGGTCGTGCTCGACATGCCTGTTGGTACTCCGGTCGAGGAGACGGCGCGCGTGCTGCGCGAGATCGGCGATCATCTCGCCACGGTCGAGGAGGTGACGGACTGGCAGGCGTACGCCGGCACGGCGAGCCCGATCAACTTCAACGGTCTCGTGCGTCAGTACTACCTGCGCAGTGCTCCCGAGATGGGCGACTTGCAGGTGAACCTCGTCGACAAGAAACATCGCCATCGCAGCAGCCATCAGATCGCGATTTCGGTGCGCGAGGAGCTCACGCGCATCGCGCGCGCGGCCGGCGGCAACGCGAAAGTCGTCGAAGTGCCCCCGGGCCCGCCGGTGCTGTCGCCCATCGTCGCCGAAGTGTACGGACCGGACTACGCGGGACAGACTGCGGTCGCGGGCAAGGTCCGCGCGGCTTTCGAAGGCACGACCGACGTCGTCGGCGTCGACGATACCGTCGACGAGGCCGCACCCAAGCAGGTGCTGCGCGTCGACCAGGCGAAGGCGGCACGCATGGGCGTCGCGCAGGCCGACGTCGTCGAGGTCGTCCGGCTCGGTCTTGCCGGTGAAAACGTCACGCCGATCCACGGCGGCGACAACAAGTACGAGATCCCGGTGCGCATCCAATTGCCGTCCGAGCGCCAGTCGAACGTCGATGCGCTGCTCGCGCTGAAGGTCCGCGCGCGCGACGGCACGCTGGTGTCGGTGTCGGAACTCGTCACCGTCGAGGACACGGCGCGCGAGCAGGTGATCTACCGCAAAGACCTGCTGCCGGTTGTCTACGTCACTGGCGACATGGGCGGAAAGCTGGATTCGCCGCTCTACGGCATGTTCGACGTGCGCTCCCAGATTCGCGAGCTGCCCCTGGCCGGCAGCCCCGGCCTCGCCGGCACGCTCGGCGAATGGTTCATTCGCGCGCCACAGGACGCCTACGCTGGCTACAGCGTCAAGTGGGACGGCGAGTGGCAGGTCACCTACGAGACCTTCCGCGACATGGGCGCCGCCTACGGGGTCGGCCTGATCCTGATCTACCTGCTCGTCGTCGCGCAGTTTCGCAGCTACCTCGTGCCGCTCATCATCATGGCGCCGATTCCGCTGACGATCATCGGCGTGATGCCCGGCCACGCATTGCTGGACGCGCAGTTCACCGCGACCTCGATGATCGGCATGATCGCGCTCGCCGGCATCATCGTGCGCAACTCCATCCTGCTCGTCGACTTCGTCAACCAGCAGGTGCGCGCGGGCGTCGAACTCGGCGAGGCGGTGATCCGCGCCGCCGCCGTGCGCGCAAAACCGATCGGACTCACCGCGCTCGCCGCGATGATCGGCGCGCTCTTCATCCTCGACGACCCGATCTTCAACGGGCTCGCGATCGGCCTGATCTTCGGGATTCTGGTGTCCACCGTGCTGACGTTGGTGGTCATTCCGGTGCTGTACTTCGCCGCGATGCGGGGCCGCGTCGCGCAACTCAAGGGAGAAACGCCATGACGCTGACCGTCAACCAATTCGTCCGCATCTTCGCCGGCGCCTTCGTGCTGATCTCGCTCGCGCTGGGCGTCGACGGTTCGCCGTTGTTCGTGAACAAGAACTTCCTGTGGTTCACGGCCTTCGTCGGCGCAAACCTCTTCCAGAGCGGCTTCACGCGCTTCTGTCCGCTGGAGATTTTCCTGCGAAAGGCCGGCGTGCCCGACGGCTCGGCCTGCCGCTGAGGGGGCGACCGGGACGCAATTATTTGCGTTCGTGTGTCCGCAAAGGATGCGGCATTCGGCAGCGGGGAGGGCTACAATCCGCCTGTCAGAAATCCGACCTGCATCCGCCATCATGAACGATCGCGTATCCCAAATCGAACGGCGGCTCGACCGGCGCATCCCTCTCGGCTGCCAGGCGACGATCCGCCTGAAGAGCGGCGAGTCGATCCCGGCGGAATGCGTCGAAATCAGCGTCGGCGGCATGACGCTTCGCTCGAGCTATGTGCCCGGGCAGGCCGAGGTGCTGGAGGTGATCATCGCCTCGCCGGGCGGTGGAATCGCCCGCCCGCCGCTCGTGACGCGCCTCGAAGTGAAGCGCTGCCACGCCGTGGGGCAGGGACTGTACGAGATCGGCGGCACGACAGTACGCGTGGTCGGCTGACGCCGCCGACCCTTCTCAGGGGCGGGCTTTGCCGCGCAGGAACATCGCGATCGCGAACAGCACGACCAGCGTGAAGGTCACCAGCGACCAGTTGGCGATCGACAATCCCAGGAAGGTCCAGTCGACGAGCGAGCAGTCGCCCGCCCCGCGGAAGATCATCGGCAAGGCGTCGGCGAGCGGGAAACTGCCGAGCATGAACTCGAGATCCGGTCCGCATTCCGACACCTGCGGCGGATAGATCTGGATCCAGGTCTGCCGCGCGGCCACCCCGCCGCCCGCGAGCGCGAACAGCAGCACGAGCACGGCGTACGCACGCGTGCCCGTCCGTCCCGGGTTATGCAGTCCGGCGACCAGCGCCGTCAGGCCCACAGCCATGAAGGCATAGCGCTGCATGATGCACATCGGGCAAGGCTCAATGCCCTTCGTGTGCTGCAGGTAGAGACCGAAACCGAGCAAGGCGAAACAGGCTGCGAACAGCACGAGGAAGAGAAAGCGGGGGGACGGTGAAGATTGATTCATCATGGAAGAGGGGCTTGAGTGCCAGAGGCGATTGAGACGCGATTGTAGGATAGTCAGCTGACTTCGTCGTTGCGGCGTCGCAAAAGTTCTCGGCACCGTATCCAAGATTTTGTCATTACCCAGCGGGAATTGATGCAATACACGAAACGGTGTAGTGCAAAGTTCGGTCTATTTCCGCAACAATGCTTCCCTTAGAGTTGCCTCCACTGACTCGCACATTTAACGGAGAGCGACATGAACATTCTGCAGATCAACTCCAGCGCCCGTAGTGAAGGCTCCCAATCGACGCGTCTGGCGAATTCCATCGTCGAGCGTCTCCAGAGCGAAAACCCGGGCGCCACGCTGGTCGTGCGCGATCTGGCGCGCAATCCGCATCCCGTGCTCGACGAAGCCACGCTTGGCGCGCTCTTCACGCCGGCCGAGCAGCGCACGCCGGAGCAGGCGGCCCGCGTCGCGCTGGATGACGCGCTGATCGCCGAAATCCAGGCCGCCGACGCCGTGGTGCTGGGTGTGCCGATGTACAACTTCGGCGTGCCGGCCCAACTGAAGAACTGGATCGACGCGATCGCCCGCGCGAAGGTGACCTTCGAATACACCGCGAACGGTCCCCAAGGCCGGCTGAAGGGCAAGACCGTCTATGTCGCGCTGACCCGCGGCGGCCGTTACCGCAACAGCCCGCTCGACTCGCAAGTCCCCTACCTGAAGGCCGTGCTCGGTTTCCTCGGCATGAGCGACGTTCGCTTCGCCTTCGCCGAAGGTCTGGCAATGGGCCCGGAAGCGGAACAGCAGGCTTTCGTCGAAGCGCAACGCGACATCGAGGCGGCGTTCGCCTGATCAACTCATAACCCACCGATGGAGGAAGCTTCCATGTCCGAAAAGTCCCAGACCCTGCAAACCGAACGCGTCGCGAAGCCGCGGGCCGTCGAGTGTCTGGTGGCGGGGCAGGCCACCTCCGACGGTGCGGGTGTCAAGCTCACGAGGGTGCTGACCCAGCCGCTGCAGCGCCGGCTCGATCCCTTCCTGATGCTCGATGCCTTCCGCAGCGACGATCCGGGCGACTACCTCGCAGGCTTTCCCGATCACCCGCACCGCGGCTTCGAGACCGTCACCTACATGATCGCCGGCCGCATGCGCCACCGCGACAACGCCGGCCACGAAGGCCTGCTCGAGAACGGCGGCGTGCAATGGATGACCGCTGGCCGCGGCCTCATCCATTCGGAGATGCCCGAGCAGGAAGATGGCGTGATGGAAGGCTTCCAACTATGGCTGAACCTGCCGGGGCAGGACAAGATGTGCGCACCGTGGTATCGCGATTTCAGCGCCGCCGATCTGCCGGGCTTCGTGACCGAAGCGGGAGTCGAGGTGACGGTCATCGCCGGGCGAAGCCATGGCGTTTCCGGGGCTGTCACGCGCGACGCTACGGCACCCTTGTATCTGGACATCCATCTGCCGGCGGGTGCGCGCTTTTCGCAGTCGCTGCCGTCCGGCCATAACGCGTTCGCCTATGTCTATCGGGGCGAAGTGACGATCTCCGGCAAGGCCGCGCCGGAAAAGCGCATGGCAATTCTCGTCAACGCGGCGGACGCCGACGGCGTTGTGATCGAAGGCGGGGCCGAGCCGTCGCGCGTGCTGCTCATCGCCGGCCGTCCGCTCGGCGAGCCGATTGCCCAGTACGGCCCTTTCGTGATGAACACGCAGGAGGAACTTTTGCAGGCCGTTGCGGACTATCGTGACGGACGCTTTGCTCCAAATGTATCCTGACGTGGCGCCGTCCCGGCAGGAGAGGCTTCAACTACGCGTAGAGTATTTCTCCCCCAACTCCACATCCAACCGTGGTTGAAGCTTCTCCTGCCGGGATGCCCCCGACAGGTTCGTTTTCAGGGCTCCGTCGCGAGCCGAACGAGTGCTGCGACCTGATCCAGGATCGGTTGCGGCACGGCAACCTCGCCTTCGAGCATCGCGCGGATCAGTGCCGCGTTCTCGGCGACGGCCGGTGCTTCCGGCAATCCTTCCAGGGGCGGCGCGCCGCCTTCCTCCGCCGGCCAGGCGATGTCGGCAATCCCATCCCTGAACACCTGCATCGCCGGACGCCTGCGCGGATTCGCGTAGGCCTCGCCTTCGGTGCCGCGCATCAGCAGCGCGCGTCCGCCGTCGGAGACGAGGAATTCGTGCATGCGTTCCAGATACTCCGGGTGGGTCACCGCGACGACGCGTACGCTACGTCCGACGCAGGGATCGACGAGCTTCGCCATCGTGTGGCCGCTGCCGCGCACGCCCATCCTCAGCCGCAAGCTCAGCAGGCGGTCGAGCCCCGGCAGCAGTTCGTCGAGGCGTAGGCAGGTAATGCGGCGTTCCGTCAGCTCGCGATGCGCTTCGCCGACACCGAGCGCCGGATGGATGTCGAGTGCGGCGAGCAGCTCGAAGGGGCTCACGCGCGACTCGAAGTCATGTCGTCCCTGGATCAGCACGGGCACCCTTTCGCGCGCGAGCAGCAGCGCGACGAGCGGCATCAGATTCGCTTGGCGGCGGGCGCCGTTGTAGGTCGGCAGGATCACGCAGCGCGGACCCGGCGGCACCGCGACCTGCGCGCAGCGGGCGTCCATCGCGCGCTTGAAGTTCAGCAGTTCGTCACGCGATTCGCTCTTGATGCGCATCGCGATGACGATTGCGCCCAACTCGAGGTCCGGCACTTTCCCGTCCAGCATGTCGCCGAAGAGTTGTTCCGCGTGGGACGCGTCCATGTCGCGCGCACCCTTGGCGCCGCGGCCGATTTCCTTGATGATGGGAGCGTAGGTCATGGCGCGATTATGCGTCGCCGTGCATGTTCCAGCCACAGGAGATTGCAAGAATGGAAGTCGGATTCGTCGGACTCGGCCTGATGGGCCGTCCCATGGCGCTGAACCTCATGAAAGCGGGACACAAGGTGCACGTATGGAGTCGCCGCCGCGAGTCGATGCAGCCGCTGCTGGATGCAGGCGCCGGTGATTGCGCGAGCGCCGCCGAGGTCGCGTCGCGCGTCGAGGCCGTCATCAGCATGGTCGCCGATGCGCCTGACGTCGAGCAGGTCGCGCTGGGGCCGAAGGGCGTCGCCGAGGGTGCGCGCCCGGGCCTGATCTTCGTCGACATGAGCACGATCGCACCGGCCGCGGCGCAGTCGATTGCGGCGAAGCTCAAGGCGCGCGGCATCGAGATGCTCGACGCGCCGGTGTCCGGCGGGGAGATCGGCGCGATCAACGCGACGCTGACGATCATGGTCGGCGGCGACGCGGCCGCCTTCGAGCGCGTGAAGCCGGCGTTCGAGGCGATCGGCAAGACCGTGTCGCTGATCGGCGCGAGCGGCGCGGGCCAGGTCGCCAAGGCCTGCAACCAGATCCTCACCGGCGTCGGCGTCGCGGCGGTCGCCGAGGCGATGAACTTCGCGAAGAAGAGCGGCGTTGACGCGGCGAAGGTGCGCGAAGCGCTGCTCGGCGGCTTCGCTTACTCGCGCGTGCTGGAGAACCACGGCCAGCGCATGCTCGACCGCAACTTCAAGCCGGGCTTCAAGGCCTGGATGCATCAGAAGGACCTGCGCATCGTGATGGAAGAGGCGCATCGCCTCGGACTCGCGCTACCCACGTCTGCCGCCACCGCGCAGATGCTCAACGCGATGGTCGGCAGCGGCCTCGGGGAGAACGACTCGATCGCGATGCTCAAGCTCCTGGAACGCATGAGCGGCGGCGAGGAGGAGCAGGGCTGATGGAGGTCGGTTTCGTCGGATTGGGCGCGATGGGTCGTCCGATGGCCCAGCACCTGCAACGCGCCGGCCATCGACTGCATCTGTGGGCGCGGCGCCCCGAAAGCCTCGCGCCCTTCGCCGACAGCGGGGCCGTCGTGCATGACACGCCCGCCGCGCTGGCAGCGGCAACCGACGTCGCCTTCACGATCATCACGACCAGCGCCGACGTCGAGCAGGTCGCGCTCGGGGCCGGCGGCTTCGTCGAAGGTGCGCGACCTGGCTGGGTGCATGTCGACATGAGCACGATCGCGCCGGGCACGACGCGTCGTATCGCGGCGGCGCTTGCGGAGCGGGGCGCCGCGATGCTCGATGCGCCGGTTTCCGGTGGCGCGGTCGCGGCCGAGGCGGGCAGCGTCGCCATGATGGTCGGCGGCGATGCGGACGTGCTGGAGCGCGTGCGGCCGCTCCT
The DNA here is from genome assembly GCF_035254505.1 of Aromatoleum sp. GTDB lineage: Bacteria > Pseudomonadota > Gammaproteobacteria > Burkholderiales > Rhodocyclaceae > Aromatoleum. The sequence continues at coordinate 68,359 of NZ_DATFAO010000027.1, read as the reverse complement.
CGAATGCTTTTCGCGCGTGATCGTGCACGTCGGCGACAACGGCGCCGGCGAGGTCGCGAAGGCCTGCAATCAGATGATCATGGTCTCGACGATCCAGGCCTGCGCCGAGGCGATGCTGCTCGCCAAAGCGCACGGCGTCGATCTCGCGGCGATGCGCAGCGCGCTGATGGGCGGCTCGGCATCATCGCGCATGCTCGAGGTGATGGGGGAGCGCATGATCCGGCGTGACTTCGCCGCCGGCATCGAGGCGCGGCTGCATCACAAGGACTTCGGCATTCTGATGGACGAAGCGACCCGCCTCGGCGCTCCGTTGCCGATCGCCGCGCAGGTGTGGCAGCAGCTCAACGCGTTGATGGCGCAGGGCGGGGCGCACGACGACACATCAAGCTTGCTGCGCGTGCTGGAGGCGAGCAGCGGAAGGCGCGATTAACCCGGTTGCGGCTTGCCGTACCAGCGGAAGCGCTCCACGACCTCGGCCATCTCGGCGTCCGATAGCAGCACCGGATCGCCGAGCTGGCGGCTGCGCCAGTACTGCTCGCACAGCGTCTCGAACTCGATTGCAAGTGCCAGCGCATTCGACAGGCTGCGGCCGAACACCAGCATGCCGTGGTTCGCCATCAGGCAGGCCGAACGTCCGTCCAGCGCGTCGAGAATGTTGTCCGAGAGGTCCTGAGTGCCGAAGGTCGCGTAGCGCGCACAGCGCACCGTATTGCCGCCGAAGCGCGCAATCATGTAGTGGAAGGGCGGGATCTCGATCCGCTGGCACGCGAGCGAAGTCGCGAAGGGTGCGTGTGCATGCAACACCGCGCCCGCCTCGGGGCGCTTCGCGTAAATGTCGTGATGGAAGCGCCACTCGCTCGACGGCGCGAGGCGGCCGGTCGCCGTGCCGTCCTCGGCGACAAATGCCATGTCTTCGACGCAACACGCCTCCGATGGCATCCCGCTCGGCGTGATCAGCATCCCCCCCGCCATCCGCACGCTGACGTTGCCAGCCGTCCCCGTGTTGAGTCCGGCGGCAGTCATCGCCCGCGCAGTTGCGAGCAATTCCTCCCTCAATGAAGCGTCGTAATGGCTGCCCTGTGTCATGCCTTCGCCTCCGGATAAAGCTCGCGCAGTCGCCCCGGCTCGCAGACGCCGCGTTCGGTGATGATGCCGGTGATGCAGCGAGCCGGCGTTACATCGAAAGCCGGGTTTGCCGCAGCGGTCGTTTCGGGGGCGAGGCGCAGCGTGCGCACCGCACCGTCCTCGGAGAGACCGAGCACCGTGCACACTTCGCCCGGCCCGCGGTCCTCGATCGGAATTGCCGCGCCGTCGGCGCAGCCGAAATCGACGGTCGAGAACGGCGCCGCGATGAAGAAGGGAACGCCGTGCTCGCGCGCGGCCAGGGCCTTCAGATACGTGCCCACCTTGTTCGCCGAGTCGCCGTTCGCCGCGACGCGATCCGCGCCGGTGATCACGACATCAACGTCGCCGCGCGTGAGAAGAATCCCCGCCGCGTTGTCGGCGATCAGACGCAGCGGCACGCCCGCTTCGCGCAGCTCCCACGCGGTGAGCAGCCCCTGATTGCGCGGCCGCGTTTCGCTGACCCACACCTCGACCGCGAGCCCGCGCGCCTGCGCCTCATACACCGGCGCGAGCGCCGTGCCGGCACCGCAGGTCGCGAGCCAGCCGGCGTTGCAATGGGTCATCACGCGCAGCGGACGGTCCAGCCCGGCGGCGAGTCCTTTGAGGATCTCGTAGCCATGGCCGCCGATCGCCGCACACATCCGGGCATCGCCCTCGCGGATCGCTTCGGCCTCGCGCCACGCGGCTTCGACGCGTTCGCCGGCTGCGAGCGGGCGCAGGCGTTCTGCCATCCGACCGAGCGCCCAATGCAGATTGACCGCGGTGGGACGTGTCGCAGCGAGGAGCTTCAAGGCGTGTTCGAGGTGTGGATCGCTCGTGTCTGCTATCAGGGTGATCGCAACTCCGTAAGCGGCAGTGGCGCCGATCAGCGGCGCACCGCGCACCTGCATGGCATGGATTGCGACCGCAATCTCGTCGAGCGTCGTCAGCCGACGCACCTCGCAGCGATGCGGCAGCAGGGTCTGGTCAAGAATGACGACGGCGTCACCGTCGCGGCGAATCGTGGGAATGGGCTGAGTAAACATGAGCGTATTTTAGCCTTGTGACGCAAGACAAATAACCCGCCGAGGCCCTTCGACGGCTGGCGACCCGTTTACGCGCCAGCCGGGCATTCCGCGCTCGATGCCAAATCTGAGAGGGAGCAACAGAACGATCAGTATGCAAGTGCCGTGGCCTTCCTCTTCCGGGCTTTCCGTGAGCGCCGGAGCGGGGCGAGGCGCGGGGGAAACAAGGTGACGCATGTTTGAGCCCGCAGGGCGAGTTTGCGTCGCCGCCCCCGCGCCTCGCCCTGCTCCGGGAAGCCGAAGGCCGCGAGCGCCTGCCCGGGAGAGGAAGGCCGCGGCACAAGGCGTGGAGCGACGGCTCCGATAACGGATGCCGGAGCACGCCGCATCGTCTTGAAATATCGACGGCATTGGAGATCGATCGACCGCTCTGCGAGAATACTTCGATCGACTCAAAAAAAGCCACGGCGACGCCATGCCCCAATTCCCCGCCCCGATTGAATCCCGACTGCCCAACGTCGGCACCACGATCTTCACCGTGATGTCCCGCCTCGCGCAGGAATGCGGCGCGATCAACCTGTCGCAGGGCTTCCCGGATTTCAACGCCGAGGACGTCCTCTTTGAACGCGTCTCGCACTGGATGCGCAGCGGCCACAACCAGTACGCCCCGATGGGCGGTGTCGCACCGCTACGCGAAGCGATAGCACGCAAGGTGTCCAGCCTCTACGGCACCGAGTACGACCCCGAAACCGAAATCACCGTCACTGCCGGCGCCACCCAGGCGCTGCTCACCGCCGTCGCGGCGCTCGTGCATCCCGGCGACGAAGTCATCGTGTTCGAACCGGTGTACGACTCCTACGCCCCAGCCGTCGAACTGCAGGGCGGACGTGTTGTCCGCATGCAACTCGCAGCGCCGGACTACCGCCCCGACTGGAATGCGGTCGCCGCCGCGATCACGCCCCGCACACGCATGATCATGATCAACAGCCCGCACAACCCGACGGCGACGGTCTGGACAGCAGAGGACATGGCCCGGCTCGCAGCACTTACGCGCGGCACCGGCATCGTCATCGTCTCCGACGAAGTCTACGAACACATCGTCTTCGACGGCCTGCGCCACGAAAGCTGCGCGCGTCACCCGGAGCTCGCCGCCCGCAGCATCATCGTCTCGAGCTTCGGCAAGACCTATCACATCACCGGCTGGAAAGTCGGCTACATCGTCGCGCCGCGCGAACTGATGGCCGAATTCCGCAAAGTGCATCAGTTCAACGTGTTCACCGTGAATACCCCGGTCCAGTACGCGCTCGCCGACTACATGGCGGATTCATCGCGCCACGAAAAACTCGCCGCGTTCTATCAGGAAAAGCGCGACTTCTTCCGAGACGCGCTGGCCGGCTCCCGCTTCGAACTGCTGCCCTCGCGCGGCACCTATTTCCAGCTCGCGCGCTATGGTGCGATCTCCGACGAGCCCGATACCGCCTTCGTGCAGCGCCTCACCTGCGACACCGGCGTCGCCGCGATTCCCGTGTCGGCCTTCTTCGCCGACGGCCGCGACGAACGCGTCATCCGCTTCTGCTTCGCCAAGAACGAAGCGACGCTGGAGGCCGCCTGCGAACGCCTGCGCCGGGTGTAAGAGGGTGCATGCTAAACTCGCTGCGCCGATATTCCTGCCGAATCCCGTGCCGTGCGTAATCTGCTGATTTTCATTCTGGTTCTCGTTGCCATCTGGTGGGTCCGCCGTATCGTCAACCGATCCGACGATTCTCCGCGCGGAGGCGAAGAAGGCGCTCGACGGTCCGGGTCCGACGCCGCCGAGCGGATGGTCGGCTGCGCCCACTGCGGCCTGCATGTGCCCGAGAGCGAAAGCGTGCGCGACGGCGAGGCCTACTATTGCAGCGAGGAACATCGCCGCCTCGGCGCGCGGCGATAGCCGATGGACCTGCTCGTCGACGACTTCGACGCGGCGCGCTGGGTACCGCTGCGCTACCTGAACTTCTTCCGGCTGATCATTGCCGGCCTCTTCCTCGTCGCCGGGATCGAACTCAACCTCGGCGCCGACGCACCGCGGGTCTTCAAAGGCGCGGCGATCGCCTATATCGCCGCCGTCCTCACCCTCGGTTTCCCCGACGCCGCCCGGCGACTCGGCCTCGATCGCCTGATCACGCTGCAGGTCGTCATCGACATCGTGCTGCTCGGCCTGATCATGTGGGCGAGCGGCGGCTACGCGAGCGGAATGCCGGTGCTGATGATGGTGATCCTCGCCGGGGCGGGCCTGGTCGCGAAGGAAAGGATGGTGCTGTTCTACGCCGCGCTGGCGACCGTGACGGTGCTCACCGAAAACGTCTGGCGCCTGCTCTCGAACGGCAAACCCGCCGACTTCCTGCAGGTCGGCATCCTCTGTACCGGCTTCTTCGGCATCGCCATCACCGCCCGGCTGCTCGCCCGGCGGGCCAAGGCGAACGAGTCGCTGGCGGTACAGCGCGGCGAGGCGCTGGCGAAGCAGCAGGCGGTCAACGAGCGCATCATCCGCGACATGCAGGACGGCGTCGTGGTGCTCGACGGTGAGGGGCGCGTCCTGCAGGCCAATCCGCGCGCGGCTGAACTGCTCGGCGTGTTGTCGCTGGAGGGGCTGCGACTGTCCGATCTGGACGAGAACCTCGCCGACCTGCGCAACGCCTGCGGGGCCGAAGGCAGACTCCTGCGAGCCGGGGCCGCAGGCAAGCTCTTGCGCTGCCGCGCGCTCGGCGCCCACGACGACGAGCGCGACGACGAGCGCGACGACGGCACGGAAACCCTCGTCTATCTCACCGATTACGAGGAAATCCAGACCCAGATCCAGCAACTGAAGCTCGCCGCCTTGGGGCGCCTGACGGCCAGCATGGCTCACGAGATCCGCAACCCGCTGTCGGCCGTCACCCAGGCCGCGGAACTGCTGACTGAGGAAAAGCGCGGCGAAGTGCAGGTGCGCCTCATCCGCATCATCAACGACAACGCGCGCCGCATCGAACGCATGATCCGCGACGTCCTCGCGCTCGGGCGTCGCGAAGACATGCTGCCGGAAGCGCTGCCGCTCGACGTGTTCGCGTCCGGCCTGGTCGACGAACGCGCGCTCGGCGGCGGGAGCGAGCGGGAGATCTACCGGTTCGACCTGCCCCACGGGGCAACGCTTGCAATCGACCGCGCGCACTTGCACCAGATCCTGGACAACCTGCTCGCCAACGCGAGACGCTACTGTTCGGGTCAGCCCGGCTCAGTGCGCGTCTTCGCGGCCAATGAGACCGGCGGACGGACAGCCCTTCACGTGGTCGACGACGGGCCGGGCATTCCCGAGACGGATCGGTCGCGCATCTTCGAACCCTTCTTCACCACCCACCCGAAGGGGACGGGGCTCGGGCTCTACATCGCCCGCGAACTCGCCGACGCCAACGGCGCCACCCTCGAATTGCTGGACAATTCCCCCGGCGCCCATTTCGTGCTGACCGGACGGAGCCTGCCATGACGCAACCCGAACGACGCAATCGCCCAGCGGGCATCGACGTCCTTGTCGTCGACGATGAGGAAGATATCCGCGAAGTGCTCGAACTCTCGTTCCTGCGCATGGGGCTCGCGTGCGACACCGCCGGCACCGTCGCCGACGCCCGCCGCCTGCTTGACGAGAAGACCTACCGCTTGTGCCTGACCGACATGCGGCTGCCCGACGGCGACGGCCTGGAGCTCGTCGCCCACATCCAAGCGCACATTCCGGGGCTCCCGGTTGCTGTGATCACCGCTTTCGGCAGCATCGAGACGGCGATTCGCGCCCTCAAATCCGGCGCTTTCGACTTCGTGACCAAGCCGGTCGAGCTCAAGGCGCTGCGTGAGATCGTCAGTCACGCGCTCAAGGTAAGCAATGCGCCGGCACAGCCTCCCCACGAAGGCAGCCGCGCCCTGATCGGCAAGTCGCCAGTCATGGAGCAACTCCGCGCCCAGATCGCCAAACTCGCACGCAACCAGGCGCCTGTGTTCATCCAGGGCGAATCGGGCACTGGCAAGGAAGTCACCGCCCGGCTGATTCACGAGATGGGCCCGCGGGCGGCGGCTCCCTTAGTGCCGGTCAATTGCGGTGCCATTGCGCCAGAGCTGATGGAAAGCGAATTCTTCGGCCACCGCAAGGGCAGCTTTACCGGCGCAGGCTCGGACAAGGATGGTCTCTTCCAGGCCGCGCGAGGCGGCACCCTGTTTCTCGACGAAGTCGCGGACTTGCCGCTGGCGATGCAGGTGAAGCTCCTGCGCGCGATCCAGGAACGGGCCGTGCGGCCGGTGGGCGCCCACGCCGAAGAGCCGGTCGATGTTCGTATCCTCTCGGCCTCACATCGCGATCTTGCGCAACTCGTGGCCGAAGGGAAGTTCCGGCAGGATCTGTACTTCCGGATCAACGTGATTACCTTGCTCGTGCCACCGCTGCGCGACCGGCCGGAGGACATTCCCGAACTCGCGGCACATATCCTGGCGCGGCTCGCCGAGCGGGACGGGGTTCCGCCTCACCGGCTAGCGCCGGACGCCGTCGCCGAACTGCAGCGTCACCGGTTCCCCGGCAACGTGCGCGAGCTCGAGAATCTGCTCGAACGCGCGTGCGCACTGTGTGATGGCGACGAAATCCGGGCGATGGACTTGAGCTTGAATCCGACCGAAGGGATATTCCAGCCGATGCCGACGTTCAACGTTACGGGCGACCCCCATGATCTCGACCATGACAACGTGCCGGACGATGAAGACGAGCGGCTGCAGGTGCTGCGCATGCTCGACGAGACACGGTGGAACCGTTCGGAAGCGGCACGGCGACTAGGGATGACGCTGAGGCAGCTGAGGTATCGGTTGCAGAAGTGGGGGATGGAGTAGTGCGTGTCCGCTGCCCGTTTCAGACGGACTGACGTCTCTGCCTCGGCCGAAGTGACAGAGCGACCACAGCAGTCTGCCCCCAAACCCCTGTTCGATACTTATTCCTCCGCTTCGGCGCGGAGGAATATGAGGTCGGTTTCGTGGAAGCCCGGTTTGCCGCGGTCGGTTTCAAGTTCGGCAATCAGTGCCTCTGCGCCCTTTCGATCGCCGGCGCGAATGTGCAGCATCGTCTCGTAGACCAGTAGCTGCAAATCCGCCGGGTTCAGGCGGCGGGCGAGACGCAGCGTCCGAATCGCCTCGTCAAGGTCGCCCCGGTTCCCTAGCAGACGGCCTTTTTCATAGAGCAGTGAGGCTCGCCTCCCTCCGGGGCGAGTCGACAGCAGATCGATCCATTCGAGCGCCTTATCCCGCAACCCGACGCAGGACGGGTCGGGGCGGCGGTCGATGCAGTCTCCCAGATGGGCGACTGCGATCAGCGTCGTTGCGTTCACCGCGTTGGCTCCAATGCGGGTGCGGATTTCGAGATCGAGCAGGCGGATCAGAGTGGCCAGACCGTTCGGGTCCAGGGTCAGATCGGCTTCCCAGGATGTAGGGGAAAGGGCGTCGGATTGCGCTGAAGGATGTGCAATTGCGCTGATTTGTAGCGCGATCCGGCTCATTTCGATCAGTGCGGAGACGTTCGTATTGTCCAACTGGGCCGCGTTGCGGAAATGATGATATGCGACTGCTGGCTGGAGTTGGTTCCACATGTGTTCGCCGTAAGCGAGGTTCACCCGTGCGGAGTCCGGATGGTGCCTGAGTTCCGATTCAATCCACGTGCTCGAGTCGGCCCAGGATTGTGCCCGCAGTTGCGTCAGCACCGCTAGCAGTAGCAGTGTGAGTCCCGCCGCCGTGCAGAAGTGGCGGCATGCACCGGCGTTCGTTGAAAAATAGCGGCCTGCGTACCAAGTCAGCATAAAGAGTGGGCCGAATAGCGGCAGGTAGTTGCGATGTTCGTACGCGATTTCGAGCGGTAGAACGGTCGATTCGAGGAGATGGCCGATGACAAACCACCCAGTTCCAAATACGAACACGCGATGGTTGCGCCGCCACGCGAATGCTGCGCCGGCCGCGACCGCGAGCCATCCGGCGAGGGCGACAATCGTCGTCCATGGCGCTAGCAAGTCATGACTGATGAGGATGTCGTCATGGAATAGGCTGAACGCGTCGAGCCGGGGGGCAAACAACAGCCCAAGGTAGAAAAATACGACCCGGGCTTCCGTGAGTACACGCTCGTCCAGCGAAAACGGTCGGAGGGCATAGGTTTGCAGCACGAACCCTGGGTGCATGGCCACGTAGCTGAGAACCGCCACCGCGGGTAGGGCGACAATGCAGATCCAGAACGTCGCAAGGTACCGCTGCGCGTGTGGGTCGAGGGTGGCGCGTTCGAATGCGGTCAACTCGATGAGCAAGGCCAGCAGCGGAAGCAGCGCCGCGTTTTCCTTACACGCGAGGCCGAGCCCGGTCCCGCCGAGCACGCCGACCAACATCAGGAGCATACCCCCTCGACGGTTCGCATGTAGCCCTTGCCGACCGTAGGTAAACAGCCACAGCCCGCCGAACACGAATAGGGCGGAAAGGCTCGTCATCCGCTGCACCACGTAGAGGACGCTCGTGAGCTGTAACGGGTGCAGCAGCCACAGCCCTGCGACGGTGAGCGGCAGCAGCTGTGTCAGAGGTGTCTCCGGAAAATCGCGGCCCCCCTGGAAACGCTGTGTCAGTGCGCGGGCCAGACCGAAGACCACCAGTCCGCATAGAAGATGGATCCCGAGATTGGTCGCCTTGAATGCGAGAGGCGTAAATGCTTTCCCCGCAAGTAGGTAATTCACGGCAAAACTCGTTGTCGAGAGCGGACGCCCCAGCAAGCCGCTCTGATTGGTAAGGGCCGCATCGCGCAGGATTTCCCAGCCGGCATGCGCTTGCGCGACAAACGGCGCTTCAATGATGTTCGGGAAATCGTCGAACAGGAAAGGGCCCCAGAGGCCGGGCCAGTAGGCGTATGTCGTCGCAAGAAGAACTGCGACCAGCGCAACCGGGATGAAGCGGGCGGCGCTGTTTGCATCGAGATGGGGCAGAATCTTGGTCCTCTCCATTTTTATGCAGTCGGGCCGCCCCACCATGGCGGAAAAAAAAGAGGAGACCGTGGTCTCCTCTTTCCCTACGCTGGCACTAAGTGCTAGTTAGCTCTTCGGCAGGTACTTGGACGGAGTCGAACCGCTGATGGTCCAGCGCACACCGCCGGCATCGCAGGCAGCCGTGTAGATGACGGTCTTGCCTTGCAGTTCGACCGGAACCGGGGCCGCGCTCTTGAATGTGATCGTCACCTTCGCACCATTCGCAGCGGCTGTGCCGGTACCAGTTGCAGGCAAGAGAAGGGTAGCGTCGTTAATGTAGGCGTTCTGGTAGCTCGCTGCGTTGGCGATGCCCAGACCCGCACCGGCGGTATCGGTTGCCGTGTCGACCCCGCTGCAGACGTTCGCGACAGAGGTCAGCACCGGGGCACCGACGGAGGGAGCGTTGGTGGCGCGGGCGCGGATCGTGTAGTCCTGATAGGCCGGAATCGCAACTGCAGCCAGGATGCCGATAATCGCGACGACGATCATCAGTTCGATCAGGGTGAAGCCTTGTTGAACCTTCTTCATGTTGTTTCTCCTTGGGAGGACCGCGGACAACCCGCTTGACGTAGTTAGAGCAACCACTGTGCCAAGTTCGTGTATTTCGCCCTGTTCTGATGAAACTGATAAAAATCAGAGGTATGCAGAGTGATGGTCCGGGAGGCGGAGAAGAGCCAAGAGTGTCTGTGTGAGAATTGTCATCAATTACGTCAACTGGCGACAGCGGGGCCGGTGACAATGTCAATTTTTGACATTGTCACGTGCTTGTTCGGTCCGTGCGCGGCCTCTGACACGGCCACGCTTTCGGGGCGATGCGCGGCCGCAGCGCAGGATCCGCTCTGGTTGGCTAGCACCGCATCGAGAACAATTGCCTTACTAGTATATGCCTGCCGCCCGCGCGATCAGGAGGCGATCCGGGCCTGCATTGACCGGCGTGACGGGATTTTCCCGGCTTGCCCAGCAAAGAAAGAGGAGACCGTAGTCTCCTCTTTCCCAACGCTGGCACTGGGCGCTTGTCAGCTCTTCGGCAGGTACTTGGCCGGAGTCGAACCGCTGATGGTCCAGCGCACACCGCCGGCATCGCAGGCAGCCGTGTAGATGACGGTCTTGCCTTGCAGTTCGGCCGGAACCGGGGCCGCGCTCTTGAATGTGATCGTCACCTTTGCACCATTCGCGGGGGCCGTGCCGGTACCCGTTGCAGCGAGGAGAAGGGTAGCGTCGTTAATGTAGTCGTTCTGGTAGCTCGCTGCGTTGGCCATGCCAAGACCCGCGCCGGCGGTATCGGTTGCCGTGTCGACGCCGCTGCAGACGTTCGCGACGGCAGTCAGTACCGGGGCGCCGACGGAGGGGGCGTTGGTGGCGCGTGCGCGGATCGTGTAGTCCTGATAGGCGGGAATCGCAACTGCGGCCAGGATGCCGATGATCGCGACGACGATCATCAGTTCGATCAGCGTAAAGCCTTGTTGAACCTTTTTCATGATCTTCTCCTTGGAAGAAACGGCGGACGACCCGCTTGCCTTTCCTTCCGCAACCCGTGTGCCAGTTGTTGCGTGTCATTGGGATTGGTTTGTGGTTTTGTTAAAAATCTTGTGAAATCAAAGAAATACAGCGCATGCGTGGCGAATTTCATGCGCGTCATCACAGAGTCCGACATCTTGTTGGCGTGACAAATGTGACGAACCTTCGTCAACCCGCGACAAGAGCGGGTGATGGTCGTCGCATGTTGACAATGCTTGCGTCAAGAGAAGGCCTTCAGACTCAGCATCGGTGCTCTTGGCGGCGCGTTCGTGCCCCCTGCCGCCACTCTTTCGCCAGCGCATAAATCGCCGGAATCACCCCAGGCGTCAGCACCGTCGATGACACTATTCTGCGACCATTCGCCGCGCGATGTGGTTGATAACATCGCTGCCGGTGTCACCGTCCCACGTGATCGCCAGCAGGCGAGCGCGGTCGATTTTTTGATTGAGTTCCAGGTCTCGCGACGTTCCTGAAGCCGGAAAGGGCGCCAAGGCGTAGTCGGCTCTGTACCCTTGATCGAGTCGGAGAGGCGCCGGTCGAGTCGGCAAGGGTCTGAGATTTCGTACGAAGTCGTCCTGAACGAGCCGTGACAAATGGAAATGTGCTTCATCTCCGCCGACGTAGTCGGTGATGCGTGAGATGCATTCCTACATGTGGGTAAAGTAGACGCGGTCGGCGTCGGGGCCCGGCTTTATTTTGCCTGCTTCACAATGCGCGCACCTCTTGCAGTACGCGTGCTCGCATAGCGGGGTGAAGTGCCTCCTGTGTAACGATATCGACGCGTCGGCCCGCAAGTGTGGGCGTCCATCAACAGTGCCCGCAGCGCAAATCCGGAAGTCTCAACGAGCAGGTCCGCGTCGCCGTCCTCGTTCACTTTGTGCCTCGCGATGGAGCCGAACACTTGATAGAACGAATTGCATATCGCCGCGCTAGTGCTCGTGATTCTTAGCCGGTGCATGTACAGCCTGCTCGTGACATTTTAGGAATGCTTAAGAGCAAGTCCAGCAGTAGCAGGCGCTGACAGGGGGAAATTTGGCTCAGGTCGCGGTCGGTTCTACTGCCCGTCCGGGCGCTGCGCCGCGGCCTTCCATCCCGCACCCCAACCGCCATTCCTTCACAAGCGCATAAATCGCCGGAATCACCCCCAACGTCAGCACCGTCGACGACAGCATCCCCCCGACCATCGGCGCGGCAATGCGGCTCATGACCTCGCTGCCGGTGCCGCTGCCCCACATGATCGGCAGCAGGCCGGCGATGATCGCGACCACCGTCATCATCTTCGGACGGACGCGCTCGACGGCGCCTTCCATGATGGCGTGGTAGAGGTCGGTCGCGTTCGGCTGGTGGCCTTCGGCGAGGCGCTGCGCCTTGATCGCTTCCCACGCGTGATCGAGGTAGATCAGCATGACGACCCCCGTTTCGGCGGCCACCCCTGCGAGCGCAATGAACCCGACCGCAACCGCGACGCTCATGTTGTAGCCGAGCCACCACATCAGCCAGATGCCGCCGACGAGCGCGAAGGGGACGGACAGCATGACGATCAGCGTTTCGGTGAGGCGGCGGAAGTTCAGATACAGCAGCAGGAAGATGATCGCGAGCGTCAGCGGCACGACGACCACGAGTTTCTGCTTCGCGCGCTCCATGTACTCGAACTGGCCGGACCAAGTGGCGTAGTAGCCGGGCGGGAAGGCGACTTTTTCGGCGACGGCGCGGCGGGCGTCGGCGACGTAGGAGCCGATGTCGCGGTCGCGGATGTCGACGTACACATAAGCGGTGAGCAGCGCGTTCTCGGTGCGGATGGCGGGGGCACCCTTGGCGAGGGTGACTTTCGCAAGCTGGCCGAGGGGGAGGTTGCCGCCACCGGGCAGCGGGACGAAGACTTCGGATGCGATGCGGCGCGGGTCGTCGCGCAGGTCGCGCGGGTAGCGGACGGCAACGTTGTAGCGTTCGAGGCCTTCGACGGTGGTCGTGACCGGGTCGCCGCCCAGCGCGGTCGCGACGACCATCTGGAAGTCGTCGATAGTGATGCCGTAGCGTGCGAGCTGCACGCGGTCGGGCGTGATGTCGAGGTAGAAGCCGCCGGTGACGCGCTCGGCGTAGGCGCTCGTCGTGCCGGGGACGTCGCGCACAGCCGCTTCGACTTCGCGCGCGAGGCGTTCGATGGTCGCGAGGTCCTTGCCGAAGACCTTGACGCCGATCGGCGTGCGGATGCCGGTCGAGAGCATGTCCAGGCGCGCCTTGATCGGCATGGTCCACGAGTTCGCGACGCCGGGGAATTTCAGCGCGGCGTCCATCTCGGCGATCAGCTTGTCGGTCGTCATGCCGGGGCGCCATTCGGATTGCGGCTTGAGGTTGATGACGGTCTCGAACATCTCCAGCGGCGCGGGGTCGGTGGCGCTGGTGGCGCGGCCGGCCTTCCCGTAGACGGATTCGACTTCGGGGAAGGTCTTGATGATGCGGTCGGTGGTCTGCAGCAGTTCGCCCGCTTTCGTGACCGACATGCCGGGGAGCGACGCGGGCATGTAGAACAGTGTGCCTTCGTTCAGCGTCGGCATGAATTCGGCGCCGATGCGGCTCGCGGGGAAGATCGTGATCGCCATCGAGATCGCGGCGGCGATCAGCGTGAGCCAGCGATGGCGCATCACCCACGCGATGATCGGGCGGTAGAGCCAGATCAGCACTCGATTCACCGGGTTCTTTGCCTCCGGCATGATGCGGCCGCGGATGAAGAGCATCATCAGCACCGGCACGAGCGTCACCGACAGCAGGGCGGCGCCCGCCATCGAAAAGGTCTTTGTGAAGGCGAGCGGCGAGAACATGCGGCCTTCCTGGCCTTCGAGCGTGAAGACGGGCAGGAAGGAGACGGTGATGATCAGCAGCGAAAAGAAGAGTGCCGGGCCGACTTCCTTGCAGGCGCGGATCATCGCCTCGGCGCGCGCGGATTGCGGCGCGTCGTCGGGGACTTGTTCGAGGCGCTTGTGGGCGTTCTCGATCATCACGATGGCCGCGTCGACCATCGCGCCGATCGCGATCGCGATGCCGCCGAGACTCATGATGTTGGAGCCGAGGCCGAGTGCGCGCATTGCGATGAAAGCGACGAGGATGCCGATCGGCAGCGTGATGATCGCGACCAGCGCGCTGCGCACATGCATCAGGAACACGACGCAGACGACGGCGACGATCAGGCTTTCCTCGAACAGCGTGCCTTTGAGGTTTTCGATCGCGCGCTCGATCAGCGCCGAGCGGTCGTAGACCGGGACGATGGACGTGCCTTCGGGGAGTCCGGCGGCGATCTCGCTGATCTTCGCTTTGACGTTGGCGATGACTTCCAGCGCGTTCTGGCCGAAGCGGGCCATGACGATGCCGGAGGCGACTTCGCCTTCGCCGTTGAGTTCGGCGATGCCGCGCCGCTCCGCCGGCACCAGCTCGACGCGGGCGACGTCGCGCACGAGCACCGGCGTGCCGCCTTCGCTCTTCAGCACGAGGTCGGAGATGTCCTGGGCGCTACGCAGGTAGCCGCGGCCGCGCACCATGTATTCGGTCTCGGCCATCTCGACGACGCGGCCGCCGACGTCGCGGTTCGACGCGCGAATCACCTGCGCGACGCGGTCGAGCGGGATGCCGTAGCTCGCGAGCCGGTGCGGGTCGACCGTGACCTGGTATTCCTTGACGAAGCCGCCGAGGCTCGCGACTTCGGCGACGCCCTGCGCCTTCGTGAGCTGGTAGCGGACGTACCAGTCCTGCAGGCTACGCAGTTCGGCGAGCGAGCGGTCCTTGCCGGTGAGCGCATATTGATAGACCCAGCCGACACCGGTCGCGTCCGGCCCGATCTGCGGCGCGACGCCGGCGGGCATGCGTCCGGCCGCCGACGAGAGGTATTCGAGCACCCGCGAGCGCGCCCAGTAGATGTCGGTGCCGTCCTCGAAGATCACGTAGACGTAGGACGCGCCGAACATCGAGAAGCCGCGCACCACCTTGGCTTTCGGTACCGCGAGGAGCGCCGTCGTCAGCGGGTAGGTGACCTGGTCCTCGACGACCTGCGGCGCCTGGCCGGGGTAGTCGGCGAAGACGATGACCTGCACGTCGGAGAGGTCGGGCAGGGCGTCGACCGGGGTCTTCTTCAGCGCGTAGACGCCGGCCGCGGCGACGAAGAGCGTCGCCAGCAGGACGAGGAAGACGTTGCGGGCCGACCAGTCAATGAGGCGGTTGAGCATGTCAGTGGCCCTGGTGTCCGCTGTGGCCGGCAGCCGGTTCGATGCGTGTGATCGTGAATTCGCCCGGCACGCGTTGTTCGAATTCGAAGTGGATCGATTGGCCCGGCGCGATCCCTTTTGCGGTGTCGGCCGCCGCCAGGCTGAAATCCATCGTCATCGCGGGCCATTGCAGTGCCGGGATCGCCTGGTGGGCGATGCTGACCGTGTTCGAAGAGAGATCGATCGAGTCGATCGTGCCTTCGCCTGAATAGGACTTCGCGGCGGCGCCTGCGTCCTTGCCCGCAGTGAAGCTCGCGAGCGCGGCGCGGAGGTTGCTTTCAGCATCGATCAGGAAGTTGGCCGAGACGACGACACGCTCGCCCTCTGAGACGCCGTCGAGGATCTCGACATGCTCGACGCCGCGGCGACCAATCTTGACCGCCTTCGGAACGAAGCGGCCTTCGTCGGCGGCGAGGAGCACGACCTGACGTTCGCCACTGTCGATCACCGCGGAGGCCGGGACGGTCAGCGCCGAGGCGGCCTTGCCGGTGGCGACTTCGGCGTGCGCGAAGAGGCCGGGTCGTAGGAGCCCGTCGGGGTTCGCGAGTTCGAGGCGGATCTGCGTCGTGCGCGTCGCGGCGTCGATCGTCGGATAGAGGTAGGCGACCTTCGCGGCGAAGCTGCGTCCCGGGAAGGCGTCGAGCGCGACGGTTGCGGGCTGGCCGGGTTTGACGCGGGCGAGGTCGCGTTCGTAGACGTCGGCGAGCACCCAGACGGTCGACAGATCGGCGATACGGTAGAGCGCGTCGCCGGGCATGAAGCGCATGCCTTCGACGGCCTTCTTTTCGAGCACGATGCCGTTGGCGGGCGAGGTGAAGGTGAGCCGCCCGCTGCCGGCCTTGACGCCTTCCGGGAGTTTCATCTGCCAGTTCGACACGCGGGCGCGGGTCGCGTCGGCGAGACGCTTCGCCGATTCGGCGGCGGCGGGGTCGGTGGCGGCGTCGTGTTGCAGGCGTTCGGCGATCTGCAGTTCGGAGCCGGCCGACAGGAGTTCGGGGCTGTATACGGAGAAGAGCGCCTGGCCGCGGCGCACCGGGTCGCCGCTCGCGTTGACATGCAGGCGCTCGATCCAGCCTTCGAAGCGTGGCGCGACGTCGACAATCGTGCGTTCGTTGATCGCGACGCGGCCCACTGCGCGTACCGGCTCGTCGAGGGTGCGCAGTTCCGCGACGGCGGTCCGTACGCCGAGGGTCTGCAAGCGCGACGGGCTGACCGTGACCGCGCCCGCGTCGTCCTGACCGGCACCCGCGCCTTCGCCCTCGTAGACCGGGATGTAGTCCATGCCCATCGAGTCCTTTTTCGGAACGGGCGAGGTGTCTGGTAGGCCCATCGGGTTGCGGTAGTAGAGGATTTTTTTACCGCCGGCGTTGGCCGCAGCTGCCAGTGTGGAGGAGTCGGTCGGCGCCGCAGCGTGACCCGCGTCGCGCGTGCCGGCCCAATAGCCGGCGCCCAGCGCGAGGGCGACCGCGATGGCGGCGATGGAAAGTTGCGCGGCGGGTTTCACAGGGGTTCTCCGACCAGTTTTTCGATTTCGATGAGGGCCATGTGGGATTCGACGTCGGCCTGGAGCAGGCTCATGCGGGTGTCGACGAGCTGGCGTTCGGCTTCGAGCACGGCGTCGAAGTCGACGCGGCCGGTTTCGAAGGCCGCGCGGGTGGCGTCGCGCGTCGCCTGCGCCTGGGGCAGCAAGGTGCCGCGGATCAGGCGTCGGCTTTCCTGGCTGCTCGTGAAGTTCGCGTAGGCGGTGCCGATCTCACCGGCGAGCCGGGCGCCGGTGGCCTCGCGGCGCGCATCGGCGGCGGCGAGCATGTGCTCCGCTTCGCGCTCGCGCGCGCGGCGGGCGGATTGCTGCAAGGGGATCATGACTTCGAACATCAGGTCCCAGGTCTGCGCTTCGCCGCGGATGCGGTTGTTCGTCAGGCCCACGGAAAAATCCGGATAGCGGTCGGCCAAGGTGCGTTCGCGGTCGAGGCGCGCGGCGGCGATGCCGCGTTCGTCGGCGGTGAATGCCGGATTGCGGTCGCGGGCGCGTGTGACCAGGGAGGCCAGGTCCACCGCGGCCGGCACGGCGGGCGGTTCGATCGGTGCGGTGAGCGGCGCATCGGGAGCGCGGGCGAGCAGACCATTGAGGGCCGCGGCGGCGGCGCGCCGGCGTTGTTCGATGGCAACCTGAGCGAGGCGCTGGCTCGTGATCTCGCGTTGAGCGCGCAGCACCGCCTGCTGTGGCGCCAGGCCCTGGCGGTAGCGAGTGAGGGTGGCTTCCTCGAGACCGCCGAGCAGCGTCAGCGATTCACGGGCGAGCGCGGCTTCGCGATCGGCGGCGTAGTAGCGCAGCCAGGCAGTCTTGATCGTCGCAGCAAGGTCCAGCCAGGCGGCGTCGAGGCCGGCCGCGGCCTGATCGGCTTTCGCGGCGGCCGCGCGCGTCTGCAAGTCGCGCTTACCCCAGCCGGGCAGTTGCTGGATCACGCGGTAGCGCGTCTCGCCGACCTGGCCGGGGACCAGCGTTGTGTTGCCGCCGCGCATCCGATTCGTGAAATCCATCAGCTCGACCTGGACGTTCGGGTCGGGCAACGCGCCCGCCGATTCGATGCGCTCGCGCGCCGCGGCCGTTTCGGCGCGCTGGGCGGCGAAGGCCGGGTTGGTCGAGCGCGCGTATTCGAGTAGCGGGCCGAGGCTCGCGCCAAGCGGAGGCTCGGACGTCGCGAGGGCGGCGGGCGGGACCGGAAAGGTCTGTACGCCGTCCTGCGCCTGCGCAGAGGCAGCCGTAAGTGCCGCGGCGACGATCAGAAGTGGAACGCTGAGGCCGGGTCGGAAGGCCTCCGCCGTGGATGAGATCATCGTCGGTATCCCGTAACGCATTTCTTGTTCTTCCACGCGATCAAACCAGACGCGTCAGGCCCGCAGAGCGCAGCCCCCGAGCGGCGGGATTCCGCGCCGAGGCGTCCGCCCCGCGCCAACGAGGCGCGGAATCCCGCCGTTCGGGGGCGGGCCGAAGCTGGACAGAGCCCGCAGCAAACAGCGCCTCTTATTTGGCGACTTCGAGCTTCGTGACGCTGAATACGCCGTCCACACGTTCGGCGACGAAGCGGATCTTGTCGCCGACCTGGACCTTGTCGAGCGTCGCGGCGTCGGCGCGGAAAGCCATCGTCATCCCCGGCATGCCGAGGTTCTCGAGCGGGCCGTGGGCAATGGTGAGCTTGCCGGCTGCCTTGTCGATCTTGCGGACGGTGCCTTCAGAGGGCGTCGCAGGCTTTGCCGATTCCATCGCGGTGGAAGCATGATGGTCGTGGTTGCTCTGGGCGAAGACCGCGGGGGTGGCGATGCAGAAGCTCGCGGCGAGGAGGAGGGGCTTGATGTTCATGATGATGGCCTCGGAATAGTGATGGGGATTCTGCTGGATGCCGGCTTAGCGAACGACGGTCGCGCCGGTCTTGCGGTTGTCGGAAAGTGCGGCCGGCTTCACGTCGATCGTCCCGACCATGCCGGCTTCGTAATGGCCCGGGATCAGGCAGCCGAACTCGAAATGCCCCGCGCGATTGAAGGTCCATACGACCTCGCCCTTGCTGCCCGCCGGGACGTGCGCCATCCAGGGCTCGTCGTGCTCCATGTCCGGGAACTTCTTCATCAGCTCGGCGTGTTCGGCGAGCGCCTCGCGGGTGCCGATCACCATTTCGTGCAGCGTCGCGCCGTCGTTGTGGTGGACGATCCGCAGCGTGTCGCCCTGGCGGACTTCGATGTGGTCGGGCACGAAGCGCATCGCGTCGCTCATGTGTATCGTGATCGTGCGGGCAGTCTCTGCGGCGGACCCTGCGATCCCCCATTCCTGCTGCTCGCGCACGGTCGGCGCATCGACTGCCGAAGCGCTGTGCACGGCGCTGCCATGGGCGCCGGCAGCAGACGACGCGACGATTGCGCCGAGGGTGACGAGCGGAAGCAGGGAGTTGCGGGAGAAGACAGCGCGCATGGCGGATCCTGAGCTTGAGGGAATCTGTTCGGCATGATGCGGGAGGGCGGCGGACGCGAGGCTGACAGCGGGATTACATCTTTGTAATCTTCGGACAGGCGCATCGACGCGCAGGCACAATGCGTCGCGTAAAGTGGGGTTCCAGGGCCGGACATGAAGATCCTGATCGTCGAAGATGAAGTCAAGACGGGCGACTATCTCCGTCAGGGGCTGGTCGAGGCCGGCTTCGTCTGCGATCTGGTGCGCGACGGCACGGATGGCGTGCATTACGCGCTGACCGGCGACTACGACCTGATGATCCTGGACGTGATGCTGCCCGGTCTGGACGGATGGAGCGTGCTGCAGACGGTGCGCCGGGCGGGGCGCGAGTTCCCGGTGTTGTTCCTGACCGCGCGCGATCAGGTCGAGGACCGCGTGCGCGGACTGGAGCTCGGGGCGGACGATTACCTCGTCAAGCCCTTCGCCTTCTCGGAACTGCTCGCGCGCGTGCGAACGCTTCTGCGCCGTGGCAAGTCGAAAGAGCCGGAGGTGCTGCGCGTGGCCGACCTGGAGCTCGACCTGCTGCGCCGGCGGGTGACGCGCGGCGGGCAGCGCATCGATCTCACGGCCAAGGAGTTCGGCCTGCTGGAGTTGCTGATGCGGCGCCAGGGCGAGGTCCTGCCGCGCTCGCTGATCGCCTCCCAGGTTTGGGACATGAATTTCGACAGCGACACCAACGTCATCGAAGTGGCCGTGCGCCGCCTGCGCGCGAAGGTCGACGAGCCTTTCGAGCCCAAGCTCATCCATACCGTACGCGGCATGGGTTACGTGCTCGAGGCGCAGTGATGCCGCGCCTGTCGCTGACGCTGCGCTTGACCCTGCTGTTCGGCAGCGTGTGCGCGGCGGTGCTGCTCGGGCTCGGGGCCTTCATCTTGTCGGCGGTCGAGCGTCACTTCGAGGAAGGCGACCTCGTCGAACTGTACGGCAAGCTCGAACTGGTACGCTCGGTGATGGCGCAGGTGCGCGGCGAGGATGATTTCGCCGGCGTCGCGCAGCAGCTCGACAGCGCGCTCGTCGGTCATCACAGCCTGTCGATCGCGGTCGTGCGCGACGGCGGCGAGATCCTGTTCGCTTCGTCCGGCGCCGGCTTTCCGTCCGCGGTCGTCCGCGACATATCGAAGGCGCAGGTCTACCCCGGCGCGCGCGTGTGGGAGCAGGACGGGCACATCTATCGCGGCATCGTCGCGACCGCCGGGACCGGCATGTCCGGCGTGCCCGAGGTGAAGGTCGTGGTGTCGATGGACATCGAGCACCATCGTGCCTTCATGCGCGAGTTCACTCGTTCGCTGTGGCTGGCGGTCGCGATCGCGATCCTTGCGACCGGTGCCTTGGGAGCGGCCGCGGCCAGGGGGGGGCTCGCACCGCTGCGCAATATGGCGGCCGTGGCAGGGCGGATCTCGGCGAGTCGGCTGCACGAACGTATTCCCGTCGACGAGCTGCCGGGCGAGCTCAGGGCGCTGGGGGCCGAGTTCAACGCGATGATGACGCGCCTCGAAGAAGGCTTCCGTCGTCTGTCGGAGTTTTCGTCGGACATCGCGCACGAGTTGCGCACCCCGGTCAGCAACCTGATGACGCAGACCCAGGTCGCGCTCGGCCGTGTGCGCAGTGCCGACGAGTATCGAGAGGTGCTGTTGTCGAACCTCGAGGAATATGAGCGTCTGGCGCGAATGGTGGCCGACATGCTGTTCCTCGCGCAGGCGGACAACGGGTTGTTGCCGCGACCGGCGGAAACCCTGTCGCTCGCCGACGAGGCGCATGCGCTGGTCGACTTCTACGAGGCGCTGGCCGAAGAGAAGGGCGTGCGGCTGACGGTGACGGGCGATGCGCGGGTGCCGGGCGATCGCCTGATGCTGCGCCGCGCGATCTCGAACCTGTTATCGAACGCGCTGCGCCACACGGCGACCGGCGGGGCGGTGACGATCGTGATCGACATCGCCGACGACGGCATGGCGCGGCTTGCCGTCGGCAACCCCGGCGAAACCATCCCCGCGGAGCACTTGCCGCGGCTCTTCGAGCGCTTTCACCGCGTCGATCCGTCACGCACGCGCCAGGGCGACGGCGCCGGGCTCGGGCTCGCGATCACGCGCTCGATCGTCGAGGCCCACGGGGGGCGCGTCGCGGTCGCGTCGGCGCAAGGGCTCACCACTTTCAGCCTGTACCTGCCGCTTGCCGCGCGGGGTGCGGGCAAGGACCGCGCGGGAGGCGAAGCGGGAAAGTCTTCGCTGGCCGCGCGGCCCGCTAGCATCACTCTGCATCATCCGGAGGAATCGTGAGCACATTGAAGACACGCACCGGCCGTTCGCTGGCGATTCTGGCTGCGTCCGCGGCGGCAGCGCTGATCGCCGTCTCCGCTCATGCGGCGGGTGAGGAAGTGGTCGTCTACAAGGACCCCGACTGCGGCTGCTGCGGCGCGTGGGCCGAGCACATGCGCGCGGCGGGTTTCCGCGTGAAGGAGATCGCCAGTTCGGAGATGGCCGTCGTCAAGCGCTCGGCCGGCGTGCCGAAGGCGCTCGGGTCCTGCCACACGGCGCATGTCGGCGGATACGTGGTCGAGGGGCATGTGCCGGCGGCCGATGTCAAACGTCTGCTGGCGGAGAAACCCAAGGTCGCAGGCATCGCGGCGCCGGGCATGCCAATGGGCTCGCCCGGGATGGAAGGCCCTTACCCTGCGGACCATTACAATGTTGTAAGCTTCGGTGTTAACGGAAAGACCCAGATATTCGCAAAGCACTGACGGAAGGGGCCGCGGGCCCTCGTGGGAGAAGATCATGAACAAGAAGCTGATTGCCACCGTGACGGCGGCGTTCCTCCTGTCGTCGAGCGGCATCGTCTCGGCGCAGCAGACCGAACCGGTGACGGGCGAGCGTGGCTCGGACATGGCCGCCGATCTGCTGATCGTGCGTCCGATCGGCATCATCGGGAGTGTCCTCGGCGCGGCCGGCTTCATCGTCGCGCTGCCCTTCACGATCCCCAGCGGTACGGTCGGCGAGGCAGGGCGTGCGATGGTCGTGAATCCGCTCGAATACACGTTCTATCGACCCTTGGGCGACTTCTATCACTGCGGCCGCGATCGCCACGTCTGTGGTGGCGGCGGCAACTGAATCTGTCGCGCGATGGCGGCGCGCGCTGATCTGCGCGCTGCTGCTGGCGGGCTGCACCCGCGGTGGCGGGATCGACCCGGGCGACACGAAACAGGTCGCCCGCGGAGAGGCGGTCTACCGTGAGCACTGTGCGAGTTGCCACGGTGCTCGACTCGAGGGACAGCCGGAGTGGCGGCAACGCCGGCCCAACGGGCGGCTTCCGGCGCCTCCGCATGATGCCTCCGGCCATACCTGGCATCACCCCGACGAGTTGCTGATCAACATCGTGCGCCAAGGCCTGATTCCGCCCTGGGCGCCCGCCGGCTACGAGAGCGACATGCCGGCCTTCGTAGGTCGCCTGTCCGATACGGACATCTTCGCGGTGCTGGCTTACATCGAGAGCCGCTGGCCGCCCGAGGTGCGCGAGCAGCGCGCCCGCATGCTGGAGCAGGGGAAGCGCTGAAGCCAGTTCGCGCAGCCATGCGGAATTTCCCCCACTGCCTGGTCCGCTCCCCGCTGGTATGCTTGATCGCTTTTGCGGCTTCGGCCGGAAAGGCGAATGAGGTCGATGAACGAATCCTTCATGCGTGGCGCCCGCGAGGGCTTCAAGCTGATGTTGCCGATGTCGATCGGTCTGGTGCCTTGGGCGCTCGTCACCGGCGTCGCGATGCGCTCGATCGGGCTGTCGGCCGTCGAGGCGATGGGCATGAACCTGATCGTCTATGCAGGAACGGCCCAGCTCGGCACCTTGCCGCTGATCGCCGCCGGCGCACCGCTGTGGCTGATCTTCGTCACGGCGATGGTGCTGAACCTGCGTTTCATCATCTTCAGCGCGGCGATCGCGCCGGCTTTCCACGGCCAGGGATGGGCACGGCGCATCGCGTCGAGCTACCTGCTCGTCGACGGCATCTTCATCCTGTGTTCCGAAAGGCTCTTCAAGTCCGATGACCCGCACTGGCGCTGGGGCTTCTACGTCGTGCCGGCCATGTGGTGCTGGCTCGTGTGGCAGACCGGCGCGCTGGTGGGCGTGCTCGGAGCGGGGGCGATTCCGAAGGACTGGTCGCTCGAATTCATGACGACGATCGCGCTGATGGTGATGCTCGCGCCGATGGCGAAGGAGCGCACGATGCTGGTCGCGGCCGCAGCCGGCGGGCTCGGGGCCGTCGCGCTGCGCGGACTGCCGCTGCGGCTGGGGCTCATCGCCGGCATCGCGGTGGGGATCGCGGCAGGCTTTGCCGCCGAGCACTGGAACCGCAAACGGGGGCGTTCATGATCGAAGGTATGTGGCTGTGGATCACCCTGGCCCTGATCGCGTCGACGACCCTGATCACGCGCGGCAGCTTCCTGCTGCTGGGCGAGGGCGCGCGTCTGCCGTCGGCGCTGCAGCGTGCGCTGCGCTACGCGCCGGCTGCGGCGCTCTCCGCGCTGATCGTCCCGGACATGCTGCTCGACGCCGGGGCTTTCGATCCGATCAATCCCAAGCTTGCCGCGGGTGTCGCCGCATTCGTCGTGACGACGCGCTCGCGCAATCCCTGGCTGCCCTTCATTGCCGGGATGGGCCTGCTGCTGCTGATGCGCAAGGGGCTGGGCTGGTAGGTCGGCTCTTACGCGATCAGGTCAGCACGAAGTTTTTATCAGGCTGCGGCGCGGGCGGCGGCGTTTCGCCGAGCATTTCGCGCAGGCTCGCGTCGATGCAGGAGACCATCGCGTCGAGGGCGAGGTCATTGGGCATCGTGCCGAAGGGGTCTTCGATCTCGTCGCTCAGCGCTTCGAGCGCGAAGAAGGTGTAGGAGATGAAGGCGACGATCAGCGGCGTCATCATGCCGATCGTGTCGACGAGACCGAAAGGCAGCAGCATGCAGTAGAGGTAGGCGCTGCGGTGCAGGATCACCGAGTAGGTGAAGGGCAGCGGCGTGCCGGCGATGCGTTCGCAGCCGCCGAGTGCGCCGGAGAGCTCGTTCAATGACTCTTCGATCTGCTGTCCCGCCATGCCGTCGATGAGGCCGGCCTGGCGCCAGCGGTGTACCTGTTCGCCCAGCCACAGCAGGACCAGCGCGGGGGCGAAGCGTGCGCCGCGCAGACGCTCGATCAACCCATCGGGGAGTAGTCCGGCCAGGGCATGGTCGTGCGCCTGGCCGCGAAGCTGGTTCCGCATCGAGGTCGCGAAGCCGCTCAGCCCGAAGATGAAAGGCCGGGCGGTTTCGCGGGTGCCGGGCAATGTCAGCGCCTGGCGTGCGAGATTGCGTGCTTCCACGAGGACTGCTCCCCAGAGCCGGCGCGCTTCCCAGTAGCGCTCGTAGCTGACGTTGATGCGAAAGCCGAGGAAGATTGCCAGCGCGACGCCCAACAGCGAAAACGGGGCGGACGTGAGCGTCACTTTCCAGTGGAAGAGCTGGCCGTGGAAGGCGACCACGGCGCAGGAAAGCAGCAGGATGAAGAGCTGTTGTTGCAGGATGCGGACGACGAGCGAACCGCGGCGGACGAAGAGGAGGCGGATCCAGTGTGGGCGGGGACGGACGATCACGGCAGGGGCGGGTTTGGCCGCAGGGCGGCGGGGGATTTCATTGTCGCAG
This sequence comes from Aromatoleum sp., assembly GCF_035254505.1. Lineage (GTDB taxonomy): Bacteria > Pseudomonadota > Gammaproteobacteria > Burkholderiales > Rhodocyclaceae > Aromatoleum. The sequence continues at coordinate 43,772 of NZ_DATFAO010000027.1, read as the reverse complement.
GTCCCGCCCGCGCGTTGCAGCTTCTTTGTTGCAGTGCAGCGTAAACGCGACAGTCGCCTCTCGTGACCGTGCCGTCAGCAGCTCTTGCAGGCTTCCACCGGCAGGCCGCGCGCGACCCAGCCCGGGCCGCTGGCGCTGCCGCTCATGCCTTCCCGGACGTTGTAGACGCGACTGAAGCCGAGTGCGCCGAGAATCCGCTGCGCCTGCCCGCTGCGGTTGCCGGTACGACAAACGACGGCGATCGGCGCGTTGCGGTTGCCGTCGACGCGCTTCAATACTTCGCGTGCAAAACCCTCGGGGCCTTCGGGCTGGTAGAGGTTGATTCGCGTGGCACCCGGGGCGACGCCGGTCTCGCGCCATTCCTCGGGCGTGCGCACGTCGATGAGCGTGACTTCACCGGCCTTGGCGCGCGCGCTGGCTTCGGCCGGAGTCAATTCCAGGGGCGCCTCCTGCGCGAGCGCGGGAAGCGGAAGCAGCAGCACAGCGGCGGCGCACAGGAAGCTGCGGCGGGTCGGAAGCGGAACTGCGGAAGGCATGACGGACTCCGGTCGGACGAGGTCGGCGAGTGGTCGAAGGACCCTTCATCTACCTGGGAGTTCGCAATTTTAGCATGCGCTTACATTCCGTACGGATTATTACGAAGTCATCCGGCGAGCCATGCGAGGCCGCCCGCGAGCACCAATCCGCCGCTGGCGATCATCCCGAGCTGGCGCCGCGAACCATGCAGCCGTCCCCACAGCCAGAAGCCGGACAGTCCGAGAAAGGCGAGGCCCAGCGCCGCCGCATCCGCCAGCAGCACCCAGCCAGGACCCGCGCCGGTCGACATGTGCAGGCGTGCAAGGTAGAGCCACAGGTTGGGCTGCGTGCGCTTCACCTCGGCCTGGCGGCTGCCTTTCCAGTATTCGATGTGAACCGATTCGGACGGCATGTCCGCGCGCAGCGTCCAGCGTTCGGGCTGGACGATTTGCGCCTCGCTCCAGGCTACTGCGCGGGCAGGATCGATCTTGGGCTTGAGTGTGGCAGCGTCGAGGCCCAGCCCGGGTGCAAGCGCGGCGGCGAGGGCCAGCGGATCAGTCGGAGTCGCCTCCACCGGCATGAGCTGCGTCACTTCCTTGCGGTCGAGTGCCGGGATCTTCATGACCGCGCGGTGGTTCAGCAGGAAGCCGGTCACGGCGAAGAGCAGCAGCATCGCCGAGACGCCCAGCCCGAACCAGGCGTGGATGCGGCGCAGCCATTTCTGCGAGTTGCCGCGTTGGTTTCCGGGACGGGGATGGAGGTGGATCATGGCGCCCTCAGAAACTCAGTTTGGCGGTCAGCCGGAAAGTGCGCGGCATGCCGACGGCGAGCAGCGGACTGTTGGAATTGACGCGGCTGTCGCCCGCTGCGGCCCAGTAGCGTTCGTCGGTGACGTTCTCGACGTTTGCGACGAGGTCGAGCTGCTTGCCGTCGAGCTTCGTGCGGTAGCGCGCGCCAAGGTCGAAGCGGGTGAAGCCGTCGACGAAAGCCTGGTTCAGCGGATCGACCGCGCGCTTGCCGGTGTAGTAGGCGCCGGCCGACAGCGCGACACCCGGCAGGCCGGCGAGCGTGTGTTCGACGAAGAGGCTCGCGGTGACCTTCGGGGTGTTGGCCGGGCGCTTGCCGATGAGGTTCGGGTCGTTCTCGGCTTCGGTGAATTCAGCGTCGAGCCATTGGGCTGAGGCAAAGACGCTCCAGCCCGCCGCGACGAGACCGCCGGCCGAGAGCTCGACGCCGCGGTAGCGGCCTTCGCCGAGACGCCCGTAGACGTTGTCCGCGGCATTGACGCCGTTCATCGGACGATCGATCTGGAAGAGCGCGGCGTTCGCCTGCAGGCCCTGCCATTCGGTCTTGATGCCGCCTTCCCACTGGCGGCTGACGACGGGCTTTTGCGGCTCGTATTCGTTCGCGGTGCCGACCGGTGCCGAGCCGCCATCCTCGAGGCCCTCCAGGTAGCCGGCGTAGAGGTTGGTCGAGAGCGTGAGCTTGTAGACGGCCGCGAGCGTCGGCGTGAGCTTGCGCTGCGTGTATTCCTGCGTCGGGTGATCGTAACCGAACTCGCTCGCACGCAAGCCGCCCATCAACAGCCAGTTGCCGAGGCCGACGCGGTCGAAGGCGTACCAGCCCTTGTCGATCGTGTCGTATCGCGGTTGCGCGGCCGGATAAGTGACAGCCATCTCGGCGACCTCGCGCGGATCGTAGAGGTTCTGGCGGACCGTGACGATGCGCGTTGCGCCGGCCGTCTGGGTCAGCGTGTTCTGCGCATAGCCGAAGGTGAGGTCGTGCGACACGGCGCCCGTTTCGACGCGGCCGGCGAGCTCGGTACGCAGGTTGCGGTTCTCGTATTCCTGGCCCTTGATGCGCGAAATGCGCAGCGTCCCTTCACCGGTCGCGACGTTGTAGTTCTCCATCTGCGAGAAGTTGCGGTCGCGCTGCAGTTCGGCGTGGCCCGCTTCGACGGTCCAGATCCAGCTGTCGTTGAGCGCGAAGTCGCTGCGCACCTGCACGTTCTGCGCCTTGGCGTCGTAATTCGCCCAATCGGGGGCGATCAGATTGCGCGGGTTGGGGATGCGCGGCAGCGTGATCTTGCCGTTGACCGGCGCGAGCGTCTTGATGCTCGACTGTTCGACGACGTCCTTGGCGATGTCCTCGACGTCGAGCTTCAACAGCCAGCGGTCGGTGACCTGCCAGTCGAAGGCGCCGGCATACAGGTCACGGTCCCCGCCAGCGTCGCGCACCGGACTTTCGAGCCGGCCTTCGACGACGTTCGCGCGCGCGCCGAATTCGCCGCGCTCGCCGAAGCGTCGGCCGACGTCGGCGCCGAGGACTGCGCTGCCGTTGTCGTCGGTCGAGAACTGGATCGCCGTGACCGGCGTGTTGCCGGCGCGCTTGGTGACGAGGTTGACGATCCCGGACGGCGGCACGAAGCCGTAGTACAGGCCGCCGACGCCCTTCAGCACTTCGACGCGCTCCTTGTTTTCGAGCGGCAGGTCGATCAGGTTCACGATCGGCAGGCCGCCGTTCAAGCGATAGTTGGAGCGGTTCTCGACGAGGAGTCCGCGGATCGACAGGTTGTCGTAGACGCTCGCGCCGAGCTGCGCACGGGCGACGCCGGCGGTGTTCTTCATCGCCTCGTACAGGCTGTTGGCCTGCTGCGCGTCGAGGAGGTCGCGATCGATGACGTTGACGGTCATCGGGACTTCCTTGGCGGGCGTGTCGCGGAAGGTGCCGACGCCGACGCTGCCGGCATGCCAGCTGCCCTCGGTGGCGAAGACTTCGACGGCGTCGAGCTGTTTGTCCTGGGCGTGCGCGGGGCCGTAGGCGAGCAGCAGGGCGGCAGGGATGAGGCGGGCGAGGGTTTTCGGTTGCATGGGCGGATCGTCGGAATGCAGGAAGGAGCCCGCCGGCGCTTATGGCACCGGCAGGGCAGGGGTGAGGCGGATCAGAAGCGGTAGGTGGCGGTCGCCTGCAGCGTGCGTGGCGCGCCCGGCTGGTTCAGGCCGTTGGCGCTGCCGTGGGCGCTCGCCCAGTACTCGCGGTCGAAGACGTTCTTGAGGTTGAACGCGAGGTCGTAGGTCTTGCTGCGGTAGAGCAGTGCCGCGTCGAACACGGCGAAACCGGGCAGGCGTACGAGGTTGTCGGGGGACGCGTACTGGTGGGCCTGGGCGCGCAGGCCGCCGCCGACGCTCCAGCCCTGGGCGAGTTCGCGCGTGACCCACAGCGAGCCGCTGTGGCGCGGGGTCAGGGCCGCTTCCTTTCCTTCGAACGGGACCGTGACACGGGGCGTGCCGAAGTTCGCGCCGCCGGTCGCGGTCGATTTGACGATCTCGGTGTCGAGGTAGGCGTAGCCGGCGGAGATCTGCCAGCCGGCGGCGGGACGTCCGGTCAGCGATAGTTCGAGGCCGTCGGTGCGCTGTTCGCCGGCATTGACGGTGAGGCGCGTCACCGGGTCGGTGATCTTCACGTCGTTGCGCACGAGGCGGAAGATCGACGCGCCCGCCGATAGGGCGCCGCCGAGGAAGTCCCACTTCGCGCCGATCTCGTGGTTGGTCGTGATCTCGGGATCGGCATCGACGTTGGTCGCGGAGAGCTGGAACTGCTCGCCCGAGGGCTGGAAGGAACGCGACACCGAGACGTAGTAGGACTGGGTCGCGTCGGGTTGCCAGACGAGGCCGGCGCGGGGGCTCCATTCGCGGTCGGTGCGCTCGAAGTCGGGTTTGCCGGGTTCGGTCGTCTTCTGGCGGTAGTCGTCGTAGCGGATGCCGACCAGCGCCTTCCAGTGCTCAGTGAGCGCGATCTGATCCTGCACGTAGGCGGAGGCGTTTTCGAGCGTCGTGACGTTGTCGATCGTGCGCGAGTTCGGCGCGGTCGTTGCGTAGGGTGGGATCGCGCCGCCGGGGTTCAGCAGTGGCACGCGGTCGATGCCGACCCAGTTGTCGATGTCGAGCGACTTGTCCTGGCTGCCGACTTCGAGGCCGTAGAGCAGGGTGTGCTTCATGCCGCCGAGCGTCGCCTCTTGCGTGACTTCGAGCTGGTCGAACCAACCCTGTTCGTCGCGCATCACGTGGCCATGGGTGCGCTGCATGAGGAGCTCGCCGTTCCGCAGCGTGTAGGCGCTGCCGGTGCGGTAGAGCGTGTTCTCGCGATCGAGCTTGAAGTCGTAGTAGCGCAGCACGTTGCGCAGCGACCAGTCGGCGTTGAGGCGGTGCGAGAGCGTCGCGGTGGCGGTGTTCATCGTCGCCGTCGTCATGTCGTCGCGTTCGCCGTTGCCCGAGCCGTAGTAGGTCGAGTGATCGACGTCGAGCGGGCGGCCGTTGTTGTCGGGGATGCCGAAATCGGTCGGACGGCGGTCGCGGTTGTGGCTGAGCTGGAGCAGCAGGCTCGTGTCTTCGCCGAGCTTGAGGTCGAGCGAGGGCGCGAAGGCTTCGCGCTTGATGAAGGATTCGTCGCGGAAGCCGGTCGAGTCCTCGAAGGCGCCGGTGACGCGGAAAGCGTCGCCGCCCGTGCCGAGCGCGCCCGCGGTGTCGAAGCTGAGGCGCTTTTCGCCTTCGGTGTCGAGCTGCACCGTGACTTCGCGGATCGCCTGCGTCGTCGGCAGCTTGCTGACGCGATTGATGATGCCGCCCGAGGAGCCGCGGCCGTAGAGCACCGCGGCGGGGCCTTTCAGCACCTCGATGCGATCGACATTCGACAGGTCGCGGAAGTACAGCGCGTCGTCACGCACGCCGTCGAGGAAGTTGTCGCCGATCGCCGTGAAGCCGCGGATCGCGAACTGGTCGCGCTGGCCGTCGCCCATGTTGAGGGTGACGCCGGGGACGTTCTGCATCGCTTCGGCCAGCGAGCGCACGCCTTGGTCGGCGATCAGCTCGGGCCCGACGACGTTGACGGTCTGCGGAACGTCGCGCAGCGGGGCGGTGCCTTTGGTGGCGGTCGACGACACCAGCGGGTTGTAGGACGTCGTATCGCTTGCACCTGCAGCGGTGACGGTAACGGACGGCAGGGTGGCTTGGGCGAGCGCGAGCGCGGGCAGCGCAGCCGCAATCGCCGCACTCAGGGTGCGAAGACGCATCGGAACTCCGGATGGAAGCGTTGGTGGCTGGCGATCCGGACCGAGGCGGCGGAGTGGCTGGCTAGGGATTGCGGCGATTGTATCGCGGTGTGTAAATACGAATCAATCGCAATTGATGATCACGTGTCGGGGATTCGCAACAGGACGGTGAGTCGCGTTCGAGCTGGCCGCAGCGGGGGCGGGGCGGAGGGAAACGCGACTCAGGGGCCGAGATCAGCCGGCGTGTCGATGTCGCGGAGTACGCCGCGCTCGTCGGTCGGGATCAGCCGGACGACCGCGTCGCGTAGCAGGTCTCGCGCGCCGGCGTCTCCGGATAGTACGGCGAGACGCGCTCCCCAGGCGCTGCCGAAGCCGACCGGATGGCCCCGGCGGCCGTCGCAAGTCGGCGCGACGACGCTTTCCGGCGTGTCGATGCCCTCGGCGATTGCGCGGATCACCGCGGGCGGCAGCCAGGGCATGTCGGCGAGCGCGACGACCCAGCCTGCGGCGGTGGCGCTCGCCTCCACCGCGTGCGCCAGGGCACTGCCCATGCCCTGTTCGGCGGCGTCGGATTCGAGCACTTCGCAGCCGGCCTCCCGCAGCCAGCGCACGCGTTCCGCGCTGCCTGGGCGGACGACGGCGATACTTCCGGGAAGCGCGGCACAGAGGGCATGGGCGCTATGCCACAACACGGGGCGGCCGTCGGCAAGCGGCTCGAGCAGCTTGTCGCGTTGCCCGCTGGCATCGAAGCGCCGGCCGTAGCCGGCGGCAAGCAGGATGCCGCGGATCGGGTGCCCCGGGCGCGGCGACGGAGCCGATCGGTCGTACGGCTTTAAGTGAGTCATCTGCATGCTCGCGGGTGATGGGTGGGATCGGACGCAGTCTCCATGCCGACCAGACTAAAGGATTCGGTCGGGGAGAGCGATGGTTGCTGCATCCCGTTTCCGCGTGGGGAGGGATGTGTCCGAAATGTACTCCGATACATTTTGTTGAGAATGCATATCATTTCGTTTAGGATGCGAATCGTTATCAATTGTGACGTTCGCACTCCGGCCTAGAGCGAGCCCCAAACCCCATTTCGTTCACGGCAAGCCAGGCGACATCTCTCCCAGCCAGCCATCATCCGCAGGAGTCAGACAGATGTCGTTTCGCCCCCGACTGAAGCCAGTCGTTATCGCCGTGTTCGCCGCCACCGCTTGCGGCAATCTCGCTCATGCCGCCGACGCGGTGCTGTCCTCGGTGCTCGTGACGGGCGAAGCCGAACGCGCCGACGGCCCGGTGCAGGGCTACCGCGCGACGCGTTCGGCAACTGTGACGAAGACCGACACGCCGGTGAAGGAAGTGCCGGCCTCGCTGACCGTCGTCCCCGAAGGGCTGATGGAGGACCAGGCGATGCGCGGTATGGCGGACGTGCTGCGTTACGTGCCGGGCGTCACCGTCGCGCAGGGCGAAGGCAATCGCGACCAGATGGTGATTCGCGGCATCAGTACCACGGCCGATTTTTATGTCGACGGCGTGCGTGACGACGCGCAGACCTTCCGTGATCTCTACAACCTCGAGCGGGTGGAAGTGCTGAAGGGGCCCTCCAGCATGACTTTTGGGCGCGGCGGCGCGGGCGGCGTGGCGAACCGCGTCACCAAGCGGCCGACTTTCGGGCGCATCGCCGACGCCAGCCTCACGCTCGGCAGCGACGATCAGCTCCGCGGCACGATCGACGTCGGCAACAAGATCAACGACGCAGCGGCCTGGCGCCTCAACGCGATGGGCGAGCGCGCCGCCAGCTTCCGCGACGACGTGGAGCTGAAGCGTTACGCGGTCAATCCGACCGTCACGCTGCTTCCGGGCGCCGGCACTTCGCTGACCCTCGGCTACGAGCACGTCCAGGATCACCGCACGGCGGATCGCGGCTTCCCGTCCGAGGGCGACCGCCCCTACGATGCGCCTCCGAGCCGCTTCTTCGGCAGTGCCGACCAGAGCAAGGCGCGCTTCACCGTCGATGCGCTGACCGCGGTGCTCGAACACGATTTCGGCGGCGCGCAGCTCAAGAACAGCTTCCGCGTCGCCCGCTACGACAAGTTCTACCAGAACGCCTTTGCCGGCAGCGCCGTGAACCCCGCCAACGACACGCTGCGCCTGTCCGCGTACAACAACGCGAACCAACGCACCAACATCTTCAACCAGACGGACATCACGACGAAGTTCGCGACCGGCGGCTTCCAGCACACGCTGCTGGCCGGCGTCGAATTGGGGCACCAGGACAGCGACAACGAGCGGCACACGGGCTTCTTCGGCTCCTCGACCAGTGCGACCGTGCCGGCATCCGACCCCGTCGCGCGTGTGACGTCCTGGCGTTTCAACGGCACGGACGCGAACAACCATGCGAAGTCCGATACGGCCGCCGCCTACGTTCAGGATCAGATCGCGCTCAGCGAGCAGTGGAAGCTGCTGGCGGGCCTGCGCTACGACCGCTTCCGCGTGAGCCTCGATGACCAGCGGACGACCACCGTGCGCGCGGATCTGTCGCGCACGGACAACGAGTTCAGCCCGCGCCTGGGCCTGATCTGGATGCCGACGTCGGCGCAGACTTACTATGCGAGCTACAGCTACGCCTTCCTGCCCTCCGGCGAGCAGCTGAGCCTCGCGGCGAACACCGAGGACCTCGCGCCGGAAAAGGCGATCAACTACGAGATCGGCGCGCGCTGGGATCTCGCGCCCGAGCTGACGCTGTCGGCGGCGGTGTTCCGCTTGAACCGCGAGGACATGAAGACCACCGATCCGCGTGATCCGTCGAGCGGACGCCTCGTGCAGACCGGCGAGCAGCGCACCGAAGGTGTCGAGATCGGTCTGCAGGGCCGCGTGACGCCGTGGTGGCAAGTATATGCCGGCTATGCGAACCTCGATGGCCGCATCCTCAAGACCACGTCGAGCGCGACCAAGGACGCGAAGATCGGCCTCGTGCCCGAGCAGATGGCATCGCTGTGGAACCGTTTCGACGTCGGCCACGGCTGGGGATTCGGCCTCGGCGTGATCCACCAGTCGTCGAGTTACACGTCGTTCAGCAGCCACGTGAAGCTTCCGGCCTTCACGCGTGTCGACGGTGCCGTGTATTACGCCTTCGCCGATGGCAGGACGCGCGTCGCGCTGAACGTCGAGAACCTGTTCGACAAGGAATACTTCCCGACCGCGAACAGCGACAACAACATCAGCCCGGGGGCGCCGCGCAACGCGCGCGTGACGCTGACGACCTCGTTCTGATTGATGACGGAGTGCCTCGCCCGCGGCACTCCACTTCAGCGCGTCGCGCAGGCCGACAGGGTGCCGGCCGCGACGTCGAGCGCACCCTTCGCGGTCTCGACGTTGAGCACCCGCTCGGGCGCGACGCCGTTCTTCACCGCGACGAGCTCCGCCGCGATCGAAACCGCGATCTCGCCCGGCGTGCGGCTGCCGATATAGAGCCCTGCGGGACCGCGCAGCGCCGCGACCTGCTCGGCGGAGAGGTCGAACTCCCGCAGGCGTTCGCGGCGCGCAGCGTTGTTGCGCCGCGAGCCGAGCGCCGCGACATAGAAAGCCGGCGAGCGCAGCGCTTCCATCAGCGCGAGGTCGTCGAGTTTGGGGTCGTGCGTCAGGGCGACGACCGCCATGCGTGCGTCCGGGCGCATCGCAATCACGACGTCGTCCGGCATCTCGCGCGTCAGCGTCGTGCCGGGCACATTCCACTCCTCGCTCCATTCTTCACGCGGATCGCAGACCGTGACGGCGAAGTCCAGCCCCAGCGCGACGCGCGCGAGGCTCGCCGAGAGCTGGCCGGCTCCGATCAGCAGCAGGCGGTAGCGCGGGCCGAAGACGCTGATGAGCGTGTCGCCGTCGAAGGCCGTGCCCTGTTCGGGGTGCGCCGCGGCGAGGGTGCTGCAGCCACTCGCGAGATCGAGCCGGCGCTCGACGAGCTCGCCTGCGCAAAGGCGCGCAAGGAGAGCTTCAAGAGGCGCCGCGTCGTGCAGCGGTTCGAGGACGAGCTCCATCGTGCCACCGCAGGGTAGGCCGAAGCGGCGCGCCTCGTCCGCGTCGACGCCATAGCTCACGTGCTGCGGGCGCACGGGCATGCCTTCGCGCCGCAGGCGGTCCATCAGGTCGTCCTCGATGCAGCCGCCGGAGACCGACCCGACCGCGCGCCCGTCGTCGCGCAGCGCGAGCAGCGCCCCGGGCGGGCGCGGAGAGGAGCCCCAGGTGCGCACGACGGTCGCGAGCATCACCGCGCGGCCGGCGGCGAGCCACTCGCGGGCGCGCGTCAGGACTTCAAGGTCGAGGCTGTCCATCGCCGTCTCCTTCAGGCCTTCAACTGATCGCCGATCGGCAGCGTACGGATGCGTTTTCCCGTTGCCGCAAATAGCGCGTTCGCGAGCGCCGGCGCGATCGGTGGCACACCCGGCTCGCCGACGCCGGTCGGCTTCTCGGCCGAGGGCACGATATGCACCTCGATCCTCGGCATCTGATCGATGCGCAGTACCTGGTAGTCGTTGAAGTTGGACTGCTCGACCTGGCCGTCCTTGAGCGTGATCGCGCTCGACAGTGCCGCCGCAAGGCCGAAGCCGATGCCGCCTTCCATCTGCGCGCGGATCACGTCGGGATTCACGGCGATGCCGCAATCGACCGCGCAGACGACGCGGTCAACCTTGAACTGCCCGTCGGGCATCACGGTGACGTCCACGACCTGCGCGACGAAGCTGTTGAAGGATTCATGCACGGCGACGCCGCGTCCGCGCTTGCCGGCTTTCGCCGCGGGAAGCGGCCTTCCCCAGTCCGCCTTGTCGGCGGCGAGCTTGAGCACGCCGGCGTGGCGCGGATGCTCGACGAGGAGACCGAGGCGGTAGCCCACCGGGTCCTTCCCGGCCGCTGCCGCGAGTTCGTCGATAAAGACTTCCGTCGCGTAGGCCGTATGCGTCGAGCCGACCGAGCGCCACCATTGCACCGGCACCTTCACGTCGCTGTTCGTGGTGTGCAGCTCGACCTGCAGGTTCGGGATCGCATAGGGCAGGGTCGCCGCCCCTTCGACCGAGGTCGCATCGACGCCGTCCTTGACCATCACCGACTCGAAAGCCGTGCCGGCGAGGATGGACTGGCCGACGATGGTGTTGGCCCAGGCGACCGGTTTGCCCTGTGCGTCGAGGGCCGCACGCAGGCGGTGCAGGTAGACCGGGCGGTAGTAGCCGGCACGCATGTCGTCTTCGCGCGACCACACGAGCTTCACCGGCGCGCGGCCACCGATCGCTTTGACGATGTGCGCCGTCTCGACGAGGTAGTCCGAATGCGGATTGGCGCGGCGCCCGAAGCTGCCGCCTGCGTACAGCATGTTGAGCTTTACCTGCTCCGGCTTGAGGCCGAGGATGCCTGCAACCGTCATCTGGTCCACGGTCTGGAACTGCTCGCCATTCCACACTTCGCACCCGTTCGCGTCGAGGCGCATCACGCAGTTGAGCGGCTCCATCGCAGCATGGGCGAGGTAGGGGAAGGCGTATTCGGCCTCGATCACCTTGCCCGCCTTGCCGAGTGCCGCTGCGGCGTCGCCGTCGTGGCGAGCGACGGTGCCGGGCGTGGCGGCGCGCTTGCGGTAGTCGGCAAGGATCGCGTCGGAGCTGCCGCGGTAACCGGTCGCATCGTCCCATTCGATCTTCAGCGCGTCGCGGCCCTTCTTCGCGGTCCAGTAGTCGCGCGCGAGTACCGCCACGCCGGTCGGGATGCGCACGACGTCGGCGACGCCGGGAACGGTCCGCGCGCCTCCGTCATCGGCGCTCTTCACGGTCGCGCCAAAGCGCGGCGGATGAGCGACGACCGCGACGAGCATGCCCGGCAGCTTCACGTCCTGCGTGAATTGCGCGCGCCCGGTCGTCTTCGCGACGCTGTCCTTGCGCGGCACGTGGCGGCCGATGAAGGTGAAGTCCTTCGGATCCTTGAGCTTCACCTGCTGCGGCACCTGCAGCGCGGAGGCCGCTTCAGCCAACTCGCCGAAGTGCGCCTTGCGGCCGCTCTTCGCGTGGCTGACAACGCCCGCCTTGACGCTGATCTCATCGGCTGGCACGCGCCAGCGCTCGGCTGCGGCCTGCACGAGCATCGCCCGCGCGGTCGCGCCGGCCTGGCGTAACTGCTCGAAGGAGTTGGCGATCGCCGTGCTGCCCCCGGTGCCTTGGGCATTGCCCCAGAAGAGGTTGTTGTAGCGCGCCGCGTCTGCCGGTGAACCCTTCGTGACGACCTGCGACCAGTCGGCATCGAGCTCCTCGGCGACCAGCGTTGCCAGGCCGGTGTAGGTGCCTTGGCCCATCTCGAGGTGCTTCGCGACGACCGTCACGGTGTTGTCCGGCGCAATGCGCACGAAGGCGTTCGGCGCGAATTCGGCAGCACTCGAGGCGGCACCGCCGACGGCGCTCGGCCCGTCCGCCCCCGGCAGCACGGCGGCGCGCGCACCCGGCACGACGACAGCGAGCGTGAGCCCGGCGCCGGCCTTCAGGAAGTCGCGGCGCGAGGTGTTTTCGATGCGGATCGTCATGCTGCACTCCTCGAGGCAAGCGTCCTGGCGGCTTCGTGGATAGCGGCGCGGATGCGCACATAGGTCGCGCAGCGGCAGATGTTCCCGCGCATCGCCGCGTCGATGTCGGCGTCCGTCGGCTTCGGGTTCGACGCGAGGAGCGCCGTCGCCGACATGATCTGGCCTGACTGGCAGTAGCCGCACTGCACGACGTCGAGCTTTTGCCACGCGGCCTGCACCGCGGCGCCCACGCGCGCAGTACCCACCCCTTCGATCGTCGTCACGCGCTTGCCGGCGACCGCGGACACCGGCGTCGAGCAGGAGCGGATCGGCTGGCCGTCCAGATGCACGGTACAGGCGCCGCATTGCGCGATACCGCAGCCGAACTTCGTTCCCGTCATGTCGAGACCGTCGCGCAGGACCCACAGCAGCGGAGTGTCGTCGGGCAGGTCGGTGCTCACCGATTTGCCGTTGAGGGTGAAACGCGTCATCGGTCGTCTCCTGAAGTCAGATCTTCACAGCTTAGACGCTGAGTCTTTTAAGATCGACGTACAAATCGTGTAAGCGTTTTGAAGGAGAACTTAATGATCGAGCCTGCCCTGCTGCCTGCGCTGGCGGCATTCGAATGCGTCGCGCGTCATACCAGCTTCAGCCGTGCCGCCGCGGAGATGGGCATCTCGGCGTCGGCGCTGTCGCAATCCGTGCGCAGCCTCGAAGGCCGGCTCGGCGTACGCCTGCTGGCGCGCACGACGCGACGCGTCGGTCTGACCCAGGAAGGCGCGCGTCTGCTCGAAGGGGTGAGGCGCGGACTCGGCGAGCTCGGCGACGCGCTCGCTACCGTCGACCACGCGCGCGAACAGCCCTCGGGCACGGTGCGCATCACGATGCCCCGCATCGCGTACGCCCAGTATTTCGCGCCGCACGTCGCCGCATTCGCCCGGGAATATCCCGACGTCGGCATCGAGTTCTCGCTCGAAGACAAGCTCGTCGACCTCGTCGCCGACCGCTTCGACGTGGGCCTGCGTCTGACCGAGCAGATCGCCGGCGACATGATCGCGGTCCCCTTCGGTCGCCCGCAGCGCCTTGTCGTTGCGGCGGCGCCGGCGTATTTCGAGCGTCATCCCGAGCCGCTGCACCCGCAAGACCTCGCCGCCCACGACTGCAACCGCTTCCGCTATCCGACCAGTGGTCGCACTGCGCGCTGGAGCTTTCGCCACGACGGCCAGGACATGGAGATGGACGTCACGGGGCGCTTCGTCCTGGACGACCTCGAAGCCGAGCTCGACCTGCTGCGGCGCGGGCTCGGCATCTCGCAGGTGCTCGAATCGATGATCCTCGACGACCTGCGCGAGGGGCGCTTGCGCAAGGTGCTCGACGGCTATGCGTGGCCGATGCCGGTCGCCCACCTGTATTTCCCGAGCCGGGCCCAGATGCCGGCCCGGCTGCGGGTGTTCATCGACTTCTTCCGCGCCGCCAACAACGGCGCGGCGGCCGGTCACCAGACGTAGAACATCACGATCCACGGTATGACCGCGCCTGCCGCGGCGCAGGCAAAGGCGAGCAACGCCGCGCTCTTGCGCGCGCCGCCCACTAGGCCGCGCCGCACGTGCGTTGCCGCGAGCACGAGGCTTGCGGTCGACGCAATCGCGAGCAGGGCACCCCGTACCGCAGGCAGGCTCGTGAGGATCACACCTTCGGCCGACAGCAGTGTCACGGTCAGCCCGGACAGACCCAGAAACACGCCGACGCCGCCCAACGGGATCAGCGCATAGGCGAGTCGCAGATGGCCTTCCGCCTCGCCCAACAGGCGACCCGCGGCGCGCAGCCAGAGGCTGATCCAGCCCCCGATCAGTACGGCCGACAGGCCGATGTAGCCGAGGATCATCAGGCCGTCGAGCCAGGTGAAGACATCGTTTGCCTCCGGGTAATGCGTCAGCACCCACCATGGGATGTCGTCGCCGAGCAGCGCGAAGGCGTCGTGCTCGACCAGCCACTCCGCGGCGGCGAGCTTCGCGCGCACGAACCACGGCGAGGCCGACCACTGGAAGGCGCCCATCGCCGTGCCGATGATGCCGAACACCAGCAGCCGCACTTCCCAGCGGTCCGTCTGCTCGGCGGTGATCTGCGCGACTTCCGAGCCCGGCACGCGAGCGGTGAGGGCGACCGCGTCGCGGTGCCCGCTGCAGCGCCCGCACATATGGCAGTCGGACGCGCTTTCCATGCGGCGGATGTCGACCAGGGGCGCGCAGTTGATCGGAATCACCTTCCTCGCGCCGTGCTCGTTGCCGAACGCCCCCCAGGCCGCGCGATCGGTGCGGAAATGCACCGGCGCGAGCCGCGACAGCAGCCCGAACACGCCATTGACCGGGCACAGATGCCGGCACCACACGCGCTTTCCGCGACCGTAGACCAGGCCCACGGCGATCGCTGCAACGGTCGAGCCGCCGAGCACCAGCAGCGCCGCCTTCGGATACTCATAGACGCTGACGAGCTGGCCGTAGACCGTCGTGCCGAGGAAGGCGACGAAAGGCCAGCCGCCCCACTTGATCCAACGGGGGATCGGCCGACCCAGCCCGAAGCGCGACACCTGCTCGGAGATGAAGCCTTCCGGGCACAGCACGCCGCACCATACCCGCCCCATCAGCATCATCGACACCAGCACGAAGGGCCACCATACGCCCCAGAACGCGAGCTGCGCGAAGAGCGTCAGGTTGTCCCACAGATGGGCGCCCGATTCCGGCAGCGGCAGGAAGGCCGGCGTGACGACGAGGAAGAGATAGAGCGCGAGCACCGTCCACTGGATGCCGAGGATCCAGCCGCGATGGCGGCGCATCAGGTCGCCGAGGCGCGCGAGCCGCGGCGGAGTCGTAGCGGAGGCGGGGACGGCGCAGGTGTTCATGCTGCGGCCCTCTTCGGCAGACGGCCGAGCAGCGCGACCAGACCCCAGTAGCCAAACCACGCAATCAGCACCATCAGCGAGGGCTGCGCGCGATAGCCGGCGAAGGCCGCGGCGATGCCGCCGACGGTGCTGCCATCCGAGAGCAGTGGCGAGCTGTCCCACACCGGCTCCAGCAGCGGCGGCAGCCATTCCATGTTGATCAGCCGCTCGACTCCGGACACCAGCAGCGCCGCGGCGAGCAGGAAGAGGATGATCTCGGTCGCACGGAAGAAGAGCCGGCTCGGCAACCAGCGCGCGCCGCTCTGGATCAGCCAGGCGGTCGCGAGCGCAAGCACGAAGCCGATGCCAGCCCCGGCGAGCATCTGCCGCAAGGCCTCACCGGACTGCTCAACGCCCAGGCCGTACAGGAAGAGCACCGTCTCCGCACCTTCGCGCCCGACCGCGATCGCCGCGAGCAGCGCCGCCGACGCGCCGCCCGCCGCATTCGCGAGCCCGCTCTCGAGCTCGCGTTTCATGTGGCGCCCGTGATGCCGCATCCACAACACCATGTGCGTGATCAGTCCCGCCGCAACGAACACGATTCCCGCCTGGAAGGCCTCCAGCGCATCGCCCGCGAGCTGGCTCTGCAAGCCGAGCATCGCGACCGCGAGCACGCCGGCGAGCAGCAGTCCGCCGCCGACGCCGGCCCACAGATGACCGACCCCGATCCGGTCGTCCCCGCGCGCGCGGATCCACGCATACAGGATGCTGACGACGAGGATGGCTTCGACGCTTTCGCGCCAGACGATGAAGAGTGCGTTGCCCATGATGACTCCGTGAAACTTCCCGAAATTGCGCTACTTCGCGACGATCTGGCCTTTCGCCGTGTCTTTGTGGAATTCGCCGAAGAACGGATAACTGCCCGGCTGCAGCGGCGGGAACACCGTGCTGCGCGTCACCCCCGGCGCGACGACCAGCTCCTTGAGCGGATTCGAGGTCTCGAACTCCTCGGGACCGGCGTTGCGGTTGGTGACCTCGATGCGGAAACGTGTGTTCGCCGGCACCGTGACCGTTTCCGGCGTGAAGCGGCCGTTCTCGGCCACGATCTGGAAGGTCGGCATCTCCGCGCGCGCCGCGAGCGGGGCGCCTAGCATTGCCAGCATCAGCGCGATGCCGGCCGGACGTGTGAAGGACATGGGTAGGAACTCCTCGCCTTGAAAACGCAAAAGCCCCGCCGGGGCCGAAGTCCGGGCGGGGCGGGGAGAGCGTTGGCGCTCAGAACGCATACAGCGCACGCAATCCGACGGTCGTGATCGAATCGGCATCCGGGTTCGCCGCCGCGCGGCGAACGTACTGCAGATCCGGTGTCAGCGACAGCTGCTTGTTCAGGTGCCAGCGGTAGTACAGCTCGGCGACCTGTTCCGCGCCGCGGGCGTCGTAGCCGAAGCCGGTCAGCAGCGGTGCCGCGTCGCGGAAGTCGCGGCTCGAACGCAGCCACGCCCAGGCCATGCCGACCGTGTCGGCGCCACGGCCCCACGCGTCGCCCGTCACCTCGGCACCGACGGTGAAGGCGCGGTCGAACGCGGCCTTGCCCTTCGTCGATTGGCCGTAGCGGGCGAACAGCGTGACGTCCTCGTCGACGCGCTGATCGACGCTCAGGCCCCAGCCGGTCGTCGCGCTGTGCGAACCGTCGAAGCCCTCGTACTGGCCGTTGCGCCAGGCGTAGAGGCGGTAGTTGCCGTCCAGACCGTAAGCCTTCAGGCCGTATTCGAGCTGACCGATCACGAAGGGCTGGTCGAAGCTGCGGCCGAACTTGGCGCCTTCGCCTGCGCCGAACGCGGCGAGCGACACTTGCCACCAGTCGGGCTTGCCGCTTTCGTTGCGATACGCGAGGCGCACGCCCGGTGTGAAGCCGTAGTCGTCAGCGCCGACCGCGCCGCCCGAGTCGAGCAGCGGGTTATGCACGAACACGTTGTTGAGGAACTTCTCGGCCTCGTTGTCGGCGATCGTGTTCTGGTCGAAGAACACGAAGGGATCCATCTTGCCGACGTTGAACTGCAGCGTGTGCGGCGACTTTTCGCCGTCTTCGCCCAAGGGCGTCGACAGCTGGTAGTACGCTTCGGCGACGATCGCGTAGGTCTCCTGCGAGCCGCCGCCTGCCTGGAAGGCGAGGCTGTTGAAGGCGCCGGTGAAGGTCGGCTTCAGGCCGCTGAAGCCGTCGCCCTGGCCGAAGCGCAGATGGGTGAAGAACTCGCCCTTGCCTCCGCCGATGTCACCGGCGGGCAGCGTGATGCCCACGTCTCCGCGCCACGTCAGCACCGACTCGTGCTTGCCCGATTCGCGGGCACCGCCGTTGATGCGCTGTGCGACCGCGCCGACACTGCCTTCAACCGTGATGCCGTCGAGCGCTTCCGCGAGCTTGGAAGGCGAGGCGATGGCGTCGGTCTTCGCTTCGACGGCCTTCAGGCGCGTGACGAGCTCCGGTTCGCGCTCGGTGATGCGATCGCTTTCGAGGCCGGCCGTGAGCTCGTGGTTGGCCTGTTCGAGCGCCTCGATGCGCTTCGTCAGCGCGGGCGAGGGCGCGGTGGCGGCCGCGAGCCGGCTTTCGAGCTCGGCGTTACGCTGTTCGAGCTTTTCGACGCGCTCGGCGAGCCGCTTCATCTCGGCCAGCATCTTCTCCTGCATGCTCGCTGCGGGGGCAGCGTGGCTCGCGGTGGTCGCGCCGAGCACCGCGACCGCGAGTGCGGTGCGGGCAAATCGGACTGCCGCCATCTTAGTAGCCGCCCTTCTTGCCGATGCCGGCGTAGGTGAATTCGTTCTCGACTTCGAAGGGCTTGAACCACGGACGCACGCCGGTCGCGCGGTCGGTGTGGCGGCCGAAGTGGGTGCCGTGCTCTGCGCCCGGCGGCAGGATGGTGTACTTCACCTTGTACTTGCCGGGGCCGGCGAGCTTGACGTTGTCACCGTAGTGCGGGCCGTCGTTGGCGACCATCGGCATGAAGTCGCCGGCGAGCTTCCAGTCGCTGCCGACCTTGGTGATCTCGAACTTGACGGTCAGGTAGGGAACCCAGCTGCCTTCCTCGAAGCCGTTCGGGTTGTTGGCGAGCGCGCGGACGTCGGCCTCGATGTGGATGTCCGTTTCAGACGCCTTCTTCATCATGCCTTCGGGTTCCATTTCGATCGGCTGCAGATAGACCGCGGCGATCTCCATCCCGTTGCGCTGCTGCGGCTTGCCGATCGGGTACTCGAGGGCGTTGGCGGTGACGGCGAGGCCGGCCAGGGCGGCGAAGGCTAGCGGGCGGAGCAGGTTGCGATGCATGAATATCCCTTTGAATGACGAGTTGATGTTCGAAGTCGCGCGCAGAATTGTTATCGCATGGATGCGAATAATAAGTAGAATGAGAAGTATTCGCAAGAACTGCGGTAAAAATTTCGCGACAGAAGGCGAAGCCCGGGGCCGTCAGACAGAACGAAATCCTGAACGCGTCAGGCGTGGCGGGATATGTCGGACTGCGTGTGGAAGGGCTGCGGAAGGCTGGAAGGCACCTCAGCAGAACCGAGTCGCCAACCGCGAAAGCCGCTTTGGCCGCGCGCGGTGCCCCGATCAAGACTGGTTCGGCGGAAGTCGCCGCTCAATCGGCGCGCGCGCTCGTTTCCGCCGTTTGCCAGCCTCCGCCGAGCACCTTGATTAGATCCACCGTGCCGCTCAGGCGGGCGAGGCGGAACTGCGAGAGCTGGTCCTGCGCCTGGAACAGCGTGCGCTGCGCATCGAGCACGGTGAGCAGGTCGTCGGTGCCTTCGCGGTAGCGCAGCTCGGCGAGTCTCAGTCCGCGCGTCGCCTCGTCGCGGATCTGCAACTGCACGGATTCCTGGCGGCGGTTGCGCTCGACGTTGCCGAGTGCGTCCTCGACCTCGCGCAGGGCGGTATGGATGGCGCCGCGATACGTTTCGACGAGCGCCTGACGCCGCGACTGCGCGCCTCCGACCTCCGCACGAAGACGACCACCGTCGAAGAGCGTGTGGCTCAACGATGCCGTGAGCGCGACGGTGTTGGCGGGGTTCGACAGCGCGAGCAGCGTCGTGCTCGCGAGCCCGGCCGAGCCGGACAGCCCGATCGATGGCAGCAGCGCCGCGCGCGCGGCGGCGACGTCGGCATCGGCGGCAGCGAGCCGCGCCTCGGCGCTGGCAAGATCGGGGCGTCGCGTCAGCAGTTCCGACGGAAGCCCGGGCGCGACGGACGGCACTTGCAGCATCGACAGCGTCTCTCCACCGAGCGCAAAGCCCTGCGGCGCCCGGCCGAGCAGCACCGCGAGCGCCGCCTGCGTCTGGCGCGCCTGGGTTTCTAGCGGCAGCAGGGCGGCGCGTTGCGCAAGTACCGTGCTCCGCTGCCGGCTGACGTCGAGCGCCGATGCGGCGCCGTTGCGATAGCGGGATTCGGCGATCGAGAAGACACGTTCGGCAGTCGCGAGGTTTTCGCGCGCGATCTCGATGCGTTCGCGCGCGGACAGCAACTGGAAGTAGGTGTTCGCGACGCCGGTGAGCAGCGTCACGCGAGCCGCCGCGAGGTCGTCGCGCGTGGCGTCGAGCTCGGCCGACGCACCGCGGACGCCCGCCGCGATGCGCCCCCAGAGGTCCACTTCGTAGCTGACCGACAGCGAGACGCCGGTCGATTCGGATTCTCTCGCCGGTCCGTTGCGGCCGGGTTCGACCCGGCTCCATGCGGTGTCCGCGCCCAGCGCCGCACTCGGCAGCAGTGACGCGCCGGTCACCTTGAGGGCGAGTTCCGCCTGGCGCACGCGCTCGATGGCGACGCGGAAGTCGGGGTTGGCGGAGAGGGCTTCGGCCATCAGCGCGTCGAGCTCGCGCGACGCGAAGCCGAGCCACCAGCCCGCGTCGGGGCGTGCGGCGGAGTCGGAGGACGCCCCGTCCCACGCGGCCGGCATCGCGACGTCCGCGCGTGTTGCGGGTTCAGTGACGGCGCAGCCGCCGAGCATCAACGCGAGCGAGAGGGCGAGGGCAGTCCTGCGCGAAGTGGGAAGTTTGGGGGTGGTCATGGGACTCATTCCGACGCCAGCGCGACCACCGGGTCGAGGCGCGCGGCCTTGCGTGCGGGCAGGTAGCCGAAGATCAGGCCGGTGGCGAATGCGCAGCCGAAGGCGAGGAGGACCGGCGACAGCGAATACTGGATCGGCGTGTCGAAGGCCGCGATGATCGCCGCGGCGCCGAGCCCGACGCCGACGCCGATGAGTCCTCCGAGCGCGGAGACGACCAGCGCCTCGATCAGAAACTGCTGCAGGATGTTGCGCATGCGCGCCCCGGTCGCCATGCGGATGCCGATCTCGCGCGTGCGCTCCGTCACGGACACCAGCATGATGTTCATCACTCCGATGCCGCCGACCAGCAGCGAAATCGCCGCCACCGTGCCGAGCAGCACCGTCAGCGTGTTCTGGGTTTCGGTGGCGCTCGCGATGATCGAGGCCATGTTGCGGATCTGGAAGTCCTCGACGCCGCTATGGCGCGCCTGCAGCAGGGCGCGGACCTCTTCCTGCGTCTCGTCGATGCGGTTGACGTCTTCCACCGCGACGATCGCGCTGCGCAGGAAGCGTTGTCCGGTCAGGCGCAGGCTGCCCGTCGTGAAGGGGACGAAGATCACGTCGTCCTGGTCCGAGCCCCACGGCGTTGCCCCCATCGGACCCATCACGCCGATCACCTGGAACACGAGGTTGTTGACGATCATGTAGGCGCCAACCGGATCGTCGTCGCCGAACAGCGCCTTGGCGACGGTCTCGCCAAGCACGGCGACCGCGGCATAGCGGCGCTCGTCCTCGGCGCTGAAGAAGGTCCCGCGCGCGACCGGCCAATTGCGGGCGAGCGGGTAGTCGGCGCCCGTCACCTCCGCCGAGGTGCGCTGGTCGGCGCCCCCGTAGCGGACCGTGACGCCGGTGTTTTGATCGGGAACGGCGGTGAGCACGTTCGGCAAGTCGCGCAGCGCACGCACGTCATCGACCACGAGCGTCGCCGGCGTGTCCCGCCCGCGCTGATTGGGCGCGCCGGGGCGTACGGTCAGCAAGTTCGTGCCCATCGAGCTGATGCGATCGACGACATCGCGCTTGGCGCCATCGCCGATCGCCAGCATCGCGATCACCGCCGCGACGCCGATCACGATGCCGAGCAGGGTCAGTGCCGCGCGGAAGATGTTGGTGCGTAGCGCCCGTAAGGCCGTGCGCGCCGCTTCGATGACGTCGGACAGGGGAGAGGTGCGGTCGATGTGGGGCGCGAAGTCCGGCTCCGGGCCGCTGCGCGGAAGGGGACCGGGGTCGGCAATGATGTTGCCGTCGCGGATCTCGATGATGCGCTGCGCCTGCTCGGCGACTTCGCGCTCGTGCGTGATCAGGATGATCGTGTGCCCGTCGGCCGAGAGCTTGCGCAGCATCTGCATGACCTCCGCGCCGCTGCGGCTGTCGAGCGCGCCCGTCGGCTCGTCGGCGAGGATCACGCGGCCGCCGTTCATCAGCGCACGGGCGATCGATACGCGCTGTTGCTGTCCGCCCGAGAGCTGATTCGGACGATGCTCACAACGCGATTCGAGTCCCAGCATCGTCAGCAGCGAGATCGCGCGGGCGTGGCGCTCCGCCGGCGGCATGCCGCAATACACGGCCGGGACTTCGACGTTTTCGCGCGCGCTCGCGCCGGCGATCAGGTTGTAGCTCTGGAAGACGAAGCCGAAAGTCTCGCGCCGCAGCTGCGCGAGTTCGTCGCGATCCAGCCGCGACACGTCCTGGCCCATGAAACGGTAGGTGCCTCCCGTCGGTCGGTCGAGGCAGCCCAGCACGTTCATCAGCGTCGACTTGCCCGAGCCCGAGCTGCCGACGATCGCGACGAACTCGCCGGGGTAGATTCTCAGGTCGATGTCGTGCAGAACCTCGACGGCGATCTCGCCGTTGTAGAAGGTCTTCCTGACCCCCGAGAGTTCGATCAGCGGCAGGTCCGCCGAGCGTTCATGCAGCGGCGCGACGGCGGCTCCGATGTGCGGTTCGGCTTTCATATGCGTGGTTGGCGCCGCGGCGCCTGGCCAGTCCCCTTGTCGGGGAGCGCGATGCTCGACAGCACGCGTTCGCCTTCGTCGAGCCCGGACAAGACCTGCGCACCGATGCGGCTGGTGACGCCGATCTCGATCTGACGGTCCTCCAGCGTGCCGTCCTCGCGCGCGACCTTGACCAACACCTTGCGCGAGCCGCCCGCCGCCGATCCGTCCGCTGTGGGCTTCTTCGGACGCGGAGACGGCCCGCCTGCGCTGCCGCCTTCGCCGGCAGCGCGCGCCTTCGTCCGTTCCGCCCGCGCCGTCGCGATCGCGGACATCGGAATCTGCAGCGTGTCCTTCACCGACGCGACGACGAAGAACACCTGCGCCGTCATCTGTGTCATCAGCGCGTGGTCCGCGTTGTCCACGTCGAACAGCGCGTTGTAGAGCACCACGTTGTTCTGCACGACCGGTGTGGGCTCGATCTTGCGCAGCTTGCCCGACCAGCGCTTGTTGTTGCTGCCGAGTGTCGTGAAGTAGACGTCCATCCCCAGGCGTAGCCGCGACACGTCCGCTTCCGAGACCTGCGTCTGCACGGTCATCGTCGACAGGTCCGCGACGCGCAGGATCACCGGCGCCTGCTGGCTCGCGATCAAGGTCTGGCCCTGGCGCGCCGTCACCGACACCACGGTTCCGGCGAGCGGCGCGTAGATCCGTGCGTAGTTCAGGTTCGCCTCGTCGGCCCGCAGGTTCGATTCGGTCTGGTCGATCTGCGCCTTCAAGGCCGCGACCTGGGCCTCGGCCGACTGCAGCGTCGCTTCGGCGTTCTGCAGCGCGTCTCTGCTGGTGGCGTCCTCGGCCATCAGGTTGCGTTGGCGCGTCAGCTGCGCCGTCGCGAGCGTGCGGCTCGCCTCACGGTCGAGCAACTGCGCGCGCAGGTTGCGCAGCTGCGCATGGGTCGCGTCGACCTTGCTCTGCAACACGATCGGGTCGATCTCCGCCAGCAGCTCGCCGGACTTCACCTCCGAGCCGACATCGACGTGGATCTTCTTCAGCTGCCCCGAAACCTGGGCACCGACATCAACGTAGTCGCGCGGCTGCAACGTGCCGGTCGCCGTGACCACGTCCTCGAGGTCGCCTCGCGTCACATTCGTGAACTGGTAGCGCGCGGACTCGTCCGGCGCCGCGAAGTACTTCGACCACACGAAGTAGCCGCCACCTCCCAGCACTGCGACGGTGGTCAGGGCGAGCAGCGCGCTGCGCCAGCGGCGGCGCGGTCGGGGCGCGAGGGGACGGGTCATGTCGAGAAATCAGGACGATAGTAGGGTATTGAGCGGCAGTGTCGCGCGGGACGTCGAACTTGGCAAATGGATATCCGCGCGCGTGTTCGGCGCGTGCAGGCGCAAGCCTGATCGATCGTCACGACGCGAAGAATAGGCGAAGCCTCACAGCTGGTTTGTATCGTAATGCAGCCGCGGGTTCCCGGGCGGGAGGGGCGGCCGGGCGCGATACCCGGCCGCGGGCGTCAGCGTTCGGGGACGGTGACGAAGCCGATCTTCTGGATGCCGGCGGTTTTCGCCGCGGACATCACCTCGGCGAGCTTCTGGTAGCGCGTTTCGCGGTCGGCACGCAGATGGAGCTCCGGTTGCACGCTCGCGGCGGCAGCGGTCGAAAGCCGCGTCGCCAGTTCGCCGTCGGCGATCGGCTGGTCGTTCCAGAACATCTTGCCGGCCCCGTCGATCGCCAGCGTGATCGTCTCGGGCTTCTCGTTGCTCGCCTGGCTCGCTGCCGCGGGCAGATCGATCTTGACCGCATGCGTGAGCAAGGGGGCCGTGATCATGAACACGATCAGCAGCACCAGCATTACGTCGATCAGCGGGA
Source organism: Aromatoleum sp. (assembly GCF_035254505.1). Classification (GTDB taxonomy): domain Bacteria; phylum Pseudomonadota; class Gammaproteobacteria; order Burkholderiales; family Rhodocyclaceae; genus Aromatoleum. The sequence continues at coordinate 19,912 of NZ_DATFAO010000027.1, read as the reverse complement.
CCATGTTGATGTCGGCGAGGGGCGCCGAATGCCCCTCGGAATTGAATCCGCCGAAGGCCATTACGCCGCTCCCGCACTGCGCAGATTCAGCGGCGATGAAGGCGCCGCGCCGCGCGGCGCGTCTCCGGCCGGCGCGCTGGCGAGGCGGGTGCCGGTCGTGAACCACGCATGCAGGTCGTGTGCGAAGGCGTCGAGTTCCGACAGCTCCAGCCGGTTCGCGCGCGTGAAGGTGTTGTAGGCGAGCACCGCCGGAATCGCGACGAAGAGACCGAACGCGGTCATGATGAGCGCTTCGCCGACTGGTCCGGCGACCTTGTCGAGGGTTGCTGCGCCGGAGGTGCTGATACCAATCAGCGCGTGATAGATGCCCCATACGGTGCCGAAGAGGCCGACGAAGGGCGCCGTCGAGCCGATCGACGCGAGCACCGTCAGGCCCGATTCGAGCTGCGCCGTGGACAGCGCGATGGACTTGCGCAAGGCACGCGTCACGAACTCGTCCGCATCCAGCTTGCCGCCCAGCGTTTCGCTATGCGTGTGACGACGCAGATGTTCCGCCGCGGCGGCCCCCTGTCGGGCAAGCGCCTCGAAAGGCGAGCCTGCGGCCGTGCGCGACAGCTGCGACAGTCCGTCGTCGAGGTTGGGCGCATTCCAGAACCCTTCCACTGCGTTGTCGAAGCGACGGGCGCGCAGCTGCCGTGCGGCGCGTACGGCGATCAAGTACCAGCTCGCCACGGACATGGTCACGAGCAGGAGCGCGACGAGCTTGATGACCAGGTCCGACTGGCCCCACAGGTGGGAAAGGCCGAAGTTGTCGGTGAGCATTGTTCAGTTTCCTTCGAGTTTGAAGATGATCGGTACGATGACCCCGGCCTCCACGGCGTGGCCGTCCTGCTTGGCGGGCACGAAGCGCCAGCGCTGCACCGCCTCGCGCGCCGCCTGGTCGAGTCGTCCGGAACCGGAACTTTCCGCCACCTCGACCCTCGCAGGCAAGCCCTCGGCGGTGACCTGCACCCGCAGCATCACCTTGCCTTCCTCGCGCATGCGTCGCGACAGCGGCGGGTAGGCCGGGGCCGGGTTGTTCAAGTAGGCCGCGTCGAAGCGCACCGGCGTGACCGGAGCGGGTGCAGGGGCTGCGACCGGAGCAGGTTTGGCCGGTGTCACGGGCTCCGCCGCCGGCGCGGCCCGAGTTTCGGCCGGCACTGGGGGCTGCACCGGAGCCGGTGCGGCCACTGCCGTCGGCGATTCGATCCGCGGCGTCGAGGATGGCGCTGCCCGGCGAGGCGGTGGCGCGACTTTCTTCTGTGGCGCCGGCTTTTCAGGGGCGGGATGTGGCTTCGGAGGCGGCGCCTCCAGCGGCATCGGTTTCGGCAATTCGATCAGCGTTGCGGTGATGGTCGGCGGAGCCGGGGGCGCGGGCGCGGTGACGACCTGCGAAAGGAGGGCAAGACCCGCGACGTGTGCGAGACCGACTCCGAGCAACACGATCCGACGTTCCCACCGCGACACGACTTGCCGCGGCGTCGGTGGACGCCCCGGGGCGGCCGGCACGTTCGCATGGCGCCGCGGGGAGGGTGCCATCTGCGTCGTGGCTTGGACGGCGGGTGGAAGTGCCTGCAAGGCGGGCGTTGAGGCCATGGATGGGATGTGGCCGTTTCAGCGCAGCAACTGATCGAGCAGGAGCGCGGCGAGTACCAGGTAAGTCGTTACGCTGCCGACCGCGAAGGCGACGCCCCGGGACGGCGGATAGGAGTTGAGGCGGGAGGTGGGCGAAAGCTGCATTCTGGCCAGTTCTCCTGGACTGAGGGGCTGGCTGGTTCTGCGGAAGAACGGGCTGGCTGGGTGGTCAAAGGGACGTCCGGCGCTGACGCCGGACGTCGTGTTGCGATGGCTTCAGCTCGATTCACCCATCTGCGACTGCAGGTAGTTTTGCAGGCCGACCTTGTCGACCAGTTCGAGCTGGGTTTCGAGGTAATCGATATGCTCTTCGGTATCCTCGAGCAGTTCTTCGAAGAGCTCCCGCGAGACATAGTCCTTACAGGACTCGCAGTACGCGATCGCCTCGATCAGATCGGCCCGTGCACCCGATTCGAGCTTCAGGTCACCCTGCAGGCACTCCGGCACGTTTTCGCCGATCAGCAGTTTGTTCAGGTTCTGCAGGTTCGGGAGTCCTTCGAGGAACAGCACGCGCTCGATCAGCTTGTCGGCGTGCTTCATTTCCTCGATCGACTCTTCGTACTCGTGGTGTCCGAGCCGACCCAGCCCCCAGTTCTTGTACATGCGGGCATGGAGGAAATACTGGTTGATCGCGGTGAGTTCGTTGGTGAGCTGCTTGTTGAGGTATTGAAGGACTTTCTTATCGCCTTTCATACGGCCTCCGCGGCAAACGAGAACGAGGGCGCGAACGCCGCTACTGCCGGCGTTGCGTTCGATGTCTGCTCTTCGATAGCCGAGCGCAGGCAGTCGCGCGCGCAGCTTGCGCACCGACCGCATTCACCGGCCACGCCCAGGCGCTCGCGCAACTGACGCAGGGTCGATGCTCCCTCGCGAACAGCCTGTCCAATGTGGCGCTCGGTTACCGCGTTACAAACGCAGACGTACATAGTCTAGCCTCGATCTCTCGATTTACCGTGGAAATGACTTGCCTACTTCGTGAGGATCAGTTTCCCGGCGCGTGTTGCGCGCAGGAAGTACTGCGTGCCGCGATGCTCGATCGCAATGCTGCTGCGCCCTTGCAGCAGGCGCACGCTCGGGATTGCCGATTCTTCCGTCTCCGGGCGCAGCGCGCCTGCAGTCGGATCCCGGCTTTCGTCGAGCTTGGCTCCCAGCGGAAAGGTTGCGAGCTTCATTGCGGTCGATATAGCGAATAGGAATGATTCGCATTACAACATCGACTGCTTGAACGGTCAACCCTCCTGTGATGTGATCTCGTCACACGATTCATCAAAGATCGTCACATCCGGCGGTCCCCACTAAACATGCGCCTGCGAACCCAGGCCGGAGCTTCATCGATGACTCTCGATTCCAAGGATTCCTACGTGTTCGAACCGGCGCCGCGCGCCGCCGTGCCGGTCGTCGGCGGCGGGCTGTTTCCCGTGCGCCGCGTCTTCTGCATCGCCCGCAACTACGCCGCCCATGCGCGGGAAATGGGCGGAGACCCGAGCCGCGAAGCGCCGTTCTTCTTCACCAAGCCGGCGGACGCCATACTGCCGATCAAGACGGGAGAGGTCGGGGAATTTCCCTATCCGCAAGCGAGCCAGGACGTCCACCATGAGCTGGAGCTCGTCGTCGCGCTCGGCGCCGGAGGGGTCGATCTGTCCCCGGAGGAGGCCGCGAAGTGCATCTGGGGATACGCCGTGGGCCTCGACATGACGCGTCGCGACCTGCAGGCGGAAGCCAAGGCGAAGGGACGGCCGTGGGATATCGCCAAGGCCTTCGATGCCTCGGCGCCGATCTCGCCTATCGTGCCGGCCGCCGGCGAAGTGCTGCGGGCGGGCGAAATCCGCCTCGACGTGAACGGCGCGCTTCGTCAGCGCGGCGATCTGGCGGACATGATCTGGTCGATTCCCGAGATCATTGCTTTCTTCTCGCGCTACTACTGTCTACAGCCCGGCGACCTGATCTTCACCGGCACACCGGAAGGCGTCGGCCCGGTCGCGATCGGCGACCGTCTGCACGGCGCGGTTGGCGGCGTCGGCGCGTTCGACCTGACGGTCGTGCCGCGCTGATCGCGCAGCGAACTGCGGCTCAGGGCAGGCGCAGCAGGATCCTCACCCGCGAATCGGCCTCCGACGCGGGCAGATAGCCGATCAGATTCGGCCGCACGGCCAGCCACTGGCGTAACTGGGCGACGTCTGCCGCCTCCACGGGGGGCAACGCGCGTCCGGTGAATACCATGCGCGACCAGTGGGCGCGGATCTGGATCGGATTCTTGCCGGTGAGCTTCAGGTAGAACTCGTCACGAACGGGGCCGGTCGGCAAGTCCGCGATCGCGAGCGCGAGCCCGTCAGGAAGGCTATGGGCGCGACCCAGGTAGAACTGTTCGACCTGTTCGCGCGTGAGTTCGTGCACATTGCTTTGCGCGCCAGCGACGACCACGATCTGGGCGAGTGCGGGCGCCGCCGACAGGAGCAGGCAGCACAAGCAACCGAGCGCGAGCAGAGCCTTGCATCTTCTGAGCATCGCCGGGCCTCAGAAACTCAGGTCCAGCGACAGGCTGAACGTCGTCAGCGACTCGCCGCCGATCACGCGCGGCGTGTCGACCGGTCGGGGGAAATAGGATCCCCACGAATCCCGGTCGGGCCGTGCATGCGATATCTCGGCTTTCAGTGCCGCGTGAGAGGCGAGATCCCAGCGCGTGCCGATCGTCAGGCTGTGTTGGGCATTATTGCGGGACGTCAGGAAGCGCTCCCAGGCGGCTGCGAAACGGCCGGGCGGAATATTCGCCTCGGCGAACTGGCGGTCCAGCGACTGCCGGGCCCAGGTCACATAGGGCATCACGTTGCCGAAGCGTCGGCCGAGGCTGAGATACCAGCCGTGAGCGCTCACCACGTAGCGGTCAGCGTGACGATGCGCGTATTCACCGACGAACTGCCAGGTCCCGTCGTCCCACTGCGCGCCGATCGAATTGAAACTCGTTCGACCGTCGGTGCCGGCGAGATCATCGATCGCGTCCTGTTGGCCGATCGCTCGCAACGCGGCCGCGATGGCGTGGAAATTGGCGTCGCCTCGCTCCAGTGTGAAGCGCCCATCGCCGTGGCCGAGATGCAGCGAATAGTCGCCCTGCGTCAGCACCACATTGACGCCCGCGGTCTCCTTGAGTCGAGCCTTGCCTTGCGGGAAATGGATCTCGCCGCGGCCGACATAGGGGTGGATCTCCGCATCGAGTTCGCCGATCCGCGTGTGATAGATCAGGTCGACGCCGTCCAGATCGTTGAACGGATTGAGGCCGTACACCTCGACCGGCGGCCGGACCCACATGTTCGCGTAATTGATGTACAGCGAATCCGACAGCATGAAGAACGGCACCCGCAGCCGTCCGATGCGCATTGACAGTCCTGGCGCCAGCGTCTGACGCAGGAAGGCCAGCGTGACGCGCGGATCCTCCTTCTCGGCGCCGTCCTCACGCGCAACGACCTGCACGGTCACGTCGTTGTACTCGGTCAGGCGCAAGCTTCCCTGAAGTCCGAGCAGCGTATCGGGGCTGAAATCGGGGTCCTTGTTGCCGGGGAAATTGACGCCGTTGCGCGTGAACCAGACGTCCTTGTTGTCCGTCGTCACGGCGCCCAGGGTGCCGAATCCGGACAGCTCGAGCCGGGGCGGGGCGGGCGAGTCGTCCGCGTGCGCGGCGCTCACTCCGCAAATCGTTGCCGCAATGAGTACGACACTCTGCAAAATCCGCTTCATCGGCCCTCTCTCAGGGTCATGCTGCCGCCTCCGCGCCGGTCGCCTTTCCAAATAGAAGTTTTTCTACGGCCGCGTCGTCGAGCGGCTTCGAGAACAGGTAGCCCTGTCCGTAGTCGCAGCCCATTTCTCGCAGCAGGTTGGCCTGCGTCCGCGTTTCGATGCATTCGGCAACGACGAGCATGCCGAGATCGTGGGCGAGCTCGATGCTCCGCGCAACGATGGTGCGCAGCCGTTCGTCGTTCTCGAGCGAGCGCACGAAGGAGCCGTCGAGCTTGACGACGTCGCAGGGGATCGTGTGCAGATAACTGAGCGCCGAATAGCCCGTGCCGAAATCGTCGATCAGCACCGACATCCCCGCGTTCCGCAAGCGCTCCAGGATCTGCGAAGCCGGGCCCTCCGGCTGGGCGAGCACGCTTTCGGTAACCTCGAAGCGCAGCATGTCGGGTGGCAAACCGTGCTGCGCGATCTCGGCGATGATTTCGCCTGCGAGATCGGGGCGTGCGAACTGGGTCGCCGAAAGATTGACGCTCACGCGTGGTACCGCAGCGTTGCCCGCGAGGCGCTGCCACAGCAGGATGCGCTCGCAGGCGCGCTTGAGCACCAGCATGTCCAGTTCATGGATCAAGCCGATGGCCTCGGCAAGTGGGATGAAGATGTTCGGAGGCAGCATGCCTTGCGTCGGATGCCGCCATCTCACGAGCGCTTCGAAGCTGCTGATGCTGCCATCCTCGAGCGAGACGATGGGCTGGAAATGAACCGTCAGGTCCTGCTCGCGCAAGGCCGTGCGCAGGTCGCCTTCGAGGCGCAGGCTCTGTACGGCCTGCTCGTGCATCGATGTGTGGAAGATCGCTACCGCGTCTTCGCCGCGCTTGCGGGTCCGCTGCAGCGCGTTGTCCGCATCGCGCAGCATCGTCTCGGCCGAGCAGGTTTCCGTGTAGTCGGCGCTCAGCGACACGCCGATGCGATACTTGGGATACAGGACCTGGCCGGCGACACTGGTCGGTTCCGCCAGCTTTTCGCGCAACGCCTCGCCGAGGCGCAGCGCTTCGGCAGGATTCTCGATGCGGTTGAGCAGCAGTGCGAACTGGTCCCCGCCGACACGGGCCACGATGTCGCCCTGCCGCAGCGTTTCGCTGATCGTCTGCGCGACATGGCGCAGAAGCTCGTCGCCGGCGGCGTGCCCGAAGCTGTCGTTGACGAGCCGGAAGCGCTGCAGGTTGATCGCCAACACGGCGAAGTTCTGCGAGTCGGCGTGCTGTTGCTGTGCGAGGGCGCTGCGGACATGCTCCAGGAACAGGGCGCGGTTCGGCAGATTGGTGAGCCCGTCGTGCAGCGCATCGTACTGTAGGCGCATCTCGGCGAGCTTGTGCAGGTGGACGTCGCTGATCGATCCGGCCATCCGGAATGCCCGACCATCCGCGCCGCGCAGCGCCACGCCCCGTTTCATCACCCAGCGGAAGCTGCCGTCGCGCTGGCGCGCCCGATACTCGCAACGGAACTGGGCGCTGTATCCCTTCAAATGCTCGATCAGGATGCTGCGGTAATTGCGCAGGTCGTCCGGATGGATGTTACCCGTGACGTCGCTCGGGGCATGGTAGTCGCGCTCGGTCGGCAGGCCCGCGATCTCGGCGCAGCGGGGCGAGCAATAGACTTGGTCGGCCGCGATGTCCCAGTCCCACAGGCCGTCGTTGGCGCCCTGGATCGCGAGCTCGTAGCGCTGCTCGCTTTCGCGCAACTGTGTCGCCGCCTGCTGCAGTTCGCCGACGCGATCCTGCAGATTCGCTGCCATCATGTTGAAGCGTCGCGCCAGCCGCGCGAGTTCGTCGTCGCCCTCTTCGGGCAGGCGATGGTCGAGGCGCCCGGCAGCGATCGCCTCGCTGCCGGCGAGCAGGCGCGTGAGGTTGCGCGTCAGCAGGTAGCCAATGCCCGACAGCAGGACGAAGGTGAGCAGGATTTCCGCGACCGCGATCGCGGCCCCTTGTTCGGTGATCGCCCGGCGCGCTCCGGAGAGGGCCGACACCGAGATGCCGAACTGCATGAAGCCGACCGTGTTGCGGTCCAGAAGGAGCGGACGCCGGACATGGAAGAGGTCGCTCGTGGCGCTGCGGGTGGTTCCGTTGTCGACCTCGGGGATCTGATGCATCTCGGGCATACCCGCGCTGACCAGGATGCGGCCGTCGGGTGAGGCGATCCTGACGTAGACGAGGCCCTCGTCGCCCTCGGACAGCAACTCGCCGAGGACGTCCTGCAGCGCACCGAAGCCGCCGTTGTCGGCGTAGGCCGCCGCCATCGCATGGAGCATCGTCGCGTTCTGGCTCGTCAGTGTCGCGATGCTGGCGCCGATCGCGTCGTTCATCAGGCGCACGCTGTTCGCGAGCAGCAGCGTCAATAGCAGCACCTGCACCACGGTGCTGGCGAGTAACAGGCGGATGCGGATCGAGGTACGGGGTAAGAGCCGTTTCACTTTGCGTTTTCGACGTGCTGCGTTCTCAGCGTCGCGTGAGCCGCTTTACGCCTGGGGCCGCGTCGATGCGGCCTTCGCCGGCAAATGCCTCGACGTTGTCGACGATACGGTCGGGGTCGTACAGGTAGTTCACCATCACGCCCCACGACTGCGCCAATCCCTTGTCGGACGCGTCGGCAAGCCAGTTCAGGCGTTCGACGCGGGCGCCGTTTCCGAGATGGAAGCGTGCGACGGAGTCGAGCGGCTGCATGTCGCGTTTGGCCTGCAGCAGATAGGTCGCCGTCGCTTTCAGCAGCGGCGCGCGCAGTGCTGCCGACAGCGCCGCATCGTGCGTCCAGTCGGTGCTTCCGCCGAGCACGGCTTTGAGGCCCGCCGATTCCGGACCCTCGATACCGGCTGCCGCCAGGCGTTCCCAGTCCGCCTCAGCGAATAGCGCCAACACTTCGTCCGGATTCTTAGTCGCCCAGCGCACGAGGCCCGGGATCGGAGACAAGGTGGCGAAGGTCGTCAATTGCGGGAAGTCGCGCTGCAGATCGTCGACCACCCGCTTCAGCAGGAAATTGCCGAAGGAGACGCCGCGTAGGCCGGCCTGCGTCGCGCTGATCGAATAGAAGATCGCCGTCGTGGCGCGAGCGACGTCGTTGGCCGGGGCATTCTCGTCGAGCAGCTTCTGCACGTTGTCCGCGAGGTCGTCGAGCAGCGCGACTTCGACGAAGATCAGCGGTTCGAGCGGCATGCGCGGATGGAAGAACGCATAGCAGCGCCGATCGGAGCCCAGGCGGTTCTTCAGGTCGCGCCAGGAGCGGATCTCGTGCACCGCCTCGTACTTGACGATCTTCTCGAGCAGCGCTGCCGGCGAGTTCCACGTGACGCGCGACAGCTCGAGGAATCCGACGTCGAACCACGCGGTCAGGCGCGCTTCGAGTTCACGATCGAGCGCCTTCAACTCTTTGTCGTGTTCGAGGAAGCGCAGCAGGTCCGAGCGCAGGTCGACGAGAAACTTGACGCCCTGGGGGATCGCGTTGAACTGCGTGAGAATGCGGATGCGCGAGGAGCGCATCGCCGCGCGCAGATTCGCCTCGGCATCCCACTGCCGCTCGGTGCCGACCGCCGCCTGATAGGCGTCATGGGCCTTCGCCACGCGCTTCGGATCCGGCCCGAACTCGAGCGCAATCATGCGCAGGAACGCAAGGCGTCCCGCTTCGTCGAGCTTCAGGTAGGTGTCGGCGAGGCGTGCGGCACGCAGGCGCGTCGAAACCTCGCCTCCGCGATTCTCGGCGCATTCGTGAAGCTGACGCCTGACGCGCTCAAGTTGTTTTTCGGTCGGTTCGCTACGGCGCCCGGTGGCATTGGCGACAATCTCGCGAACTCGGGAGAGGCTACGCGAAACCAGTCCGGACGCCATCTACTGTCTCCTGCGATTTTCTCATCCGCATCCTGCCAGAAATGAAGCCATCATGTTGCGCAATATTGCACGACGCTTCCGAAGCTGATGCCTCGCGTGCGATATTTTTCCTTATTTTGCAAATGCTTCCGTACGACGAGCGATCGCCAGTAGCCATATCCCTGTAATAATCATGGGTATGCACAACCATTGAGCCGTCGACAATCCGAGTGACAGCGTCCCAAAGATCCCCGGGTCGGGGGTGCGGAAGAACTCGGCGGCAAAACGCAGCACGCCGTACCCGAGCAGGAATGCCGCCGACACCGCTCGTATCGGCCTCGGCTGGCTCGCGTACAACCACAACAGCACGAACAGCAGCAGTCCTTCGCCCGCGGCCTGGTAAAGCTGCGACGGGTGGCGGGGCAGATTGTCGACCCACGGGAAGATCATCGCCCATGGCACATCGGACTCGACCGGCCGTCCCCACAGCTCGCCGTTGATAAAATTGCCGATGCGCCCTGCGGCGAGGCCGGTGGGCACGAGCGGCGCGACGAAGTCGGTCACTTCCCAGAAGCTCTTTCCGAATTTGCGTCCGAAAAGCCACATTGCGACCAGGACGCCGAGGAAGCCGCCGTGGAAACTCATTCCGCCCTTCCAGATGGCAAGGATTTCGGCCGGATGGGTGAAGTAGTAGCCGGGCTGGAAGAACAGCACTTCGCCGAGGCGCCCGCCCAGGACGACGCCGACCATGCCGTAGAGCAGCAGGTCGTCGATCTGCTGCGGCGTCCATCCGAGTTCGGGCCGCCGTTTGGCATGGAGGCGTCCGAGGACGGTGAACAGTACGAACGCGACGAGGTACATCAGCCCGTACCAGCGTACCGAAAGCGGGCCGATGGACAGGGCGACGGGATCGAATTGCGGATGGATCAGCATGGCGGTTGCGGCAACCGCCGTCAGCTGAACTGGGCGCGGAACTCGTCGAACTCGCGACGCAGCGTGTCGAGTTCGTCGCGCAGCCGCCGCACTTCCTCTTCGAGTTCGGCATTGCGTGAGCGCGACCCGGGCGTGCCAGGGCTCGCGGCGTCGGCCAGCGCGGCAAATGCCGCCGCTCCGCCGAGAAGGTGCCCGTAGCGGGTTTCCTTCGTGCCGGGAGCGCGCGGCAGCGCGTCGGCCATCGGCGGGTATTTCTCGGTCAGATGTTCGAGGACCTTTTCGACCGCGGCGATATCGTCGAAGCGGTACATGCGTTCGGCGCGCTGGCGGATTTCGCCGGCAGTCTGAGCGCCGCGCAGCAGCAGCACGCCCAGCACCGCCTGCTCGGCCGGCGGCAGCGAATGGCGCAGGCGCACGAGGTGTTCGTACTTGGCCACGCGCGCGCTTGCCGTATCGCGCCGCGAAACGAGTTTGCGCCCCATCAGGCTGTCGACGGCCGCCTGAACTTCATCGTCGCTCAGATTCATCACCGGGTCGCGCCCGGTCAGCTGGTTGCAGCCGGTGACGATGGCATTGAGCGACAAGGGGTAGGTGTCGGGCGTGACGAAGGCTTTTTCGATCAGTACGCCGAGCACCCGGATTTCCATCGGGTTGAGGTCGAAGCCATCGCTGGCGGAGTCGGAGGACGTCGGTTCGGTCATCGGTCTGCGTGAATCGAAGCATGAGGCTGAGCGGCAATGATAGCCGACTCCCCCGTGTTCCTTCGGTTAGAATCGACAAACCTGATCGAACTGGCACCGCGCCCGCTGGCCGGCGCCGCATCTGCAGAGTCGAGGATTCCATGCCCCAATACCGTTCCCGCACCTCCACCGCCGGTCGCAACATGGCAGGCGCGCGCGCCTTGTGGCGCGCCACCGGCATGAAGGACGGCGATTTTGAAAAGCCGATCATCGCCGTCGTCAATAGCTTCACGCAGTTCGTGCCCGGCCACGTGCATCTGAAGGATCTCGGCCAGCTGGTAGCGCGCGAGATCGAGGCTGCGGGCGGCGTGGCGAAGGAATTCAACACGATCGCCGTCGATGACGGCATCGCGATGGGGCACGGCGGAATGCTGTATTCGCTGCCCTCGCGCGAGCTGATCGCGGACAGCGTCGAGTACATGGTCAATGCCCACACCGCCGACGCGATGGTGTGCATCTCGAACTGCGACAAGATCACCCCTGGGATGCTGATGGCGGCGCTACGCCTCAACATCCCGGCGATCTTCGTCTCCGGCGGCCCGATGGAGGCCGGGAAGGTCAAGTGGGAAGCGAAGGTGATCTCGCTCGACCTCGTCGATGCGATGGTCAAGGCTGCCGACAGCCACTGTTCCGACGAGGAAGTTGACGCGGTCGAACGTTCGGCCTGTCCGACCTGCGGCTCCTGCTCCGGCATGTTCACCGCCAACTCGATGAACTGCCTCACCGAAGCGCTGGGCCTGTCGCTGCCGGGCAACGGCACCGTGCTCGCCACCCATGCGGATCGCGAACAGCTCTTCCGCAGGGCCGGGCGCACGATCGTCGACATGGCGCGCCGCTATTACGAGAAGGACGACGTGTCGGTGCTGCCGCGCTCGATCGCGAGCTTCAAATCCTTCGAAAACGCGATCAGTCTCGACGTCGCGATGGGCGGCTCGACCAACACCGTGCTGCACCTGCTGGCGGCCGCTCGCGAAGCCGGTGTCGATTTCACGATGAAGGACATCGACCGCATCTCGCGCAAGGTGCCCTGCCTGTGCAAGGTCGCTCCGGCGATCGCCGACGTGCACATCGAGGACGTCCACCGCGCCGGCGGCATCATGGGCATCCTCGGCGAATTGAACCGTGCGGGTCTGCTGCACGCCGAGGGGCCGACTGTGCACAGCAAGACCCTCAACGAGGCCATCGCCCACTGGGATGTCATGCAGGCGCACGACAACAGCGTGTTCGACTTCTTCAAGGCGGCGCCCGGCGGCGTGCCGACGCAGGTCGCGTTCTCGCAGAACCGTCGCTGGAACGAGCTCGACATGGATCGCTCACACGGCGTCATCCGCGACCGCGAGAACGCCTTCAGCCAGGACGGCGGCCTCGCGGTACTGTACGGCAACATCGCCGAGAAGGGCTGCATCGTGAAGACGGCGGGTGTCGACGAATCGATCTGGAAGTTCTCCGGGCGCGCCCGCGTGTTCGAGAGCCAGGAAGACGCCGTCGAGGGCATCCTCGCCGACAAGATCGTCGCCGGTGACGTCGTCGTGATCCGCTACGAAGGGCCGAAGGGTGGTCCGGGCATGCAGGAAATGCTCTATCCGACGAGCTACCTGAAGTCGAAAGGCCTCGGGAAGTCCTGCGCGCTGCTGACCGACGGCCGCTTCTCCGGCGGCACGTCCGGCCTGTCCATCGGCCACGCATCCCCCGAAGCCGCCTGCGGCGGCGCGATCGCACTCGTCGAGGAGGGTGACACGATCGAGATCGACATCCCGAACCGTCGCATTCACCTCGCGGTCTCCGACGCGGAGCTCGCGAAGCGTCGTGCCGCGATGGACGCCAAGGGCGACAAGGCATGGAAGCCGGCGAGCCGCCAGCGCGTGGTTTCGGCCGCGCTGCAGGCCTATGCCGCGCTGACGACGAGCGCCGACACCGGCGCCGTCCGCGACGTCACGCAGTTGCAGCGTTGATGGCGCTTCGCGTTATGATGACGTCCTGAAAGGTCTCGCGCGCGGATAGGGAGTCAAATGTTCGGCTGGTTGAAGCGTCTCATCGGCGGCGAACCCCCGGTTTCCCCGGGGGCGTCCGGCATGGGCGGCGCGGTCCTGGCCGAGCCGCCGGAAGTCGAGGCACCGACCCAGATCCCTGCGCCGCTTCCCGAGGTCATCGCCGCGGCGCCCGCGCCCGCGGATCCGGCGTTGGCGCTCCTGTGCCGCGAGGAAATCCTCGATCGCGACCAGAACGCCGTCGGCCAGGCCTTCGAACTGCGTGAGGACATGGCCGGTCGTGTGCGCGCGTCCGGGCGACGCGCGCGCGATTTCATGAACGAGTTGCTGGTCGATCAGATCGACCGCTACGGCCGTGGCGCTGCCCTTCGGAGCCGCCAGGTGTGCCTGCGCGTGTGGGATGGCTTTCTCGGCAATCCCGCACTCAAGCGACTGAAAGGGCTCAATGCGACGCTGCTCGTGCAGCCGGAACTCGCGATGCGCGCGGCGTCTGCGGAGACGGTGGAAAATGCGCGTCGTTTGCGCGAGAGCGGGCTGCGGATCGCGCTCGACCATGCCGAGCTGGGGGCGTGGCTCGAAAGCATGCTGCCCGTCGCGGATGCGGCTGTGTTCCGCATGGGTTTGTGTGCCCCGGAGGAAGTTTCCCTCTTTGCCCGTGGCGTTCAGCGGCTGAAGCCGGGCGTGCATGTGTGGGCTTGGGAAGTGGGAACTCAGGACGATTTCGAACTCGCCCGCAGTGTCGGTTGCATGACTTTTTCCGGCGGCTTCGTGACGCGTCGCGAAGACTGGAAAGGCAACAGCCTGTCGCCGCATGGCCTGCGCCTCGCGTCGCTGCTCAATCGTCTGCGCAGCGGGGTGGAGACGCGCGAGATCGCCGAAATTCTCAAGCACGACCTCGCGCTCGCTTACCGGCTACTGCGCTATGTGAACGCGGCGGCATGGGGACTCAACCATCGCATCACGTCCGTCGAGCAAGCCATCGTGGTGCTCGGGCAGCAACCGCTGGAACGTTGGGTGTCGATGATGCTGATGGGCTGTCATCACGCACCCGGCGAAGCCGTCGTGATGGAAGAGGCGCTCGTCCGCGCTCGCTTCCTCGAGCTGGTCGGAGCCCTGCGTGGCGCGCATGATCCGGCCGCGCAGCTCTTCGTGCTGGGCCTGTTCTCGATGCTCGACGTCGCCTTGCAGATGCCGCTGGAGGACGCGATCAAGCCGCTCAAATTGTCGGAGGCGATGCAGGACGCATTGTTGCACCGCCGCGGCCCGATGGCTCCGTACCTCGAATTGGTACTCGCCTTCGAGCGTGGCGACTCCGAACGCGTCCAGTCCTTCGCGCAGGTGCTGGGCGTCGACGTGGGTGAACTCAACCGCCTGCAGTTCGAGGCGCTTGACTGGGTCCAGGCGGCCGAATCCTGATCGCATTCCGGCATATGCGTCCCCGCCTTGACCCATTGGCGGGCGACCTCTACCATCCGCCGAATGGACGCAGAACTCTATAAGCTCGAGAACCAGATCGAACAGTTGATCGGTCTCTACGAAACCTGCAAGGCGGACGGCCGGGAGTTGCGCGCGCGCCTTGCGCGCCTGGAGGCCGAGAACCGCGTGCTGGCTGACAAGGTCAGGCTGGCGACATCCAGGCTCGAGAGTGTGCTCGAGCAATTGCCGGAATCCTGAAATGCCAAGCGACACTCTCGATATCACCCTTTTGGGCAAGGCATATTCCGTTGCTTGTCGGCCGGAAGACAAGGACGGCCTGCTCGCTGCGGTCGCATTTTTGGACGAGAAGCTCAACAGTCTTGCCAGTCGGACGGGTTCGTCCGGAGAGAAGCTGGCTGTCATGACCGCTTTAAATATTGCCCACGAGTTTTTGCAGTTTCAGCGTGCCGGCGGGTTTGACATGCAGGCCGCAAAGCGTAGAATCGGGCTTGTAAACGCACGCCTCGATGGGATTCTCGCACAGCAGGAAAAGCTGTTTTAACAAGCACTTGCGTGTGGGTTGGGGTGCGGGCAAGGTCAATCCCCGCTGTGTCGTCGAAGTCGTAGATTCCTTGGACCAATGTCGAAAGACTTGGTCGCGGACCAAATGCCGCAGGTGTGCACGCCCCTAGCCGGGTGAGCCTGATGCGGAAGGAAAGCGACCTCCCTGAACCCTAGGTTCAGGATGCCGGCGGAGGCGACACAGGGGGGGCCAGTTGAGAAGGCGCGGATTCCGGTCCGCGCCTTTTTTTGTTTTTGGAGTGGCTGCCGAATGACGTTCGACGTGTGGTGGCTGAGCTATCTCGTGCTCGGCGGATTCGTGGGATTTTTTGCCGGCCTTCTCGGCGTGGGGGGCGGCGGCATGATGGTGCCGGTACTGACGTCGCTGTTCGTCGCCCAGGGCATGCCCAAGGACAATGTTGTACACGTCGCGCTCGGCACCTCGATGGCCGCCATCGTGCTGACTTCCTTGTCTAGCCTGCGCGCGCATCACAGCCACGGCGCCGTGCGCTGGGATGTTGTCCGGTACATCGCGCCGGGCGTCATCGTCGGCACTTTCCTCGCGACCTTCATCGCTTCGCGTCTGCCGACGAAGCCGCTCGCGATCTTCTTCGCGTGCTTCATGGCCTACGTTTCCTTGCAGATGCTCGCAAACATCAAGCCCAAGCCCTCGCGCGAGCTGCCCGGCCCGGTGGGCATGAGTGCCGTGGGCGCAGGTATCGGCGGTGTTTCCGCGCTGGTCGCGATCGGCGGCGGTTCGCTGTCCGTGCCATTCATGACGTGGTGCAACGTCAAGGTGCATCACGCGATCGGCACCTCCGCGGCGATCGGTCTGCCGATCGCGCTCGCCGGGACGGCGGGATATTTGATCAATGGTTTCGGCCATACCGACGTGCCGCCCTACAGCATCGGTTACATCTACCTGCCCGCACTGGTGTTGGTGAGCCTGGTGAGCACCGTTGTCGCGCCCTTCGGCGCGCGGCTCGCACACCAACTGCCGGTGGCGACGCTGAAGAAGATCTTCGCCGGCGTGCTGATGGTGCTGTGTGCGAAGATGCTGCATGCCATCTTCTTTTGACCGATTGGAGGTTCGACGATGAGCTCGAGCATGTGGCTCGCGTTTCTGGCGGCGGCTGTCGTGATCGCCGTGTCTCCCGGGCCGGGAGCAGTCCTGAGCATGGCGACGGGCTTGCGCCACGGTTACCCGGTTGCCTTGCGGGCGATCGCGGGCCTGCAGACTGCGCTGGTGATCCAGCTTGCCGTGGTGGGCTTGGGGCTCGGCGCCGTGCTGGCAGCGTCGAGCGTGGCATTCACGTTGCTCAAGCTCGCCGGCGCGGCCTATCTGATCTGGCTGGGCGTCAAGAAATGGCGCTCGCCGGCGGTGGCGAACGGGGACGCGGCCGAGGTGGCTGCAGGCGCTCCGGGCAGCCCTTATATACAGGGCCTGTTCGTTAACCTGAGCAATCCGAAGGCGATCGTCTTCATGGTCGCCCTGGTGCCCCAGTTCATCGATCCTGCCGCGCCGCAACTGCTGCAGTTCGCGATCATCGCACTGACGATGTCCACCGTGGATACGCTCGTTATGTCGGGCTACGCGCTCCTCGCGGGACGTTGCCGCGGTTGGCTGAGCAACCCACGAGCGCTCCGTGCGCAGAACCGCGTCTTCGGCGGCATGTTCGTCGCGGCAGGCTCCCTGCTCGCCGCGTCATCGCGCTGATCGTCGTCGGGCCGTGCTTCAGTTGGCGGCGAGGGCGCCGACGAGCGTGCGAAGGTTGTAGCGCATCATCTCCAGGTAGGTCTTCGCCGGGCCGTCCGGGCCCGACAAGGCGTCCGAATACAGCGTGCCGCCCATCTGCGCGCCGCTTTCCTTCTGGATGCGCGAAATCAGCCGTGGATCGCTGATGTTCTCGACGAACACGGCTGGCACCTTTTCCTGGCGCAGCTGACGGATCAGCTTCGCGACGCCGGAGGCGGACGGTTCGGACTGGTTGCTGATCCCCGCGGGGGCGAGAAAGCGGATGCCGTAGGCGTGGGCGAAGTAGCCGAACGCGTCGTGCGAGCTCACGACCTTACGCCGTTCGGGCGGAATGCGCGCGAGCGTGCCGCGGATTTCGTCATCCAGGGTCTTCAGCTCTGCGATGTAGCGCTTGCTGTTGTCGCGGTAGGTCGCCGCGCCGGCCGGGTCGATCTGGGCGAGCGCGTCGGCGATGTTGGCGACATAGCGCTGGGCGCGGGTCGCATCCTGCCAGGCGTGGGGATCGACCGTGTCGTGACGCTCCCCGTGCACCGGTGCATCCGCTTGCTCGTCCGGTGCCGCGATCGGTTCGATGCCGGTGCTTGCGACCAGCACGCGCCCCTTGTATCCGGCGGTCTGCGCCAGGCGCTCGAGCCAGGGATCGAAGCCCAGCCCGCTGGCAACGGCGAGCTGGGCTGAACGCAGCTTGCGGGCGTCAGAGGGACGGGGTTCGAAGTTGTGCGCATCTTCGCCGGGGCCGACGAGCGTGGTGACATGCACGCGCTCGCCGCCGACCTGGCGCACGAGATCCCCGAGGATGCTGAAGCTCACGACGATTTCGAGCGGCGCAGCAAGCGCGTTGAACGGAATCAGCGCAAGGGTGAGCGCCGCTCCGAGGACAAGACGGAGAAGTGACATGGAGTGGGCTGTGTCAGGATTCGAAATGGGGACGACGGTCGAGCCGGGAGCCGAGCATCCCGCCCGGCGCGAGGGCGAGTGAAGCGATGTAAACGAGGCCGGTCACCAGGATGATCGACGGGCCCGCCGGGACGTCGAGATGGAAGGACACCAGCAGGCCACTGACGCCGCTGACGAGCGCGATGAGGACGGCCAGTCCGATCATCGCGGGCAGCTGGCGCACCCATAAGCGTGCTGCTGCCGCTGGCAGGATCATGATGCCGACCGCCATCAGCGTGCCGAGCGCATGGAATCCGCTGACGAGATTGAGGACCACCAGCACCAGGAAGCCGTAGTGCGCGATCGGGCTGGCGGCCGACACGCCCCGCAGGAAGGCGGAGTCGAAGCATTCCAGCACGAGCGGACGGTAGAGCAGCGCCAGCGCAAGGAGGCTCAGCGTGGAAATGCTGCTGATCAGCATGAGGGAATTGTCGTCGAGCGCGAGCACGGAGCCGAAGAGCACGTGCAGCAGGTCGAGATTGCGTCCCCGCAGCGACACGATCATGACGCCGGTGGCGATCGAGAGCAGGTAGAAGGCGGCGAGGCTCGTGTCCTCCTTCAGGATCGACGAGCGTGCGACGAGTCCGGCCGCGAGCGCGACGACGAGTCCGGCAATGATCCCGCCGATGGTCATCGCGCCGAGCGACAGCCCAAACGCGAGGTAGCCCAGCGCCGCGCCCGGCAGGATCGCGTGCGCCATCGCATCGCCCATCAGGCTCATGCGCCGCAGCAGCAGAAAGACGCCGACCGGGGTGGCGCCGAAGGCAAGGGCAAGGCAGCCGGCGAGTGCGCGGCGCATGAATTCGAATTCGGTGAATGGTGTGATGAGGCTGCTCTCGATCATGCCGCCTCCGCTTCGGGTCGGTGGCAGATCGGCGCGGTGGCGTCGAACTCGCCGGCGAGTCGCCGGGCGGTGGCGAGATTCTCGGGCGTCAGCACGTCGGCTGTCGGGCCGAAGCCGAGCGGTTCGCGGGCGAGCAGCAGGCATTCGGGGAAGTGGCGGCGGACGAGTTCGAGATCGTGCAGCACGGCGAGGATCGTACGCCCTTCGGCGTGCCAGCCGAGCACCAGCGTGATCAGATCCTCGGTCGTGCGGGCGTCGATCGCGTTGAAGGGCTCATCGAGCAGGAGCAGCTCAGCGTCCTGAAGCATCATCCGGGCGAAGCGCGCACGCTGCAGTTGCCCGCCGGACAGGGCGCCGATCTGCCGCCTTTCGAAGCCGGACAGCCCGACCGCGGCGAGTGCCGCACGGACACGCTCGGCCTGCTGCCGGCTCAGGCTGCGGAACGGGCCGATTTCGCGCCACAGCCCCATCGAGACCATGTCGAACACCGAGACGGGGAAACTGCGGTCGAGTTCGCTTTGTTGCGGAAGATAAGCGATGCCGCCGGGGCCCGTGTCGAGCCGGTAGCCGCCTTGCAGGGGCGGCAGTTCGCCGGTGAGGGCCTTGAACAGTGTCGACTTGCCGGCTCCGTTCGGGCCCACGACGGCAACCAGGGAGCCGCGCGCGACGATGCAGTTGAGATGGTGCACGGCCGGGTGCCGATCGTAGCCGATGGTGAGATTTTCCAGGCGCAGGACGGGGCTGTGTGGCTTCATGCGAGTGCCCATCCGACGATGATCCACAGCAGCGTGGCGGCTGCGGCGGCGACGGCGATACGGGCGCCGGCGCCCAGGACGAGTGCTGTCGCCGGGAAGGGGGGCGCGGCGTCGGAACCGTGCCGTAAGGCGGCGGAGGGAGCAGTGTGCGCGTGCGGCTGGGTATGCGCGTGTGCGTGCAGATGTCCTCCATGCGCATCGTGCTGATGCATCGGGATCGGAGGACGGTGGCTGATGGGGGGCATATCGGGGGTCCGTTGCCTAGTGGCAATCATTTGTTGTTGTGGGGGCTCAGGCTTGACTGGCCCGCGTCCGCCCGCAATCGGCGCAGGTGCCGTGGATGACGAGTTCGGCGCGTTCGGTGCGGAAGCCTTCAGGTAACCGGACGCTTTCGTCGGGCGGGATCGATTCCAGGCAAACGACGTGGCCGCAGCGGTTGCAATGGAAGTGCGCATGCTCGCCGCCGGCATTGCGGCCTGCCTTGAAGCGGCGAGCCCGGTCCGGACCGATGACGCGGTGGGCGAGTTCGTGTTCGACCAGCCAGTCGAGGATGCGGTAGACGGTGACGCGGTCGTACGGTAGGTCGCCGGCTGCCAGCGCGGCGGCGATCTCGTCGTGATTCAGAGAACGATCGCTGGTCTGCAACACATCCAGCACCGCGACACGCGTGCGCGTGACGCGGCCGCCGCGCGCTGCGATCAGCTCGGCGGCAGCATTGAGTGTGTGGGGAGC
>NZ_DATFAO010000026.1:0-4482 GCF_035254505.1 Aromatoleum sp. | reverse complement strand
AAGCTGGATCTTGGGCGGCCGTTGCGCATCAAGGCCGGATTCGACCCCACCGCACCGGACCTGCACTTAGGCCACACCGTGCTGCTCAACAAGATGCGGCAATTGCAGGACCTGGGGCACCACGCCCTGTTCCTGATCGGCGACTTCACCGGGATGATCGGCGACCCGACCGGCAAGAACGCCACCCGCCCGCCGCTGTCGCGCGAACAGATCATGGAGAACGCTCGCACCTACCAGGAGCAGGTCTTCAAGATTCTCGATCCGGATCGAACGGAGATCTGCTTCAACTCCACCTGGATGGAGGCCCTCGGCTCGGCTGGCATGATCCGGCTCGCGTCGCGCAATACCGTGGCCCGGATGCTCGAGCGCGACGATTTTTCCAAACGGTATGCGGGCGGCCAGCCGATCGCCATTCACGAATTCCTCTACCCGCTATGTCAGGGCTACGACTCGGTGGCGATGCGCGCCGACGTCGAGCTTGGTGGCACGGACCAGAAGTTCAATCTGCTGATGGGGCGTGAGCTGCAGAAGCATGAGGGGCAGGCTCCACAGTGCGTGCTGATGATGCCGCTGCTGGAAGGCCTCGACGGCGTGAACAAGATGTCCAAGTCCCTCGGTAACTACATCGGCATCGCCGAGCCCGCGCGCGAGATCTTCGGCAAGATCATGTCCGTCTCCGACGATCTGATGTGGCGCTATTACGAGCTGCTCTCCTTCCGCACGAATGCGGAAATCGCTGCCTTGCGCCGCGACGTTGAGGGGGGTCGAAATCCGCGAGACATTAAGGTGCTGCTTGCGCAGGAGCTCGTCGCCCGCTTCCACGACAAGCGCGCCGCCGAGGATGCGCTCAGCGAATTCGAAGCCCGGTTCCAGCGCGGTGTGCTGCCGGACGACATGCCGGAAGTGAATGTTGCGGTCGGTGACGCAGGGCTGCCGGTGTTCCAAGTCATCAAACAGGCGGGGCTGACAGGGACGACCTCCGAAGCGATGCGAATGATCGACCAGGGAGCCGTGCGGCTCAATGGTGAGCGTGTCGAGGACAAGGCTCTGATCCTGATGGCGGGCGAGAAGATCATCTTGCAAGTGGGTAAGCGCAAGTTCGCTTCCGTCCGCCTGGACTGAACGGAGTAAGACTCACCACCGCGGGAAATTCGCTTTCAAGCTAAATCTCCACTTGGCAATATAATCAAAGGGCATTCTATTGCTTTCGGCGGATGGCCCGATCCGCGGTCGCGTCCGATCGAGGCGCAATGCTGTGCTCTCGATCACGCGACGGCCAGTGGAGGATTTTGATTCAGATGGCGAACGCGCCGCATTTCTACCGCCGCCTTTTTGCACGCCCGAGCACGGCGGGTCTCGTGGCGTTTCTAGCCGCCGCCCTTGCGGCAGCTGTCTACATCCTGCATTCGGAGCGCGAGGCGCTTCATGTCCGACGCGCCGAGGTCGCCGATCTCATGGGCGACAAGGCGCATGAGGTCGAGAACGCCGTCCAGCACGGACTCACCGCAACCTATGCATTGGCCGCCCTCGTGCGTCAGGGGCGGGGGGGCGTGCCGAACTTCGAGGCCGTTGCCACGGAGATGCTGCACTATTATCCGGGAGCCGACTCGCTTCAGCTCGCCCCGGGGGGCGTCATACGGCAAGTTGTCCCGCTAGGCGAGAACGCCAAGGCGATCGGTCACGACCTTCTCGCGGATCCGGCTCGCACCAAGGAGGCGTTTCTTGCACGGGATACCGGCAAGCTGACCCTGGCCGGGCCGTTCAATCTGATGCAAGGCGGTATTGGCGCGGTCGGTCGCCTTCCGGTCTATCTGGACGACGAATATGGACGGTCGCATTTCTGGGGCTTCGTCACGGTCCTCATCCGTTTCCCGAATGTCCTCGTTCGCGCACAGCTGCCGCAACTCGTGAAACGTGGTTTCCAGTACGAGCTCTGGCGGGTGCATCCGGATACCGGGCAGAAGCAGGTGATTGCCGCGTCGTCAGAGACACCGCTTGTCGACCCGGTCGACCGTTCGCTGAACATGCCGAACGGCGTCTGGACAATGAGCGTAGCGCCGATCGACGGGTGGGCACATAAAGAGGATCTGGCCCTCAAGAGCCTTCTCGGCCTCATGTTCAGTTTCCTGATCGGCTGGCTTGCGAAGCAGATGGCTGAGCTGCGGGAGCACCGGCACCGTCTCGAAAGCCTTGTCGACGAACGCACGCTCGAACTGGCCGCTCGCGAGTCGAAGCTCGCCGCGTTGATCGGGTCCCTCCCCGATCTGCTATTCGTGCTCGATGAAAGTGGTCGCATCACCGAATGTCATTCTCCGGATCCTTCGTTGCTCTATCTGCCGGTGCCGAACTTCCTGGGGCGCCCTTATGGCGACGCCTTGCCCGACGGGGTTATCGACAAGATCCGTGCCGCCCTTGTCGGCATTGCTCGGGACGGTCTGCGGCGGGAGTTCGAATACAGTCTCGACGTCCCCGCGGGCGCACGGCAATTCAGCGCTTCAATGAGCCAGCTCAGTGAAGGAAGCGGACAGCCGGCCGGCTACATCGCGTTGGTGCGGGATGTCACCGAGCGCAAGCTCGCGGAAGAGCGCATGCAGGAAGCGATGGTCGTCTTCGACGCATCGAGCCAGGGGATCATGACCGCGGGCGCCGACGGCGTCATCACGTCGGTCAATCCTGCATTCCAGGCCATTACCGGCTACTCGGCCGAAGAGGTAGTCGGACAGACGCCCTCGATGTTCAAGTCGGGGCGCCACGACCAAGCTTTCTACCAGAACCTCTGGTCCACGCTCGAGCGGGTCGGGCGCTGGGAAGGCGAGATATGGAATCGGCGCAAGTCCGGGGATATCTATCCGCAATGGCTCTCCATTTCAGCGGTGCGCGACAGTGATGGAAATCTCATCAAATACGTGTCGATCTTCAGTGACATGACGCGCCGTAAGCAGCGTGAGGAGGTCATCTGGCGGCAGGCGAACTTCGACGCGCTGACCGGCCTCGCAAACCGGAACCTGCTGCACGATCGACTGGAGCGCTCGCTCGCACATAGTCGGCGCACCAAGCACAAGGCGGGGCTGATATTCCTCGATCTCGACGGCTTCAAGTGGATCAACGACACCCTTGGGCACGACGTTGGCGACGAAATGCTCGTCGAGGTCGCGAGCCGGCTGCAAGGCTGTGTCCGGAGCCAGGATACCGTGGGGCGCCTGGGCGGCGACGAATTCACCCTCGTGGTCGAGGACATCGACGACGCGGACGGCCTCCAGACCGTCGCGGAGAAGGTGCTCAATGTCCTTCGTAAGCCCTTCGTTCTCGCAGGCGCAAATCGCTACATTTCGGGGAGCCTCGGGATTACCGTTTTTCCGGACGACGGCGACGATGTGCAGACGCTGCTGCGCAATGCGGACATTGCCATGTATCAGTCCAAGCAACTGGGCAAGAACTGCTGCCAGTTCTACGCACAGGATATGCAGGAGGCGGCGCGAGTTCGCGTTCAGCTGGAAGGAGAACTGCGCGCCGCCATCGCGCAACAGCAGTTCGTGCTGTACTACCAGCCGATCGTCGAGGCTCAAAGCGGCAGGGTCGCAGGCGCGGAGGCGCTCATTCGTTGGCGTCATCCGGTGCGTGGCCTCGTCCCACCGAACGAATTCATCGGGATTGCGGAAGACACGGGCCTGATCGTCGCCATCGGTGAATGGGTGCTGAGCGAAGCAGTCCGCCAGACTCGACAATGGCGGCAGGCTGGATTGCCCGCGCTGCGCATTGCGGTCAATGTCTCGGGCGTGCAGTTCCGCGAGGCGGGTCTATTACCTCTCGTGCGGAGCCTGTGCGAAGACCGGCAGGACGGAGACTTCGAGCTCGTTCTTGAGATTACCGAATCGGTGCTCATGCAAAGTAGCGATGTCACTGAGGCGCGCATGCGCGAAATCGGCGCGTTCGGCATCGGTTACTCGCTGGATGATTTTGGGACGGGCTATTCGTCGCTCTCGTATCTCAAGCGTTTCCCGGTCGGTGGCGTCAAGATCGATCGCAGCTTCGTGCGTGATTGCCCTGAAGACCGCAATGACCGGCTGCTGGTCGAGGCGATCATCAATATGGCTCACAGCCTCGCGCTAAAGGTGACGGCCGAAGGCGTGGAGACGGAAGCCCAGCGCGATTTCCTGCGTGAGCGTGGTTGCGATTATTTGCAAGGGTATCTTGTGAGCAAGCCGCTTCCGGCGAGCGACTTCGAGCGCTTCGTCCTCGACGCACTCAAGCAATGACGAAATTCTGGCGGGGGCTTGACGCCGATCTTGTCGTCTATATAATCCGCCCCTCTTCGCGACGTTGCCGGCAAATGCGGCGGCGGCGGGAAGAGGAAAGAGCGTTGAGCGCGGCGGTGTTGAAGGAAATAAAAAACACAGCAGTACTTGACGGCGACAAGGAAGTTTGTCAGAATCTCTTTCTCGCTGCTTCGGCAGCGGTTCTTTAAAAAATTGGACAACCGAT
>NZ_DATFAO010000025.1:0-30536 GCF_035254505.1 Aromatoleum sp. | reverse complement strand
AGATGTCGGCGACCAAGCGCAAGCTGGCCGCGCATTTGCGTGGACTCGTCGGCAGGGCGATCGAGGACTACGCGATGATCGGCGAGGGCGATCGCGTGATGGTGTGCCTGTCCGGCGGCAAGGATTCGTACACGCTGCTCGACATGCTGCTCTCGCTCCAGCGCAGCAGTCCCGTGAAGTTCTCTCTGGTGGCGGTCAACCTCGACCAGAAGCAGCCGGGATTCCCGGCGCATGTGCTGCCGGAATATCTTGCCTCGCTCGGCGTGGACTACCACATCATCGAGCAGGACACGTACAGCGTGGTCAAGCGGCTGATCCCGGAGGGCCGCACCATGTGCAGCCTGTGCTCGCGCATGCGGCGCGGCGCGCTGTACCGCTATGCCGGCGAGAACGGCATCACCCGCATCGCGCTCGGTCATCATCGCGACGACATCGTCGAGACGCTGTTCCTGAACATGTTCTTCGGCGGCAAGCTGAAGTCGATGCCGCCCAAGCTCGTCAGCGACAACGGCGAGCACGTCGTGATCCGCCCGCTCGCCTACTGCACCGAGAACGATATCGCCCGCTTCGCGCGCACGATGGAGTTCCCGATCATCCCGTGCAACCTGTGCGGTTCGCAGGAGAACGCGCAGCGCAAGCAGATCAAGAACATGCTGCAGGCCTGGGGACGCGAGTTCCCGGGGCGCATCGAGTCGATCGCGACCGCGATGACGCAGGTCGTGCCCTCGCATCTGGCGGACGCCAACCTCTTCGATTTCCGCGGACTCACGCGCGACACGCAGGTGGCCGAAGGGGACATCGCCTTCGATCGCCCCGAACTGCCCTTCGCGCTCGGCACCATCCCCGTCGTGAGCGATTTAACAGACTGAGTCCGAGCCGGGGCAATCCGGCTTGCATTGGCTCAGTCATTTGACGATCATCATCGAGCCGAACTGCGGCGCCCCGTTCGGAATCCGGGTGCCATGCAGCAGTCATGAATGAGACACGGAATTCCGGACATGGCCTTGCCGAACACCGTCTGCGTCCTCGTTGCCGAAGTCCCCGGCACGGATCGTCTCGCCGAAGCCCTCGGCGCGACCGAAGCCGGCCATGCGATCGAGCGCTGCCTGCATCGCATCGAGCGGGCGGTCGAGGCCAACGCCGGCACCTCGCAACGCGATGGCAAGGTCCGCATCAGCGCGAAGTTCGCGCGCGGCGATGCGGCCATCCTCGCCGCCTGCGAAATGCTCGAACGCGTGCAGTCGCTGCCGCCCCAGCGCGGGCTGCGCATGGCGATCTGCGTCGGCGTGCATGGCGGCGAAGCTCCGGAGCAGGACCTCGAACGCGTCGCACAACGCCTCGCCGAAGCCGCGAAGCCGGGCCACGGCTTTGCGACCGCGCCGGTCGTCACGGACCTTTCCGCCGGCGCGCGACCGCTGATCGGCGACACGCCGACGCGCAATGCCGTGCTGCGCGACTTGCCCTGGCCCATCCATCCGCTCGGCCGTCCGAGCAGCGTCCCAGCCACGCCGCCACCCGCCGCGCGCACCGGGCAGCGACTGCAGCTGCGCCACGGCGAAACGGTGCTGATGGTCGAGGAGACGCGCCCTGTGCTGCTCTTCGGACGCGAGATCGGCAACGACGTGGTGATCGCCGATCCGCGCGCCTCGCGCCAGCATGCGCGCATCGAGCGCCGGCGCGACGGCTTCGTGCTGATCGACCAGAGCACCAACGGCACCTTCCTGGTCGAGGAGGGGCACGTCGAGTTCTGCATCAAGAACGAGGAAGTGCGCCTCAAGGGGCCGGGCCGGGTCGGCTGCGGCTTTTCCTGTGACGAGATTGAACGTGATCTCCTCTTCTTCGAGATCCTCTGACCCACGCCCGGCCTGTTGATCGGGCCGCGCCCGCTCCCCTTCATGGACTTCCTGACCCTGCTCGACCCCGGCCCCGACGCGGGCCTCGCGGCGCTTTTCGTGTCGAGCTTCCTGTCGGCGACGCTGCTCCCCGGCGGCTCCGAGCTCGTGCTCGCCGGGCTGCTGAAGCTGCGGCCCGAGCAGCTCGTCGCCGCACTGGCACTTGCGACGCTCGGCAACACGCTGGGCGGCATGAGCACCTGGGCGCTTGCTCGCCTGCTGCCCGAGAAGGCCGACACGACGCGGCTCGCGTGGGTCCGTCGCCACGGTGCGCCGGTGCTGGTCCTGTCGTGGGCGCCGGTCGTCGGCGACGCGCTATGTGCCGCGGCCGGCTGGCTGCGCCTCGCGTGGCTGCCCTGCCTGTTGTGGATGGGCGCGGGCAAGCTGCTACGCTACGCGCTCGTCGCCTGGACCGTCCTTTGATCTTTCCTCCGAATCTTCCGCCAACTCCGACCATGACCATTCAACGCTTTGGCACCACCGCCCGCTATTCCGACATCGTCATCCACAACGGCACCGCCTGGATCGTCGAAGTCCCCGCCACCGAAGGCGCGGACGCCGCGACGCAGACACGCGAGATCCTCGAAAGCCTCGACCGCCTGCTCGCCCAGGCCGGCAGCGGCCGCGACCGCCTGCTGTCGGCGACGATCTACCTCACGAACATCGCCGACTACGACGCGATGAATGGCGTGTGGGACGCATGGCTACCCACCGGCACCGCCCCGTCCCGCGCCTGCGTACAAGTCGCCGGCCTCGCGCGGAGCGGCTGGCGCGTCGAGATCGCGGTGATCGCGGCCGTCTGAGGCGCGCGGACTGAATCTTCCGCGCCGGCAGTTGTCTGACGACGGATTCAACCCGCTGCAAAATCAATACCCTACGATTTTTAAGGGCTTAAAACGCCCTTCTATTGCACCGCAGTAAGTTACAATTTGCGGTTCACTGCCGTCCGGTATCGGAACATCTCATGACTCAACGCCTGCGCGAGATCCCTTACAACTACACCTCGTTCTCCGACCGCGAGATCGTCATCCGCCTGCTCGGATCCGACGCGTGGCAAACGCTCAACGCGCTGCGCGAAGAGCGCGTGACCGGGCGATCGGCGCGGATGCTGTACGAGGTGCTGGGCGACATCTGGGTCGTGCAGCGTAACCCCTACCTGCAGGACGACCTGCTGGAGAACCCGGAGCGGCGCGACGCGCTGATCGCCGCGCTGCGTCACCGCCTGCGCGAAGTCGAGAAGCGCCGGGAGGAAAGCGCGGGTGAAGACCCGGAACGCAGCGAGAAGGCCGCGAGCCTCGTCGTCGCCGCGCACGCCGCCGTGGACCGCTTCGCCACCTTCTTCACCGACACCGAAGCGCTGCGCAAGAAGACGCTGAAGGCGCTCGCCCGCCACACCCGGCGCGACAATATCTGCTTCGACGGCCACGCGCGCGTCTCGCACGTCACCGACGCAACCGACTGGCGCGTCGAGTACCCCTTCGTGGTCCTGTACCCGGACACCGAAGAGGAGATGGCGCCGCTCGTGAAGAGCTGCATCGAGCTCGGGCTCACGATCATCCCGCGCGGAGGCGGCACCGGCTACACGGGCGGCGCCGTGCCGCTCGATGCGCGCTCGGTCGTGATCAACACCGAGAAGCTGATCGACATCGGCGCGGTCGAGGAAGTGATGCTGCCGGATCTCTCCGGCAAGCCGGCGCTCCCTTACGCGACGATCCGCACCGGCGCGGGCGTCGTGACCGACCGCGTGTCGGAAGCCGCGGGCCTCGCGGGCCGCGTGTTCGCCGTCGACCCGACCTCGGCCTCCGCGTCCTGCATCGGTGGCAACATCGCGATGAACGCCGGCGGCAAGAAGGCCGTGCTGTGGGGTACCGCGCTCGACAACCTGGCGTGGTGGAAGATGGTCACGCCGGATGGCAACTGGCTCGAAGTCGAACGCCTCGGCCATAACTTCGGCAAGATCCACGAGCAGGAGACCGTGCAGTTCCGCCTGCGCCGCTTCGACGCCAACAGCTACGCGCTGCTCGGTGAGGAGACGCTCGCGATGCCGGGCGCCTCCTGCCGCAAGACCGGCCTCGGCAAGGACGTCACCGACAAGTTCCTCGGCGGCCTGCCCGGCGTACAGAAGGAAGGCACGGATGGCCTGATCGTCGCGGCGCGCTGGGTGCTGCACAAGATGCCGCCCGTGACCCGCACGGTCTGTCTCGAATTCTTCGGTCAGGTCCGCGAAGCCGTGCCCGCGATCGTCGAGATCACCGACTGGTTCAAGCCGGGCGCCGAAGGCGATCGCCTCGGCGTGCAGCTCGCGGGCCTCGAGCACCTCGACGAGCGCTACGTGAAGGCGGTCGGCTACACGACCAAGGCGAAGCGCCACGGCCGTCCGAAGATGGTGCTGATCGGAGACATCGTCGGTCATGACGAAGCGTCGGTGATGACCGCGGCCTCCGAAGTCGTGCGCATGTGCAACGTGCGTGCCGCCGAAGGCTTCATCGCCGTGAGCCCTGACCAACGCAAGCATTTCTGGCTCGACCGCTCGCGCACCGCGGCGATCTCGCGCCACACCAACGCGTTCAAGGTGAACGAGGACGTCGTGATCCCGCTGCCGCGGATGGGCGACTACTGCGACGGCATCGAGCGCATCAACATCGAGCTGTCGACGTGCAACAAGCTCGAACTGTGCGACGCGCTGACCGAATTCCTGAAGGGCGATCTGCCGCTCGACCAGGGCGACGCGAACATCGCCGCCGACGAGTTGATCGGCGACCGCCGCCAGGCGGCCCTCGACTACGTCGCGAGCGTACGCCGCCGCTGGCAGTGGCTGCTCGACAGCCTCGACCTGCCGCTCGCGGAAGCCGAGGCGCAGTTCGGCGAGTACGGCATTCACGCCGGCCAGCTGACGAACCGCGCCGCGAACCCGAAGCTCTTCCACCGGCTGCAGGACTACTCGGTCCGCACCTCGTGGAAGACCGAGCTCAAGCCGCGTCTGGACAAGATCTTCGACGGCGTCGTGTTCCGCCAGGTACTCGCGTGCATCGAGAAAGTGCACAAGGAAGTGCTGCGCGGCCGCGTCTTCGTCGCGCTGCACATGCACGCCGGCGACGGCAACGTGCATACCAACATCCCAGTGAACTCCGACCACTACGACATGCTGCAGACCGCCAACCGCGCGGTGGATCGCATCATGGCGCTGGCGCGCTCGCTCGATGGCGTGATCTCAGGCGAGCACGGCATCGGCATCACGAAGCTCGACTACCTCACCGACGAGGAGATGGCGAACTTCTGGGCCTACAAGCAGAAGGTCGACCCGGAAGGCCGCTTCAACCGCGGCAAGCTGATGCGCGGCGCCGGCACGCTCACCGGCAACCTCGACAACGCCTACACTCCCAGCTTCAACCTGATGGGCCACGAATCGCTGATCATGGAGCAGACCGAGATCGGCGACATCGCGCAAGACATCAAGGACTGCCTGCGCTGCGGCAAGTGCAAGCCGGTGTGCTCGACGCACGTGCCGCGCGCGAACCTGCTCTACAGCCCGCGCAACAAGATCCTCAGCACCTCGCTGCTGATCGAGGCGATGCTCTACGAAGAGCAGACGCGCCGCGGCGTGTCGCTCGCGCATTGGGCCGAATTCGAGGACGTCGCCGACCATTGCACGGTCTGCCACAAGTGCGAGAAGCCCTGCCCGGTCGACATCGACTTCGGCGACGTGTCGATCAAGATGCGGAACCTGCTGCGCAAGCAGGGCAAGAAGAGCTTCAACCCGGGCAAGGCCGCCGCGATGGCCTTCCTGACCGCGAAGGACCCGGCGACGATCAAGCTGATCCGCGGCGGCATGATCGACCTCGGCTACAAGGCGCAGCGCTTCGCGCACAAGGTCGGCAAGTCGCTCGGCCTGATCCAGTCGCAGGTCAAGGCGCCGCCCGCCACCCTCGGCAAGCCGCCGATCAAGGCGCAGGTGATCCACTTCATCAACAAGCCGATGCCCGGCAACCTGCCCAAGCGCACCAGCCGCGCGCTGCTCGACATCGAGGACGACAAAGTCATCCCGGTGATCCGCAACCCACAGGTGAAGCGCGACGAGTCCGAAGCGGTGTTCTACTTCCCCGGCTGCGGCTCCGAGCGACTCTTCAGCCAGGTCGGGCTGGCGACGCAGGCGATGCTGTACCAAGTGGGTGCCACGACCGTGCTACCGCCCGGGTATCTATGCTGCGGCTATCCGCAGACCGCCGCCGGCGAGGAAGACAAGGGCCAGCAGATCACGACGGACAACCGCGTGCTCTTCCACCGCGTCGCCAACACGCTCAACTACCTCGACATCAAGACCGTGATCGTGTCCTGCGGCACCTGCATGGACCAGCTGCAGAAGTACCAGTTCGAGAAGATCTTCCCCGGCTGCCGCCTCCTGGACATCCACGAGTACCTGATGGAAAAGGGGGTGAAGCTCGAAGGCATCACCGGTACGAAGTACATGTACCACGAGCCCTGCCACACGCCGATGAAGGTGCATTCGGGCATCAAGGTCGCGAACGAGCTGATGGGAACCCGTGTCGATCTGAGCGATCGGTGCTGCGGCGAATCGGGCACGCTCGCGGTCGCCCGCCCCGACATCTCGACCCAGGTGCGCTTCCGCAAGCAGCAGGAGATCGAGAAGGGCGCCGAGGCGCTGCGCGACGGCGGCAAGGAGCCGGTCAAGATTCTGACCTCCTGCCCGTCCTGCCTGCAGGGACTGCACCGCTATGCAAACGACGCGGGCGGGGTCGAGGCCGACTACATCGTCATCGAGATCGCCAAGCACATGCTGGGCGACAACTGGATGCCGGAGTACGTTCAGCGCGCCAACAGCGGCGGCATCGAGCGGGTGCTACTGTAAGAGCTGCCGGGAGGCCTCAGGCCTCCCATGCCCCTTCGGGATGCAGCCGTCGCCACAGCTCGGGCATCGCCTCGGCGGCGCGCATCTTGAGGCGATGCGTCACGAGGCGGCTGACCTCGGTTTCGCCCGGATTGACCTCGACGCTCGGCACGCCCACCTGATCGGCCCACCAGATCGGGCCGGAAATGTAAGGGAAGACGCTGGTCGTGCCGATCGAGATCACGAGATCGACGCCGTCGTCGAGCAGCGCCTGGAGCCGGTTGAGGCCGGTATCCGGCAGCATCTCGCCGAAGAGCACGACGTCGGGGCGGATCAGTCCGCCGCAGGACGGGCAGGCCGGCGGGATCTCGAGCCCGGCGTAGTCGATGACAGTGCGTGCGTGATGGCACTCGAGGCAGCGCAACCGGTGCACGGTGCCATGGATCTCGATCAGATTGTTCGATCCGGCATCGCGATGCAGGCCGTCGACGTTCTGCGTCAGCACCCACACGCCCGGATTCTCCTGTTCGAGCGCCGCGATGATGCGGTGCGCGATGTTCGGCTGAGCGCCGCGGCAGTTGGCCTCGATCTGCGCGATGTATTTCCACGTGATATCGGGCCGGCGATGCATCATTTCGCCCGACAAGGCCTCCTCGATCGTCAGGCCGTCCTCGGTGAGCCGCTCGTGGTACAGGCCGCCGATGCCACGGTAGGTGGGCAGGCCGGAATCAGCCGAAATGCCGGCGCCGGTGATGAAGAGGATGCGGTCGGAGTCGTCGATCAGTTGTGCAACGGTATCGAGGGTTTCGGCGTTGTTCACGGCTGTACTCCTTCGACTTCGACCAGACAATCATAGAAGGTCGGTCCGCCGCCGATGTCGGTCAGGGCCGGCGAGGTGACGGCGTTGGCATTTTCGCCGTCGCCCGAGAGTTTGCGCCACCACACGGAGGGGCACACGACGAGCCCCGCGCGAACCCGATCCGTAATGACTGCCCGCGCGTGGAAGGCGCCGCGGTCGTTGTGGATGCGCAGCCGGTCGCCGGCCGTGATGCCGCGGCGGGCCGCGTCATCCGGATGAATCTCGAGCTTCGGGCTACCCTCCTGCTCCAGAAAACGCGGCAGGTTGGCGAAGCTGGTGTTGAGGAAGTTGCGCGCCGGCGGCGAGATCATCGCGAGCGGATAGCGCGCGGCGAGCGCCGGATTGCTGACGGGCGACTCATGCGGCGGCACCCAGCGCGGCAGCGGGTCGAAGCCCTGCGCCGCGAGGCTCTCGGAATGGAACTCGCACTTGCCCGACGGCGTCAGGAAATCTCCGTGCGCGAAGGGCGTGAAAGGCCGCGGCAGGTTGAGCCGCGCCCAGCCGCGCGCCGCGAGCGTTTCCGGATCGACGCCAAGTGCGCGCAAATCGCGGCGCTTGAAGGCCTGCGCAGCGATCTCGTCGTCGGATTCGAAGAGCGGCGCGTCGGTGAAGCTCAGCCGCGCCGCGAGGAGCCGGAACACCTCGCTATTGGGCTTGGCTTCGCCGAGTGGCTCGATCGCCGGCTGGTTCGTCAGCGCGTAGAGGTGGCCGTAAGACTTGTGCACGTCGCGATGTTCGAACTGGCTCGTCGCGGGCAGCAGGATGTCCGCGTAGTCGGCGGTATCGGTCTGGAAGAGCTCGTGCACGACGCAGAAGAGATCCTCGCGCGCGAAGCCTTCGCGCACCCGCGCGCCGTTCGGGGCGACCGCAACCGGGTTCGAGTTGTAGACGTAGAGCGCGCGGATTGGCGGATCGTTTGCGGTCAGCAAGTCCTCGCCGATAGTCGACATGTTGATCGTGCGCGTCGGGCGCGAATGGTGTGCGGTGTAGAGATCGGGGCGTTCGAGGGCCTGCTGGTCGACGGGGAAGTTGCCCGAGGTCGACAAGAGCGCTCCGCCCGCGGGATGGCGCCACGCGCCGGTCAGCGCCGGCAGGCAGGCGATGTTACGCACCGCCATGCCACCGCCGGCGCAGCGGTTAAGGCCGTAGTTGAGGCGGATCGCCGCGGGTTTCACGCTGCCATATTCGCGTGCGAGATTGCGGATCGTCTCGGCGGGCAGGCCGGTGAGCGGTGCGGTCCACTCCGGCGTGCAGGTGTGCACGCGCTCCGCGAGCGCGTCGAAGCCGAGCGTGTAGGCGGCGATGTATTCGCGATCGATCAGGCCGTCGGCGATCAGCACCTGCATCATCGCCATCGCGAGCGCGCCGTCCGTGCCCGGCCAGGGCGCGAGGTGCACGTCGCACTTCTCGGCCGTCTGCGAACGCCAGGGGTCGATGCACACGAGCTTCGCGCCTCGCCGCTTTGCCTCGAGAATGTAGCGCCAGCCGTGCAGATTCGACACGATCGGGTTACCGCCCCAGATCAGGATCAGCTTGGCGTCGACGATCGCCTCAGGATCCATGCCGACCGAAGCGCCGATCGTCGCCTTCCAGCCGGCGGCACCAGCCGACGCGCAGATCGTGCGATCGAGCAGCGAGGCGCCCAGGCGATGGAAAAAGCGGCAGTCCATGCTGCTGCCCTGCACGAGGCCCATCGTGCCGGCGTAGCTGTAGGGCAGGATCGCGCGCGGATCGTCATCCGCGATGCCGCGGAATTTCGCCGCTATCGTGTCGAGCGCCTCGTCCCACGAGATGCGCTCGAAGCGCCCTTCGCCCTTCCTGCCGACGCGCTTCATCGGGTACCGCAGGCGCTGTGGAGAGTACACGCGGTCGAGGTAGTGGGCGACCTTGGTGCACAAGGCACCGTTCGTGAAGGGCAGATCGTCGGCGCCGCGGACCTTCACTGCGCGGCCGTTCTCGACCGTGATCTCCATCGCGCAGGTGTCCGGACAGTCGTGGGGACAGGCCGCGCGGATGACTTTGGGAGTGGGTGCGTTCATGGTCGTCCCTGCTGAAGCCAATGAGCGACGGCCGGGATCGCCAGCCGTCCTTCGCAGCACCATACCACTACCCGCCGCAACTTGCGCGATGGCGCACCGCCGCGATCGGAGGCGCGTTCAGCGCGAGGCCGAGGCTCCTGCCTTCAGCTCGATGAAACGCGCGCGATCGGCGTCGAAGCGCTTGCGCAGCGCGTCGATTTCGGCCTGCTTGGAGGCGAAGATCGTCTCGTAGGAGGCAAGTTCCTTGTCGATCGCCTGGATTCCCGTGTCGAGGTCGCGCGGCAAGGGCTTGCCTTTGTAGAACTCCGCGTCCTTCTGCAGCTTTTCCCGCCGCGCACGCAGCTCCGTCTGGTGCTGTCGCGTCGATTCAACGCCGCGCTCGATCTCGCCGATCTCACGATCGCGCCGGCGGTCGATCTCCTCGACGCTGGTATATGAGCTGAGCAGCGCTTCGTCGAGGCGGCGCTGCTTGACCTGCGCCTGCTCGTCGGCCTTGCGCTTTTCCTCGTCCGCCTTGCGGCGGGCGATTTCCTCGCGCGTCGGGGGTGCTGCCACCTGGCGCTTGAGCGTCCCGTCATTGCCCATTTCGCGGTATGACTGGCCGTAGCAGGCCGCCGGCAGGACGTCGCCGCATACGCGCCGGCCGCCATCGTCGCAGCAGTAGATCGCTGCGGAGGCGACGCTACTGGCGAGCAGGCCGCCGACTACGATCAGGCTTTCAAGCTTGCGCTGCAATCCCATAGGTATCCCGATAAGCGCGCACGGCGCCGAGGTTGGCGGCGAGTTGCGGGCTGTCGCCCAGATAGCCGATCAGATCGTCCAGCGTTGCCACGGCGATCACCGGCATGCTGTAGGTCTCGCGCACTTCCTGCACGGCCGACTGCACGCCCTTGCCGCGCTCCATGCGATCCAGCGCGATCACGACGCCCGCCGGTTCCGCGCCCGCGGTGCGGATCATCTCGACCGACTCGCGCACCGAAGTGCCAGCGGAGATCACGTCGTCGAGGATCAACACGCGACCCGTCAGCGGTGCGCCGACGAGCGTGCCGCCTTCGCCGTGGTCCTTGGCTTCCTTGCGGTTGAAGGCGAAGGGCATGTTCACACCGGATTCCGCGAGGCGGATCGCGACGCCCGCGACCAGCGGAATGCCCTTGTAGGCAGGCCCAAACAGCATGTCGCAGGGCACACCCGCAGCGACGATCGCCCGCGCGTAGAAGCCACAGAGCTCGCGGAAGGAGGTGCCGTCGTTGAAGAGCCCGGCGTTGAAGAAATACGGCGAATTGCGGCCCGCCTTGGTCACGAAGGAACCGAAGCGCAGCACGCCCTTGTCGCAGGCCAATGCGATGAAATCCCGGCTAAAATCCACGTCCTTGTATCCGATCTTGGTTTAACCGCCGCATGTTACGCGTCATCACCCTCAACCTCAACGGCATCCGCTCGGCCGCCAGCAAAGGTTTCTACGACTGGCTCGCGGGTCAAAATGCCGACGTCGTCTGCCTGCAGGAACTGAAGGCGCAGCACCCCGACCTCACGGACGCGATGCGTGCCCCCGACAGCTTCGCCGGCTACTTCCACCCTGCCGAAAAGAAGGGCTACAGTGGCGTCGGCCTCTACACTCGGCGCACGCCGGACCGTGTCGTCGAGGGGCTCGGTATCGCCGACATCGACGCCGAAGGGCGCTTCCTGCAGCTCGATTTCGGCCCGCTGTCGATCGTGTCGCTGTACCTGCCATCGGGCTCGAGCTCCGAGGAGCGGCTGCAGATCAAGTTCGGCTTCATGGAGCGCTTCCTGCCCCACATGGCAGCGCTGCGTGCAAGCGGGCGCGAAGTGATCGTGTGCGGCGACTGGAACATCGCGCACAAGGAAATCGATCTCAAGAACTGGAAATCGAACCAGAAGAACTCGGGCTTCCTGCCTGAGGAGCGCGCCTGGCTCACGCGTGTGATCGACGAACAAGGCTGGGTGGACGTCTATCGCCGCCTCCACCCCGAGACGACCGACGCCTGCTACACGTGGTGGTCCAACCGTGGCCAGGCCTGGGCGAAGAACGTGGGCTGGCGCCTCGACTACCAGATCGCGACGCCGGGCATCGCCGAGGCCGCGCGCGCAGCGGCGATCTACAAGGACCAACGCTTCTCCGACCACGCCCCGCTGATCGTCGATTACGACTACGCCGGCGCCTGAATCGCTCAGGCGCAACCCGGACCGCTCCCCTGCGGTCGAATTCGACAGCAAGAGCCGGAGTGCGCCCCTACCCCACGATCGATACAGTGGGATCGACACTAGGGCGCAAGGAGCGGACATGGACAACGTAAAGGCATCGCAGGCGGCGGCGATTCAAGGCGATCCGCGCTGGTCGGCGGTCGTGAGCCGCGCGGCAGAGGCCGACGGAAGCTTCGTCTACGCGGTGAAGACGACCGGCGTGTACTGCCGGCCGAGCTGCGGTTCGCGGCGGGCGCGGCCCGAGAACGTCGCCTTCTTCGCGACGCCCGTCGAGGCCGAGCACGCGGGCTTTCGCGCGTGCCGGCGCTGTCAGCCGGACCAGATGCTGGCGCCGGCCGCACGGCAATCGGCCCGCATCGTCGAACTGTGCCGACTGATCGAGACCGCGGAGCACATCCCCAGCCTCGCCGAACTCGCCGCACAGAGCGGCCTGAGCCCCTACCACCTGCACCGCGAATTCAAGCGCGTCACCGGCCTCACGCCGCGCGCCTACGCGACGGCACACCGGGCGAAACGCATTCGCCGCGAACTGCAGCGCAGTAACCGCGTGACCGATGCGATCTACGAGGCCGGCTACGCGTCGAACGGCCGCTTCTATGCGGAGTCCGACGCCGTCCTCGGCATGACGCCCGCGGCCTTCCGCCGCGGCGGTCCCGGCACCGAGATCCGCTTCGCCGTCGGCCGCTGCTCGCTCGGCGCGATCCTTGTCGCCCGGAGCGAACGCGGCATCTGCGCGATTCTGCTCGGCGACGATCCGCAAGCGCTGGTCGACGATCTGCAGGCGCACTTCCCGGCGGCCCGGCTCGTCGCCGGCGATGCGGACTTCGACAGCCTCGTCGCGCAGGTCGTCGGCTTCGTCGAGGCTCCGGCGACCGGCCTCGACCTGCCGCTCGATATCCGCGGCACGGCCTTCCAACAGCGCGTCTGGCAAGCGCTGCAGAAGATTCCGCCGGGCGAACGGATCAGCTACACCGAACTCGCGCAGCGCATTGGCGCCCCCGCCGCGGTGCGCGCTGTGGCCGGCGCCTGCGCCGCGAATGCGCTCGCGGTCGCGATCCCCTGCCATCGCGTCGTGCGCAACGACGGCGGTCTCGCGGGCTATCGCTGGGGCATCGAACGCAAGCGCAGCCTGCTCGAACGGGAGACGGAAGGAAGATGAGCGGCGACCTGTTCCGGCTCGACGACGAGGCGCCATGGCTCGAGCGGCTCGGCCCGGGAACAGTGCATCTGCACGCTTTCGCCCGCGCCGACGCGCCGGCGATCCTCGCCGTCGTCGCGTCCGTCGAGCAGCAGGCGCCCTTCCGCCACATGGTCACGCCCGGCGGTTTCACAATGTCGGTGGCGATGACCAACTGCGGCACGCGCGGCTGGGTGAGCGACGCGAGCGGCTACCGCTATTCACCGGTCGATCCACAGAGCGGCGAGCCCTGGCCGGCGATGCCGGCGATCCTCCAGGCGCTGGCGCACGAAGCCGCAGCGCAGGCGGGTTTTCCCGACTTCGCGCCGGACGCCTGCCTGATCAACCGCTACGCGCCGGGTGCGCGCATGTCGCTGCACCAGGACCGCGACGAGCGCAATCTCGCGGCGCCGATCGTGTCGGTATCGCTAGGGCTGCCGGCGGTTTTCCTGCTCGGCGGCTCGACGCGGCGCGACCCGCAGCAGCGCATCCTGCTCGAGCATGGCGATGCGATCGTGTGGGGCGGCGAGGATCGTCTGCGCTATCACGGAGTCCAACCCGTCAAGGACGGCCGCCACGCGCTGCTCGGCGGGCTGCGGCTGAACCTGACGTTCCGCTGCTCAGTTTGAGCAGCGCGCGGCGCCCGCCCTGCGCGCCGATTGCAGCACCTGATGCCCGCACCACGGAGGCGGATATTTGCGTTCGCGCGGCGATGGGATTAGCCTTTACGAGGTGGCGCGATTTCGCGCTTGTCATGACAACCGACGGAGGACTCGAAAATGCCGAATGCAACCGAGGTGTCGCGAGAAAAACTGGTCGCTGACCTGAAGGTCATGATAAGCGACGCCGACGAACTGCTCCGCCTGACCGCCGGACAAGCCGGCGAGAAGGTCACCGAAGTCCGCGCACGGCTCGGAGAGCGCCTGACCTCTGCACGCAGCCGGGTCGGCGAGCTGGAAACCAGCGTCGTCGAACAGACGAAGAAAGTCGCCAACGCCACTGACGACTACGTGCATAAAAATCCCTGGCAATCGCTCGGCGTCGCCGCGGGTGTCGCCTTCCTGCTCGGGCTGCTCGCCGGGCGCCGCTGAGTGGCAGCGGACGAACCGGGCAAGGGACCGCTCGCGAGGAGCCTGCGCGGGCTCATAGACGGACTGCTCGGGACCGCACAGACGCGGCTGGAGTTGTTCGTCGTCGAGGTGCAGGAAGAAAAACTGCGCCTCGCGAGCCTGCTCTTCAACACGCTGCTCGCGGCGGTGTTCCTGGGCTTCGGCGTGGTGTTCCTGGCGGTCTTTCTGACGGTGTTGTTCTGGGACGGCTACCGCCTCGCGGCGCTCGGTGCCGGCACCGTCGTGCTGATCGCCTGCGGACTGCTCGCCGCACGCAATGCCGCGCGTGAAGCCCGCGACGGAAGCCGCCTGTTTGCCGCGACGCTCGGTGAAATTGGACGCGACCGCGACGCGCTGCGACCGCGAGAATGAATCCGCAAAGGGTCGCCCGCGCGGTCGAATTCGCGCTTCGAAAGCAGCGCTTGCAATTACGCGCCGAACAACAGCGCGCGCAGATGCTCCAAGGACTTGAAAGGATCGAATCGGTGCTCGACGTCGCCGACCGCGTGCGTGAGGGTGTGCGCGACCTCGGCCGCCAGGCGCCGCTACTGTCGGCCGGCGCGTTGCTGCTGGTCGTGCTCAAACCACGTTTTGCGCTGCGACTTGCGAAGCGGGTATGGGTCGGATGGGCGGTGTACCGCCGGTTCGGACGCGGCGTGGAGCCGCTGCTCGGCATCCTCAGGCGCTTCGTGGCCTAGGCGCGGCATCCGCCGGGGGCCAAACCCCGGTGCCGGACCACCTAGATACAATGGCGTCGCTTAACCTACCGCGAGAATAAGGTCATGCCGGCCAATCTGGACGAAATCATCCGCGCCCGCGAAGAGGCCGACTGCATCGCCGATGCCGCCGTCGTCGAAGCGGCCCTCAAGCACATGGCGGCAGACATCACCGCGCAGTTCGCCGACCGCAATCCGCTGATCTATGTCGTGATGAACGGCGGCATGATCCTCGCCGGACAGCTGCTGCCGCGCTTGCCCTTCCCGCTCGAAGTCGCCTACCTGCACGCGACGCGCTACGGACACGCGCTCAAGGGCACCGACCTGGACTGGCGGATGCGGCCGACGCAGGACCTGCGCGGGCGCACGGTGCTGGTCCTCGACGACATCCTCGACGAAGGCCATACGCTGCTCGCGATCCTCGACTACCTCAAGAACGAGGGGGCGGCGGATGTCCGTTCGGCGGTGCTCACGCACAAGATTCACGACCGCAAGGCCTACCCCGGGATGCGCGCCGATTTCACCGGACTGGACGTCCCGGACCGTTTCTTGTTCGGGTGCGGGATGGACTACAAGGGCTACTGGCGCAATGCGCCGGGGATCTACGCCGTCAAGGGACTGTAAGGAGTCGACCATGCTACTCACCTTCAAATCTGCCGCCGACGCCGACGTCATCATGTTCGGCGACGTCGCGAAAAAACTCGTCGAGATCCTGGGCAAGGATCCGCAGGACGGCAAAGGCATCATCACGGTCGAACAGCTGCCCGGCGCAATCGCGCGCCTGCGCGCGGCGATCGAAGCCGACAAGGCGGGCCAGGCCGGTCCGGCCCAGGACGATGACGAAGAGGAAGACCCGGAACGCCGCGGCATGGCGGCCCCCGTCAACCTCGCCCAGCGCGCGTGGCCACTGCTGACGATGCTCGAATTGTCACAGAAGGAAGGCGTGCCGGTGACTTGGGGCGTTTAAGGTCCGACACCGCGGCCCGTGGGTCAAGACACTTTGGCCTGCGCGGCGCCCCGCACCCACATCCAGTAGCTCGCGAGGCTCGCCAGGGCGCCGAACGCGATCACCAGCGCCATCGGCACGACGGTGCTGCCGAGCGCGTGGCCGACGAAGATACCCGCGAGCGCCGCGAGCCCCATCTGCGAGAAGCCCATCAGCGAAGCGGCCGAGCCGGCCATCTGCGGATAGGGGGCCATGCCGATCGCCGCCGCGTTGGGCATCACGAGGCCGATCGCCGCGGCCGAGAACCACATCGGGATCATGACCGCGAGCGGATGGTGCACGCCCGCGAGCGCGAGCCCAAGCATCATCAGGCCCGCGACGACGCCGAGCAGCGTGCCCCGGTGCAGCAGGCGTTCAGGGCCGAAGCGGCGCGACAGCCGCCCGGAGGTCGTCGAGCCGCTCATGTAGCCCGACACCATCACGCCGAACGCGAGGCCCATGCCCTGAGGCGAAAAGCCGAACATGTTGATGAAGACGAAGGGCGAAGCGGAGATGAAGGCGAAGAGGCCGGAATACGCGAGCGCGTTGCACAACAGCACGCCGCGATAGCGACGGTCGCCAAGCAGGATGCCAAAGTTCTTCAGAAGCTGGCCGGGGGAAGCCGCCGCAGCGTCGCGGTGGCCATTGGTTTCGCCCAGCATGCGCCACACGGCGAGCGTCAGGATCACTGAATACGCGGTCAGGAACACGAAGGTCGCGCGCCAGCCCGACCAGACGGTGAGCCAGCCGCCGATCACCGGCCCGGCGAGCGGCGCCAGCGCCATCGCGGTGCCGATGTAGGAAAGCATGCGGGCGGCGTCATGCGGGCCGTAGACGTCGCGCACGATCGCGCGCCCCAGCACCGGTCCGGCACAGGCGCCGAGCGCCTGCAGGAAGCGCGCGGCGATCAGCGCCTCGATCGAGGTCGCCATCGTGCAGACGACCGACGCGAACACGTACAGCACGATGCCGACGAGCAGCACCGGCCGTCGCCCGTAGCGGTCGGACAGCGGGCCGTAGGCGAGCTGACCGACGGCGAAGCCGAAGAGGAAGACCGACAGCGTGAGCTGGGTGCTCGCGACGTCTGCGCCGAGGGCTGCGCCGATCGCGGGCAGCGCGGGCAGGTAGAAGTCGGTCGACAGGGGCCCGAGGGCGACCAGCGACGTGATCAGGATGGCGAGCGGGAGCGTGGCGGCAGTCATCGTTGGGCGGGGGGCTCGGACGCTGATAGACGGTGCGGCTAGTATCACCGCATTCTTCGTCTTCGCATCATCTATTTTTAATTAAATTGTTTGATGTCTATCTATTAGCGCAACGTCACTCGGCATCCGGCTGATTCGCGGGCGCCGCGGCACGGAAGGCATCGAGCGCTTCACAGCCCTCAACGATGCGCAGCACGGTCGGCATCGCGTCGAGCTTGCAGTCGAAGCGCCGGGCATTGAACACCTGCGGCACCAGGCAGCAGTCGGCGAGGCCCGGGGTGTCGCCGTGGCAGAAGCGGCCGGTGCGCGGATCGTTCGCGAGCATCGCCTCGACGGCGGCGAGTCCGACTTCGATCCAGTGGCGGTACCACGCGTCCTTCTGCGCATCGTCGACGCCGAACTCGTGCTTCAGGTACCTCAGCACGCGCAGGTTGTTGATCGGGTGGATGTCGCATGCGATCGCCTGTGCGAGCGCCCGCACGCGCGCCCGACCGAGTGCATCGGCGGGCAGCAGCGGCGGCTCGGGATGCGTCTCGTCGAGGTATTCGATGATCGCGAGCGATTGCGTCAGCAACTGGCCCTCGTCGTCGAGCGCCGGGACGAGGCCCGCCGGGTTCAGCGCGAGGTACTCGGGTTTGCGCTGCTGGCCGCCTTCCTTCAGGAGGTGGATCGCGACGGGCTCGTAGGGGATGCCCTTCAGATTGAGGGCGATGCGCACGCGATAGGCGGCGGAGCTGCGGAAATACGTGTAGAGCTTCATGCGCTTCCTCAGTCGACAGCGGTGCGGCAAGCGAGCGGCACGACCTGCTGGTCGATCGCGCCGAAGATGTCTTCGCCGTGTTCGTTCGTCATCTCGATGCGCACGCGGTCGCCGAAGCGCATGAAGGGCGTCTGCGGCTGACCGTTCTCGATCGTCTCGTACATGCGCACTTCGGCGAGGCAGCAGTAGCCGACGCCGCCGTTCGCGGTGCTGGAGCCGAAGAGGCCACCCTGCTTGTTCGAGACGGTGCCCGAGCCGATGATCGAGCCCGCCTCGAGTTCGCGCGTGACGGCGACGTGGGCGATGAGGCGCGGGAAGTTGAAAGTCATGTCGACGCCGGCGTTCGGGCGTCCGAAGGGTTCGCCGTTGAGCGTCACCTGCAGCGGCAGGTGCACGCGCCCGTCCTGCCACGCGGCCCCGAGCTCGTCGGGCGTCACGGCGACCGGCGAGAAGGCGGATGCCGGTTTCGACTGGAAGAAGCCGAAGCCTTTCGCGAGTTCGTTCGGGATCAGGTTGCGCAGCGAGACATCATTCACGAGCATCACGAGACGGATCGCCTGCGCGCACTCGTCCGGCGTCGCCCCCATCGGCACGTCGCCGGTGACGACCGCGACCTCGGCCTCGAAATCGATGCCCCAGTCCTCGCTCGCGGCGACGATCGCATCGCGCGGGCCGACGAAGCTGTCCGAGCCCCCTTGGTACATCAATGGGTCGGTGTGGAAGGACGTCGGCAGTTCCACGCCGCGGGCCTTGCGCACGAGCTCGACGTGATTGATGTAGGCCGAGCCGTCGGCCCACTGGTAGGCGCGCGGCAGCGGCGAGTGGCAGTGCACCGGATCGAACGGGATCGCGTGGCGCGCGTGGCCGTGGTTGAGCATGTCGTAGACGAACTCCAATTCGGGCACCACTTCGTCCCAGTCGTCGAGCGCCGCCTGCAAGGTCTTTGCGATGCCGCCGACGGTCTGGCAGCGCGTGAGGTCGCGGCTGACGACGACGAGCGTGCCGTCGCGCCCACCGTGCTTCAGGGTTGCGAGCTTCACTTGAACATCTCCTTGTAGCGGCCGTCGTGCATCCAGGCGGCGTGCTTCGGCGCCTTCTTGGTCTGCGCCCACTCTTCGAGCATGTCCCACTTCACGCGGTCGAGCGCCTCCAGCATCTTCGGCGAGCCGGTGTTGGCAGCGAGTTCCAACCGGTGGCCGTTGGGATCGAAGAAGTAGATCGAATGGAAGAGCGCATGGTCGGTCGGCCCGATCACGTCGATGCCTTCGGATTCGAGGCGGGCCTTGGTCGCAAGCAGGACCTCCATCGAGTCGACCTGCATGGCGAGGTGCTGCGTCCAGGCCGGCGTGTTCGGGTCCCGCCCCATCGCCGGGCGT
This sequence comes from Aromatoleum sp., assembly GCF_035254505.1. Lineage (GTDB taxonomy): Bacteria > Pseudomonadota > Gammaproteobacteria > Burkholderiales > Rhodocyclaceae > Aromatoleum. The sequence continues at coordinate 11,352 of NZ_DATFAO010000025.1, read as the reverse complement.
GTCGGCAGCTCGAAGAAGGCGAGCACGTTGCCCATGCCGGCATCGAGGAAGATGTGCATGTAGGGATCGGGCTCGCCGGTCGAGGGCACTGCGTCCTCGGCGATCGACAGGATCAGCTTCATGCCGAGATGCTTCTCGTACCAGCGCGCGGTTTCGAGCGCGTCGTGGCAGCGATAGGCCACGTGGTGGATTTTCCGGATCAGCATCGCAAAGCTCCTCGTTCAGACGCCCTCGCGCGCGATCTTCATCGCCTCGCGCAGCACGTCGATGTCGCCGATGTGATTCGACAGCAACAGGATCAGGCGCGCGTTCACCATCGCGCTCTGCTCATCGGTCAGATCACGATGCATGTCGATCAGCGCCTCGTAGAAATCGTCGCCGGGGGAGAAGGCGCGGAAGTAGCGCTTCCCGGGGGTGAAGAAGTTGGGATCGATGTTCAGGCTCATGGCAGCTTCCCTCAGGCGTTGCAGGTGGCGCGCGCGAGTGCGGCACGGACGGAGTCGGCGTCGAAGGCGCGCCAGCGTGCGGTGACGTGCTGGTCCGGGCGGACGAGATAGCAGGAGTCCGGGCGCAGGTCGTAGCGCTCGCGGATGCGCCCGCGTGTGTCATATAGCGTCCGCAGCCCGGCGGGTGCATTGCCGCGCTCGGCGACGACCAGCACCTCGACCGAGATAGTCGCGTCGGCGAGCGCCGCGAAGGCGGCCGTCGTCTTAGCGTCGAGGTCAGCCGCGTCGGCGATGTAGTACAGCAATTGGAAGCGATTGCCCGCTGCCTGCAGCAGCCACTGTTCGCCGCTCGCGGTCTCGATCGGTGCGTCGTCCATCGGCGCGCCGGGCACCATATTGCCGGCGAAGACCTCGCCGTCCGGCGTATTGAGCCGCGACGACGTGAGGAAGCTCGGCACTGACAGCCGGCCGGAATTCACGAGCGCGCGCGCAAAAGGATAGTCCTTCGCAAGCCCCAGCACGGCATTGCGGAAGGTCTTGCTGATGACGCTCTTCGGCGTAATGAAGTCAGTCGAGCGCGTCGAGTTCATGATGTTCTCGTCGGCGGCGAAAACGCGCTCCTCCGAGTAGGAGTCGAGCAGGCTTCCCGGCGCCTTGCCGTCCAGCACCAGATTGAGCTTCCAGACGAGGTTGTCCGTGTCCTGGATGCCGGAATTCGCGCCGCGCGCGCCGAAGGGCGAGACCTGATGCGCGGCATCCCCGGTGAAAAGCAGGCGCCCATGGCGGAACTCGTGCATGCGGCGGCACTGGAAGGTGTAGACGCTGACCCATTCGAGCTCGAATTCGCGCTCGTCGCCGAGCATCGCCTGGATGCGCGGGATCACCTTCTCGGGCTGCTTCTCCTCTTCCGGATCGACGTTCCAGCCGAGCTGAAAATCGATGCGCCAGACGTTGTCGGCCTGCCGATGCAGCAGCACCGACTGGTTCGGGTGGAAGGGCGGATCGAACCAGAACCAGCGCTCGGTCGGGTAGTCCGCCTTCATTACGACGTCGGCGATCAGGAAGCGGTCCATGAAGATCTTGCCTTCGATGTCCAGCCCCATCATGTGGCGGATCGGGCTGCGGGCGCCGTCCGCGACGATCAGCCAGTCGGCGTCGATGCCGTAGGCGCCGTCCGGCGTCTCGACGCGCAGGCTGACGTGCTCATCGTGATCGGTGACGGCGATCACGTTGTTCTTCCAGCGCAAGTCGATCGCGGGCAGCGACTGCGCGCGGCGCACGAGGTATTCCTCGAGGTAGTACTGCTGCAGGTTGATCATGCCCGGGCGGTGGTGGTCCGGCTCCGGGCAGAGGTTGAAGTTGAACACCTCCTGCTCGCGGAAGAAGGTGCGCCCCACGTTCCATGACACGCCCTTCTGCACCATCTCCTCGGCGCAGCCCAGACGGTCCATGATCTCCAATGCGCGCTTGGCGTAGCAGACTCCGCGCGAACCGATCGATACCGTGTCGTCATTGTCGAGCAGCACGACCGGCTTGCCCTGGATCGCGAGGTCGATCGCCGCGGCGAGCCCGACCGGCCCGGCGCCGACGATCACGACCGGATAGTGCCCGTCGCGCTGCTCGGCGATCTCCGGCGGGCGCTGGTATTCGAACTTGGGGTACGTGTACGTGCTGAGCACGGTGTCTCCTCCTCTTGCCTGTCGGTCGGTGGCGCCGCCTTCTTGCGGGCGTTTCGCCAAATTCTGTGCGCGGTCAGCGTGCCGGCCCTACTCCTGCAGCGCGTGCCACATCTGCCGGTCGCGCTCCGCCGTCCAGATCCGCGGATCACGGATGCCCGAAGCCTCGTCGAAGGCGCGCGTAACGTCGAAGGGCAGGCAGTGCTCGTAGATGAAGACCTGGCCGAAATGCGGATCCATATGCTTGCGCACATGCGCCATCGCAGCCTTGAGCTCCATGCCCTGCGCGACCGCCTCCTGTGCGCTGCGATACAGCGTCGACACGAAAGCCTTGGTGTAGGCGAGCCCCTGCTCCACCGCTTCCGGCGTCTTCAGCGCCGGGCCGCGCCCCGGCACGAGCTTCGCGGCACCGAACTGCGCGAGTCGATCGAGCGTCGCCGGCCAATCCGCAAGATACGCGTCGCCTGTGTAGCACGCCGCGTCATATTCCACGAGGTCGCCCGAGAACAGCACATTGTCCTGCGGCAGCCACACGACCGTGTCGCCCTTGGTATGGCCGCGCCCGCATTGCATGATCTTGACCTCGAGCTTGCCGAGCCACAGGCTCATCTCGCCCGTGAAGGTCAGCGTCGGCCAAGTCAGACCCGGGACGCTCTCGACCGCATCGAAGAGCCGCGGGAAGCGCCCGATTTCGGAATCCATGTCCTGCTGGCCGCGCTCGACGATCAGGTCGTAGGTGTCGCGGCTCGCGATGATCTGCTGCAGCCCCTCGTCCTTGTAGCCGGAGGCGCCGAGCACGCGCACCGCGTGGTAGTGCGTCAGCACGACGTACTTGATCGGCTTGTCGGTGATCTCGCGCACCTTCGCGATCACGCCCTGCGCCATCACCGGCGTCGCGGTCGCGTCGATGATCATCACCGCGTCGTCGCCGACGACGATGCCGGTGTTGGGGTCGCCCTCGGCGGTATAGGCCCAGGTGTGCGGCGACAACTGCTCGAAGCTGATCCGCTTTTCTTCCAGGTCGGCCTGCGATGCAAAAACCTTGGTATTCATCGACAACTCCTCGACGATAGCCTGCGTGGTTAAAATCATGCTAGCGGACGATTTGTTAATCGTCAATTGGTTTGCTATAGATAAATCACTTCAGAATGCTGCCCGCACAGCTGTTAAGATTTGCGCCCTACGGGAGATAAGACCTTGAACAACGAACACAGTGCGGAGCGCCCGACGGAGAAATCCGGCGACCGGCGGGGCATCCAGTCGATCGAAGTGGGCGGCGCGTTGCTGCAGGCGCTGGTGCGGCACGGCGGCCCGATGATCCTCAAGGATCTCGCGCGCGAAGCCGGCATGCCGCCGGCGAAGGCCCACCCCTATCTCGTGAGCTTCGGCAAGCTCGGCCTGATCGAGCAGGACCCCGTCACCGGGCGCTACGGCCTCGGCGCCTTCACGCTGCAGATGGGCTTGTCGGCGCTGCACGAGTTGAACCCGTTGCGCGTGGCGACCCCCGAAGCGGCGAAACTCTCGGACGAGATCCAGCAGAACGTCGCGATCGCGGTGTGGGGCAACCAGGGCCCGACTATCGTCAGCATCGAGGAATGCAATCGGCAAGTGCACGTGAACATGCGCGTCGGCACCGTGATGGACCTGCTCACCTCCGCCACTGGCCGTACCTTCGCCGCCTTCCTGCCCGCGCGCATGACCGCCGCGCTGATCGAGGACGAATTCGCACGCCTCCAGACCAACCGCGGCACGATCTCGCGCGAAGAACTCGAAGCGGAACTCGAAGAGGTGCGCCGCGAACGCCTCGCCCGCGCCGTCGGCAAACCCATCCCCGGCATCAACGCCTTCACCGCGCCGGTCTTCGACCACGCCGGCCATCTGGCTCTGGCGATCACCGCGATGGGTCCCGCCGGCAGCTTCGACTCCGACTGGCACGGTCCGGTGGCGAAGAAGCTGCGCGCGTGTGCGGAGGCGATTTCGGGGAGATTGGGAAGGACGGGGGCCTGAAGACGACCCTTACTTCAAGCCCGCGAGATACTGGACGACCGCCTCGATGTTTGCCTCACCGAGCTCCGCGGCGGCTGCGCTCATATCCGTGCTGACGCGCTCGCCGGTCTTGTTGAGGTAGCGCTTGAGGCTCAGGCGCAGGTACTCCGGCTGCTGGCCCGCCAGGCGCGGAATGCCTTCGTTGCCATGTGCGTCGGCCTGGTGGCAGCGCACGCAGATGCGCTTGAAATGCGATTCGCCCTGGACTGCGGCCGCCCCCCCCTTGCCGGCCGGCGTCGCGCCGGCGTCGGCGAAGTAGACGGCGATCGCAGCCTTCTCGCGATCGCTCAGCACCTTCATCAGGCCCTGCATGAATTCGTTGCGGCGCTTGCCGCTGACGAAGGCCGAAATCTGGTTGGCGACGTAGACGGGATTCTGGCCGGCGAGGTTGGGCACTTCGGGGTAGCGGCTGGCGCCGCTTTCACCGTGGCAGTTGGCGCAGAAGAAGCTGGCGCTGTGTCCTTCCTTGACCAGCGCGGCATGCGTCGGGGAATCGCTCGCGGCCTTGTGGATCAGATCCTGGACGGTGTCACCGGCCAGCGCATTGCTGCACGCGGCCATGACGACCGCGATGACGGCCAGGCGGCCTCTGAACCCCATTCCTACACTCCCCGCAAGCGAGCCGACGCGCGATTCCTACCGCGGGCGGCGTATGAATCGCGCATTCTATCACTGCGGGTAAGGGTATTGCGCTATACGAAAACCGGTTCGGGCTCCAGATGCACGCCGAATTGCGCGAGCACATCGGATTGGATCGCCCGAGCGATGCGCTCGACGTCCATCCCGCGGGCGCCGCCGCGGTTGACCAGCACCAACGCCTGATTCTCGTAGGCGCCGACCGGGCCCAGGTCGCGCCCTTTCCATCCGCTGCGGTCGATCAGCCAGCCGGCGGCGAGCTTGAAACGACCGTCGGGCTGCGCGTACGAAGGCAGTTCCGGGTGCGCTGCGGCGAGGCGCGCGCGCGTGTCGGCATCGACGACCGGGTTCTTGAAGAAGCTGCCAGCATTGCCGATTCGCGCAGGGTCCGGCAGTTTTCGCTGGCGCACGGCGATGACCGCGTCGGAGACTTGCTCTGGCGTCGGGTCGGCGATGTTGCCTGCGGCCAATTCGCGCGTGACGTCGGCGTAGCCGAGGACGGGTTGCCAGCGCCGCGGCAGGCAGAAGGTCACGGAGGTGATCAGCACGCGCCCCGCCAATTCCTGCTTGAAGACGCTGTCGCGGTACGCGAAGCGGCAAGCCGCGCGGTCCAGCTCGATCACCTCCCCGCTATCGAGCGTGACCGCGCGTAGCGAGTGGAAGCGCTCGGCCATCTCGAGCCCGTACGCGCCGATGTTCTGCACGGGCGCGGCGCCGACCGTGCCGGGGATCAGCGACAGGTTTTCGAGGCCGGGCCGGCCCTGTTCGAGCGTCCACCGGACGAAATCGTGCCAGTTCTCGCCGGCGCCCGCCTCGACGTACCAGGCGTCGCGGTCCTCGCCGACGAGCCTGCGGCCGGCGACCTCGACCTTCAGCACAAGACCGGGGACGTCGCGCGTGAGCACGAGGTTGCTGCCGCCGCCGAGCACGAGACTGGGTCCTGCCCCCCATTCCGGATCCGCGCGCAGCGCCCGGACGTCTTCCGCCTTCCGCACGACTGCAAGGCGGCTCGCACGCGCGGGCAGGCCGAAGGTGTTGAACGGCGTCAGGTCGACGTCGCGGCGGATCGGCGGCACCGCCAGGCCTCGATCGTCCCTAGTCTGCACAGTGCACCGCGTCGCGCCGGGCCGGCTGTATCGGGAAAAGCCGATCGTAGGCGAGATTGAAGGCGAACGCGTAGACGACGTAGGCCGCCGCGAGCGCGAGATCGGCGACCAGCGCCTCGGCCCAGCCGAGCCCGGTCCACAGCACGATGACCGGCAGCGTCAGCAGCAGCAGTCCGCCCTCGAAACCGACAGCATGCAGCGCGCGCAGGCGAACCGGGCGGCGATCGGCGGTGCGGCCCGTGAGGCGGCCTTCGATCCAGTCGAAGCTGGTATTGAACACGGTGTTCCAGACGGCTGCGAGTAGCGCCATTACCGCCATCAGGGCGCTCGATTCGAGGAGCGGCGCACCGGTGGCCCAGGCGAAGGGCGGCGTGATCAGCAGCAGGCCGCCGACCTCGAACAAGACGATCTGGCGCGCGCGATCACGGAACGAGCGCAGTTGGGGGGAATGGGCGGACACGGCAATAAAGTTGCAGGGGCGACCGGCTAAGATAGGACCTCGCCCCGCCAAATGCAACCGCTGCACCGCATCATCGCGGGCAGCAGTCGTTCGGCTTACGGGACTCAGTTGTCCGGGTGGTTGTTGTCGTTGGGATTGTTCTGGCGCTTGCGCTGTTGCTCGCGGGCTTTCTCTTCTTCGCCGCGACCTTGACGTTGCTGCGGCTGCGCCTCGCGGCGCTCCGGCTGGACTGACCGCTCGCGCTGGCGGTCGAACTGCTCGCGTTGCTGGGCCGCTTCGCGGCGGCGATCCTGCTCCTGATCCTGCGCCTGGCGTTCGCGCTGGCGCTGCTGTTCGAACTCCGTGCGCTGCTGCCGAACCTGATCGCGCTGTTGTTGTTCGGCTTGGTCGTGTTGCTGCTGCAGCTGACGGCGTCGATCTTCCTGATCCTGCTGCTGTTGCTGGCGTTCACGCTGACGTTGCTCGAACTCGGCACGCCGCGCCTGCTCGTGTTGCTGCTCGGTCTGGTCGCGTTGCTGCTGCAACTGACGGCGCCGGTCTTCCTGATCCTGCTGCTGTTGCTGCTGGCGCTGCTGGTCGGCTTGTTCGCGCTGCTGGAAGCGGCGTTGGCGCTCGTCCTGGTCCTGCTGCAGTTGCTGCTGACGTTCGCGCTGCCGCTGCTCGGCTTCGGCACGGCGCGCTTGGTCGCGCTGCTGGTCGGTCTGTTCGCGCTGCTGGAACCGGCGTTGACGATCGTCCTGCTCCTGCTGCGGTTGCTGCAGGCGTTCGCGCTGACGTTGGTCGGCCTGCTCGCGCTCGGTGCGTTCGCGGATCGCCGGAGCGATCTGCGGTCCGCCGGCCGGAACAGGCTGACCGGATTGGTCGCGCAGGCCTTCGCGCCGACGATCCCCGTCACGCCTGTCGTCATGCCGCTCCGCGCGGCGGCGTTCCCAATCGGCCATGCGCTGCTCGCGGCGGCGATCCGGATCGATATTGACGACACGCGGCGTTTGCACGAAGCGCTCCGACGCGGGCGTGACGGCGAACTGCTCCTGGCGGTAGACGTGGCGGACACGATCCGGCGCCTGCACGACGCGCGTGATCTCGGTGACGTTCGTGACCTGCGTGATATTCACCTGCCGCACGTAGGTCGGCGAGTAGCGGTAACGCGGCACGAACACTTCGCGCGGCGCCAGCGGATACCAGCTGACGTTGCGGGGCAGGCCCGACGAGATCGTGATGCTGGCACCCGGCGCGCCGATCCACGCGACAAGTGCCGGCGCGTACACGGGACGGGCCACATAACGACCCGGCGCCCAGGCCCAGCGGTTGCGGATCAGCACCCAGCGGCCGTAGTGGAAGGGCGCAAAGCCCCAGGGCTGATCGTCGACCCAGGTCCACCCCCAAGGCTGGACGAACATCCAGTGGCCGTACCGGTAGGGGGCCCAACCGGCTGGCACCGCGCGCGGATACCACACCGTGCCGTAGTCGCCGTAGTCGCCCCACTCACCGTACTCGTACAGATCCTCGTAGCCCGTCATCTCCGGCGACACGTGGCGCGGACGGCCGATGCGCTCGTCACGTTCATCGCGCGCCTGCGCCCAGTCCGAGAAATCGTCGTTCTCGGGCGAACTCCAGCTCACGTCGGTGCGCCCGTCGGAGGAAATCTCCATCCGGCGGTCGTCGGAAACGCCGATATTGCGGTCCGGCGCACGAAAGTCGATGTGGCCGCGATAGTTGGTGACGACCGTGCTGCGGTCGAGCTGATCGATGCGGTAGCGGCCGGGGTCGGCCGTCATCGCCCGTCCGTCGCGCGTCTCGACTTCGATCTGATCCTCGCGATCGGAGCTTCTCACGCGCAGCGAGACGCTGCCGTCGTCGAGACGGACGCGGATGCGCTCGTCGTCGAGGCGGCGGATCTGCACCGTCGTGTCTTCGTCGAGCCGCAGCACGCTCGAACCGATACGGATCTCGGCGCGGCTGTTGCGCTCGGTGGCGAGCGAGTCGTCGGTCGTGATCGGCCAGTTGATGCCGGCGCTTTCCCATTTGCCGCCGTCACGCTTGACGGCGAGTTCGCCGTCGATCACGGAAATGCGGCCGACCCGGCTCGGGGGGTCTTCCGCCCACGCCGCACCGGCCGAGGCGAACAGCAGCACCAACGGGACCAGCAGCACGCGCTGAAAGATGCGCATCAGGTCGCGGACCATCGCAATGTCACTCCATACAAACCGCGCAGGCGGTGTGAGACCGCCGCGGGGCCGAAGCCCAGCGCGGCGGGTTCCTGTATATACAACGTTGGACTGCAGGGAACGCTGACTATCCGAACAAATCCTTGCAAATGCAGCGCCGGCGCCAGCTAGTGGCCGGCCGGCGCCGCAGGTGCCGGCACGGGAGCGGGCGCCTCATGGATCTTCCCCATTCCATTGCGGCTGTTGTCCGGCGCGTCGCCGTTCTTCTCCGGAGCGGGCGCGTCGCCCTCGGCCGTGTCGCCCGGCGGGGCGTCACGCACGACCAGTGGCTGCGCAGGCGTCTCGGGAACCGGCGGCCGATCGAGGAGCGGCAGCAGCGTCGGTGCCATCGACTTCAGGATTTGCACCGGCAGACCGGACGTGAAGTGGAAGGACGACGCGTCCTTGCCGATCACGTAAGCGGTCAGCGTCCCGAAGTAGCGCGGCCCGAGGTAGAACACGAAGGTCGCCGTGCGGTTGAGCGAGTAGCCGCCGCGCACGCCGCCGTGGGCGCCGGAGACGATGACGCGGTTGTCACCCGTACCGGTCTTGCCGCCGACCGGCATCGGCTTGCCGTCGGCACCGACGAAGGCACCGGCGAGCCGCCGCGCGGTACCGCCTTCGACGACCTCCGACAAGGCCTCCTTCAGGGCGCTGGCCACTTCCGAGCGCATCACGCGCTCGCCTTCGCCGGGCTTGCGCACGAGCTCCGTTTCGTAGGGCGTCCCGGCAGCGAAGTGCAGCCGCTCGATGCGCGAGGTCGGCAGGCGCACGCCGTCGTTCACGATGATGCCCATCAGCTCGGCGAGCGCCGCGGGCCGGTCACCGGAACTGCCGAGCGCGGTCGCGAGCGAGGGCACGAGCGTATTGAACGGGTAGCCGAAGCGCACCCAGCGGCGATGGATGTCAAGGAAGGCCTCGACTTCGAGGATCGTGTAGATGCGCGAATCCTGCGCGCTCTTGAAGCGGCTGCGGAAGAGCCAGCGGTATACGGCCTGCCGCTCGGCCTTGCTCGCCTGCACGGCTTCGGTGAAGGTCGCATCCGGCTTGCGCGACAGGTACGCGGCGAGCCACAGCTCGAGCGGGTGCACGCGGGCGATGTAGCCCTGGTCGGGCAGGTCGAAATTGCCCGGCGCGTAGCGCTTGTAGAGGGCCGCTGCACGGCCGTGGCCGAGGTCGGCTTCGGGCAGGCGCGCCTCGATGAAGGCGGTGAAGGCTTCCAGGTCGGCGTCCGGGTTGAGGTAGCGGTAAGCGGCGGCAAGACGGTCGACGGTCGGCCGCAGGCCCTGCATGAATTCGTCGCGGATCTCGTCCGGCGTCTGGCCCTGGTACTTGCGCCAGAAGCGGCGCATGAAGACCTGGCCTTCGCGGTCGGCGAACTTGGCGAGATACTCCTCGCGGCGCGGGTCGCTGTCGTCTTCGAGGAGCTTCGCCGTGCTGCCGGGCACCTGGTACATCGTGTGGCGCACGATGTCGCGCATCAGGCGCACGAAAGGCAGGTTGATCGACGCCTGCAGCGCCTCGCGGACGGTCGGGGAACGGCCGTTGTCTTCCTTGCGGAAGTTGTTGAAGGTGTGAACCCCGCCCCCGGTGAAGAAGGATTCGCTGGGGCTCGCCGAGTAGTGGCGCTCGAGCGCGGCGTTGAGCATCGGCGGCAGATTGCGGTCCTTCGCGGCAATCAGGTAGTCCAGCGCCCAGCGGGTCAGCACGTCGTGGCGGTCGACCGGGGTCGCGCGCAGCTCCTCGACGGTCTTGTCGGAGAAGCGCTGGTGCAGCTCGGCGACGATCTCGAGGTAGGTCGACAGCACGCGCAGCTTGGCGGTCGAGCCCAGTTCGAGCTTGCTGCCCTCGTTGATGTCGAGCGGCTGGTCGGTCGTGTCGGTCTGCACGCGCACGCGGTTGCCGCGCTCGGTGCGCTCGAAGAGCGTGAAGCTGTAGTAGACCTTGTCGAGCTGGTTCGGCGTCAGCAGCTTGTCGCCGATGATTCCCGCCTTGGTGCCGAAGTCGGGTTCGGCAAGGCGATCCAGGTACTTCGTGACGGTCTGCTGCAGATTGCGGTCGAGGGTCGAGGTCGCGCGCAGGTCGAGGCGGTCGAGATCGTAGAGCGACACGTCGAGCATCCCTGCGAGACGCGTGCGGATCAGGATCGCGCCCTTGTCGGCGTCGACCGGCACACGCGCCGGCTCGACGGCGGCGTCGCGGAATTTGAGTTCGCGGCGCAGGGCCGCGTCGCGCAGCGCCGGCGTGATCACGCCCGATTCGGCGAGCAGGCGCAGGTGGGCGTCGGCGAGCGTCACCAGGTCTTCCCGCCCACGACCGAGGAAATACGAGGGGCGGCGGTGCGCGATCATCAGCGCGAGCACCTGGCGCAGCGCGAGGCCCTGGTCGGCGAGCGCCTCGCCGGACGCGTCCGGTGCGGCCAATAGCTGGTTCACGTGCTCGAAATCGGCGCCGAACCACACCCACAGGCCGTCACCGAGACCGTGGACCTCGCCATACACGGGCGCCGCTGACAGCGGCACGGTGTTCAGGTAATCGAGCACCAGGCGCTGGCGGATCGGGAAAGTTTCCGGACCATCGCGGTACGCGCGCACGGTCGCCGACACCATCTGGCGGATTTTCTCGCGCGGCGAGTGCGTGACGCCGTCCGGCGAGTGGCGGTACTTCTCGATCTGCGTCGCGAGCGTGCTGCCGCCCGGCGAGTTGAGGTCCTCGTCGACGACCTTCGCGACCTGGCCGAACACCGCGCGGCCGAAGCGCGCCCAGTCGACCGCC
>NZ_DATFAO010000024.1:0-11006 GCF_035254505.1 Aromatoleum sp. | reverse complement strand
CAGTACGTGCACTTCTCCATCACGCCTCTCGCACGAACGGTGACGTCCGGGTTCATGGCGAGCTTCAGGATTGCCGGCGTGTCCTTGGTGAAGTTGAAGAAGTTGAACCGGCGCACTTTGTAGGGACAGTTGTTCGAGCAGTAGCGCGTCCCGAGACACCGGTTGTAAACCATCACGTTCAGTCCCTGCGAGTCGTGGACGGTCGCGGCGACGGGACAGACCTGCTCGCACGGCGCGTCCTCGCACTGCATGCACGGCACCGGCTGGTTGTAGGTCGCCGGCGCGTCGAGCCCGCCTTCGAAATACGTGTCCACGCGGATCCAGTGCATCTCGCGCGTCCGCATGACCTGGTCCTTGCCGACGACCGGGATGTTGTTCTCGGCCTGGCAGGCGATCGTGCAGGCGCCGCAACCGATGCAGGCGTTGAGGTCGATCGCCATCGCCCAGGCGTGGCTCGGGTAGTCGTAAGGCGGATAGAGGGACTCCGCCGCAGCCGATTTTTCCATCGGCAGATCCCGTAACTCGCCCACCGTCGCATGCCTCGCGAGCGGCCGCCCCATCATCGACGCCACGAGTTGAGTGCACGCGAACGCGTGCCTGTCCCCGGTCGTCCGGACGACAACTGGGAGGGTTACTCCGACACCGGGCTTCAGCCGATAACCGTTGAAGCCGACACCGTCGCCGACTCGCCCCGCCGCCCAGCGTCCGTAACCGAGGCAGATCCCGACAGTCCCATCCCCCATGCCCGGAAGAATCCACACCGGCGCCGCAACCGAACGACCGGCCCCGCTCAGCTCGACCACGTCCCCATTCGCGAGCCCCAGCGCGGCGGCCGTACCAGGCGAAACCAGCGCGGCATTGTCCCAAGTGAGCTTCGTCAACGGCCGGGGCAGTTCCTGCAGCCACGCGTTGTTGGCAAAACTGCCGTCGTCGACGGCCGAATCGGCGACGAAGACCGCGGTCAGCGACGCCGCATCGAAGCTCGGTCGACGCGGAATCGCCGCCGGCCCCAGATGCAAGGGCAAGGCCGCAGTACCGGCAATCACCCCGTCGCGCAGGCATCGATCCCAGGCCGCCTCGAATCCCTCCCCCCGGCCGCCGATGCGGTCTCCCAGTTCCCCGCGCACCGCGTCGTGGTCCGATCGCTGCCCCGGCCTGCCGAACATGCCCAGGATTTCGCGCGCCGAGCGGCCGCCATACAGGGGTCGAATCACCGGCTGGATGACGCCGATCGTCCCGTCGTATCCGCGCGCATCGCTCCAATGCTCGAACTCATGAGCGAGCGGCAGATGCCAGACGCAGCGCAGCGCCGTTTCATCACGATAAAGACCTGCGTGGACGGTGCGCGGCACACTCGACAGCGCGCCGCCGAAATCGAGCTCGGCCGGCGCGTCATATACCGGATTCGCGCCGAGGATCAGTAGCGACTCGACCCGTCCGCTCCGCATCCGCTCGCACAAGGCGGTCAGCGACTCCGCGTGGCTCCCGGGTTCCGCCGCGACGGGCGCGATATAGTCGACGCTGCGGCCGACATTGCCCAGTATCCCGTTGATGACGTGAACGAGCGCACGAGTTTCGGGAGACAGGGCCGGACCTGCCATCACGACGCTTTCGCCGCGATTCGTCTGCAGCGCCTCAGCAAACGCCGCTTCCCAGCGCGCCGTGTCGGCGTCGGCCTCAACGCCGGCCGCCTCGCCCACTCCCAATGCCGCCGCCAAGCGCCAAACCACCCGTTCGATTCGATCGGGCGACAGCGCAAGCCGCTCGTCGGCGTTGGCCCCGGTCAGGCCGAGCACCGCATCGACGGCATACAGCCGGCTCGGCCGATCGGCACGGCGCCGCAGCTCGGCGAAGTCGCGTGCATAAGCCACGCTTCCCGGCCCATCCCCGAAGACATCCGCGGCGAGGCTCACGACAACTCGCGCCCGATCGAGATGGAACACGGTGTCCACGTGGCGACCGAAGCCCATTTGCGCAGCCTCGAACGCGCCATCGTCATGCAAGGGATCGTGGCAATACCAACGCGCCTCCGGGTAGCGCCGCAGCAGCGAGCGCCACTCCGCAAGCCATGTTTCCGACGTCACCGTGCCGGTCAGCACCGCCAGCCCGGCCCCTCCCCGTGCGATGAGGGCCTCGCCGCAGTCGAGCATGAAGGCTTCCGCATCGCGCCAGGAGACCGGCTGCTGTCCGCGCATCGGCGTCTGGGAACGGTCCGGATCCCAGAACTGCAGCACGCTCGCCTGCGCGAACACATCGGTCGCACCGCGGCTCGCAGGATGGCCGGGATTGCCCTCCACCTTGGTCGGCCGCCCCATGTTGCTCTCGACCAGCACCCCCAGCCCATATCCGCGACGGACGAGGCTGGTCGCATAGAAGGTCGGCTGTCCGGGCAGCACGTCCTCGGGCATCGCCACGTAGGGCAGGATCTTCTCGGCGGGCGGCCCGCTGCATCCCGAGCCGGCAAGCGCCAGCGAGGCGGCCATTAGTTGCAGGAAACCGCGGCGCCCAGGATCGGCGGCGCTCTCCCGTTCATTGTCCGGCGATGCCCGGATCGGAATGAACGCGCGCTGTGTCATCGATGACAGGTCGAACAGTCGGTAAGGCGGCGCGTGCTCAGCAGCCGCGGCGACCCTTCCAGCGCCGCCCTGGCATCCCCCTCCGCGGGCCGGACCCCGCGAAACACCTCTCCGGCCGGGTGCAGATGCCGCTCCGGACGCCGGTGGCAGTCCAGGCACCACTGCATTTCCAGTGACGCCTCGCGCCAGATGAGCGGCATCTGCTCGACCGGACCGTGGCATTCACCGCAGGACACCCCCTTGCGTACGTGAATGCTGTGATCGAAATAGACGAAGTCCGGCAGATCATGAACACGCCGCCATGCGACGGGCCACCCGGATAGCAGGCTCTCCCTCAGGGGCGCCAGCACCGGCGCGTCGTTGAAGAGCTGCGAATGGCAGGTCATGCAGGTCTCGGTCGACGGCATCCCGGCAAAACGGGAGTTTTCGACCGAGGTATGGCAGTAACGGCAGTCGATGCCGTCGTCGCCCACGTGGTGCTTGTGACTGAACGGGATCGGCTGACGGACCGCCGCGCCGCGCGCCGCGGGCATCGATGCGTTCCACCGATACACCGCAACGACCGAAGCGGCCAGCGCAGGAACGGCGCTCAGGCTGAGCTTGATCAGCAGGACGGCGCGCTGGGAAAACACCTGGGCCATGGTCGCGGGCGGATGGGGAGCGAGTGACCGCGGAACCGAAGCAAACGGAATTCCCGGAATCAGTCCCTGGCATTTCGCCGCTATGCGGGTCGGCCGCCCCAACCCTGCCGCCGCAGCCCTTTCGGCCAGGCGCCATGCCTTTCGTCGTATGCCGAACCGTTTCGCCCGGACTGCCGCCCGCGCTAGCGCGCAGTACGTTTTACAAGCCCTTCGGCAAGCTTTTCGCAGCGACGGCAGCGGCGGAATGCGGCGCGCGCGCCCTGACGAAACGCTTAGTCACGAAGTTGTAACCGGCAGGAGGAATCATAGTGCCCATTCTTGGTAGTCCATTGCTCCTGACGTGCCCCTATCCTTTCCTCTACGACGCAAAACCTGGCCCAGTCATCTGCTACGCGATGACTGGACCGTCCTGGCGCTTGGCAGCGTCGGCATCTCGCTCATCCTGATCGCCCTGATCTGGGTCGCGGCCTGGCAACGGCTCGACGCCGAAAAAGCCTTGCTTCGATACGGCACGACCGTGCATCAGGAAAACCTCGTCGCTGCGGTTTCCGAGAAGCTGATCGGCTCCGAAGGATCCATCGACGGCGCCGCCGGTGGTCTCCACGAGATCATCACCCCGCGCACCGACGCGTCTTCCGGCTTCGTGACCACGATGGTGATACTGACCGTCATGATCGCGTTGTCCGCCTCCGCCGTCGTCCGGGGAATCTCGCGGCAGAAGCGGATCGTCGCCGCGCTCAAGGCCACCGATCACGAGAACCGTGCCCTCATCGCGCGACTCGAGGACGAGAAGCGCCGCGCCTTCATGATGGCGGCCCACGACCCCCTCACCGGCCTGCCCAACCGGCGGATGTTCGCCGAGCTCGTCGGCACGCATCTGTTCCGCGCCAAGCGCAGCCGCAAGCACTATGCGCTGCTCTATCTCGACCTCGACCGATTCAAGGCGATCAACGACACGCTCGGGCATCATGCAGGCGATCTTCTGCTGCAAACCGTCGCCGGGCGGCTGCGCTCTACATTGAGAGAGTCGGATATCGTTGCGCGCCTCGGCGGCGACGAATTTGCGGTCCTGCTGACGGGGCTCGAAAGCGTCAGCGATGTAGAGATCGTCGCGGCCAAGCTGATCGAACAGATCAGCGTGCCGATGACGAACCTCGGCGAGCACGACATTCACGTCACGCCCAGCATCGGGATCGCGCTCTTTCCGCGCGACGGCCAGGACGTCGATTCCCTATGCCGTCAAGCCGATGCGGCCATGTATCAGTCCAAACGGACGGGGCGCGGCCAGTACACCTATTTCGAACCCGGCTTGAGTACCGACAGGGACCGCCTGTTCAATCTCGAACTGCGTCTGCCCAAGGCCATCGCCGACAACGAGCTGGTGTTGCATTTCCAGCCCAAGGTGCGGCTGTCCGACTACCGCATCGTCGGCTTCGAAGCCCTGGTGCGCTGGCAGCATCCCGACTTCGGGCTGGTCTACCCGGGCGACTTCATTCCGCTCGCCGAGCGCGGCGGGCTCATCGTCGAACTCGGCAACTGGGTCGCGGAAGCCTGCTGCCGTCAACTCGCGACCTGGAAGGCGGAGGGGCTCGACGCCGTGCCAATCGCATTCAACGTCTCCGCGCGGCAGCTGCAGGACGAGGAACTCCCGCAGCGCATCGAATCCATGCTCGCGAAGTACGACGTGTCCGCGCAGGACCTCGAAGTCGAGATCACCGAGACCACGCTCGTCGAATCCATCGAAATCGCCCGCCAGGTGCTCGACAAGCTGGAAAAGCTCGGTTTCGGAATCGCACTGGACGACTTCGGCAGCGGCTTCTCCAGCCTCGGCTACATCCGCACCTTCCCGATCCATCGCCTGAAGATCGACCGCGAGTTCATCAACGACATCCGCAACAGCCCGGACGACGGCGTCATCGTGGCCTCGATCATCGCGCTCGCCCACAACCTGAAGATGCAGGTGCTTGCCGAGGGCGTCGAGACGCTCGACCAGCTGATCCACCTGAAGACCGCCGGCTGCGACGAGGTTCAAGGCTACTTCTTCAGCCGGCCGGTTCCCGCGGCGCAGGCGCGAGAACTTCTCGTCCGGTCGATTCTTGCGCCGGCGTCGTGACGGCCCTCATCAGCCCTCTCCAACATAAAAACATAATGTTCGTCTGGTATTAATTCCACTTCCGGTTCGAAAGAAGGAGTTACCCCATGATCCCCAATGCCGAAAAGATCGTCGAAACGATCGCCGATGTCCAAAACCACACGCTCGACACCGCGACGGCGGTCGCCAATGCCGCCCTCAACAGCAACGACCACCTGCTGGCCCTGACGCTCGGCACCTGGCGCTCCCTGATCGTCGAGGTCGCGAACAACGCCAACGCCATCGTCGACGTCAAGGAAGTCGGCGAACTGATCAAGCTCGAAACCGCCTTCGGCTGGCGTATGATCGACAAAAGTGCGGAGTCGGCCCGCCTCGCCTTCGAGATCATCGGCCAATACCAGCAGACCACGCTGGGCCTGATCGAGCCGGGAATCTCGGAGTTCATGCAGGAGTGCGTCTCCCGCCTCGAAAAGGTGGCCGGCTCCGTGAAGCCGGGTTCAAATCTCGCTTTCGCCGCCGTGATGTCGGCACTGGAAGTCGTGAGGAGCGCGACGGAAGGCAACACGGAGTCGTCCATCGAAATCGCAGCCGAGGCGCCGGCGGAACCGCATCGCGCCGCCCGGAAGACCGCATAAGCAACAAGAACAAGACAGAACAAGAAGATCGCCCCGGCCCTCGCGCCGGAAGCTTCGATCCCCGCCAGGACTCGCGCCTGCGCGGGGATTTTCTTTTGGTCTTGCTACCGAATCAGCTGCTCCAGCCCGGCTTCGCCGACCGGGGCCTCGGCGAGCCACGGAATCAGCGCGCAACGCGTCGCCAGCTCGTCGGCGACCCGCCGCACGAACGGCACTTCGTATCTGCCTCGCTCGCATAGCAGCGGGTCGCCCGTGCCGCTGGCGAGCAAGGACTGATTGATGACCCACGCATAAGACTCGATGCCGGCCCGCGCGAGATCGCCTTGCAGCCGCTCGGCCTCATGCACCGGCGTCGCCTCGGGCAGGGTCACGATCAGCACGTGCGTATACGCCTTGTCGCGCAGCCGCGGCAGCAGCTGACGTACCGATTCAGGCATGTCGCCCTGGGTGCGCATGACCTCCCGGTGATAGGCCTCGGCCGCATCAAGTAGCAGGATGGTGTGACCGGTCGGCGCGGTGTCCAGCACCACGAAACCGTCCTTGCCTTCGTCCACCGTGCGGGCAAAGGCCCGGAAGACGGCAATCTCCTCGGTGCAGGGCGATCGCAAGTCTTCCTCGAGCATCGCAAGGCCTCCGGCGTCGAGGCTCTTCCCGGCTTTGGCGAGCACCTCCGCGGTGTAGTCGGCGACTTCCTGCCGCGGGTCGATGCGCGTGACGCTGAGGCCCGAAACCGCGCCGTCGAGTGTCCCCGCCACATGGGCGGCCGGGTCCGTCGTGGACAGCACTACCTTGCCGCCGCGTCGCGCGAGCGCCACCGCGATCGCGGCCGCGACCGAGGTCTTGCCGACGCCCCCCTTGCCCATCGTCATGATGACGCCGTGCCCGGCACGCGCGAGCTCATCGACGAGTCCCGCGAGCCCCGGCGGCAGCTGCGTGGAAGGCATCGGCTCCAGGCGTGCGGGCGCGGCGATTTCCGGATGCGCCATGACGCGCAAGGCGTCCAGCCCGACCGTGCCCTTGGGCAGGAAGGGAATCGTGCAGCGCGGAAGTTCGGACAGCTGCGACGGCATTGCAGCAAGGGCCGCGGCCGCTCGGCGCGACATGGCCGAGGCAATCGCGTCATCGGACTGATCGACCGAAAACAGACCGTTGATCGCGAGGGTCTGGTTCCGGATGCCCAGTTCGGCGAGTTCCCCGCGCGTGCGGTCTGCTTCGCGCAAGGACGAGGTTTCGGGCCGGCTCACCAGGATCACCGTCGTCTCTTCCGGATTCGACAAGCGGGCCACGGTCCTCGCGTACAGCGCCTTCTGCTTCTCCAGCCCCGCCAGGGGGCCGAGACAGGACGCGCCGCCCGTCGACGACGAGATGAATTCGTCCCATGCCGAGGGCAGCGTCAACAGCCGCAGCGTATGCCCGGTCGGCGCAGTATCGAAGATGACATGCTCGAAATCGGCGGTCGCCGTGGGGTCGCCGAGCAGTTTGGAGAACTCGTCGAAAGCCGCGATCTCCACCGTGCAGGCACCCGAGAACTGTTCCTCCATGCTCTGGATGGCAGCGGCCGGCAGGATTCCCCGATAGGGGGCGACCATCCGCTCGCGGTAGGCATGAGCCGCCGCCTCCGGGTCGATGTTGAGGGCCGAGAGGCCCGGTGCGCCGGGAATCGCAGTCGGCGCCTGACCGAGCGTGACGCCGAGCACCTCGTCGAGGTTGGAGGCCGGATCCGTGCTCACGATCAGCACCCGTTTGCCCGCCTCGGCGAGCGTCAGGCCGGTGGCGCAGGACAGCGAGGTCTTGCCAACGCCGCCCTTGCCGGTAAAGAACAGGTAGCGCGTTCGAACGATCGGCAGTGTCATGGCAGGCCCTCCGTCAGCAGCAACCCGACTTCGGGTCGCAGCAGGCGCCGCCGAGCTTGATGCGCGGCTTCTCCTCGGTCTTCAGCGTGATGCCGAGTTTCTGCACGAGCTGCTGGCGCGAGGGATACATGCCGGTGGAGACGATACGGCCGTCAATCGTCACGATGGGCAGACGATCCATCCCGGACTCCATCTCCTTCACGACGGCGGCATTGGCGACGAAGGCCTGGGGCTCCTGGCCGAGATTGTGACGGGTCACCGTAATGCCGTGTTCCTCGACCCACTTCAGGTCGGCCGCAAACTGCGCGAGCACCGGATCCACATCGACGCCACAGACGCCGGTTGAACAGCACATCGCCGGATCAAACACTTCGAGGTTTTTCATGATTCGCTCCTTACGCGTGTTGAGCTTCGTACCAGCCCTTGGATGCGTTGACGACCTTCACCACCAGCAGCATGACCGGCACCTCGATGAGGACACCGACGACCGTCGCCAGCGCCGCCCCCGACTCGAAGCCGAAGAGGCTGATGGCGGCGGCGACCGCGAGCTCGAAAAAGTTCGAGGCACCGATGAGGGCAGACGGGCAGGCGACGTTGTGCTTCTCGCCGACCACCTTGTTCAACCAGTAGGCCAGCGCCGAGTTGAAAAAGACCTGGATCAGGATGGGCACGGCAAGAAGCGCGATCACGAGCGGCTGCCTGATGATCGCCTCGCCCTGGAAGGCGAAGAGCAGAACCAGGGTCGCCAGCAGCGCCGAGATGGACCACGGCCCGATCTTGGCCATGGCTTCGTCGAAGGCTGCCTGCCCCTTGGCGAGCAGCGCCCGGCGCCAGACCTGGGCCAGGATGACCGGAATCACGATGTAGAGGACGACCGAAGTCAGCAGCGTGTCCCACGGCACCGTGATCGACGAGATGCCGAGCAGGAAGGCGACGATCGGTGCAAAGGCGAAGACCATGATCGTGTCGTTCATCGCCACTTGCGACAGTGTGAACAGCGGGTCGCCGTTCGACAGCCGGCTCCAGACAAAGACCATCGCGGTACACGGCGCCGCCGCGAGCAGGATGAGGCCGGCGATGTAGCTGTCCAGCTGATCGGCAGGCAGCATGGGCGCGAACAGGTTGCGGACGAACAGCCAGCCGAGGAAGGCCATCGAGAACGGTTTCACGAGCCAGTTCACGAAGAGCGTGACGCCGATGCCGCGCACATGCTGCTTCACTTCGTGCAAGGCACCGAAATCGACCTTCACCAGCATCGGCACGATCATCACCCAGATGAGGAGGCCGACGGGCAGATTCACCTGCGCGACCTGCAGGTGGCCGATGGCCTGGAATAGGCCCGGCGCCATCTGGCCGGCGACGATTCCGGCGATGATGCAGAGAAAGACCCACACCGTGAGGTAGCGCTCGAAGAGGCTCATCGGCACTCCGGCAGCCACCTTCGCGGTCATTTCACATTGGACAGCGGACATGACGGCTCCTTACAGGCCCAAGGCGTCGCGGACGGCCGGCAGCAGACGCGCGCGGATGTCGTCGCGGACCGCCACGAAGCTCTCCAGCGGCTCGCCGTGCGGATCGTGGAAAGGCACATGGATGCGCTTCACGGGACGCGGGAAGACGGGGCAGGTTTCCTTCGCGTTGTCGCAGACGCTCACGACCAGATCGATGTCCTGGTCCATGACGGCTTCGACGTCTTTCGGGTACAGCCCTTCGGTCGGCAGACCTGCCAGCCTCAAGGCCTCGATCGCACCGTCAGCCACCTTGGGCTGAGGGCGGGTGCCGGCAGAAATGCCGCGCACGACGCCGGCGAGATCATGGTTGAGGATCGCCTCCCCCAT
Organism: Aromatoleum sp.; assembly: GCF_035254505.1. Classification (GTDB taxonomy): domain Bacteria; phylum Pseudomonadota; class Gammaproteobacteria; order Burkholderiales; family Rhodocyclaceae; genus Aromatoleum. Next base: position 1,371 of record NZ_DATFAO010000024.1, on the reverse strand, counting down.
CTGGGAGCGGCAGGAGTTTCCGGTGCAGAGCACCAGCACGGTCTTCGGATGGCTCATGATGGTTCCGATGTCGAGGTCTTGCTGCGCCGCTTCGTGAGCGTATTGCAGGAGGCCGTCTTGGGCAGACAGGCTTCGCCGTGGCAGCAATTGCTGGTCAGGAAGGCGATCAGCTCGTCCATCGTCTCGTACTCGGCCGAGTAGTGAATGAAGCGGCTCTCCCGCTCGCCCTTGATGAGGCCGACGCGGCTCAAGTGCGAAAGGTGGAAGGACAGCGTCGCCCCCGGCAGACCCAGCTTCTCGCCAATGGCGCTGGCATTCAGGCCTTCCGGCCCGGCTTCGACCAGCAGGCGGAAGATCGCGAGCCGGGATTCGTGCCCGAGGGCAGCAAGGAGTTCAGCAGCGTTTAGCGTTTCCATATTTCCAATTTTATGGAAATGTTGATTCGAGTCAAGACGAATCCGTGTCATACGCACTTGATCTAGGTACTAAACCGTATAAACTGTTTTCGCGGCATAAGCAGAAACCGGTATTCCGGCAACCCAACCGACAGTTTCACCGACGAAAAATGCTTACGGTCATCGACGGCGACGGCACCGAACCCCGGCCCCAGAATCATCACCAGCAGCTTCTCGATACGATTCACGAGATCGAGCGTCTCGTCATCGCCGGTCAGCTCGGAAACGGACAGAGTCTCGCCAGCGAGTTCACGCCGATCGAACGCGCCTTCGTGACCGAACGCATGTTCCGCGACGGCTTCGAGGAAGAGATCCTCGTCAAGGTCCTCGTACCCTAAGCGACTTCGGCCGATTACCTCAGCTTCCTAGTCGACAAACCGGCGGCGCAGCGCGCGCCGTTCTTGCGCCTCCAGCATCGACATGGCTGTCGGGCGCGCCATCAGGCGGCGAACGCCGATCGGCTCCGCCGCCTCCTCGCATCAGCCATAGCCGCCGCTGTCGATCCGCGCGAGCGCCCTGTCGATCTTCCGCGACACCGATGCCGTGATTGAGCGGGCACGCCGCGCCCGGCGCTTCTTAAAAAAAAGAGGTGTCCCAATCCATGTGGAGAGGAGGAAGGAATTCCGGGTGTAGCCGGGGGACACCTCTGCAAAACAGTGACTGACGGGCTTATCGCATCAACAACAGCCCACCGAGGATCAGCACGGCGAGGAACACCGTGTTCGCCGTGAGCATCGCGACCGGCCGCCAGCCGACCGCGGCGAGCTGCTGGAACGAGGTCTTCACGCCGAGCGCCGAGATTGCGACGACGAGGCACCAGCGCGAGAGACTCGAGGCCGCCTGCGTGACTTCCTTCGGGATCAGCCCGAGGCTATTCACCAGCACCAGCACCGCGAAGCCGACGAGGAAGCCGGGC
>NZ_DATFAO010000023.1:0-12672 GCF_035254505.1 Aromatoleum sp. | reverse complement strand
CGTTTGATGACCGACGATGGCTTCAACGTCGGCAAGGTGTTGTATAAAGGCAGCCGTCCGGCGTATCAGCCGGAGCCGAAGGGTTGTGTGGCGGTTGCCGAGCTCGAAGCCGATTTCGCACTGTGACGGCGATCAGTGCCCGGGTGCGATGAACATCGAGCCCCTCCAACCCCTCCGTTTCCGAAAAATCGACAGGAGTGAGCCGAAATGGCCCTGCAAATCAACGAAGACTGTATCAGCTGCGACGTCTGCGTCGCCGAATGCCCGAACGAGGCGATCGCCGAAGGCGATCCGAGCTTCGTCATCGACGCCGCCAAGTGCACCGAGTGCAAGGGGCATTACGACAGCCCGCAGTGCCAGGACGTCTGTCCGGTGGATGCGATCGTGCCGCTGGCGGCCTGAGCCTCAGTTTTCAGCCACTTCCGGCGTCGCGGCCTCGGTGTCCAGGCCGCCGAAGCGCTGGTAGAAGTAGGGCGCCGCGCCGGGGAGGGCTCCGGCCGGCGTCTCGCAGACCGCCATCAGGTGCTCTTGCGACAGCCGCCAGGTGATGCGGTAGATGTCCTGGCAGAGCGCCCGCGCCGCGGCGCCGCTCCAGTCGCGCGGCATCAGTTGCGGCGGCAGTTGCGGGTCATGCAGCAGGGCTCGCCGAAACTCGTGCATCATCAAGGTCTGCACGAGAAAGCACTGTTCGGGATCGAGATTGCGGGTGCTGCGCAGCGAGCGCAGGACCGGCCGCAGATGATCCGAAAATTCCTGGTATCCGGCCTCGATCGATTCGAGGTTCCAGCATTCGCGGGCGAGATCCTGCAGCGGCTGGGTCGATAGCGCGCCCAGCGTCGCCGCCCGCATCGGCACGACCTTGTCCTGCGTGCCCGTCTCCTGAAGGATTTCCTGCAAGGTCGCGGTGTCGGCCGACGGGTGACCCATCACGCCCGGGGCGACGTTGCCGTAGCCCGCCCACGACAACTCCTTGCGTAGCGCATCGCGTTCGGGCGAGCCGAGCGTCGAGGGCAGCACGACGAGCTGCCACTGCCCGTCCCAGATGTCCTGCGGGGCATCGTAGATCCGCCGGTAGGCGTGTTCGAAACGCCGCCGCCCGGAGGCCGTGAGGCTGTAGTAGCTCTTGCGGCCGATCTGTTCCGATTCCAGCCAGTGGTCCTGCGACAGCCGATACACGCTGGTGCGCACCATGCGCTCGTTCAGGCCCAGCGGTTCGACGAGCCGGATGAAGCTGCCGAGCCACACCGTGCCGCCGTGCGGGGCGATGAAGTCGCCGTAGACCGTGATGATCAGCGAATTGGCGCGGGGTCGCAGCTCGGCGAGGGAATCGCTGATCCATTGCTCGAGGAAGCGGCTTTTCATTGAGGCGGCACCAAGGGTAGATCGGCGCCGGACGGCGTCGTCGTTGGGAGTTTCGATTCTAACCCTATGTCGCTGGCGTTGCGAAACGCTTCCGGTCTTCTGTTCTACGAGGGAGTGTAAGGAAGCTTTTTCAAAGATTGATGAAAGTCAAATAGTGTTGATAAATGCGATACAAAAACATTGACTATGGACTGCTTGTTTTGTATCGTTAAGTCCATGGCGTCGTCGTTGGCTTGCCGATTTCCGGCGAGCGCGGCAAACCGGTCGGCGAGGTGAGCAATGCACGGCAGTGCGGCTTCGAAGATGGCGGATGGACACGGCAAGTACGGCGTGGAGCGTCGGGTCGGCGGCGGTACGGTTCGCGTCGAGGACACGGTGGCCGAAGAGGTGCCGGTAGCCCTGGTCTACAACGGTTTCTCGCACGCGGTGATGATGGCGACGCCGCAGGATCTGGAGGACTTTGCGCTCGGTTTCAGCCTGAGCGAGGGGATCGCAGGTGAGGTTCGGGACATCCTCGACATCGAGGTCATCGAGCACGCCCAAGGGTGCGAAGTCCAGATGCAGCTCGCCGGCCCCCGTTTCGCCTGTCTGCGCGAGCGGCGCCGCGCGATGGTGGGACGTACCGGTTGTGGCATCTGTGGCGTCGAAAGCCTCGAGCAGCTCGCGAAGCGTCCTGTCGCGAACATCGCAGGCGCCGGGGTGCTGGAAGCCGGCGCCTTGCTGCGCGCGCAGGCCGAGCTGCAGTCGATGCAGCATCTCTTCGATCTGACCGGCGCGGTCCACGCCGCCGCCTGGTGTGGTTTCGACGGCAAAGTCGAACTGGTGCGCGAGGACGTCGGCCGCCACAACGCGCTGGACAAGCTGATCGGTGCGGTCGCTACCCGGCGCATGTCCTTTGCCGACGGTTTCGTGCTGATGACGAGCCGCGCGAGCTACGAAATCGTTCAGAAGGCCGCCGCGGTGGGTATTGCGGTGGTCGCGGCGGTATCCGCGCCGACCGGCATGGCGGTGCGCATGGCTGAGGAAGCCGGGCTGACGCTGATCGGTTTCGCGCGCGGCGAGCGTCACAGCATCTACTCGCATCCCGAGCGGGTCCATTAAAAAGCAAACGGGGGAGACATGCCCACAAGCACCAATCCGCAGTCCGTGCGGAAGGTCCCGACCTATTGCTACAACTGCGTCGCCGGACCGGATTTCATGAACGTGAAGGTCGTCGACGGCGTCGCGACCGAGATCGAACCGAACTTCGCCGCGGAAGACGTCCATCCCGCGCGCGGCCGCGTGTGCGTGAAGGCCTACGGTCTGGTGCAGAAGACCTACAACCCGCACCGCGTGCTGCAACCGATGAAGCGCACCAACCCGAAGAAGGGGCGCGACGAGGATCCGGGCTTCGTGCCGATCTCGTGGGACGAGGCGCTGGACCTGGTCTCCGGCAAGTTGAATTCGGTGCGCGCGAAGGGGCTGGTCGACGACTCCGGCCTGCCGCGCGTCGCCGCGACCTTCGGCCATGGCGGCACGCCGGGCATGTACATGGGCACGCTGCCGGCCTTCCTCGCCGCGTGGGGCGCGATCGACTACAGCTTCGGTTCCGGCCAGGGCGTGAAGTGCGTGCATTCGGAGCACCTCTACGGGGAATTCTGGCATCGCGGCTTCACGGTCGCGGCCGACACGCCGCTGGCGCGCTACGTGATCTCGATCGGCTCGAACGTCGAGGCTTCCGGCGGGCCCTGTGCCGTCACGCGCCACGCCGATGCGCGTGTGCGCGGCTACAAGCGCGTGCAGGTCGAGCCGCACCTGTCGGTAACCGGTGCCTGTTCGGCCGAGTGGGTGCCGATCCGCCCGAAGACCGATCCGGCCTTCATGTTCGCGCTGATCCACGTGCTGGTGTGCGAGCAGGGACTGGACAAGTTGGACGTGGCCTTCCTGCGCGACCGGACCTCGTCGCCGTATCTGGTCGGGCCGGACGGCCTGTACCTGCGCGACGCCGAATCCGGCAAGCCGCTCCTGTGGGATGAACGCAGCGGCCGCGCAGTGCCTTTCGACACCGAAGGCGCGGTGCCAGCGGTGGCGGGGCGTTTCCGCGTGGAGGGGGCGGTCAGCGTCGACGCGGACGACGCGCGCCAGCAGTTCGACGTCGCCGAGGGCGTGACCGCTTACACCAAACTCGTCGAGCACATGGAGAAATACTCGCCGGAGTGGGCTCAGTCGATCTGCGACGTGCAGGCGGAAACGATCCGCCGTGTCGCGAACGAGTATCTGGAAAACGCCTGCATCGGCGAAACCATCGAGATCGACGGCCAGACGCTGCCGCTGCGTCCGGTGGCGGTGACGCTCGGCAAGTCGGTGAACAACGGCTGGGGCGCGTTCGAATGCTGCTGGGCGCGCACGCTGCTGGCGACACTGGTCGGCGCACTGGAGAATCCGGGCGGCACGCTCGGCACGACCGTACGCCTGAACCGCCCGCACGATAACCGCCTGCTGAGCGTGAAGGCCGGCGAAGACGGTTTCATGGCGCAGTACTTCAACCCGACGGACAAGGAACACTGGGTCGCGAAGCCGACCGGGCGCAATATCCACCGCACGCTGGTGCCCATCGTCGGCAACACGGCGTGGAGCCAGGCGCTCGGCCCGACGCAGCTGGCGTGGATGTTCCAGCGCGAGGTGCCGGAAGACTGGAACCTGCCGATGCCGACGATGCCGGACGTGTGGTTCATCTACCGCACCAACCCGGCGATCTCGTTCTGGGACACGCGCACGCTGGTCGAGGAGATCGCGAAGTTCCCCTTCACGGTGTCCTTCGCCTACACGCTGGACGAGACGAACTGGATGGCCGACCTGCTGCTGCCCGAGGCGACCGACCTCGAATCGCTGCAGATGATCAAGGTTGGCGGCACGAAGTTCGTCGAGCAGTTCTGGGAGCACCGCGGCGTGGTGCTGCGCCAGCCGGCGGTGGAGCCGCAGGGCGACACGCGCGACTTCACGTGGATCAGCACCCAACTCGCGAAGCGAACCGGCCTGCTGGAACAGTACAACAACGCGCTCAACCGCGGCGCGGGCGGCGGCGCGCCGCTGAAGGCGGAGCACTACGACTACAGCCTGGATACGAAAGCCGAGCACGGTGTCGAGGAGATCTGGGACGCCGTGTGCCGCGCGTCGAGCGCGAGCCTCTCCGAAGGGCGCGAGGTGCATGACCTGGAGTGGTTCAAGCAGCACGGTTTCTACACGGTGCCGATGTCGAAGACCGAGTGGTACCTGAGCCCGACGCTGGCGCAGCAGGGTCTGCGCTACGAGATGCCGTATCAGGAGCGTCTGCTGCGCATCGGCCGCGAGCTCGGAAACCGCCTGCACGAGCAGAAGATGCACTGGTGGGACGAGCAGCTCTCCGAATACGCGGCGCTCCCCGAATGGCACGACGTGCCGGGCCGCTGGACGCAGCAGATCGCCAACGCGGGCGGCAAGCCGGAGGACTTCCCGCTGTGGCTGCTCGCGACCAAGAGCATGCAGTACCACACCGGCGGCAACGCCAGCATCGCGCTGATGCGCGAGGTCGCGCAGAACGTGCGCGGTCACACCGGCGTGATCATGAACGCGAAGACGGCGAAGAGCTTGGGCATCAGTGATGGAGATCGCATCGAGGTGCGCTCGCACATCGGCGCGACCTACGGCGACGCGGTCCTCGCGCAGGGCGTGCGACCCGACACGCTGGTGATCCTGGGCCAGTTCGACCACTGGGCCACCCCCGTCGCGAAGGACTTCGGCATGCCGAGCCTGAACACCATCGCGCCGATGTCGATGGAACTGACGGATGCGACGGGGTCGGGGTCGGACATCGTGCGCGTCGCCGTGCGCAAGGTCGAAAGGAGTGCAGCATGACCCGCTACGTGATGGCCATCGACCTACGCCGCTGCGTGGGCTGCCAGACCTGTACCGCCGCCTGCAAGAACGCCAACGCGACGCCGCCGGGCGTGCAGTGGCGACGCGTGTTGGACCTCGAAACCGGCGAGTTCCCCGACGTGCGCCGCAGTTTCGTGCCGGTCGCCTGCATGCACTGCGACGAGCCGCCGTGCGAGGAGGTCTGCCCCACCAAGGCGACGACCAAGCGGCCCGACGGGCTCGTCGCCATCGACTACGACACCTGTATCGGCTGCGCGAACTGCGTGATGGCCTGTCCCTACGAGGCGCGCTCGATCGTGCACGAGGCGAAGTTTGCGTACGGCGACAAGCCGATCAAGTCGGAGGAAGTGCGCTTCGACCCGGCACGCATCGGGGTGTCGATGAAATGCACCTTCTGCATCGACCGCATCGACCTCGCGGCGAAGACCGGACAGGTGCCCGGACGCGATCCCGAGGTTACACCGGCCTGCGTGAATTCCTGCATCTCCGGCGCGATGGCCTTCGGCGATATCGACGACCCGAACAGCAAGGTGAGCCGGCTGATCGCCGAGAACAAGACTTTCCGCATGCACGAGGAGCTCGGCACCGGGCCGGGCGTGTATTACATCTGGGACAAGGCGTGAGCGGGTCAGACATGAGCAAGCAATCGAGAAAGATGCGAGCCGGCGACCGCGTCGGGCCGCACCAGCAGCACAACTGGGACTGGCGTGCAGCGTCGAATTTCATCGCTGGCGGCGCGGGCGGCGGGCTGCTCGCGTTCGCGGCCTTCGCGAGCCTGTGGGGCGTGGACGTGCGCGCGCTGCTTGTCGCGGGCATGGCGCTGATCGGCACTGGGCTCACCTGCGTGTGGTTCGAGATCGGCAAGCCGTGGCGGGCGCTCAACGTGTATCGCCATCTGGCGACCTCGTGGATGACGCGCGAAGCGGCCGTCGCGCCCTTCGTGTTCGGCTCCGGCGTGCTGGCGCTGGCGACGGGGCAGAGCCTTTTCGTGCTGCTGACCGGCGTTTTCGGTGCCTGCTTCGTGTATGCGCAGGCCCGGATCCTCGCTGCCGACAAGGGAATTCCGGCCTGGCGTCACCCGCGTTGCATGCCGCTGATCGCCGCGACGGGTTTCGCGGAGGGTGCGAGCCTGCTGGCCGTGGCGGCGCCCTTCGTGATTCCGCAGGTTGCCGGGCAGATCGCGGTGGCGACCGGCGTACTGGTGCTGCTCCTTGCCCGCGTACTGCTGTGGCGCAACTACCTTGCCGGCCTGCGCACTGACGGCGCCCCCGAGGGCAGTCTGCGCGCGCTGTCGTCGATCAACGGGCGCTTCCTGACGTACGGCAATCTGCTGCCGGCCATTCTGCTGCTGGTCGGCGTGCTGGGAGCCCCGCTCGCGGGTGCGGCGCTGGCGATCGCCGGACTAGCGGCCGTCGCTGGCGGCTGGTTGTTCAAGTACACGCTGGTCCGGCGGGCCGCCTTCACCCAGGGCTTTGCCTTGCCGCATCTGCCGGTGCGTGGGCGCGGCACGTCCGGGCCGGCGGTGAAGCCGGGTTGGGGTGGGGCGTAGGGCGGGATGTAATCCCGCCGCACCACGGCATTCATTTTCGGCGGGATCCGAACCCCGCTACGACAACAACGCGGGATCACGCAGTCCCGTGCCTGCACTGCAGGAGGAGACGACATGTACGAAGTGCGATTCCATGGCCGGGGCGGCCAGGGTTCGGTGATGGCGTCCGGCATTCTCGCCGCGGCGATGGTGGAGGAGGGCAAGTACGCGGTGTCGATCCCGTCCTTCGGGTTCGAGCGCCGCGGCGCGCCGGTGGTGTCCTTCCTGCGCATGAGCGACCGCGAGATCCGGCAGCTAACCAATATCTACAACCCGGACTGCATCGTCTGCGTCGACCCGACGCTGACCAAGTCCGTCGATATCTTCGCCGGCATGAAGCCGGGCGGGACGCTCGTGCAGACGACGCACAGCCCGCTCGCCGAGCTGGCTATCCCGGAATGCGTCGCCACCGTCGGTCTGCTCGACGCGGTGAAGATCGCGCTCGAAATTTTCAAGCGCCCGATCACGAACACGCTGATGCTCGGCGCCTTCGCAAAGACGACGGGCGTCGTGTCGCTCGACTCGCTGAAGCGCGCGCTGGAGGATTCCGACTTCCGCGACGCGGGTCTCGCGCAGAACATGACGGCGCTGGAGCGCGGCTACGCCGAGGTGGTCTTGCACCAGATCGAAAGGAGGGTCGCGGCATGAGCCGGCACCACAGTTATCCGCTGTTCAACCTCGAACAGGCGGGCGTTCCCGACGACCTCTGTCCGGTCGCGACCGTCGTCAGCCCGATGCTGCCCGGTGACTGGCGCAGCATGCGGCCGGTCGTCGATCGCGACAAGTGCGTGAAATGCGCGGTGTGCTGGCTGTACTGCCCGGTGCAGTGCGTCGAGGAGCACGCCGCGTGGTTCGACTTCAACCTGAACACCTGCAAGGGCTGCGGGATCTGTGCCAACGAGTGCCCGCAGCGGGCGATCACGATGATCGGGGAAGCCCAATGACGACAGCCACGCTGGAAAAGGCCGCGGCAGCCGAAGCGCCGCGCAAGCAGAAGGTGATCCTCGCCGAAGGCAATGAAGCGGCCGCGCTGGGCGTCGCACTCGCGCGGCCGGACATGGTGTCGGTGTATCCGATCACGCCGCAGTCCTCGCTCGTCGAGCACCTCGCGAAGCTGATCGCCGACGGCCGCATGGACGCCGACATCGTCGATGCCGAAGGGGAGCACTCGGTGCTGTCCGTGCTGCAGGGCGGGGCGCTTGCGGGCGCTCGGACCTACACCGCGACCTGCGGCCCGGGCCTCGCCTTCATGTTCGAGCCCTATTTCCGTACTCCCGGCATGCGTCTGCCGATCGTGCTGACCATCGTCACGCGCGACGGCATCACGCCGCAGTCGGTGTGGGGCGGCCATCAGGACGCGATGACGGTGCGCGAGGCGGGCTGGATCCAGGTCTACTGCGAGAACGTGCAGGAGGTCCTCGACACCACCGTGATGGCCTTCAAGATCGCCGAACACCACGACGTGATGCTCCCGGTGAACGTCTGTCTCGACGGCAACTACCTCTCCTACGGCGCCTCGCGCGTCGAGATGCCGGACCAGGCCGACGTCGATGAATTCATGGGCGAGAAGGACGTGAACTGGCACGTCGCGCTCGACCCGCTGCGTCCGATGGCGGTCGATCCGCTGACGGGCGGCACCACCGGCAAGGGCCCGCAGACCTTCGTGCGCTACCGCAAGGGCCAGTGCGGCGGTATGCAGAACGCGCTGCGCGTGATCGAGGAAGTGCACGCCGACTGGGCGAAGCGCATCGGCCGCAGCTTCGCGCCGCTGGTCGAGGAGTACCGGCTAGACGACGCGGAGTTCGCGATCATGACGCTCGGCAGCATGACGGGCGCCGCGAAGGATGCCATCGACGAGGCGCGCGACGCCGGCAAGAAGGTCGGCCTCATCAAGATCAAGACCTTCAGCCCGTTCCCGGTCGAAGCGCTGATGAAGGCGCTCGCCAAGGTCAAGGCCCTGGGCGTGCTCGACCGCTCGGTAGGCTTCCGCTGGAACTGTGGGCCGATGTATCAGGAGACGCTGGGCGTGCTGTACCGCCTCGGCCGCTTCATTCCGTCGATGAGCTTCATCGGCGGGCTGGCCGGTGCGGACATCACGATCCCGCATGTGCATCGCGTGATCGACGAGACCGAGGCGCTGCTCAATGGGGCCATCGCCCCGACCGAGCCCGTGTGGCTCAACGAAAAGGATTGAGGCCAGCATGGACCGAGCCATCGAACACACCAAATACCTGATCGCCGGCAGCAGCCACGCGGCGCTGGAGGCGATCAACGCGATCCGCATGCACGACGCGGAAGGGCCGATCACCGTCGTCACGCGCGATTCGTATCTGCCGTATTCGCCCACCGTGTTGCCCTACGTCGTGTCCGGCAAGTCCGCGCCGGCACGCATCTTCCTGCGCGACGAAGACTTCTTCGCCCGTAACAAGGTGAGCTACCGGCCCGAGTCGGCGCTGAAGACGTTGCATGCCGACCGCAACACAGCCGAGCTCGCCGACGGCTCCAGCGTCGTCTACGAAAAGCTGCTGCTCGCAACCGGCGCCTCGCCCGCGATTCCGCCGATCCCCGGCATCGATACGGTCTCCTATCATGTGCTGCGCACGCTGGACGACGCGCTCAAGCTGCGCGGCGCGATCGCCGAGTCGAAGCAGGCTGTCGTGCTCGGCGCGGGCCTCGTCGGTATGCACGCTGCCGAGAACCTCGTGAAGGCCGGTGCGACCGTCACCATCGTGGAGATGAGCGACCAACTTACGTCCGGCTATTTCGATAAGGTCGCTGCCGACATGATCGAGCAGGCTTTCCGCGATGCCGGCGCGAAGATCATGACGGGTAGTCGTGTCGTGCGCCTGGAGCCGTCTCCCGCGGGCGCCAAGCTGACACTCGAGAACGGCTCCACGCTGGAAGCCGACCTGCTGCTCGTCGCGACCGGCGTGAAGCCCGACATGGCTTACCTCAACGGCAGCGGCGTCGAGCACCAGCAGGGCATCCTCGTCGATGACCGCATGCAGACCACCGCCGAGAACGTGTGGGCTGCCGGTGACTGCGCGCAGGCGCGAGGCTTCTTCACCGGTACGAAAGTGATGAACGCCATCCTGCCGGACGCGACGATCCAGGGCCGTGTCGCCGGCATGGCGATGGCGGGCGACCCCGGCATCAAGGACTACGCAGGTGGCGTGCCGCTCAACACCTACCACTTCTTCGGCCGCCACGCGATTTCAGTCGGATCGAGCAAGGTGCCCGAAGGCGGCGAGGTCGTCACGCGTTTCGATGACAAGACCGGCCGTTACATCAAGGCGATCTTCGACGGCGACGGCCGCCTCACCGGCATCTTCGGCGTGAATGAATTCTTCGACGGCGGTGTGATGGCGCAGCTGATCCTGCGCCGCATCGACCTCTCGCCGCTGCGGGAGCGTTTCGTCGCAAACCCGCTCGCCGTCGGCCGCGAAATCATGTCGCAGACCTGGCGCTAAGGAGCCATCAATGGGACACGCATACAGCACGATCGCCTTCGACCCCGCCAAGTGCGACGGTTGCGGCGATTGCATGAAAGCCTGCGCGCAGGCCAAGACCGGCACGGACGACATCGCACGTTCGCGCATCCAGATCCAGGGCAGGGAGAAAGCGTTTGAGCTGGCGCTGTGCCGCCAGTGCGCTGACCCGAAGTGCGTGACTGTCTGCCCGGCTGGCGCACTGAACAAGGACGGCGATACGGGTGTGATTGGCTGGGACGCATCGAAATGCGTCGACTGCCTGCTCTGCACGGTCGGCTGTTCGTATGCCGGCATCGCACTGGACGAAGCGACCGGCCACGTCGCGAAGTGCGACACCTGCGACGGTAGCCCGGCCTGTGTGCCGGCCTGCCCCAAGGGAGCACTGAAGTACATCACGACGGCGAACATCTACAACGAAGTCGGCCAGTGGGAAGACCTCTTCGCGCCCGGCCTCGCAGGCTGTCAGGGCTGCAACACGGAACTCCTGATGCGCCACACGCTGCGCCGAGTCGGTCCCGACACGGTGCTTGCGACGCCCCCGGGTTGCGTGCCGGGCATGGGCTCGGTCGGCTTCAACGGCACGACGGGCACCAAGGTCCCCGTCTTCCACCCGCTGCTCACGAACACCGCCGCCATGCTCGCCGGCATCAAGCGCCAATACAAGCGCGTCGGCCGCGAAGTCACGGCACTCGCGATCGCGGGCGACGGCGGGGCGTCCGACGTCGGCTTCCAGTCGCTCTCGGGCGCGGCCGAGCGCGGCGAGCAGATGCTCTTCATGGTCATCGACAACGAGGGCTACATGAACACCGGCATGCAGCGTTCGAGCTGCACGCCCTACGGCGCCTGGACCTCGACGACCCCCGTGGGCGAATCGTCGCGCGGCAAGACGCAGGACGCGAAGAACCTGCCGCTGATCATGATGAACCACCGCTGCGCCTACGTTGCGACGGCCTCCACGGCCTACATGGAGGACCTCTACGAAAAGCTCGACCGCGCGCTCGAGGCCTCGAAGACCGGTTTCGCCTACCTCCACGTCTATTCGCCCTGCACGACGGGCTGGCGCTTCCCGTCGAACCTGAACATGGAAGTCGCGCGCAAGGCCGTCGAGACCAACTTCGTGATGCTGTGGGAGTACACGCCGAAGACCGGCCTGCACTTTACAAAGTCGGTCGAAGACCCCTTGCCGGTGACGGAATACCTCAAGGTGATGGGCCGCTTCCGCCACCTGAGCGAGGAGCAGATCGAGCACATCCAGGGCAAGGTCGTCGAAAACATGCAGTTCGTGAAACGTATGGCGGAGACCGAACATGTCGGCTAGGGATAAGTGGGTAACGGAAAAGGGCGCAGCGCCCGGAACGCTCGACCCGATCGAGAAGGCGAGCCGCGACGAGCTCGCCGCATTGCAGCTCGAACGCCTCAAATGGAGCCTGCAGCACGCCTACGACAACGTGCCGCACTACCGGGCCGCCTTCGACGCGGCGGGCGTTCAACCGTCGGACCTGAAGCAGCTCTCGGACCTCTCGCGCTTCCCCTTCACAACGAAGAAGGAGCTGCGCGACAACTACCCCTACGGGATGTTCGCGGTGCCGATGCGCGACATCGTGCGCGTGCATGCGTCCTCGGGAACGACCGGCCTGCCGACCGTTGTCGGCTACACGAAGAACGACATCGCAATGTGGGGTTCGGTGATGGCGCGCTCGCTGCGTGCGGCCGGCGGCACCGCCGACGACATCATCCTCAACTCCTACGGCTACGGCCTCTTCACCGGCGGGCTCGGCGCCCACTACGGAGGCGAGGCACTCGGCGCGGCAGTCGTCCCGATGGGCGGCGGCAACACCGAGAAGCAGGTGCAGCTGATCCGCGAGTTCAAGCCGACGATGATCATGGCGACGCCGTCCTACATGCTGACGATCGCCGACGAGCTGCAGGCGCAAGGCGTCGATCCCGCGTCGACCAGCTTGCGAATCGGCGTCTTCGGCGCCGAACCCTGGACCAACGAGATGCGCCGCGAGATCGAGACGCGCCTCGGCATCGACGCGATCGACATCTATGGCCTGTCCGAAGTGGTCGGCCCGGGTGTCGCCTGCGAGTGCATCGAAACCAAGGACGGCCCGCACATCTGGGAAGATCATTTCTATCCGGAGATCATCGACCCGGTCACCGGCGAAGTCCTCCCCGACGGCACCCCCGGCGAACTCGTCTTCACGTCGCTCACCAAGGAAGCACTGCCCATCGTCCGCTACCGCACGCGCGACCTCACCGTGCTGCTGCCCGGCACTGCCCGCACGATGCGTCGCATCGGCAAGATCACCGGCCGCAGCGACGACATGCTGATCA
>NZ_DATFAO010000022.1:0-6600 GCF_035254505.1 Aromatoleum sp. | reverse complement strand
GGCTGTCCCACATCATCTGGCGGTACATGCCCCAGTTCACGTCGCCGCGCACGGGATGCTTGGTGATGACCGCGTGCCAGGTGCCTACGTAGCGCCCGCCGTCGCCGTCATGCACCAGCGGCACGGGCAGCTTGCACAGGTCGACGTCCTTGCCGAGCAGGATGTTCTCCTTGCACGGCGCGTCGCGCTTGTCGATGACGACCGGCCCGATCGGCTCGCTGTTGGTGCGCTTGAGGTATTCCGCGCCGATCTGCGGCAAGGTCGAAGCCGGGTCCATGCCGAGCGCAATCGCCATGCGGCGATAGGTCGACAGCGGCGCGCCGAAGTAGCTGAAGCCCGGGTAGTCCTTGATGCTCTCCATGAAGGGCGCAGCTTCGCCGAGCTCGCACACGCGGCGCACGATCGCGCCGGCCTCGTTGTCCCAGTCCACTTCCTGCTTGATGCGCACGGCGTCGCCGGACTTGACGCACGCATCGATGAATTCGCGGTTGTTGCGCGGTGCCGAAATCTTTCCCACGTCGGTCTCCTGGCTGTGAATGTCGTTCGCGTGAATCAGTGGATCTTCGAGAGCACCGTGTCCCACTTGCCCTGCGCCTTCAGGATCAGCTCCGCGACTTCGCGCACGGCTCCGTGGCCGCCGCGCGCCGTCGTCACGTAGGCCGCAGCTTCCTTGACGTCCGACACCGCATCGCCGACCGCGATCGGCAGGCCGACTCGCTTCATCATCGACAGATCCACCAGGTCGTCGCCGACGTAGCAGACCTCGGCGTCCGAGATGTTCATCTCCTCCAGCATCTGCGTGTAGGGTTCGGTTTTCTTCTTGATGCCTTCAAAGAAGCGCTTGATCTTCAGCTCCTCGGCGCGATGGCGCACCGCGCCGGACTTCTTCGACGTGATGATCGCGACCTCGACGCCGCACAGCTGCAGCACCACGACGCCCATGCCGTCCTTGATGTCGAAGTTGCGCGACTCGATGCCCTCGTCGTTGATCACGATCCGCCCGTCGGTCATGACGCCATCGACGTCGAGGATCACCAGCTTGATGTTCTTGGCCTTTTCCATGTCTTCGATTCCTCCTTAGATCCCGATCCCGTACTCGTGCCAGCGCGCCTTGATCTTCGCGAGCGTCTCCTCGTCCATGCGCGCCTCGACCGGCTTCTGCTTCCACTCATATGGAATGCAGGCGTCCATCAGGATGCGGGACGTCATGAGCTTGTCTGAGTCGGGGTCGAGCGCCGGGTCGAGCGGCGTCGAGCGGCCGCGTTTGATGAGTTCCGTGCCGCGCATCGGGTCGTAGCGGCAGGACAGCGCCCAGAACACGCGCTGCAGGTCGTCGGCCTGAATGTCCTCATCGACGGTGATGACGCCCTTCATGCCGTAGTTGCCGGTGTTGCTGCCGATCACCGCGTCAGCCACCTGGCGCGAGTGCCCTGGGTAAGCCTGCTTCACCGACACCACCGTCCAGAAGCGGCCCGCGGATTCCGGCAGCACGCACACGGACTGGATGCCCGGGATGCGCATCTGCTCGAGCTCGGTCCAGAGCGTCGCCGTGCGCGTGAAGGCGAGCAGCATATGCACGTCGGTCACCGGACGGCCCTGGCCGGTCGCCCACAGGATCGGGTTGTTGCGATGCAGGATCTGCTGCACTTCCAGCACCGGCTTGGGGATCGGCTTGTGCAGTTCGTCGGTGTAGTAGCCGGTGTATTCGGCGAAGGGTCCTTCCGGCAGGAAGTTGTTCGGATCGATCTCGCCTTCGAGGACGATCTCGGCGCCGGCGGGCACCGGCAGGCCGGTCAGCGGCGCCATCAGGAACTCCGACTGCTGGCCGCGCACGGTGCCGGTGATGTCGTAGTCGCTGGCGCCCTTGTGCATCAGCGTGCCGGCCATGAAGATCAGCGGATCGCAGCCGATGATCGCCGCCGCGGGCATCTTCTTGCCCATCTTGGCGTACTTCTTCATGATCCGCTCGCCGCGCTTGCCCGGCAGGATCTGCACGCCGCAGCGCTTGTCGTCGAGCATCTGCATGCGGTAGGTGCCGAGGTTCACCTCGCCCGTCTCCGGGTCGCGCAGGACGACCGACACCATCGTCCCGATGTAGCGCCCGCCGTCGAGCGGGAAGAACTTCGGCACCGGGAACATGTTCAGATCGACCTTATTGCCGGTCAGCACGTTTTCCAGTACCGGCCCGTCCTTCACTTCCTTTGCCTTGATCAGGCCTTCGGACGTGATCGTCTTCTTCATCCATTGCTGTGCCGACTGGCACAGCGTCAGGTCGTGCGGCAGGCCGAGCATGATCGCGAGCCGCTTGGTCGTCGCGAAGGCGCCGGTGAAGACCGGCGTGTCGTAGCCCTTCACGCTCTCGAACAGCAGCGCCGGGCCTTTCTTCTCCTCGGTGAGCTTCGAGACGTGCGACAGCTCCAGATTCCAGTCGACCTCGGTCGTCACGCGCTTCAGTTCGTGGGCTTCGGCGCACTGGTTGATGAAATATCTCAGGTCCATTCGGATGTCTCCTTGGCGGGAATTGGGGGAGTTGGAAAATCGGGGTATGACGGGGATCAGTGGATGGCCTGCACGGACTCGATGACCTCGTAGCCCGCGGCGCCGAGCGCCTGGACGACGTCGGCGGTGGCGGCGTGATGGAAGCGGACGATGACCTTTCGCTCCTGGTCGCCGCTCGCGACGCCCTTCGGGCCCAGGCTGATCGGGTAGATCGCATGCACCTCGGCGCCCGTGCCTTCGACGATGTCCGCGATGCGGCCGATCGTCCCCGGGCCGATGCGCGTCGGCGCGAGCGTCACGCCGCTGCGCTTCTCCCATGCCCCGAGGAAGTGCGCCGCGAGCGAGAACATCTCGATCGCCGAAATCATCCCGACGACATGGTCCCCATCCATCACGGGCAGTTGCCCGACGCCCGCCTGCTGACCGACCTGCAGGCAGCGCTCCATCGTGTCGTTGGCGTCGATGGTCGCGGGGTTGCGCACCATCACGTCCTTCACCTTCACGTGGTTCGAGAAGTAATTCAGCTCATCCGGGCTCTGGCTACGGATCGCCGCGTGCGCGGCGCGGAGGCACCCGGCGCGCGTCACGAGCCCGCGCAGCCGCCCTTCATCGACGACGGGTAGCGCATGCAGATTGGTTTCCGAGAGGATCCGCTTCGCTTCCGACAGCAGCGTGTCGCTGCCGAGCACCGCGGGGTTGGCTTGCATCCAGTTGCGTACGATCATGGTTGTGTCCTCCTCAAGCCAGACGCTTGCCGACGATCAGGCTCGAGACGATGTAGTCCATCGCCGAGGTCGCCCCGGTCGTCGCCGGCGCCTTCTGCTTGTTGCTCCAGATCGTCTCGGGTCTGGCCTGCAGCACGAACACGTTGCCGCCGACCGGCAGGTTCTTGTCGATCGCCCACTCGATGTCCATCGGACGGCCGTAGTGCTTCTCGATCTTCTTGGCCATCCACGCGAGCTCGGTGATCTCGTCGTCGATCAGCGACTGGATGTTCTGGCGCTCGGCCGGCACCTCCATCGCGACCGAGCGCTGCAGCTTGAGATCCGCCGTGTAGCAGATCTCCTTGGTCGAGATCGTCCGCTCGATGATGTCCAGCGTGACCTTGTTGACGACGAAGTTGTCCGGCGTCACCTCGCCCGACACCACCGATTCGCCGAAGCCGAAGTTCGAGTCGATGACGATCACCGAGCGGTCGCCGGTCGAGGGATGCAACGTGAACATCACGCCCGCCGTGTAGGCGTTTGCCATCTTCTGCACGCCCACGCTGATCGCCACCTGCTCGTGCGGGAAGCCCATGCGGATGCGGTAGGCGATGGCACGCGCCGTGTACAGGCTGGAGAAGCAGCGGCGGATGTGGTGCATCACGTCGTCGATGCCGCGGATCCACAGGTAGGTGTCCTGCTGCCCCGCGAAGCTCGCACCGGGCAAATCCTCAGCCGTCGCGCTGGAGCGCACCGCCACCGGCACTGCCGGCAGATAGCAGCGCACCGACAGCTTGCGGTAGGCCTCGGCGATCAGATCTTCGAGCTCGATCGAGATCGGACGCGACTCGATCATTTCGCGGATCCGGCGCGACGCCTCTTCGAGCCGATCCATGTCGTCGTGGTCCAGCCCCTGCAGCAGGGCGTTGACCTCGTCCTGGATACCGGCGTCCTGCATGAACTGCGCGTAGCCCGCCGTCGTCACCGCGAAGCCCGGCGGCACCCGCACGCCGGCGTTGATCAGTTCGCCGAGCGACGAGCACTTGCCGCCGACCAGCGGCACGGAATCCTTGTTGCAGTCCTCGAAGAAGCAGACCTTCGGAGCCCGGCTGTCGAGGCCGGGCGCGAGGCGGACTTCTTCGGCCATCAGAACGCTTCCCATCTTGTTTTCCCCTTCACTGGACGATCGTGACGAGGCCGGTCGAACCATCGACGCGCAGCGTCATGCCGGTCTTGATCACACGGGTGGAGTGGCCGGTGCCGACGACTGCCGGCATGCCGTATTCGCGGCACACGATCGCCGCGTGGCTCATCACGCCGCCGACGTCGGTGATGCAGGCCTTGATCTTTGCGAACGCCGGCGCCCAGGACGGCGAGGTGGTCGGCGCAACGAGGATTTCGCCTTCCTGCAGGTCGCGGATCTCCTCCGCGCCGCGGCACACGCGCGCCCTGCCTTCGACCAGGCCCGGGCTCGCCGGGAAGCCCTTCAGCTCGGTGATGCTGTCCGGGTCGGCAACGTCCTGCACCGAAGCCCATGCCGACAGCGAGCTGTTCGTGACGCCCCACAGCACGATCGTGAAGGGCTCCTGGATCACCTCCGGTGCGATGCCGATCGCCGGAGGGGGCGCCCAGTCGCGGAACTTCTGCATCACACCCTTGCGCCACTCGATCTCGGCGGGCCAGGTCTTCGTGCCGCGTGGCGTCACGCCGGTGGCCCAGGCGGTGACGATGTCCCACAGCGCCTGCTTGATCTCGTCCCGGCGCAGCAGCCAGATGTCCTCGATCTCGGCGATCAGGCCATGTTCCTGCATGATCGCGGCGACTTCGCGCATCTTGTTCCAGAAGACTGAGTGGAACCAATGCTCGACGTAGAACAGGTGGTTCTCGACGTAGGGGAACACCGTCCGCGCACAGCCCAGCAGCTCGTCGAACTGCTTGCGGTCCTCGTCGTTGTCGATCAGGTCACGGTACTCGGCGGTGACGCGGTCGCGCTCGGCGCGCACGGCCTCCATCGGGCGGTCGATCTCCTGGCCGTCGCGCAGCTTGTTGATGTAGGTCTGGATGCCGTCGAGCGGCAGGTTCAGGTTGTCGTTCCAGCTGCGGTCGGTGTGGAACCAGCCGGTGCCGGACGAGATGTTGAACCAGGGATAACGCGCCTTCTCGAAGGCCGCGAGCCACTCGTCCCCGTGACGACGGCCCACAAGCGCTGCCTTCACGTCCGTCCATTCGCGATGCGCGGTCACGACGTCATCGACTTCCAGCGCGACCGCCTTCTTCGCCAGCGCCTTCAGCTCGTCGTCGGACTTGTACATGATCACGTCGATGCCCGAGATCATCTGCGTCACGCGCTGCAGCGGAATGCTCGGGAACAGCTTCTGCGTGAAGTCCATGAAGAACACGTAGGCCGCGTAGCCCAGGTTCAGGAACTCGAAGTGGTACTGCCAGCACTTGATGCCGAGGTTGATGAGGTCGTCGTAGTTCTTGATCAGGTGGTAAGCGCTCGATTCGCCGACGCCGTCGGTCACCACCTTCAGGTCCTCGACCTCCGGCAGGCGCGGGATCTGCAGCGCCTCGAGCTCGGCGATTGTGCCCTCCATCTTGGTCTTCCACTTCGCCTCGAGCTCGTCCCAGTTCTTGTAGTAGTAGCCGGCGCGCTCCATGAAGTTGGGCACGCGCTGGCCGATCTCGTCCGGGTTCTTCACCGGCACCGGCGAGATATAGACGTAGCCGTTGATGATGCGGTGATCCACCCCGCGCACCGGCGGCACCTGGAAGATGCGGTTGTTGAACTGCGACAGCGCGAGGTACCAGGCCTCGTCCCAGATCGCGTCGAAGGGATAGAGCGGCTCGGGATAGTGCAGGCCGTCGTAGAACCAGAAGGTCTCCCTTTCGTACTGGTTGCGCACCGGATCGTCGGTGACGAACTGGTACTGGTAGGGATACATGCGCTCCCAACCTTCTGTTCCGGGAATTGCCTTGAAATCGTGAGGCTTTGGAAATTTCATCTCGTCTCCCCCTGCTCCCAATGGTTAGGGCACGCTCAGTCGCGATGGGAACACCGTCGCCCGAATGCGAGAACGACGTTTTAGCGATTCGCCGAAAACCTTTCGCCTTCGCCACATCCATGCCGCCTATGCCCAGATACAAAGCATCTTGAATGCCAAAACAATGTTTTCCAGATGCGAAAAATTTGCGCCTGAGATCTGGTCCACTGCCAACTGCGCGTATTCCTGAGACAGCTCCGGCCCAATGCGCCCTCCCGGATCGGGAAGGCGCATTCGACCGCGCCGCTCCCCGGCCGCGGCACGGCTAGGCGGCAGTTGACGATTTTGTAAGTTTTCCGCGGCGCCCGAGGGGCGTTTTACATTTTTGTCGAAGGACAAACGGCCAAGTTTCG
>NZ_DATFAO010000021.1:0-7664 GCF_035254505.1 Aromatoleum sp. | reverse complement strand
GAACTTGGCTTCGACACCGAGCTGCTTCAGCTGGCGCAGCATCGGTCCGCCCTGCGCATCCATGCCGCCGAAGAAGATCACGTCGGGCTTGGCGCCGCGGATCTTCGTCAGGATCGCGTTGAAGTCGGTCGCCTTGTCGGTCGTGAACTCGCGCGCGACGATCTTGCCGCCGCCGGCCTTGATGGCCTTCTCGGTTTCGTCGGCGAGACCCTGGCCGTACGCGGTGCGGTCGTCGATGATCGCGACGGTCTTCGCCGCCAGGGGGCCAGCGATGAACTTGCCGAGTGCGCCGCCCTGCTGGACGTCGTTCGCGATCGTGCGGAACACGCCCTTGTAGCCCTGGTTGGTCAGCGTCGGGTTGGTCGCCGACGGCGTGATCATCGGAACGCCGGCCTGGTTGTAAATGCGCGACGCGGGGATCGTGGTGCCCGAGTTCAGGTGGCCGACGACGCCCTTGACGCCGGCGTCCATCAGGCGCTGCGCGACCGTGGTGCCGGTGCGCGGGTCGGCCTGGTCGTCCTCGCCCATCAGCTCGAACTTGACCTTCTTGCCGCCGATGGTGATGCCCTTGGCGTTGGCATCCTCGACGGCGAGCCGGGCGCCGTTTTCGTTGTCCTTGCCAAGATGCGCGATGGTGCCGGTGAGCGGCGCCACGCTGCCGATCTTGACGACCATTTCCTGGGCCTGGGCGGCCGACAGGCCGAAGCCCATGATGGCCAGTGCGACGACGGTCTTCTTCACGTGTGTTCCTCCAGCGAAATCGATTTTGATTGCCTGCCAGCGCGCCGCCGTCGTCCGGGTACGGACGGCAGATGCCGCTGTCAGGATGCTGCTCTTGTTAGCGCTTTTCGATTCGCTCCTCCGGGGTATGACCAAAGTCGGTACCTGGCGGGGCTGAAAAGTGCGCGTATTCTGCCCAAAAACCGCTCTGCGGTGCGTGACCGCGTCGACGTGCCGGAAGTCGGGCAGGTCCTGCGATGCAGCAAGGAGCTTGACTCTTGGTCGTTTCAGCGTGCCGCGCGGCCGAGGCCGTTCCCCGTAGACCTATTATTCATGGGGCTTTTGACGGATTCGACCGGTTTCACGACGGATTGCGCGCTGCACAAACCGTGCCATATTGTGGTTTTCCCTAATAAGGGACGCCAAACCTCCCGAAAGTCCCCTCTCGCGGGCGAGGACGAAAAAAAAGGGCGCCGCGGCGCCCCTTTGTGGTTCGTGCTCTGCGCCCCGTGCACATGATCGGTGCGTGCGCGGATTGCATATTTCGCTCCGTCGAGCCGGCTCAGTTCAACGCGTCCCACTTGCCGTTCTGGAAGCGGTACATCGTGATGCCGCCGTCGCGGATGTCGCCGTTCTTGTCGAACGAGATCTTGCCCGTCACGCCCGAGAAGCTGAGCTTCTGCAGCGCCGGCAGATACTTCGCGGGTTCGACCGAGTCGGCCGCCTTCATCGCCTCGATCAGCGACATGGCTGCGTCATAGCTGTACGGCGCGTAGAGCTGCACGTCGGCCTTGAAGTGCTCCTTGAAGCGGGTCTTGAACTGCGCGCCGCCGGGCATCTTCTCCATCGGGATGCCGGCCTGGGTGCAGTAGGTGTCGCCGCTCATCGCATCGCCCGCGAGCTTGATCATCTCGCCGGTGCAGGTGCCGTCGCCGCCGAGGAACTTCGCGCCGATGCCGAGCTGCTTCATCTGGCGCAGCATCGGTGCGGATTGCGCGTCCATGCCGCCGAAGAACACGGCGTCGGGCTGGCGGGCCTTGATCTTGGTGAGGATCGCGGTGAAGTCGGTCGCCTTGTCGGTCGTGAATTCGCGGCCGACGACCTGCACACCCTGCTGCTTGAGGCTCTCGGCGAAGGCATCGGCGAGGCCCTGGCCGTAGGCCGTGCGGTCGTCGATGATCGCGATCTTCTTCGCCTTCAGGTTCTGCACGGCGTACTTGGCCATCGCGGCGCCCTGCTGCAGGTCGTTGGCGATGACGCGGTAGGTGACCTTGTAGCCCTGCTGCGTGAGCTTGGGGTTCGTCGAGGACGGCGTGATGACCGGGATGCCGGCCTGTTCGTAGATGCGCGAGGCGGGAATCGAGGCGCCGGAGGTCACGTGGCCGACCACGCCCTTCACGCCGGCGTCGCTCAGGCGCTGCGCGACGGTGGTGGCGGTGCGCGGGTCGGCCTGGTCGTCTTCGCTGACCAGCTCGAAAGTCACCTTCTTGCCGCCGATGGTCAGGCCCTTCGCGTTGGCGTCTTCCAGCGCCAGCCGCACGCCGTTCTCGCCGTCCTTGCCGATATGAGCAATCGGGCCGGTCAGCGGGCCGGCGTGGCCGATCTTCACGACGGTCTGGGCATGGGCCGCAGTCGCGGTGAGTGCGGCGAGCGCCAGGGCGATCAGGGTTTTATGCATTTGCTCTTTCTCCTCGTGTTTGCAATCAGTCACCGGGTTTGGGTTGCGCCGCCGGCCCGGCTGGTGCGATTCTAGCCCACGCGCGTGGCGCGCACCCGGAGATCGAGGAGACATCCCGCTCATGAAGCGATTCCTGGCCCTGCTGTGCAGCGTACTGACGGCGCTCGGCGTCGGCGGCTGCGACTATATGAACCTGAAGGAACTGAAGCCCGGCGTATCGACGGCGATGGACGTGCGCGAGCGCATGGGCACCCCGGGCATGGAGTGGCCCAATGCCGATGGCTCGGTGACCTGGGAATACACGCGCCAGCCCCAGGGCACCGAGTGCTTCATGATGACGATCGGCGCCGACGGCGTGCTGCGCAAGATCGACCAGGTGTTGAACGAAGGCACTTTCATCCGCATCCAAAAGGGCATGAGCCCCGACGAAGTGCGCCGACTGCTCGGCGCGCCGGCCTCCCAGCAGCGCTTCGAGCTCGCGCACGAAACGGTGTGGAACTGGCGCATCAAGTCGGACTTCGTCAGCGAGGGGGCTTTCTTCTCGGTCCATTTCAACGACGACGGGCGCGTCGAGCGCACCGGGCACACGACCGATTACCGGGGGAACTGACATGAGCACACCGTGGCGCGGCATCGCGACGCTGGCGCTGGCCCTGCTGGCAGGCTGCGCGACTTTCCCCGCGCCGCGCCAGGTCTCGACCGAGGCCGAGGCGCTGGCGGTTTTCGGCGAGCCGGTAGAGCGCTGGCACAACGGCGACAGCACGACGACGCTCGAATACTCGACGCAGCCGATGGGCGCAACTGCGCTGATGATCACCGTCGACCGCTCGGGCGCGGTGCTGCGTCAGGAAGATGCGCTCTCCCAGGAGAATCTCGCCCGCGTCGAACGCGGCATGACTCGGGAGCAGGTCTCGCGCCTGCTCGGTCGGCATCGCTCGGTGGAGCGCTTCGTGCTGAGCGGCGAGGAAGTCTGGGACTGGAACATCCGCAATGACGGGCCGGGCGTCGCAACGCGCTTCAATGTGCACTTCATCGACGGCAAGGTCGTGCGGACGAGCCGCAGCTTCGTGTATCCGAACGACGGGATGGACCGATCGAACCGCTAGGGATCCGTTCTCCTTCGGAACATGACCGCGAAGGTTTATACTGCGCTGCACAATAGACAGCGCGAGCGCCTCATGCAGCCCTTTCTTGCCGACGACGGAGAAGTCATCCACGTAGCGATCACCGGCGACGGCCGCCCGATGGTGCTGCTGCACGGGTGGACCGCGACGCATCGCGACTGGAACCCCTTCGTCTCGACCTTCGGCGCGAGCCATCGCGTCTTCCGCTGGGATGCGCGCGGTCACGGCGGTCATCCGTTGACGATCGGGCAGGCGCCGACCGTCGAGCGCATGGCGCGCGACCTCGAAAACCTGATGGCGCATTGGGATCTGCACGACGCCGTCGTAATCGGCCACTCGATGGGCGCGCTAACCCTATGGCAGTACCTTCGCGACTTCGGCACGAAGCGTCTGTCGCAGGTCGTCTTCATCGACCAGTCGCCGCGGCTCCTGACCGACGAGCACTGGACGAACGGCATCTACGGCGACTTCGACAATGAACGCAATGCGGCTTTCGTGCGCGATCTCGAACAGGATTTCGCCGAGACAGTGCTGCGCCTCGTCGCCAACGGCCTCAACGAGCGCGGCCGTCGCAAGTATCTCGAAAACGGCAAGGGCATGCAGATGGCCCGTGAGCGCCTGCGCGCCCTCGATCCCGCGCCGCTGATCGCGTGCTGGAAGAGCCTCACCGCGGCCGACTACCGCGAAGTACTCGCGCGCATCGACGTGCCGGCGCTGCTGATCTACGGCGAGGAGAGCAATTTCTACACGTCGACGACCGCGCACTGGGTGCGCGATGCGATCCCCAACGCACGGATGCACGTCTATGACGGCGTCGACCACGCGCCCCACCTGTGGCAGGCCGAGCGCTTCCTGCACGACGTGCTCGATTTCGTCGGTGCGGACTGCGACGAGAGCTGCGCGATGTGCGCCTGAGCCCGATCGCGCATCGCCTCACGCCGCGCCGGCGTCGACCCCCTGTTCGAGGTCGCGCTGCAGGCGGCGGAAGGCCTTGATCGCGGCGCGCAGCGTCGGGAAGGTCGAATCGCGGATCGGCCCGACGTCGATGCCGCGCCCTTCCAGGTAGGTCGCGATTTCGGACGTCCGTCCCGCGAACTTCAGCTGGATCCCGCGCAGCGCCAGCGCGTCGCGTACCTCCTTCAGCATGTAGTAGCCCGTGACGTCGATGCGGCTCACCGGTAGCAGGTCGAGCACGAGCCAGCGCGGTCCCGGACCGACGGGCACGGCGGCGCCGAGCACCTGCTGGCGGAAGTAGGGGGCGTTGAAGAAGACCAGCGGCGCGTTGAAGCGCAGCAAGGTCAGGCCGTCGAGCATGCGCGCGTCGGCAAAGTGGCGTGTCGGATGCACGCCGGGCAGGCCCTCGACCTCGCCCAGCACCTCGACCGGCGGCCGTGCGGTCAGGCGCACGAAGCGCACCAACGCAATCGCCACCGCGACGAGGATCGCCTGGATCATGCCGCTGACGATCACACCGACGAGTACCGCCAGCGCGAGCCAGAATTCGTTACGATCGAGCCCCCACAGCGCGCGCAGCGCGGTGAGATCGAAGAGGTAGATGCCCGTATAGACCAGCACGGCGCCCAGCGCGGCGACGGGCACGTACTGTAGCGGTCCGGTCAGGACGACCAGTGCGAGGGCGACCCCCGCGGCGGCCACCAGGCTCACCATCTGCGTGCGTCCGCCCGAGGCTTCGCTCACCGCCGTGCGCGAGCCGGCGCCACTGACCGCGAAGCCCCCCAGCATCGACGAGGCGAGGTTGGCGACGCCGAGCGCCGCGAACTCGCGCTCGGGATCGATCTCGTAGCCGTTGCGTGCGGCGAAGCTGCGCGCCGTCAGCATCGCACTCGAAAAGCTGACCAGCGTGATGCCCGCGCTGGCGCTGAAGAGGGTGTGCACCCCGGTGCCGCTCAGGTGGGGTAGGGCGAGCTGAGGCAGGCCCGCGGGGACCGGCCCGATCACCGCCACGCCATAGTTTGCGAGCCCGAGCAGCGCCGTCAGTGCGCCGGTGGCGACCAGCACGACCAGCGCCGCGGGCAGCCGCGGCAGGCGCCGCCGCGTCCACCCGAGCGTCGCGAACGCGAGGGCCCCGACCGCGAGTGTCGGAAAGTGCACCTGCGGCAGCTTTTCGACGACTTCGCGCAGGCTATCGACGATGTCGCGCGACTCGACCGGAAAGCCGAGCAGCTTGCCGAGCTGGCCGAGCACGATCGACAGCGCGATGCCGTTGAGGAAGCCGATCAGGATCGGTTTGGACAGGAAGTCCGCGAAGGCGCCTAGGCGCATGCGGCTCGCGACAAGGCACATCAGGCCGACGAGGAAGGTCAGCGCGAGCGACCAGGCGCGGTATTCGGGCGATCCGACGGCCGCGATCGGCGCGAGCGCGGCCGCGAGCATCGCGCAGGTGGGCGCGTCCGGGCCGACGATGAGCTGGCGCGAGGAGCCGAACAAGGCATAGGCGATCATCGAGATCATCGACGCGTACAGCCCCGACGCGGGCGGAAACCCGGCGAGTTCGGCATAGGCGACGCTCACCGGAATTGCGACCGCCGTCACCGACAGGCCGGCGGCGACGTCGTGCGGGAAGTCCTCGCGCCGATAGTCGCGCAGCATCCGCACGCCGGGCGCGAGGCGGAACAGGAACAACCACTCAGGGGGCAGCAGCTTCATGGCAACTCCCGCGCGTGACCGGTCTATATTGCACTTATCGGCGGCCCGATGGGGAGGGGGCGGACATGATTCTCGAACAGTTTCGGGCGGGCGGCTGCCTGTCCTATCTCGTCGGCTGCGAGCAGCGCTGCGGCGCGCTGCTGATCGATCCCGAGATCAGCCTCGTCGACCGCTATCTCGCGAGTTGCTCGCACCACGGTCTGCAGATCCACTACCTCTACGATACGCATACCCACGCCGATCATTTCTCGGCGAGCCGCACGCTCGCGCGCCGCCTCGAAGTGCCGGTCGTGATGCACCGCCTGAGCCCCGCCCCCTACGTCGACATCCGCGTCGACGACGGCGAGGCGCTGATCGTCGGCAACCTGCGTCTGCAGATCCTGCACACGCCGGGCCACACCGTCGACTCCACCTGCGTGCGCGTCGAGGACTGCCTCTTCTCGGGCGATACGCTGCTGATCGGTGCGACCGGCCGCACCGACCTGCCGACCGGCGACCCGGTGGCGCTGTACCACAGCCTGTTCGACCGCCTGCTGAAGTTGCCGCCGGAGACGCGCGTCTTCCCCGCGCACAACTACCGCGACCAGGAGAGCACGACCATCGGCACCGAGCTCGCGACCAACCCGCGGCTGCAGGTCGGCGATCGCGACGCTTTCGTCGCGCTGATGAACAGCCTCGACCTCAAGGCGCCCGATCATCTCACCGAGGCCTTGCGCGTCAATTGCAGCGGCGGGCAGTCGGTCGCCCAGTTGATCGCCGAGGCTGCCGACCGGATCGCCTTCATGTCGATCGACGAGGTCAGCGCCCGCGCGCTCGCGCCCGAGCCCGGCATCACGATCCTCGATGTGCGCGAGACCGAGGACTACCGCCGCGCCCACATCCCCGGAGCGCTGCACATCCCGCGCGGACAGCTCGAACTGCGCGTCGACGGCATCCTGCCCGATCCGACGCGCCGCATCGTCGTCTACTGCGAGTACGGCAAGATCTCCACGCTCGCCACCGCGATGCTGCGCCGCCTCGGCTTCAGCCGCGCCGTCGCCCTCGACGGCGGCTTCCGAAATTGGCGTGAGGCCTCGCTCCCGGTCGAAGGCGAGGGCGCGGGTGGCTGAGGTCTCGGGTGAAGACCGGGGTAGGCGCTAGTCAGCCGAGCAGAACCAGAGCTTGTTGCCTTCGCTGTCGAGGAAGGCGCCGATGAAGAAGCGTTCGTCGTAGCGATCGACCGGGTTCGAGATCTTCACGTCGCGCCGCTTCAGCGCCTCCTCGGTCGCGCGCGCGCTGGCGCACTCGAGCGTGATGCGCGGATTGGGTTCGGCGGTCGGCGTGCCATACCAGCCCTCCTTGAGCATCAACACGATGCCGCCGAGCTTGAATCCGACCTCTTCGCCGCCTTCGTCCGCCGGTTCGAGGCCCAGCGTCTGGCCATAGAAGCGTTTCGCCCGCGCCATGTCGTGCACCGCCAGCGCCACGACCTTGAC
>NZ_DATFAO010000020.1:0-15559 GCF_035254505.1 Aromatoleum sp. | reverse complement strand
GGCGTGTCCCAGTCCGAGGCCGGCAACCGCGCCGGCGAGCGAGAGCAGCGCGGCCTCGGTGAGGAACGCCATGCGGATGCTGCGCGCGCTGGCACCGAGCGCCTTGAGGAGGCCGATCTCGCCCGTGCGTTGGGTGACGGCAACGAGCATCACGTTCATCACGAGGATGCCCGCGACCGCGAGGCTGATCGCCGCGATCCCGGCGACGGCGAGCGTGAGTGCCCCGAGGATGCGATCGAAGGTGCCGAGCACGGCGTCTTGGGTGATCAGCGTTACGTCGAGCTCGCCGTCGCGGCGGATGCGCATGATCTCTTCGATCTGGCGCTTCGCCGGCAGTAGCGCGTCGCGGTCGCGGGCCTCGACGATGATGCGGAAGAGCGTGTTGGTGTTGAACATCGCCTGGGCGGTCGCGACCGGGACGAAGATCAGCTCGTCGGTGTTCATGCCGAGGCCCTGGCCGGATTTCTCGAGCACGCCGATGACGCGCAGGCGGCGATCGCCGATGCGGATCATGCGGCCGACGGCGGGCTCCGAGCCGAAGAGTTCATCCCGCAGCGTCGCACCGAGGACGGCCGAGGAGCTCGCGCGGCCGAGGTCTTCGCGGGGCAGGAACTGGCCTTGGGCCATGCGGAAGCGGCGGATGTCGAGGTAGTCGGCTCCGGTGCCGACCGCCATCGTCTCGCGCAGGCGTCCTCCGTACGAGATCTCGGCGGTGCCGACTGACAAGGGGGCGATGCGCTTGACGTCCGGGGCGCGCAGCAGGGCCTCGGCGTCGCGCACGGTGAGATCGCGCGGGGTGGTGGTGACGAGATTGCCGAGCGACAGTCCGCCGGTCGAGCTGCGGCCGGGGAGCATGATCACGAGATTGCTGCCGAGCGCCGAAAACTCGTTCATCACATAGCGCCGTGCGCCGTCGCCGAGTGCCGTGAGCACGACGACCGCGGCGACGCCGATCGACATCGCGAGCACCATCAGCGCGGTGCGCAGCGGATAGCCGGCGGCGGCGCGGGTGGCGAAGCGAAGGGTGTCGGCCGGCGTCACGGCGAGTTCGCCTCAGTCGTACTGCAGCGAAGGCACTGCCGGGCTGCCGTCGTCGTGCGTCAGCATGCCGTCTTCCATCATCAAGCGGCGGCGCGCGCGGCTGCCCATCACGGGGTCGTGCGTGACGACGATCAGCGTGACGCCGCCGGCGTTGAGCCCTTCGAGGAGCGCCGTGACGTCCTGGCCGGTTGCGCGATCGAGGTTGCCGGTGGGCTCGTCGGCGAGGATCATCGCCGGCCGCATGATCGTCGCACGCGCGATCGCGACCCGCTGCCGTTGTCCGCCGGAAAGCTCGTCGGGGCGGTGGCCGGCGCGCGTATCGAGGCCGAAGTCCTTCAGCGCCTTGGTGACGCGGGATCGCCGTTCCGCCGGCGGGACCCCGGCCAGCATCAGCGGCAGCGCGATGTTCTCGGCCGCGGTGAGGCGCGGCACGAGGTGAAAGCTCTGGAACACGAAGCCGATGCGATGGCTGCGGACCTCGGCCTGTTCGTCGGGGCTCAGCGTCGTGACGTCACGGCCTTCGAGGCGGTAGGTGCCGGCGTTCGGACGATCGAGCAGGCCCAGCAGGTTGAGCAGCGTCGATTTGCCGGAGCCCGACGGGCCCATGATCGCGACGTATTCGCCGGTCTCGATCGACACCGAGAGCTCGTGCAGCGCATGCACCTCGCTGTCGCCGAGCTTGAAGACGCGCTCGATGCCCCGCAGTTCGATCTGTGCCATCGCCGCTCCTCAACGCGATGCGGCGTCGTCTTCCGGCCTGACGTGCGCGCCGGCCTTCACGCCCTCGCGTTCGAGCGAGCTGACGATGCGGTCGCCTTCGGCCAGACCGTCGAGGATTTCGGTGTATTCCCAGTTGGAGATCCCGGTCTTCACGCTGCGCTCCTCCAGCCGGCCGTCCTCGGCGCGATAGCGCAGCACCTTGGTGCCGTCGCGCAGGGTCGCAGTCGGGATGCGCAAGGCGTTGTCGCGCACTTCGAGCACGATTTCGGCGTCCGCGCTGTAACCGACGAGCATGCCGCGGGCTTCGTCGGGGTGGGCGAAGTCGATCTCGACGTCGACGGTGCGGGCCTGCTTTTCGATCGCCGTGATGTAGGGGGCGACGCGCTTCACGCGCGCTTCGAAGACCTTGCCGGGCAGGGCGTCGAGCGTGAGGCGGGCAGGTTGGCCCGGCCGGATCTTCGGCGCGTCGATCTCGTCCATCGGCGCCTTCACGTAGAGACAGCTGTCGTCGATGAGGTCGATCGCGGGCGGCGTCGGCACGCCGGGCGGGGAGGGCGTCGAATATTCGCCCAACTCGCCGGTGATCTTCGCGACGGTGCCGGCGAAGGGTGCGATCAGCACGGTGCGCTGGCGGTCGGTCGTCGTGGCGTTGATCTGCGCTTCGGCAGTGCGGATGTCGGAGCGGGCGGTTTCGCAGGCGGCGCGACGCGCCTGTGCTTCGGTACGCGCCTGATCGACGCGCGAGGACGACACGAAGTTGCGGCGGAAGAGCTCCTCCTGGCGTACGGCTTCGCGTTCGGCGTTGTCGGCCTGGGTGCAGGCTTCCTGGATGCGCCGCTTTGCGGTGTCGAGCTGCGCGCGATTCACCTTCAGGCGCGCATCGAGGTCGTCGCTCCACAACCGCATCAGCAGCTGTCCCGCCTGCACGCGGTCACCTTCCTTCACGCCGAGGTATTCGATGCGCCCGCCGACGATGGTCGAGAGCTTGGTCCGCTGACAGGCTTCGATTTCACCGGCGCGCGTGTTCGACAGCGTCGCCTGGACAGATCCGCGCCCGACCTCGACCAGGCGGACCGGCAGCGGCTTCGGCCGCGTGAACCACCAGCCCGCCGCGGCGGCCAGTGCAATGACGATCAGGGCAATGAGGCTGCGGCGTAGGAAGGTCGACATCGGCTTTCAAATGACATTCGATCGCCGATGATCGCCCCTTATCCCGCCGCGCGCAACCTCGCAAACATGCGGCGTTCAGCCCCGCGCCTTGCTCCAGGAGTCCTTCAACGTGACGGTGCGATTGAACACGGGCGCGCCAGTCGTCGAATCCACCCGGTCCGCGACGAAGTAGCCGTGACGCTCGAACTGGAAACGGTCCTCCGCAGCGGCTTCGCGCAGCGCCGGCTCCAGCCAAGCGCGGATTGTGCGGCGCGAATCCGGATTGATGTCGTCGATGAAGCTGCGCTCGAAGCCTTCCGGATCGCCTTCGCGACGATTGCCGGGATGCGGATACGCGAAGAGGCGGTCGTAGAGCCGCACTTCGGCCTCATATCCATGCGCGACGGACACCCAGTGCAGGTTGCCCTTGACCTTGACGCTGTCGGCACCCGGCGTGCCGGACTTGGTATCGGGCAGGTATTCGCACAGCACCGCCGTGACATTGCCTTCGGCATCCTTCTCGCAGCCGGTGCATTTGACGACGTAGCCGTAGCGCAGCCGCGCCATGTTGCCCGGGGAGAGACGATGGAAGCCTTTGACCGGCGTTTCCATGAAATCTTCGCGCTCGATCCACAGCTCGCGCGAGAAGGGCATCGGACGCTTGCCGAGCTCGGGCTTCAACGGATGGTTCGGCGCCTCGCACAGCTCGCTCTGGCCTTCCGGGTAGTTCGTGATCACGAGCTTGAGCGGATCAAGCACCGCGACGCGACGCTCGGCCGCCTCATTGAGATCTTCGCGCATGCATTCTTCGAGTACGCTGAAATCGATCCAGGTATCCGACTTGGTCACACCGATGCGCTCGGCAAAGAGGCGAAAGCCGCCCGCAGTGAAGCCGCGACGGCGTGCTCCGACGAGCGTCGGCAGGCGAGGATCGTCCCAGCCGGTGACATGCTTCTCATCAACCAACTGGATCAGTTTGCGCTTCGACAGCACGACGTAAGTCAGATTGAGACGCGCGAACTCGATCTGCTGCGGCACCGGCCGCGGGAAGAGGCCGCCTTCCGCGAGCGTGTCGAGCAGCCAGTCGTAGAAGGGCCGCTGATCTTCGAATTCGAGCGTACAGATCGAGTGCGTGATGCCTTCGATCGCGTCCTCGATCGGGTGCGCGAAGGTGTACATCGGATAGATGCACCACGCGTCGCCCGCGCGATGGTGATGCGCCTTGCGGATGCGGTAGATTGCGGGGTCGCGCAGGTTGATGTTGGGCGAGGCCATGTCCACCTTCGCGCGCAGCACGTGTTGGCCGTCGGCGAATTCGCCCGCGCGCATACGGCGGAAGAGGTCGAGGTTTTCCTCGACGCTGCGGTTGCGGTAGGGACTTTCGCGCCCCGGTTCGGTCAGGGTGCCGCGGTAGGCGCGCATCTCTTCGGCCGACAGCGACTCGACGTAGGCCTTGCCGGCCGTGATCAGATACTCGGCGCAGGCGTACATCCGCTCGAAGTAGTCCGACGCGAAATATTGATGCTTGCCCCAGTCGAAGCCGAGCCAGCTCACCGCTTCGATGATCGAGTCGACGTATTCCTGCTCTTCCTTTTCGGGGTTCGTATCGTCGAAGCGCAGATGGCAGGCGCCGGAGTAGCTCTGGGCCAGACCGAAGTTCAGGCAGATCGACTTGGCATGGCCGTAGTGCAGATAGCCGTTGGGCTCCGGCGGAAAACGGGTCTCGACCCGTCCGCCCCATTTGCCGCTCCGGATGTCCTCGTCGATGATGTTGCGGATGAAGTTGCTCGCGGGCGCTGCCGCGGCGGCGGGTTTCGAAGTGTCGGACACGGGAAAAGCCTCGGTTCAATAGGCGCTGATTTCGGAACCGACCATTTTACCGCGTGATCGTCGGGAATGAATTGGTGCGCAGTGCTGACGCCGGTCCGCGAAGGCGCCGGTGTCGGCTAGAATTCGCGGCGATCCCGTATTCAAGGAATGGTCATGACAATCTGCAGAACGCGCCGGAGTGCAGGATGAGCGCGCCGCTCGCTCCGCTTTCGGGCTTTGCCGCGGTCGGCTTTGGTGCCGCGATCGGCGCATGGCTGCGATGGGGACTCGGCCTGCTCCTCAATCCCTTGTTTCTGATGATCCCGCTCGGCACGCTGGCAGCCAACCTGCTCGGGGGGCTGATCATGGGAGCGTCGCTGGCCTGGATTCACGCCGTCCCGGAGATGTCGCCGGCCGTGAGGCTGCTGCTCACGACCGGTTTCCTCGGCGGACTGACGACCTTTTCGACCTTTTCCGCCGAAAGCCTGCACCTGATGCAGCGCGGGGAGTGGTTGTGGCTCGTGCTGCACACGCTGATCCATGTGCTGGGCGCGTTGTTCATGGCGTGGGCCGGCTACACCGCCTTCAACGCCTGGCGTGGCTGACGCGGTTCAATACTGGCTCGCAAGCCACTCCGCGGCACCACGACCTGCGGCACGCCCCGTCGCAAAACACGCCGTCAGCAGGTAGCCGCCCGTCGGGGCTTCCCAATCGAGCATTTCGCCACAGCAGAACAGGCCGGGCAGGGCGCGCAGCATCAGGTGCTCGTCGACGTCCTCGAAGAGCACGCCGCCCGCCGTGCTGATGGCCTCGTCGAGGGGGCGTGGCGCCGCGAGCCGCAGCGGCAGCGACTTGATCGCTGTGGCGAGCCGCGCCGGGTCGGCGAATTCGGCGGCCGTCGTGCATTCGCGCAGCAGTCCCGCCTTGACGCCGGTGATTCCGGCCTTGCTTTGGAGATGGCTCGACATCGAGCGCGCGCCGCGCGGTCGCGACAGGTCTTCCGTCAGCCGCTCAAGACTGCGCCCCGGCGCAAGATCCAGATGCAGCGTTGCTGAACCGCTCGCCGCGATGGCATCGCGCAATCGTGCCGACAGCGCGTAGATCAGTCCGCCTTCGATGCCGGTCGCCGAAATCATGCATTCGCCCGCGCGATAGTGGCTTTCGCCCTGTGCGTCGATGAAGGTCGCCGCGACCGACTTCACCGGCTCGCCGACGAAGCGCTCGCGGAAATGCTCGCTCCAGCCCTCGCCGGAAGTGCTCCCGGCTTGCGCTCCGACGTCGAAGCCGCAGTTCGCTGGCTCGAGCGCTGCGATCCCGATGCCGCGCGCCCCGAGCCACGGCACCCACGCGCCATCCGATCCCAGCTTCGCCCAACTCGCACCGCCCGGCGCGAGCACCACTGCGTCGGCGCCCGCAGTGCGTTCGCCGTCTGGCGTCGCAAAGCGCAGTCCCGACGTCGGTTCAGGCGCATCCGACTGCCAACCCAGCCAACGATGGCGCACATGGAAGCGCACCCCCGCTTCGCGCAGCCGGTGCAGCCACGCGCGCAGCAGCGGTGCAGCCTTCATCTCGCGCGGAAACACTCGGCCCGAACTGCCGACGAACGTCTCGACGCCCAGCCCGTGCGCCCATTCGCGCAGTGCTTCCGCTCCGAAGTCCGCGAGCATCGGGGCGAGCACGTCTTGCCGTTCGCGATAGCGTGAGATGAATGCCTGAGCAGGCTCGGAATGCGTCAGGTTGAGGCCGCCGATTCCGGCAAGCAGGAATTTCCGACCGACCGACGGCATCGCATCGAAGACATCGACGCCCAGGCCGCGCGCCGCCAAGGTCTCGGCCGCCATCAGCCCCGCCGGCCCAGCTCCGATCACGATCACGTTCCGCGCGGCATTCATCGTGCAATTTCCTTCCAGGCTTCGAGTTTGTCCGCGAAGGACCAGGATGCGTTGGCGGGGCTCGTCGAAGGCAGACGCCGCAAGGTGACGTTCGCGTACTCGCTCAATTGCGGCCACGCGCGGCGTCGGAAGAAGGTCTCGGCCGCGCCGCCATTGAAGAAGATGCGTGCGACGCCCGGATGACTGGCCAAGAATCCGGCGAAATCGTTGATCTCCAGCGATTCCGCTTCGATGTCGGCATCCAGACTACCGCGTCGGCGGCATGCCCCGAGCACGTCCCACAGCGCGTAGCCCCGTTCGGCCAGTTGCTGCGCGCGCACTGCATAGGGTTCCCCCGGGTCGATCCCCAGCACCGCGCAGACGATCGGCCAGAAGCCGTTGCGTGGATGGGCGTAATACTGGGTGGCCGCGAGCGAAGCGGCGCCAGGCATGCTGCCGAGGATCAGCGTGTGCGCGTGAGCTGCGGCAATCGGCGGAAAACCTTCGAGGCGGGACATCGTGACGAGCGGAATAGAGTGGGGCGTGACGGGATCGAAATGCAGCCGCGCCTAGTCTAATTTGTGCATTAGGACCCTGCAAAGGAGGCCGACCATGAACACCCACAATCTGCCCAAGATGCTGTATTCCTATTCGGAGGGCTGGCAGGACATCATCCAGATCCACCCCACGGTCGCCAAGCTCTTCGTGACCTGGGTCATGCCGATGTCCCTGATTCCGCCGGCGATGTTCCTGTATTCGATGATGGTGACCCCCGGCGCCGTATTTCCCGAGATGGTGCCGCCGCTGACGATGACCGAGGCGCTCGTCGCAACGGTCGCCTTCTATCTCGCCGAACTCGCGATGGTCGCGCTGATGGGCTCCATCATCCAGCAGATGGGCGACGTCGTCGATGCGAAGCCGGCGTACTCCGAGTCCTTCATTCTCGCTGCCGTCGCACCGACTCCGCTGTGGCTTTCCGCACTGGCGCTCTTCATCCCGTCGCTCTGGGTAAACGGCGTCGTAGCGGCCCTGGCGTGGGTCGCATCGGCGGCGCTGATCTATCACGGCGTCTATCCGCTGTTCAAACTCGAGAGCACGAGCAAATCACGGCTGATGGGCTCCTTCATCCTCACGGCGGGCGTCATCGCCTGGGGCGCGCTCCTCGTGGTGCTCTCGCTCGCAATGAGCATGATTATCGGACTGCGTTGAACGGTCCTTGCAGCGCCCGCGGCAATAGGGTCCGTCCGCGGGTGCTGCCCCCTATGCGGCCCATGGCGGCGGTTCTGGCATAATCCCAGCGATTGCCGGCGGCTTGCACCCCGGAAGACCCCATTCAACTGCCGCCCGCCTCGCCGGATGCCGGCGCCTTCCGACGACTTCAAGATTGACTGCCACCGAACCCCGTCACGCCCTCGCGCGCGGGCGCGATGATTTTTCCGACTGCCTCACCGCCGACCGCCCGCGGCTGCGCCGTCTCATGCGCGATCTCGGACGCAACCAGGCCGCACGTCGCGAACGCGCCCAGGCCGACTTCGATGCCCTGCGCGCCCGTTCCCGCGCCGCGCTCGCCGAACGTCAGGCGCGGCTTCCGAAGCCTGACTTCCCCGCCGAACTCCCCGTCACGCAAAAGCGCAGCGAGATCGCCGAGGCGATCGCCGCCCACCAGGTCGTCATCGTCTGCGGCGAGACCGGCTCCGGCAAGACCACCCAGCTCCCCAAGATCTGCCTCGCCCTCGGTCGGGGCGCGGCCGGCCTCATCGGCCACACCCAGCCCCGCCGCCTCGCCGCCCGCGCGACCGCAACCCGAATCGCGCAAGAGCTGAAATCCGAACTCGGCCAAGCCGTCGGCTACAAGATCCGCTTCACCGACCGACTGAGCGAATCGAGCTGCATCAAGCTCATGACCGACGGCATCCTGCTCGCCGAAACGCAGGGCGACCCGTCGCTCGCCGCCTACGACACGCTGATCATCGACGAGGCCCACGAGCGCAGCCTCAACATCGACTTCCTCCTCGGCTACCTCAGGACGTTGCTGCCGCGCCGCCCCGACCTCAAGATCATCGTCACGTCCGCGACCCTCGACGCCGACCGCTTCGCGCGCCACTTTGCCGGCCCCGACGGCAAGCCCGCGCCGGTCATCGAAGTCTCCGGCCGCCTGTACCCGATCGAACTGCGCTACCGCCCGGTCGAAAGCGCCGACGAACCCGCCCAGGAACCCCGCCGTCCCGGCGCCGACCGCCGCAAGGACCGCGATCTCTACGACGCCATCGTCGACGCCGTCGACGAAGCCCACCGCAGCGGTCCGGGAGATACCCTGGTATTCCTCCCCGGCGAGCGCGAAATCCGCGAAGCCTCCGAGGCCCTGCGCAAGGCCCACCGCGCGGCCGGCACCGAGATCCTGCCGCTTTATGCGCGCCAGTCCGCGCAGGAACAGACCCGGGTCTTCGCCCCCGGCAAGGGACGCCGCGTCGTGCTCGCGACCAACGTCGCCGAAACCTCGCTCACCGTGCCCGGCATCCGATACGTCGTCGACACCGGCCTCGCCCGCGTGAAACGCTACTCGCATCGCAACAAGGTCGAGCAACTGCAGGTCGAGAAGATCGCGCAATCCGCAGCCAAGCAGCGTGCCGGCCGTTGCGGGCGCGTCATGGATGGCGTCTGCTTCCGCCTCTACGACGAGGAAGACTTCGCCAAGCGTAGCGCGCACACCGACCCCGAGATCCTGCGCTCCTCGCTCGCCGGTGTGATCCTGCGCATGAAGTCGCTGCGCCTGGGCGCCGTCGAAGACTTCCCCTTCATCGACGCGCCGCTGCCGCGCATGATCGCCGACGGCTACCAGCTGCTCACCGAGCTCGGAGCGGTCACCGACGACGACGCACGCGACCTGACGCCGACCGGCGTCGAACTCGCCAAGCTCCCGCTCGACCCCAAGATCGGCCGCATGATCCTCGCTGCGCGCGATCGCGGCTGCCTCGCAGAAGTCCTTGTAATTGCGGCCGCGCTCTCCACCCAGGACCCGCGCGAACGCAACCCCGAAAGCCCCGGCGCCGCCGACCAGGCGCACGCCAAATTTCGCGGTGGTGAGCAGGACCAACGCTCCGAATTCCTGTGGTACTGGAACCTGTGGAAAGCCTGGAGCGAAGTCCTGCGCCACGAAACCAGTAGCAAGCAGAAGGCGTGGGCCAAGCAGCACCATCTCTCCTATCTGCGCCTGCGCGAATGGCGCGACGTGCACGCCCAACTGCACACGCTGTGCACAGAGCACGGCTGGAAGGAAAACGAGCAAGCCGCGCAGTACGAAGCGATCCACAAGGCGCTCCTCGCCGGCCTCCTCGGCCACATCGGCTGCAAGATCGAAGAGGCCAGCGGCCCGCAAGCCGGCAGCTACCTCGGCGCGCGCGGCATCAAGTTCTGGCCGCACCCCGGCTCGGCGATTGCGAAGAAGGCCGGCAAATGGATTGTCAGCGCCGAGCTCGTCGACACCTCGCGTCTCTTCGGCCGCTGCCTCGCCAGGATCGAACCCGAATGGCTCGAAGAAGTTGGCGCCCACCTCGTCAAACGCCAGGTCTTCGAGCCGCACTGGTCGAAGACCTCGGGCGCCGTCCGCGCGTGGGAGCGCGGCACGCTGCACGGTCTCGTCCTCTACCCGCGTCGCGGCGTCGCCTACCGCGATATCGACCCCCAGCTCTGCCGCGAACTCTTCATCCGCGAGGGCCTCGTTCAAGGTGAGATCGCCGAAGGGCCCGCCCGCGGCATGGCCTTCCTGCAGCACAACCGCCGCCTCGTCGCCGAGATCGAACGCCTCGAACACAAGTCGCGCCGCCCCGACGTCCTCGTCGACGAAGAACTGATCCACGCCTTCTACGAAGCGAAGCTCCCCGCCGACGTCCTTGACGTCCCGAGCTTCGAAGCCTGGCGCAAGCAAGCCGAAAAGGTCGAGCCAAAGCTCCTGCACCTCTCGCGCGATCAGTTGATGCGGCACGAGGCCGAAGGCATCACGACCGACCGCTTCCCCGCGAACTTCGAAGTCCTCGGCCAGAAACTCAAGCTCACCTACCTCCACCAGCCCGGCGAGCCCGACGACGGCGTCACGCTCACCGTCCCGCTCGCGATGCTCAACCAGATTCCCGCGAACCGCTGTGAATGGCTCGTGCCCGGGCTGCTCGAAGAAAAGGTCGCCGCGCTCCTGCGCACCGTGCCGCAAAAGCACCGCCACCGCCTTCAGCCGATCGCCGAAAGCGCCGCAGCCTTTATGGCGCAGTTCGAGGCCGGCGACTGGGATCTCGACGAACCGCTCCTGCGCGCCCTGCAGCGCTTCGTCGAAGACCGCGTTTCGCTCAAGCTCCCGATGGAATCCTTCCGCGCCGAGAACCTCAACCCGCACTGTTTCATGAACTTCCGCGTGATCGACGAGCACGGTCGGGTCCTCGGCCAGTCGCGCAACCTCGCCGAACTGCGCACGCGACTACGCGACCAAGTCGCCGAGCGCTTCCGGGGCGCACGAATCACGATGCCTGAACCGGCTGCGACGAAGGCCGCACCGCCGCCTCCCTCCTCTGGAACGCCGAAAGGGGAGGGCGCATCAACAAAGGCAGCCAGCGAACCGGTCGCGCAACTCTCCGGCTTCACCGCCTGGACCTTCGGCCCGCTACCCGAGCTTCTCGAAGTCAAAGTCGCCGGCCGCGAAGTCATCGGCTTCCCCGCGCTCCACGACGACGGCGACAGCGTCTCGCTGCGCCCCTACGACACCCCGGAAGAAGCCGCCAAGGCGCACCGCAAAGGCCTCACGCGCCTCTTCGCCCTGACCCTCAAGGACCAGGTCCGCGCCGTCGAGCGCCTGCCTGGCCTGCGTGATCTCGCGCTCGCCTTCATCCCCTTCGGCACCGAAGCCGAGCTCAAGGCACAACTCGTCACCGCCACCCTCGAACGCACCTGCCTGCTCGACCCGCTGCCAGTGGACGCCGCAAGCTTCGAGCAACGCTGCGCCCAAGCCAAATCCCGCATCACCCTCGTCGCGCAGGAGTTCATGCGCCTCGCGACCACCCTGATCGGCGAACACGCAGGGCTGCAGAAGCGCCTCACCAGCATGAAAGGCTTTCCCGAAATTGCCGCCGACATCCAGTCCCAGGCCCGCGAACTCATGCCCAAGGACTTCCTCGTCGCCTACCCCTGGGATCGCCTCGCCCACTTCCCGCGCTACCTCAAGGCCGCCGGCGTGCGCCTCGACAAGCTGCGCAACAACCCCACGCGCGACGCCCAGCTCCTCGCCGACTGGCGCAGCCTCGCCCAACCCTTCGAACGCGAACGCCTCGCCAAGCGCAAGGCCGGCGTCGCCGACCCCGGTCTCGACGAATTCCGCTGGCTCCTCGAAGAACTCCGCGTCGGCCTCTTCGCGCAGGAACTCAAGACCCCGATGCCGATGTCCGTCAAACGCCTGCAAAAGATCTGGGAAGCGCGTCCGAGATAAGGGAAAGCGCACAGGGGCGTCCGCCCGGACTCAGGTCGGGCTGTAGAGAGCGCCGAAGCAGGGCGTGATGCGGGGGAAACAAGGCGACGCATGTCTGAGCCCGCCGGCGGGCGAGTTTGCGTCGCCGCCCCCGCGTCATGTCCTGCTTCGGGAAGCCGAAGGCCGCGAACGCCTGCCCGACCTGAGTCCGGGCGGACGTCCCGATTAGCAGCACTCAAGTCGGAGGCAACATCACCTTCGGCAAACAAACGCTGAGCTTTGATCCTCCAAGCTTTTCCTGCTATCCTTTCCGGCTTCCCCTTGCTCCACCGGTTCGCATGCCGGGGAGCTGTCATCAACCGCAAGGAGTCTCCATGCGACATTACGAAGTT
This sequence comes from Aromatoleum sp., assembly GCF_035254505.1. Classification (GTDB taxonomy): domain Bacteria; phylum Pseudomonadota; class Gammaproteobacteria; order Burkholderiales; family Rhodocyclaceae; genus Aromatoleum. The sequence continues at coordinate 3,131 of NZ_DATFAO010000020.1, read as the reverse complement.
GTCTTCATCGTCCACCCGGACCAGTCGGAACAGGTCCCGGCGATGATCGAGCGCTACAAATCGCTCGTCACCGCCCGCAATGGCCAGATCCATCGCCTCGAAGACTGGGGCCGCCGCCAGATGGCCTATCCGATCCAGAAGGTCCACAAGGCCCACTACGTCCTCATGAACATCGAGTGCGACGGCGAAGCGCTGGCTGAACTCGAGCACGCCTTCAAGTTCAACGACGCCGTCCTGCGCCACCTCATCGTCAAGATGAAGAAGGCCGTGACCATCCCGTCGCCGATGATGAAGGAAGAAAAGTCCCGCTCGCTGACCACTGCTCCGGCCGCCGAAGAGGCGAAGACCGAAGCCGAATCCGCCTGAGGTGACTGAAACCGGGTTCAACCAACTGCACCTCGACGCACGGATAGCCGAACTGCTGCCACTGCGTCGAACCCCGGCAGGCGTGCCGGTCGCCACATGCGGCCTCACGCACGAATCGAAACAGATGGAAGCGGGCATGCTCCGCGACGTTTCGGTCGAACTGCGGGCGGTTGCGGTCGGTGAGCTGGCCGGAATGCTCGCCAGCGCATCACCCGGCATGAGGATAAGGGTCGCCGGATTCCTCGCTGCGAAAAGCCTTCGCAGCCGAGCCCCGGTACTGCACCTGAGCAAGATCGAATTTCTGGAAGGAAACGAAAATGGCGTTCAACAAGAAGTTTGCAAAGAAAAAGGATGACCGCGGCAACCGCGGCCTGTTCAAGCGTCGCAAGTTCTGCCGCTTCACCGCGGAGAAGATCGAGGAAGTCGACTACAAGGACGTCGACATCCTGAAGGACTTCGTCACCGAAAACAGCAAGATCATGCCGGCACGCATCACCGGCACCAAGTCCGGCTACCAGCGTCAGCTGTCGACCGCGATCAAGCGTGCGCGCTTCCTGGCGCTGCTGCCTTACACCGATCTGCACAAGTAATCAGGAGAGATCGGACATGCAAATCATTCTGCTCGAAAAAGTTGCCAACCTCGGCACCCTCGGTGATGTCGTCAAGGTCAAGGACGGCTACGCCCGTAACTACCTGATCCCCCAGGGCATGGCCAAGCGCGCCACTCAGTCCAACATGGCCGCGTTCGAAGCGCGTCGCGCCGAACTTGAAAAGGCCCAGGCCGAAAAGCTCACCGCTGCTCAGGAACTGGCCACCAAGCTCGAAGGCCTGATGGTCCAGATCACCCGCAAGGCGGGCATGGACGGCCGCCTGTTCGGCTCCGTCACCAACATCGACGTCGCGGAAGCGCTGGCCACCCAGGGCTTCACCATCGAGCGCAGCGCCATCCGCATGCCCGAAGGCCCGATCAAGGCCATCGGCGACGTGCAGATCGACGTTGCGCTGCATCACGACGTCGTCGTTCCGGTCACCGTTTCCGTGCTCGGCGAACAGTAATTCGCCTCCGGTAACGCGAACCCGAAAGGGGCTGCTTCGGCAGCCCCTTTTCTTTTCTGCGCCCCCTGCCGCTTCGGTAGAATTCCGCACTTGCCTCACAGGAACACCGTCACCGATGGCTACGCAAAAGCGCCGCTTCCCCGACAGCAACGATCCCCAGATTTCGGCAATCAAACTTCCGCCGCACTCGCTCGAGGCCGAGCAATCCCTGATCGGCGGCATCCTGCTCGATAACCAGGCGTGGGAGCGCATAGCGGACCTCGCCAGTGAGGCCGATTTCTACCGCGACGACCACCGTCGGATCTTCCGCCACATCAGCAAGCTGATCGATCTCGGCAAACCTGCCGACGTCGTGACCGTGTTCGAGTCGCTGGAAAAGAACGGCGAAGCCGAACAAGCCGGCGGTCTCGCCTATCTCGCCGAAATCGCCAACAGCACGCCCTCGGCCGCCAACATCCGGCGCTACGCCGAAATCGTCCGCGAGCGGGCGATTCTTCGGAAGCTCGTCACCGTGGGCGACGAAATCGCCGCCTCCGCGCTTAGCGCCACCGGTCGGGATGCGAAAACCTTGCTCGACGAGGCCGAAGCGAAAGTCTTCGAGATCGCCGAATCGACCGCACGCACGACGACCGGCTTTGTGTCGATCCAGCCCATCCTCAAGCAAGTGGTCGACCGCGTCCAGGAACTCTACGACCGCGACAATCCCACTGAAATCACCGGCGTCCCCACCGGCCTCGTCGACCTCGACGCCAAGACCTCCGGCCTGCAACCGTCGGACATGATCATTGTCGCGGGACGCCCAGCGATGGGGAAGACAACCTTTGCGCTGAACGTCGCCGAACACGTCGCCGTCGACTGTCGCCTCCCGGTCGCGATCTTCTCGATGGAAATGCCGGGTACTCAGCTCGCGACTCGCTTCATCTCCTCGGTTGGTCGTATCGATCAAGGCAAGATCCGAACGGGCCGTCTCGGCGACGAGGATTGGCAGCGCCTCACGATGGCGATGGGCAAGCTCTACGACGCCCCGCTCTTCATCGACGAAACGCCCGGCCTCAACCCGATCGACCTGCGCGCCCGAGCGCGACGGCTTTCGCGTCAATGCGGGAAGCTTGGCCTGATCGTCATCGACTACCTGCAGCTCATGGTCGGCAGCAAGGACAGCGACAACCGCGCGTCCGAGCTTTCCGAGATCTCGCGCTCGATCAAGTCCCTCGCGAAAGAGCTGCACGTCCCGATCATCGCGTTGTCGCAGTTGAACCGAAGCCTCGAGCAGCGTCCCAACAAGCGCCCCGTGATGTCCGACCTTCGCGAATCGGGCGCAATCGAGCAGGACGCCGACATCATCATGTTCATCTACCGCGACGAGATCTACAACCCCGACTCCGCAGACAAGGGAAGCGCCGAACTGATTATCGGTAAGCACCGTAACGGCCCGACCGGCACGGTTCGGATGACCTTCATCGGCGAGTGCACCCGTTTCGAAAACTACACCGGCGAAGCACGTCCTATTTACAGCGACGAATGATCCGGAAGCTTTCGATGACGAGGGTGTTGACACATCCTTCCTCGTCTATATAATCCGCCCCTCTTCGCGACGTTGCCGGCAAATGCGGCGGCAGCGGGAAGAGGAAAGAGCGTTGAGCGCGGCGGTGTTGAAGGAAATAAAAAACACAGCAGTACTTGACGGCGACAAGGAAGTTTGTCAGAAT
>NZ_DATFAO010000019.1:0-9302 GCF_035254505.1 Aromatoleum sp. | reverse complement strand
CCGAACTTGGTCGGGACCTTGTCGTAGAAATTCAGCGCACCAGCCGACTGCACTTCGTTGTCGCGCAGGCGGAAGGAGATCAGCACGGCCTTCTTGATCCACTGATTGACGGTCCAATTGCCGTCGATCTTCTCGGCGACGCGCAGGCGGCCGGAATCCAGTCCGTTGATGACTTCGGCCACCGCATCGCGGATGACGGCCGGCGCCGACAAGGGCGACAGGCTGGCGCGGTTTTCGAAGGCGTCGTCTATGATCTTTTGCAGTTCTTGCATGGGGAATTTCCGATTTTTTCAGAGAGTTTGGCAGAAGGCTGCGATTCGTTCGGCAGCCTCCAGGCATTCGGACGTCTCGGCCACGAGGGCAATTCGCACGAAACCGGCGCCCGGATTGACGCCGTTGGCCTCCCGGGCAAGGAAACTGCCGGGCAGGACCGTGACATTATATTCAGCCTGCAGGCGGCGGGCGAACTCGGTGTCTGAGATCGGGGTCTGCGCCCACAGGTAGAAGCTCGCATCGGGGCGTCCGACCTTGAGGTGATGCGCGATGATCGGGGTCACGCGGTCGAATTTCTCGCGATACAGGCGGCGGTTTTCGACGACATGTGCTTCGTCGTTCCACGCCGCGGTGGAAGCGGCTTGCACCGACGGGCTCATCGCGCAGCCGTGGTAGGTGCGGTAGAGCAGGAAGGATTTCAGCGCCGCCGCATCGCCGGCGACGAAGCCAGTGCGCATGCCGGGCACGTTCGAGCGCTTCGACAGGCTCGAGAAGACGACGATGTTGCGGAAATCGGTCCGTCCGCACTTGAAGGCGGCTTCGAGCGCGCCGATCGGCGGAGCGTCTTCGTCGAAATAGATCTCCGAGTAGCATTCGTCGGCGGCAATCACGAAGCCGTAGCGGTCGGACAGCGCGAAGAGCTTCTCCCATTCCGCCTGGCCGATGACGTGCCCGGTCGGATTGCCGGGGGAGCAGACGAAGATCAGCTGGACGTCACGCCACACGCTTTCGGGAACGGCGTCAAAGTCAGAGCCGAAGCGGTTTTCCGCAAGATTGTTAATGAACACCGGTTCGGCGCCGGCGAGCAGGGCCGCACCTTCGTAGATCTGATAGAAGGGGTTCGGGCTCAGCACCTTCGCGCCGGGACGGGTGCCGTCGACGACGCATTGCGTGAAGGCGAAGAGGGCTTCGCGCGAGCCGTTGACCGGCAGGACCTGGGTCGCTGCGTCGACTGCGGGCAGTTTGTAGCGGCGTTCGAGCCAGCGCGCGATCGAGGTCCGCAGCGCCTCGCTGCCTTGGGTCGTCGGGTAATTGGCGAGCCCGCCCAGGTTGTCGATCAGTGCCTGCGTGATGAAGCTGGGCGTCGCGTGCTGCGGCTCGCCGATCGATAGGCGGATCGGTTTCAGTTCGGCGGGCGGCGTGATGCCCGCGAACAGCGCGCGCAGTTTCTCGAAGGGGTAGGGCTGGAGGCGGGCGAGGTTGGGATTCACGTTCTATCGGCTCTGCAGCAAGGTAAAGGCATTAAGCCGGCGATGGTATCATGTTGAGCTTTGGCTGGCCGCGCAGGGGCGGCGGTCGTGCTTCGTTCGCATTTCACCGGTCCGGTCCTTCGCTCAGACGTGCGTCTTTCCAAGCTAAAACTCGCCGGTTTCAAGACCTTCGTCGATCCCACCACGGTGCTGACTCCCGGCAATCTCGTCGGTGTGGTTGGACCGAACGGCTGCGGCAAATCCAATATCATCGATGCGGTTCGCTGGGTGCTTGGCGAGAGCCGGGCGAGCGCCTTGCGCGGCGAATCGATGCAGGATGTCATCTTCAACGGTTCGACGACCCGAAAGCCCGTCTCGCGCGCGAGCGTGGAACTGGTCTTCGACAATGCCGAAGGGAAGGCCGCCGGGCAATGGTCGCGCTACGCGGAAATTTCGGTCAAGCGGGTACTCGACCGCAGCGGCGAGTCGACGTATTTCCTGAATAACGTCCAGGTCCGCCGCAAGGACGTGATCGACCTCTTTCTTGGCACCGGGCTTGGGCCGCGCGCCTACGCAATCATCGAGCAGGGCATGATCTCGCGCATCATCGAGGCGAGGCCAGAGGAAATCCGCGGCTTTCTCGAGGAAGCGGCGGGTGTCACGAAGTACCGCGAGCGTCGTCGTGAGACGGAAGGGCGGCTCGCCGATGCGCGGGATAACCTCGCGCGTCTCGATGACATCCGTATCGAACTCGGAGAGCGGATCGGGCATCTAGAGGTGCAGGCCGAGATCGCGGCGCGTTACCGCGATCTGAACACGGCACACGTCCAGCGCCAGCAACTGCTGTGGATGCTCAAGCGCAAGGAGGCGCGCGCGGAACAGACCCGGCTCGAAGGCGAATTGAACACGTTGTCCGCAAAGATGGAGTCGGACAGTGCGCGGCTGCAGGAACTCGAGACGGCGGTCGAGACGGCGCGGACGGCGCATTTCGACGCGTCAGAAGCCGTGCACGTCGCGCAGACGGATTTGTTTGCCGTTTCCGCCGAAGTGACGCGCCTGGAGGCCGAATTGCGGCATCTGGACGATGCCCGCAAGCGTCTCGAAGCACGTATCGCGCAGCTTGTTACCGACGAAGGGCATTGGCAGGCGCATCGCGAGGCTGCACTGGGCGAGCGGGATCGCTGGAGCGGGCTCAAGGACAATGCTGCGATGCGGGTAGAGCAGGCCGAGGCGCGACATGCGGAGATCGCGGATCGCTTGCCGGAGGCGGAGTCCGCCCGCCAGACGGCAGACGCCACGGTAGCCACGGCGCGTCGCGAACTTTCCCAGACCGAGCAGCAGCTTCGCGTTGAGGAGGCAAATCGGGCGAGCGCGGTGCGGGCACTGGATGCCTTGAGTCAGAGGCGCGACCGTCTGAGCGCCGAAACCGGGAGCATCGAAGGGCCGGACGAGGCCGCTGTCGCGCAGAAGGAGGCCCGGCTCGAGATGCTGCAGGATCAGCACGAGGCGCAGCAGCGCGAGCTCGCCGAAATCCAGCAGCGCCAGCCGGAGGCGCAGGCCGCATTGAAGGCCGCGCTCGAGCACGAGCGGCAGATGCAGCGGCGCCTGACCGAACTGCGGGCACGCCGCGACGCCCTCGTGCAGCTTCAGGACCGTGTGCAGTCGCAGGGGCAGCTCGGCGACTGGCTGAAACGCCACGAGCTGGCCGAGTTGTCGCCCTTGTGGCGTGAGCTGCGAGTCGAGCCGGGCTGGGAAACGGCCGTCGAGGCGGTGCTGCGGGAGCGGTTGGCGGCGCTCACCGGCGAGGTGGCGGACGCCGCGCGTGCGATGTTCGACGAGCCTCCGCCGGGCTCGTTGGCGGTCGCTTTCGCCGACGGATCGTCGACCTCTGCCACGCCGCGAGAGCTGGATGGGGCATGCGCGCTACTCGACAAAGTCGAGATCGGCGATTCGCGCTTCGCAGGCATCATCGCCGACTGGCTCGGCGGCTGCATGGCCGTCGACTCCCTGGCGGCGTGGATCGATCGCAGGGATGAGATTCCAGCGGGCATCGCGCTCGTCGCGCCCTCGGGGCAAATCCTCACGCGGCATGCGCTCGTGCACTACGCACCGGACAGTCGCACGCACGGTGTGATGGAACGTCAGCGCGAGATCGATATGCTGGTCGAGAGCTTTGACGCGCTGGAGGAGGAGGCCGGCTTTGCGCACGACGCAATGCTGGCCGCCGAATCGGTGGCGGCGGAGCTTCTGGAACGGAGTAACGCGCTGCGGCGCGAGCTGCAGAACGCGCAGCAGGAGGTCCATCGGGAACAGGTCGAGCTTCTCAAGTTGACGCAGGCCCGTCAGCGTGCCGAAGAGCGTCGTGATCAACTCGCGGGCGATCTTGAGGATCTGGTCCATCTGGAAGGTACCGAGCGCGAGCATTTGGCCCGTGCCGAGATGGAACTGGCCCGCGCAGCTGAACTGGCCGACCTTCAGCGGGAGCGCCTCGACGGCGCTATGGAGGTGCTGGCCGAACGCGACAACGTGCTGCGTGAAGTACGGGCGCTCGAGCAGGCGACCGCGCGCGAATTGCAGGAGGCACGCTTTTCGGAGCGCGAATGCGGTGGGAAGCTGGATGACGTCGCCCGCAACCTGCAATTGGCTGGAGAGCAGCTCGAACGGATCACAGCCGAACTGCTCGCGCGCCGGCATGAACTGGAGGCGACCGACAGCGGCCGCAGCAACGATGCGCTGCAGGAAGCGCTCGCGCTGAGGGAAAGGCGCGAGGCGGCCCTGGCGGCTCGCCGTGATGCCCTCGAAGCGGCTGCCGCCTCCTTGCGCCAGACCGAGGAGATGCGGCTGCGCACCGAACAGGATGCGGCGCCGGCACGCACGCGGGTCGCGGAGCTGCGCCTCGCCGTGCAGGCGGCCGAGTTCGCCGGAGCGCAGCTCCAGGAGCGGCTCACGGAGGCCAAGGCGGACGAAGCGGCGCTGGAACCGCTGCTGACCGCGGACCTGCGCGAGACTTCGCTGGTACGTGAAGTCGCGCGCCTGGCCCGCGAAATCGCTGATCTTGGCCAGGTCAACCTCGCGGCGCTGGATGAGCTGCGTAGTGCGCAGGAGCGCAAGGGCTATCTCGACGTCCAGTACGACGACCTCATGGAGGCGATCGAAACGCTCGAGGATGCGATCCGCAAGATAGACCGTGAAACACGTGAACAGCTTCAAGAGACCTACAATACCGTCTCGCAGCATTTTGGGACGCTGTTTCCGCAGCTATTCGGGGGCGGTCAGGCCCGGCTGGTGCTCACGGGCGACGAGATTCTGGATGCGGGCATCCAGATCGTCGCTCAGCCGCCCGGCAAGAAGAACACGTCGATCCACCTGCTTTCGGGCGGCGAGAAGGCATTGACGGCGATTGCGCTGGTGTTTTCGATGTTCCAGCTCAATCCCGCGCCATTCTGCATGCTTGACGAGGTGGATGCTCCACTGGACGATACGAATACGGAACGGTATGGTCAGATGGTGAAGCGTATGTCATCGCAGACGCAATTCATCTTCATCAGCCACAGCAAGATCACGATGGGGATTGCGCAGCAGCTGGTTGGTGTGACGATGCAGGAGCAAGGTGTCTCCCGCGTGGTAGAAGTGGATATCGAAGAGGCGCTGCGACTGGCCGAGCCGGCAGCCGCCTGACAACGGGAATCGAGATGGATAGCGAATTGCAGATTGGACTGGCCGCCCTGGGGGTGGCAGCGGTCGTCAGTATCGTGGGCTACAACAAATGGCAGGAACGCAAGCATCGGCGGGAGGCTGAGCTCGCATTCAAGTCGGAACATCGTGACGTGCTGCTTGAGCCGAACGATGGCGGCGCGTCCGTCGATGAGCGTCTCGAGCCGTCCGTGGCGGGGCGAGGCGAACGACACGGGCACGCGGCGGCGCGCGATCCCGGCTTGCGAAAGGCCACTCCACGGCCGCCCGAGCAGGTTGATTCGCGCGTCGATTGCATCATCCGCATCGAATCGATCGAACCGCTGGAGACACCGCGGTTGTGGGCGGCGCAGGGCGAGCAACTCATGGGGATCTCGAAGCCCGTGCGCTGGTACGGGTTCGACGATGCGCAGAATGTGTGGCGCGAACTCAATGCGCACAGTGCCGGTGCCTACCACTGGTTCTGCGCGGCGATGCAGATGGTCGATCGGCGCGGGCCGATCAGCGAAACGGATCTGATGCATTTCTCGGGCGGTGTGCAGCGCGTTGCCGAGACGTTCTTCGCCGTGCCGGCGGAAGTCCCGTCGAGCGGCGAAACGCTGCGCAATGCGGCCGAGCTCGACCGCTTTTGCGCCGGCGTCGATGTACAGATCGGCATCAACATCGTGAGCAGCGGACAGCCTTTTCCGGGGACGAAGATCCGGGCGCTGGCCGAATCGAACGGGCTCGTCATGGGCAACGACGGCGCTTTCCATGCCTGCGACGAGGACGGTAACACGGTGTTTACGCTCAGCAACATGGAGCAGAACATCTTTGCCGCCGACACGATGCGGAACATCGCGACGCACGGCATGACCCTGCTGATCGACGTGCCGCGCGTTCCGAACGGCGTCTTCGCCTTCGAGCGCATGATGCGGCAGGCGGCGCAGATGGCCGAGGCGCTGCAGGGCATTGTCGTCGATGACAATCGCTCGCCGCTCGGACCCGAGGCGGCGAACATGATCCGCAACCAGATCCAGCATTTCCAGGCTCAGATGGCGAGCGGTAGCATGGCAGCCGGCGGGCAATTGGCGATGCGGCTGTTTTCCGACTGATGCTTGCTTCATCTGAAGCGTTCGAGCGCGCCGCCCAGTTGCGATGCGAGCTCGATGCGCACAACCACGCCTATTACGTTCTCGATGCACCGACTGTTCCGGACGCCGAGTATGACCGGCTGTTCCGCGAACTGGAGGCGCTCGAAGCGAAGTACGCCGAGCTTGCTACGCCTGATTCGCCGACGCAGCGCGTGGGCGGAGCGCCGATGCCCGAGCTCAGGCCGGTCCGTCACAAGGTGCCGATGCTGTCGATCCGCACCGAGACCGATACGACCAGCGGCGGTATCGTGGCTTTCGACACGCGCGTGCGTAATGCACTTGGGATGGGCGACGCCGACCCTGTCGTGGAGTATGCCGGCGAGCTGAAGTTCGACGGGTTGGCGATCAGCCTGCGCTACGAGGACGGAGTACTGATCAGCGCTGCGACCCGGGGCGACGGCGAGACGGGCGAGGACGTGACGCACAACGTGCGTACGATCCGGCAGATTCCGCTGCGCCTCAAAGGCGATGCCCCGGCCGTGATCGAGGTGCGTGGCGAGATCTACATGCGGCGCGATGAGTTCGACAAGCTGAACGCGCGTCAACTCTCTGCGGGCGAAAAGGTGTTCGTCAATCCGCGCAATGCGGCGGCGGGGGCCGTGCGGCAGCTCGACCCGCGAATCGCGGCCAAACGGCCCTTGTCCTTCTTCGCGTACGGACTCGGCGAGGTCGGCGACTGGAAGATGCCCGCGACGCACTCGAGCCTGCTCGATGCCCTCGCCGCGTTCGGTTTTCCGGTATGCGAGCACCGTGTTGTCGCCCAGGGCGTCGAAGCACTCGAGGCTTTTCACGACCGTATCGCCGCGCTGCGCGACAGCCTGCCCTATGACATCGACGGCGTCGTCTACAAGGTCAATCGCTTCGAGCTGCAGCGCGAGCTTGGTTTCGTGACGCGCGAGCCGCGATGGGCCGTGGCGCATAAGTATCCGGCGCAGGAAGAAATCACCGAACTGCTCGGCATCGAAGTGCAGGTCGGCCGGACCGGCGCGATCACACCGGTTGCCCGCTTGAAGCCAGTCTTCGTGGGCGGCGTCACGGTGACCAATGCGACGCTGCACAACGAGGAGGAAATCCAGCGCAAGGGGATCCTCATCGGTGACCATGTCATCGTGCGGCGGGCTGGCGACGTTATACCCCAGGTCGTCGCGGCAGTTGTAGAGCGGCGGACGGGAACGGAGCGGGCCTTCGTGATGCCGACGAGCTGCCCCGTGTGCGGATCCCATGTCGACAAGGCGGAGGACGAGGCGGTGGCGCGTTGCACCGGCGGGCTTTTCTGCCCGGCGCAGCGCAAGCAGGCCCTGCTGCACTTCGCGGGACGGCGTGCGATGGACATCGAGGGGCTGGGTGACAAGCTCGTCGATCAGCTGGTTGAGGCGGGCATCGTCAAGACGCCGGCGGACCTCTACAAGCTGGGCGTGCTGGCGCTGGCGAACCTGCAGCGGATGGCCGAGAAGTCGGCGGCGAACTTGCTTGCGGCGATCGAGAAGAGTCGGCATACGACGCTGGCGCGCTTCATCTTCGCACTCGGCATCCGCAATGTCGGCGAGGCGACGGCGAAGGATTTGGCGCGGCATTTCGGGGCGCTCGACCGCGTGATGGATGCAAGCGTCGAGCAGCTGCTGGAAGTGCCGGATGTAGGGCCGATCGTCGCGGAGAGCATCGCGGCGTTCTTCGCCGAAGCGCACAACCGCGAAGTGATCGAGCAGTTGCGTGCGGCAGGCGTGACGTGGGAAGAGGGCGCCCCGGCGGCGCGCGTGACGGGAGCGTTCGCCGGCAAGGTGTTCGTGCTGACGGGAACGCTGCCGACGATGAGCCGCGAGGACGCCAAAGCGCTGATCGAGGCGCGAGGTGGCAAGGTGAGCGGCTCGGTGTCGAAGAAGACGGATTATGTAGTGGCAGGTGCGGAAGCCGGGTCGAAACTGACCAAGGCGCAGGAACTGGGTGTGGCGATCCTGGATGAGCCGGGACTGGTGCGCCTGATTGAGGCAGAAGGAAATGATGGCACGGACAATGGAACAGACCAGAGGCCGGCCTGAATCGTTATTCGAGGAACGGGAGAATCAAGAAATGAAGAGAGTCACGAAGGCCGTATTCCCTGTAGCAGGAATGGGAACGCGCTTCCTGCCGGCGACGAAGGCGAGCCCGAAGGAAATGCTGCCGATCGTGGACAAGCCGCTGATCCAGTACGCGGTGGAAGAAGCCGTCGAAGCCGGGATCACCGACCTGATCTTCATCACCGGCCGGACCAAGCGCTCGATCGAGGACCACTTCGACAAGGCCTATGAGCTGGAAACCGAACTGGTGGCGCGCGGCAAGAAGGAACTGCTGGAGATCGTCAAGAAGACGGTGCCGAAGGGCGTGAACTGCGTCTACATCCGCCAGTCCGAGGCGCTCGGCCTGGGGCATGCAGTGCTGTGCGCGGCGCCCGTGGTCGGAGACGAAGCCTTTGCCGTGATCCTCGCGGACGACCTGCTCGACAACCACGGCGCGCCGGCGGTAATGGAACAGATGGTGGGCGTCTATAATTACAACCGTTGTTCCGTGCTTGGCACGATGAACGTGCCCCGCGAGGATACCCGTCAGTACGGCATCGTGAGCACCGAAACCCAGACAGGCGACGTGCAGCGCGTGACTGGCATCATCGAGAAGCCGAAGCCTGAGGATGCGCCGACGACCCAGGCCGTTGTTGGCCGTTACATCCTGACGCCGCACATCTTCGATCACCTGCGCTCGATCAAGCCGGGCGCGGGCGGCGAGCTGCAGCTCACCGATGCGATCGCCTCGCTAATGAAGGAAGAGGCGGTGCTCGCATACCAGTTCAAGGGTGTGCGCTACGACTGCGGTTCGAAGCTGGGCTACCTGAAGGCGACGGTGGAACTCGCGCTGCGTCACCCGGAAGTGAGCGAAGAGTTCGCGGCTTATCTGGCCACTCGCGGCTGAGGATAGCAGTCCATACGGCCGCCGTTTCCGGTGGCCGAACAACAAAAAGGCGCTGCCGCGGCAGCGCCTTTTT
>NZ_DATFAO010000018.1:0-58408 GCF_035254505.1 Aromatoleum sp. | reverse complement strand
CGCCGTGCGCGGTCTGCTGCCGAGCTCGCTGCAGGAAAAGGTGCCGGACCTGCGCCCGGCCGGACAATGGCCGGCGCCGCGTCACGCGCGCCGCATGATCGCGCTCGCGGGCTGCGCGCAGCCGGCGATGGCGCCGTCGATCAACACCGCGACCGCCCGGGTGCTCGATGCGATCGGGATTTCGCTGGTCGAACCGGCGGGGGCCGGATGTTGCGGCGCCGTGCGTTTCCACCTCAACGACCAGGAAGGCGGCCGGACCGATGCGCGGCGCAACATCGACGCGTGGTGGCCGGCGATCGAGCGCGGCGAGATCGAGGCGATCGTGATGACCGCATCGGGTTGCGGCGTGCAGGTCAAGGATTACGGCCACCTGCTCGCGCAGGATGCGGCCTATGCGGAAAAAGCGGCGCGCGTGGCGGCGCTGACGAAGGACGTCAGCGAGATCGTCGCGGCGGAGGGCGACCGGCTCGCACCGCTGCTCGAAGCCAAGCGCGGCGAGACAGCCAAGGTTGCCTTTCAATCCCCGTGCACGCTACAGCACGGCCAGCAGATCCGCGGCGTTGTCGAGAAGCTGCTGACGGCAGCCGGATTCGAGCTCACGCCGGTGCGCGACGGCCATCTATGCTGCGGCTCGGCCGGCACCTATTCGATCCTGCAGCCTGAGCTGTCGAAGCAATTGCGCGCGAACAAGCTCGAGGCGCTCGGCGAAGGCGGTGCAAGCCTGATCGCATCGGCCAATATCGGCTGCATGACGCATCTGCAGGGCGGGACCGCGACGCCGGTCCGTCACTGGGTCGAACTGATCGACGAGCGCCTCCACGGCGCTCCCGCCTGATCCGCGAGGGCAGTGCGCCGCACGCCGCGCACTGCCCTTCAGCGGGGCGTCCCGTTTGCGATCAGCATCTTCGCTTCGGCTTCCGCCACCTTGATCCCGTCCTGGTTGCGGCACGTCCCGGCGAGGGTGACGATCCCGCCATCGTGCTTCGGCTTCTCATCGAGCCCGCTCACCGTCCACACCATCGTCAAGGTGTCGCCCGCCCGCACCGGCGCCGTGAAGCGCGACGTGTGTTCAAGATAGGCGATCGCAGTGGTATGGAACACCATGCCCAGTTGCGCCGCCATGAACGCCGTCGTCAGGTAGCCGTGAGCAATCCGCGTGCCGTAGCGGCTGTCGGACGCAAAGCGCTGGTTGGTGTGCAACGGGTTGAAATCGCCGAAGAGCCCAGCACCCATGACGATGTGCGTCTCGGTCAAGGTCATGCTGTTTTCGAAGCGTTCGCCGACCTGCACCTCGTTGAATCCCGGTCCCGAATACATGTGCCCCCTCCCGTCGAGTTCCAATGATTGGTCTTGTGAATGATGTCACGAGCGCCAGATTAGCAGCGGGGATAAAGGCGCCCCAAATGCCGATAACGGCGCTAACATCTGAGTGAAAGATTCGTGCCGTAAACCATGCCAATTACCGTCGAAACCTGCGTTGCAAGCCATATCGGGGACCGGCACGAGCAACAGGACCGGGTGGGGGTTTTCGCCCACCCTCGCCAGCGCGGGACGATGATCGCGGTGCTGGCGGACGGGATGGGCGGGCACACCGGCGGCGCGATCGCCGCGGAACAGGTGCTCCTCAAGGCTCGCCAGAATTTCGAGTCCTACGCGCCGCAGAACGAATCTCCGAACGACCTCCTCGCGGAGATCGTCAACGACGCCCACGTCATCATTCGTCTCACGCGCCTCACGTCCGAGAAGGAGCCTCACAGCACCGCCGTCGTCCTGGTGCTGCAACCAGGGCATGTGCGCTGGGCGCATTGCGGCGACTCGCGCCTGTATCACTTCCGCGGCGCCGAACTGGTGAGCCGCAGCGCCGATCATTCATTGGTCGGCGAGCTGCTGCGCAGGGGGCGCCTCAACGAAGCGGGCGCACGCGTGCATCCAAAGCGCAACGTGCTGCTCTCTTGTCTCGGCGGCGAAAAGGCGCCCGAGGTCGTCATCAGCGAGCCAGTCGCGCCTCAGGCTGGCGACAGTTTCCTGCTATGTTCCGACGGTCTGTGGGGTCACCTGTCGGACGCCGAAATCGGCGCGGCGGTCGCGACGAGGCGCGCGCGCGAAGCGGCCGAAGTCCTGGTCGAGCGCGCCCGGCAGCGCGCCGGCGGTTATGGCGACAATGTCTCCTTGGCGCTGATCAAGATCGTCGACGCCGGCTCACTGTCGTCACAGCCGTAGCCAGTTCCGGCGCCAGAAGATCGCCGCCATCGCCGTGGCGACGATCCCCATCATCGCCAAGGCAATGTAGAAGCCGACCGGGTCCCGCAACAGCGGCATCACGTCGAAGTTCATGCCGAAGATGCCGGTGATCAGCGTCGCGGGCAGGAACAGCGTCGTCAGCACGGTCAGGATGCGCACCTCGACGTTCAGCCGGTTGCTCACCGCCGACAGGTAGATGTCCATCAGGTCGCTCAGCAGTTCGCGCACGGCGTCCAGCGTTTCGATCACGTGGATGGTGTGATCGTAGATGTCCCTCAAGTACAGGCGGGTCTCGTCGGTGAAGAACCGGGTGTCGCCACGGATCAGCCCGTTGAGCACTTCCCTCAGCGGCCAGATGGCGCGCCGCAGCGCCTGGGTGTCGTGCTTGACCTGATGGATGGTCTGCAGCAGTTGCGGTGTGGGACGGGTGAGCGCGTCGTCCTCCAGTCGTTCGGCGTCGTCGCCCAAATGGTCCACGACGACGAAATACTGATCGATCACGGCATCGAGCAGCGCATAGGCGAGGTAGTCGACGCCATGCTTGAGGATGGGCGCCTGGGGCGCGCGCAGGCGTTCCCGGACGGGCTCGAAAGTGCCCGTCGGCCGTTCCTGGAAGGACAGCACGAATTTCTCGCCGAGCACGATGCTCAACTGGTCCGAGCCCAGCGTGCGCGTCTGCGGATCGTAGGCGAACACCCGCATCACGCAGTAAAGGTAGTCGCCGTAGTCCTCGATCTTCGGTCGCTGATGGGTGTTCAAGATGTCTTCGAGCACCAGCGGGTGCAGCCCGAAGCGTCGGCCGACCTCGCCGAGGATTTCAGCGTCCTGCAGGCCATACACGTTGAGCCACACTTGCTCCCGGCTGGGGCTGTAGGCGCGCGATGCCTCGATGCTCGCGAAGCGCTGTTCCTCGATGCCCTCCGCGTCGAATGCGATCAGCGAAATATGCGGTTTGTCGGTCTTCACGGCGCCGACGTGAACGAGCGATCCGGGCGGCATACCAGCCTTTGCCGGCGTCAGCGAGCGGGGCTTGCGGGGCTTCGGAGTCCTACCGGTATTTGTCATTTTCGCTTACCGGAAAATGCTACTAATTGGGATATTCCTGCCTTTACAGGGTTGCGCTTGGTCTGGGTATCAGTATTATCCGTGAGGCGTCCTTGTTGCACCGCACGGTGTACAACAAGAAATTACAAAGACCGATGCGCGGGGTGATGGCGTTCACACCTGCTCGTCAAACGTGGAAACCGGGGGAGAGTCGGACGTGAGTTCCGGTTGCCTGCGGCTGCGCAGTTGACCTGGGTTCCCACTTCCGAAAGGCCGGTTTTGCGTGAAGGTTCATGTCAATTTACCTGTCAGGGAGAACGGCCAATGCCTCTGTTTATCGGAGTGCCTGCTGAGTCCATTCCCGGCGAACGACGTCTCTCGGTCGTGCCGGATGTGGTCAAGAAGTACTTGGGCCTTGGCGCGCAAATGGTGATGCAGACTGGCGCAGGCCAGCCGGCGCATTTGCGCGACGAGATGTTTGCGGATGTGAAGTTCGTGCCGAACGCCGCCGAGGTGTGGAGCACGGCCGATGTGGTGCTGTGCGTGCAGCCGCCGTCGTCGGAACTGATCGCAACGATGAAGTCGGGCAGCGTGCTGCTCGGCATGCTGCAACCGTGGTCGGACGCCGGCCGCGCGAAGCAGCTGATGGACAAGCAGATCACTTCGTTTGCACTGGAGCTCCTGCCGCGGATCACCCGCTCGCAGAGCATGGATGTGCTGTCGAGCCAGGCCGCTGTCGCGGGCTACGAGTGCGCGCTGATCGCCGCCGACCACAGCCCGAAGTTCTTCCCGATGCTGACCTACGCCGCGGGCACGATCCGTCCGGCCAAGGTGCTCGTCATCGGGGCGGGGGTCGCGGGTCTTCAGGCGATCGCGACCGCGCGCCGGATCGGCGCGATGGTCGAGGCCTACGACGTGCGTCCCGAGACGCGCGAGCAGATCGAGTCGCTGGGGGCGAAGTTCGTCGACACCGGCGTCTCGGCGGCCGGTACCGGCGGCTATGCGCGCGAGCTCACCGACGAGGAAAAGGCCAAGCAGGCCGAGCGCCTCGCGAAGGCAGTGGCCGGCTGCGACGCGCTGATCACGACCGCCGCCATCCCGGGCAAGAAGGCGCCGAAGATCATCACCGCCGACATGGTCGCGCGCATGAAGCCGGGTGCGGTCGTCGTCGACATGGCGGCCGAATCGGGTGGCAACGTCGAGGGCACGGTCGCCGGCGAGAAGACCTGGATCAACGACGTGCTCGTTATCGGCCCGACCCACATCGCCAGCCGCATGCCCGTGCATGCGTCCGAAATGTACGCCAAGAACCTCTTCAACTTCATCTCCCCGTTCATCAAGGACGGAGCGCTTGCGCTCGACTGGGAAGACGAAGTGATGGCCGGCTGCTGCCTCACCCATGCGGGCGAGTTGCGGCATGCGGCCGTCAAGCAGGTTCTTGGACTGTGACGGAGGACGCAAACGTGGAAGGCTTTGGTGCAATTTATATCTTCATGCTGGCCGCGTTCACCGGTTACGAGGTGATCTCGCGCGTGCCGGTGATCCTGCATACGCCGCTGATGTCGGGCTCGAACTTCGTGCACGGTGTCGTTCTGGTCGGTGCGATGGTGGTGCTCGGCGAGGCCGATCCGGCCGATCCGGTGCAGCTCGCGATCGGCTTCGTCGCGGTGTTCCTCGGCGCGGCCAACGCGGCGGGCGGTTACGTCGTCACCGAGCGCATGCTCGCGATGTTCAAGCCGGGTGCTAACAAGGCGGGAGGTGCGCAATGAGCGGCCTCATCCAATTGGCGTATTTCGGCGTGGCCGTGGTGTTCATCCTCGGCCTGAAGGCGATGAGCTCGCCGGTCACTGCGCGCAAGGGCATCGTCTGGGCCGGCTACGCGATGATCGCGGCGACCCTCGTCACGTTCTACACGCCCGGCATGCAGAACTACGGGCTGATGATCACGGCCATCGTGCTCGGCGGCGCCGTCGCGTGGTGGTCCGGCAAGGTCGTCAAGATGACCGACATGCCGCAGATGGTCGCCATCTACAACGGCATGGGCGGCGGCGCGGCGGCGGCGATTGCAGCGCTCGAGTTTGCGCGCGGTGCGAACCATGGCGTCGTCGGGAGCGCCCTCGCGGTATTGGGCGCGCTGATCGGCTCGGTCGCCTTCGCCGGTTCGTGCATCGCCTTCGCGAAGCTGCAAGGCATCATGACCAAGGCGTGGCGGTTGCCGCAGCAGAACCTGGTGAACATCGGCCTCGCCGGTCTCGCCGTGGTGCTCGGGTTGGCGATCATCTTTGCCGGTACGCCGCCTTCGGCGCTCGTCATCCTGTTCTTCCTCGTTGCGCTCACGCTCGGCGCGATCCTCACCAGCCCGATCGGCGGTGCCGACATGCCGGTGGTGATCTCGTTGCTGAACGCCTTCACCGGTCTCGCGGTCGGCTTCGAAGGTTACGTGCTCGGCAACCCCGCGCTGATCGTCGCGGGCATCGTCGTCGGCGCGTCCGGTACGCTGCTCACGCAGCTGATGGCGAAGGCGATGAACCGCCCGATCCGCAACGTCATCTTCACGCCGATCACCGGCGCGGCAGCGGGAGGCGGCGAGGCGATCGAGGGCTCGATGAAGGAACTGTCGGCGCTCGATGCGGCTTCCGTCATGCGCTATGCGTCCAAGGTCGTCGTCGTGCCGGGCTACGGTATGGCCGTCGCGGGCGCCCAGCACAAGGTGTGGGAGATGGCGCAGCTGCTCGAAGAGGGCGGCGTCGAAGTCGTGTTCGCGATCCATCCGGTCGCGGGTCGCATGCCGGGCCACATGAACGTGCTGCTTGCCGAAGCCGGCGTGCCCTACGACAAGATCTTCGACATGGAAGAGATCAACTCCGACTTCCCGCAGGTGGACGTGGCACTGGTGATCGGCGCGAACGACGTCGTGAACCCGGTCGCGCGTACCGACAAGTCGAGCCCGATCTACGGCATGCCGATCCTCAACGTCGACATGGCGCAGAACGTCATCGTCGTCAAACGCGGCCAGGGGGCAGGCTACTCGGGCATCGAGAACGCGCTGTTCTTCAAGGACAACTGCCGCATGCTGTACGGCAGCGCGCAGCAGATCATCGGCGAAGTCATCACGCACGTGAAGGCGCTGGAGGTCTGATGTTCTGGCGGGTGCGGGGCCGCAAGTGCGGTCCCCGCCACCCGCATTCAAGACGCGGGCGGCAGCTGCCGATAAGGGCATAATGACCCTTGGAGGACTTCGTACAAGATGCCGCCCCGCGTGATTCCCTTCGGAGTTGTCGCTTGTCTGGCGCTGCTGGTCACCGCCTGCGCCTGGGCTCAGGCTGCGCCGCCGGCAGCAGGAAATTCGACCGGGACGGCTTCGGTCCCTGAGGGCAAGCGGCCGGGGAAAGGCGCTGCCACGAAAGCGCCTCCCTTCCGCGACACCACCGGCTATCGGTATCCGGCGATCTCGCGCACCGTGCGCGACATGCAGAACATGGCCTACGCCATGCAGTTGCGCGACTACTGCGCGGACGAACGCGTGCCGGATGAATTCGTCAAGGAACAGCTCTCCCGCTTCAGCCGCATTACAGGCCGCGAAGAAACCTGTCGCAGCCTGCTCGCGTATTGAGCATCCTTACTGGGCGGCGAGATAGGCGCGGAAGGCCTCGGCCGTCATCGGGCGGCCGAACAGCGGTCCCTGCTGCAAGTGACAGCCGAGCGCCGACAGGAAGGCCTGCTGCGCTTCGCCCTCGACACCGCGAGCCAGCACTTCCAGCCCGAGGATGCCCGCCATGCTCGAAATCGCCTCCACGATCGCATCGCTGTCGTCGCGGATGCCGACTTCGCGCACGAGTTGCGGGTCGAGTTTCAGCGTCCGGACCGGGTAGCGCTTGAGGCGAGGGATCGACGCGAGGCCGCGGCCGAAATCGTCGATTGCGAGCTGCACGCCCATCTGCGCAATCGCGGCGACCGTGGTGAGGACGCGCGCGCTGTCGTCGCAGAACACGCGCTCGTCGAGGTCCAGTTCCAGCAACCCGGCCGGCAAGCCGGATGCGGCGAGCGCGTGGCGCACGCGCTCGGCGAGGTCGCCGTGCGTGATCTGCTCCAGCGCGACATTGACGGTAACTCGCACGCTCTTGCCCGCGGCATTCCAGGCGGCGGCCTCGCTGCAGGCGCTCTGCAAGATCCAGTCCCCCATGCGCGTGAGCTGGCCGGCATCGCGCGCGACGCCTGCAAAGCGCTGGAACGGAATCAGGCCGAGTTCGGGGTGATGCCAGCGCAGCAGCGCTTCGCCGCCACGCACGGACTGGTCGCGCGCATCGATCAGCGGCTGGAAATGGACTTCCAGTTGCTTGAGGTCGACCGCCTGCCGCAGCCGCGTCTCGAAAGCGAGGAGCGGTGCATCGGGCAGGTCGTGCATCAGGACGGCCGCGTCCGGGTGGGACTTCGACTCGATCCGGTAGGCGAGGATGTCGACGTCGAAGACGCTGCCGTCCTTGCGCCGATGCTGCCAGATGCCGGATTCGATCGGATCGCGGCCGTCGGCCGGTTGTACGCGCAGGTCGCCGATGCGCATCCCGCACAACGCAGTCTGCGAGTAGCCATAGACGCCCGCTGCGGCGGCGTTGGCAGCGAAGATGCCGAGGTCGGGCCCTTCGCACAGCAGCGTCGGAAGCGGACTGTCGGCGAACACGCGTTCGAGGGCATCGTCTCCGGCCTCGTGTGACAGGGACGCTGAAGCCGGGGCGGCAATTGCTGCGGTCTTCGGCTGATCTGCGGGCGGCAGGATCAGCAGACGCCAGTCCGGCTTGGGTCCGGGCAGCACGCGCGCATCCATTGCCTCCGTATGCCCGGGCACCTGCAGGCGCGCGACCGGCGAGGCGTTGACGCCCGGCCAATCGACTTCCATGCAGGCGCTTAGGGCGTGGCCGACGATGCTGCCTCGCTTGAGTCCCAGGGTTTCGAGCGCTGCGGCGTTGGTGGCGGCGATACGCTCGTTCTCGTCGATCACAATCACCGGCTGTTCGACTGCTGCGGCAAGTCGTGGCCAGACGGTGTCGGGGGGCGGCTCGTCGGTGAATGGGGCGTTCGCGTAGGCTTCTGCGATGATGTCCGGGCTTAGGATCAGCGCATGGATGCCGGGACGGATGCGCGCCGCGGCAACGAAGCGCAGATCGCGGTGGCGTTCGCCGGGCAGGGCGACGCGCAGGCTGCCGCGCATCTCGCCCTGGATGAAGAGCCGGGCGCGGGCATCGAGGAAGTCGCGTTCGGAGGGGAAGAGATCGCACAGCGGCTTGCCGGCGATCTGCCGGTAGTCACGCTCGAGCAGCCGGCAGGCAGCGCTGTTCGCCTCGAGGACGATCTCGTCGCCCGTGATGATCAGGCCTTCATCGAGTAGTTCGAACAGGGCAAGGTAGAGCCCGGTCTCCGCACCCTCGGAAAAATCCGGGATGAAGGGCTCTTCGGGGTTCTCATTGCCCTGCGGGGGACGGGCTGCGTTCATCTGGGCGCTCATTCCAGGTATTCGTGCAAGTTATCGGCGTGAGCCCAGAATACTTGAACGTGCCAGAGCGCCTTAGCTGGAAAAGGCGGGGTTTGCCCCCGCTAATTCCGCGAGTTCGGCGAGATGCTACTTCTTGCCCAGTCCGCCGAGCAGGAAGGGGATCGGGCGCGCATTGCGCTTGGGCAGTGGCGACAGCCGGTCAGCCGATCCGCTGTCGAGGTTCGCGGCCCCGATGGCGGGCGTCGTCGGCTGGTACGGCTTGCTGAAATCGAATCCGTCGGCTGCGACGGTCGATTTCTTGCGGCGGGCGTGATCTGCACTTTTCGTCGGCGATGTCGTGCGCGATGCGCGCACGTTGTCGCGTGCCGGTTCGGCTTCCGCATGCCCGCCTCTACGGCCGTGCTTGCCACGGCTGCCGCTCTCGTGGAAGTCCGGCTCCGGGTCGAATCCGGCGACGTCCTCAAGCGGAATCTGCAACTTGATCAGCTTCTCGATGTCGGTCAGCAGGTGCTTTTCTTCAGCACTGACCAGCGATACCGCGCGACCCTTACGACCGGCGCGGCCGGTGCGCCCGATACGGTGCACGTAGTCTTCTGCGGTGTGCGGCAGCTCGAAGTTGATCACCGAGGGCAGGTCGTCGATGTCCAGCCCGCGCGCCGCGACGTCGGTCGCGACGAGTACGCGCAGCTTGCCGGACTTGAACGCTTCCAGTGCCTCGGTGCGCTGCGACTGCCCCTTGTCGCCATGAATCGCATCGGCGGCAATGTCGTGGCGTTCGAGGAAGTGCGCGAGGCGGCCGCAGGCGAGCTTGGTCGCGACGAACACCAGCGCCTGGGTGTCGGGCTCGTGGCGCAGCAGATGGACCAGCAGGTTGCGTTTGAGGCCGGCCGAAACGGGGTGCACGACGTGGGTGATCGTTTCCGACACCGTATTGCGCCGTGCGACTTCGATCAGCTGCGGCTCCTTCAGCATCTGGTCGGCGAGCTTCTTGATCTCGTCGGAGAAGGTCGCCGAGAACAGCAGGCTCTGGCGGCTCGCGGGCAGCAGGTCGAGGATGCGGCGGATGTCCGGGATGAAGCCCATGTCGAGCATCCGGTCGGCTTCGTCGAGCACCAGCATTTCGACCTGGTTCAGCGCGATGGTCCTCTGCTGGACGTGGTCGAGGAGGCGGCCCGGTGTCGCGACGACGATCTCGACGCCGTTGCGCAGCTCCTGGATCTGCGGCTTCATGTCGACGCCGCCGTAGATGCAGGTCGTGCGCAGCGGCACGTATTTGCTGTAGGTCTTGACCGACTCGAACACCTGCATCGCGAGCTCGCGCGTCGGCGCGAGGATCAGCGCGCGCACCGGATGGCGCGCCGGGCTCGTGGAGGTGCTCGCGTGGCGGGCGAGGCGGTTCAGCAGCGGGAGCGTGAAGCCCGCGGTCTTTCCGGTACCGGTCTGAGCGCCCCCCATCATGTCGCGCCCCGACAGCACGACGGGAATGGCCTGCTGCTGGATCGGGGTGGGGGTCGTATAGCCGGTCTCGGCGACCGCGCGTAGCAACTCGGGAATCAACCCGAGGTCGGCGAAACTCATAGGCGCCTTTCTTCCGTGATGGCCTGCCGCGCGTTGCGCGACGCCAGGAGAGGCGATTGGATGAACGATGGCCGGAACGTCATCGTTCCGGAACGGCTCGCGCCAACCGGCAGGCCGGGTGCTTGAAAATCAACATTATACATGCCTCGCCCCGTGGCCTGCATGGGCTTGGATGCCGCGAATGCCGATTCACACCGATTTGCGCAGCGCGAGGTAGCAGGTGATTTCCTCGCGGTCGTGGTAGAGGTGTTTCATGCGCAGCACGAACGGCCCCTCGTTTGCGAGCCGCTTGGTGATGATCGCGCGGCACTGCTCGACTGCATCGAGGCGCTTCTTCATCGGCAGCTTGAGGTTGAAGATGGTGCGCCGGCAGCGTCCGGTGGCGATCCAGTCCGCGACGAGCGCCGCGATCCGTGTCGGCTGCTCGACCATGTCGCACACCATCCATTCGACGGGGCGCTGCGGGCGCCAAGTGAAACCATCCGCACGGACGTGCTCGACGAGGCCGGTCGCCATCACCGAAGGCGCCATCGGGCCGTTGTCGATCGAGGTCACGCGCAGCCCGCGATGGGCGAGCTGCCAGGTCCAGCCGCCCGGGGCCGCGCCCAGGTCCACGGCCCGCAGTCCGGCGCGTAGCCCAGCGTTGCGCTCTTCCTCCGTGAGCAGCGTGAAGATCGCCTCGGCGAGCTTCAGCGTCGAGCGGCTGCCGGCTTCGCGCAGCATCCGCAAGCGCGGAATGCCCATCGGCCACAGCGCGGCGCGGCCGGGCAGGGATGCGCACAGCCATGCGGTCGAAGTGCCGCCGAAGAGCACGTGCAGTTCCGGCAGCCCTTTTGCGCCTTCGCGGAAGGCCCCGGCCTTCTCCAGTTCGTGCTGCAGCGGCACGGTGAAGCGACGGCAGAAGCCGGACTGCTGCTTCGCCTCGTCCGTATCAGGCGTCTCCAGCATCAGGCTCGCGAAGCGCTGGCCGGCTTGACGCGTCGCGGCGACGATCGGCGTTGCCCGATCACGTTCGGGCAGATTGTCGATGCGCGCAAACCACGGCAGCAACTGGCGGGCGAAGATCAGCCTGCGCCAGTCGCAATGTTCGGCGAGCTCCGCGAAGTCGATCGCCTCGTGGCTCTCGAAAGTCACGAAGGCCTGGCCGGGTTGCGCCCGCACGGAACCGCTCATGCCGATCTCGGCACAGAAGGCTTCCAGTTCGGTGGCGACTTCCTTTTCGAAGCCCGCGCGGCATAGCGCGAGCAGGCCATAAACGGAGAGCGGGAGGCGGTTCTGGGCGGGAGAGGGATGCATGGATGCTCGAGTGCGGCGACGGTGGGTGCCAAGTGGGCACGGCAGGAACGCGCGGATGATAAGCCGCGCGAGCCGCTGCGCCTAGCTTCACGCGCACCATGAGAAGCTGGCTTGCCTCAGTGCTTGGCGGCCTGCTTGCCCTCGCTGCCCGTTTCGGCCGCCGCCGGCTTTACGCTGGACGTGACGGTCGGCGGAACGGTCTGGATGTTGTGTTCCGTCATGTAGTCGTTCATCTCGCGCCAACCGCTGAAGATCGACGCCTTCTGTGCCTTCGGGTTCAGGGCGTAGCAGTCTTCCAGCGCGCGGCCGGCGTGGCGGCAGGCGCCGCCGATCGCCTTTCCTTCGGCTTCGGCCGCCGCCTCTTCCTTTTTCGGATCGGGCAGACCGAGCAGCTCGGTGGTTCGCTCGCAGGCGGTCAGCGCGAGCAGCAGCATCAGCGGGACAAGTCGTCGGGCAAACATGGTCTAGAGTGTATCTGCGGGGTGGCCTGAGAACTTTAACGTCATCTCGGGATAAATCTTGATGCAATGATAGATCGTCGTTGGCGACGGGGTATGGCGAGTGGTTCTATACTTCGCGCTTTGCACGTTTACGGTTGTGAAGGAAGCTGGAATGAAGCCTTTGGCTCGAGTACTGCAAAATGGTTTTACGGCGCTGCTCTGTTGTGGCGCCCTGGTCGGTTTGCCCGCGACGGCGCATGCGGCGAAACCCAAGGCCGCCCCGGCCGCATCCGCGAAGGCGGCCGAAGCCGCGGGACCGCGCGAAATCCGCCTCGGACATCAGCTCGATCCGGACCGCGCCGAAGCGCTGCAGAAACTCGTGACCCGCTTCAACGAGCGCAGCAAGGATTACCGCATCGTTCTGACGGCGCTGGCCGACGGCGACACGCCCAACATGGCCATCGTCCAGGGCGACGATCTCGAGCGCTACTTCAGCGGCAAGGTCGGATACAAGCCACTGTCGACCGTGATGCGCGATGCCGGCGTGCCGCTGCAGACGCTGAAGCCGCCCGCCACGATGACCCGTTCTCTGGTCGACGGCAAGGGGCAGTTGCTGGCGCTGCCGGTCGCGTTGTCGACGCCGGTCATGTACTTCAACCGCAACGAATTCAAGCGCGTCGGCCTCAACCCCGATGCGCTCCCGAAAACCTGGTTCGATCTGCAGCAAGTGCTCGGCCAACTGGTCGACGCCGGTTCGCAATGCCCCTACACGGTTTCGCAACCGGGCCGCGTGATGATCGAGAACACCAGCGCCTGGCATAATGAGCCCGTCGCCGCCCGGCAGGCCAAGGGCGAGCGGGCTGCCTTCAACGGCATGCTGCAGGTCAAGCACATCGCGATGATGGCGAGCTGGCATCGTGCGCACTACCTGCGCACCTTCGACGCCGACAGCGAAGCCGAGGGCAAATTTGCCGCGGGCGAATGCGCTGTGATCGCGGCGCCGTCGTCGAGCTGGACCGAGTTCCGGCGCAAGGCGAATTTCGAGGTCGGCATCGCACCGCTGCCCTACCACGACGACTTTGCCGGCGGCGGGGCTCCGCAGAATACGCTGGCCGAGGGGGGCGCCATGTGGGTGTCCGCCGGCAAGCCCGCAGTCGAGTACAAGGGCGTCGCGCAGTTCGTCGCCTTCTGGCTGCAGCCGGAAAACCAGGTCGCCTGGGAGCGGGAATCCGGCTATCTGCCGCTCAACCGTGCCGGCGTCTTTGCGGCGCAGAGCGACCTGTTGGCGCCCGACCTCGACAACGTGCGCGTCGCCGTTGCCCAACTCACTGCCAAGCCCGCCACGGCCGATTCGAGCGCGACCTCGATCACCGGCCGTTCCCGCGTGATGAGCATTCTCGACGAGGAGCTGCGCGCCGTATGGGCCGACCGCAAGCCCGCCAAGGAGGCGCTGGACACCGCGGTCGTGCGTGTGCAGAGCCTGATGACCGGCGTGCGCTGACGAGATTGCGATGGCCGCGCGCGACTGGTCCCTGCCACGCGTCCTGGCGCACCGCTGCGGTGGCAGCTTGGCGCCGGAGAACACGCTGGCGGGACTGGCCGTCGCGGCCGCCTGCAATTGCGGCGGCGTCGAATTCGACGTGATGCTCAATGCCAGCGGCTCGCCGCTCTTGATTCACGACGAGACGCTGGAGCGGACGACCAGTGGTCGGGGCCGTGTCGCCGACCTCTCTGATGAGGCGATGGCGACGCTGGATGCGGGCACGTGGTTCGATCGGCGTTTTGCTGGCGAAAGACTTCCGTCGCTCGAGTCCGCGCTAGTTCGATGCATCGCGCTCGGCTTGGCAATCAACCTCGAGATCAAGCCCTCGGACGGGGCTGACGAGGCGACCACCGAATGTGTCGTTCGCACGCTGCGGCGTCATTGGTGCGGCGCAGTCCCGCCGCTGGTGTTGTCCTCGTTTTCCGAAGCCGCGCTCGCGGTTGCTGCGGCCCTCGCGCCGGAGACACCGCGCGGCCTGCTGGTCAGTGCAGTCCCCGACGACTGGGAGGTGCGCTGCCGCAGGCTCGGTGCGGTGTCACTCCATGCTGGTGAGCGGGGACTCGATCAGGCGATCGTGGCAGCGGTCCGACAAGCCGGACTGCGCATGGCCTGCTACACCGTGAACGATCCCGTCAGGGCGCAGACGCTTTCGAAGTGGGGCGTGGACTGCGTGATCACCGACCGTCCGGACATCGTTCGCGCGCCCGCCCCCGGACTCTGATCTTCGCTTCCTTGACGGGGCGCCGCCCCGCCCCCTAACATCGCCCTTTTTTCGCGAGCACGCAGCCTTGTCGACCCAGCAGCTCTACGCGCCGATCGCAGCCGATATGCAGGCCGTCGATGCGGTGATCCGTCAGCGACTCTACTCCGATGTCGTGCTCATCCGGCAGGTTGCGGAGTACATCATTCAAAGCGGCGGCAAGCGCCTGCGGCCGGCGCTGGTGCTGTTTTCGGCCAACGCGATGGGATACCAGGGCGTTCATCACCATGAGCTGGCGGCAGTCGTCGAATTCATTCACACCGCCACCCTGCTGCACGACGACGTCGTAGACGAATCGGAGCTGCGCCGCGGAAACAAGACGGCGAACGCGATGTTCGGCAACGCTGCGTCGGTCCTCGTCGGCGATTTCCTCTATTCGCGCGCCTTTCAGATGATGGTCGGCGTCAGCAATATGCGCGTGATGCAGGTGCTGGCGGATGCGACCAACACCATCGCCGAGGGCGAGGTATTGCAGTTGCTGAACTGCCACAACGCGGATGTCGAGATCGAGGACTACCTGCGCGTGATCCGCTACAAGACGGCAAAGCTGTTCGAAGCCGCGACCCGTCTCGGCGCGATCCTCTCCGGCGCTGACCAGGAGACGGAGGAGCGCATGGCCGCCTTCGGCATGCACCTCGGCACCGCCTTCCAGCTCATCGACGACGTGCTGGACTATTCGTCGGACGAAGCCGCGACCGGCAAACATCTTGGCGACGATCTGGCCGAGGGCAAGCCGACGCTGCCGCTGATCCACGCGATGCGGCACGGCACGCCCGAGCAGGCGGCGCTGGTCCGTGGCGCGATCGAGAGCGGCGGGCGCGACGAATTCCCGGCAATTCTGGAAGCGATCCATCAGACCGGCGCGCTGGAAGAGACGCGCCGTCACGCGCGCGCCGAGGCGAATCGCGCAATCGACGCAATTTCTTCTCTTTCCCCTTCCATTTTCAAAGAAGCGCTGCTACAATTATCGAACTTTGCAGTTGAGAGAAATCACTAGCAGCTGAAAAGTACCGTCGGGGAATAGCTCAGCCTGGTAGAGCACTGCGTTCGGGACGCAGGGGCCGGAGGTTCGAATCCTCTTTCCCCGACCACTCATTCCCGCAAAAAAGCCACTCGAAAGAGTGGCTTTTTTGTTTTTGCGTTACGGCTTGCGTATGGGCTGCCGGCCCGGCTTGTCGTCCGGTTTCTCCAACGCGTCGTCGTCGATTGTCGAGCGCGGGAGTAGGGTGTCGATGGAGATGACATTCCCGGCGCCCGGTGCCCAAGGCAGCGATGGCATGCTCATACGCATCGATAGTCGCGCCGCTTCGGTTCCGGTGTCCGTGCTGCGACGCAGCGGGATGACCGTCGCTTCGAACTGAGGCATCCAGGGGACCGCCTCACGGCGGCGGTCGTCGTTCATTTCGCGGTCGCGACGGGCGGTTCCGGAGCCCCGGTTCAATTGGTCGAGCCAGCGGTTCCAGAACCCGAAATAGAAATTTATCCACGGCACGCCCAACCACATCGCGGTCAACTCGCGTGGCGGCCAGCCGGACAAGCCCGGGGGCTGCGTGCGCGTGCCTGCCGCGCGGCGTCGGTACTCGTGCGAATAGGTCTTTTCAGCCATGAGCTACTCCTCCGTTTGCCGGCTCCGTTTCTCGGTATAGCACCGTCGGCCGGCCATGCAAGCCAGGAAGTGCACGCCCCACCGCATTCGCAGTGAGGCAGAAGCCGCACTCAGGCGGCGCGCAAGGGACTACACTGCTAATGAAAGAAAGTGTGCGCCGGCGAGCTGCACGACGGCAAGGCCGGCCGACGAGAGCGGAGGCCGAGATGAGCCACAAACACATCAATCTGCTGCGTACGATTTTCCAGGATCCGATCAGCGCCAACATTCACTGGCGAGAGGTCGAATCGCTGCTCACGCACCTCGGCGCGACGATCGAGCCAGCCCACGGGGCGCGGTTTCGCGTCGTGCTCAATCGGATGGAAGGTTTCCTGCATCATCCCCACCACGGCAGCGAATGCGGACGCCAGGACATCAAGCAATTGCGCGAATTTCTGGCGCATGCCGGGGTGACGCCGTCGAGCTACGAGGCGCAGGGCGCGGAGCACGGCAGCCCGTGACACTGCCCGTCGTCGAGGACTCGGCCGACGGCATTAAGAAGGCTCACATTCTCGAAACGCATTTTGCGCTATGCTTCGTCTGTTGCTCTGCAACATGCAGGGCGAATCTTTTTACTGTCGATTTTTTCCCTTCCGGAATGTGATTGAGATGAGCGAACAGACGCGCGATTTTTCAGAATTCTATGGCTATCGTTTCGAGGACCTGACGGTGGGCATGAGTGCCGCAGTCGGCCGTACCGTCACGGACGCTGACATACTGATGTTTGCCGGCGTTTCGGGCGACACCAATCCGGTCCATCTGGACGGCGAACTCGCAGGCGCATCGATGTTCGGCGGTCGCATCGCGCACGGCATGCTATCGGCGAGCTATATTTCGACCGTCTTCGGCACCAAGCTGCCCGGGCCCGGCTGCATCTACCTGTCGCAGACGCTGAAGTTCAAGGCGCCGGTCAAGGCGGGTGACACCGTTGTCGCGCGCGTCACGGTCGCGGAACTCATGCCGGAAAAACGACGTGCGCTGTTCAACACGGTGTGCACGGTCGGCAGCAAGGTGGTGCTCGAAGGTCAGGCCGAGATCCTAGTGCCGGCACGCTGACGTCGTCCGAGAGGGCCGCGCGCGCCCTTTCATCGCAATGCAAAACGGGAGCCAAGGCTCCCGTTTTCTTTGCCACTTTGCCCCTAACGCGGATCAGCTTTGGACGCGCTTGTCGCGTTCGATGAGCGCGTACGCGGAGTGGTTGTGGATCGATTCGAAGTTTTCCGATTCCACGACATACCGATCGATGCGCGCTTCCGCGTTGAGCAGGCCGGCGACGTCGCGCACCATATCCTCGACGAACTTCGGGTTTTCGTAGGCGCGCTCGGTCACGAACTTCTCGTCGGTGCGCTTCAATAGCCCATAGAGCTCGCAGGAAGCTTGGCTTTCGACGAGCTGCACCAGCTCCTCGATCCACAGGAAATTGTTGGTCTGCGCCGTGACTGTGACGTGCGAGCGCTGGTTGTGTGCGCCGTAGGCGGAGATCTTCTTCGAGCAGGGGCACAGGCTGGTCACCGGCACGACCACTTTCATGTTGAAGACGTATTCGTTGCCTTCGCGCAGTTCAGCGGTGAAGGTGACCTCGTAGTCCATCAGGCTCTGCACGCCGGAGATCGGAGCTGTCTTGTTGATGAAGTACGGAAAGCTCATTTCGATGAGCCCGGTCTCGGCCTCCAGGCGCTTGACCATCTCGCGTAGCATCGGCTCGATCGACTCGACCGAGATTTCGCGCTCGTTACTGTTCAGGATCTCGATGAAGCGCGACATGTGGGTCCCCTTGAAATTGTGGGGAAGCCCGACGTACATGCTGAAGGTCGCGATCGTGTGCTGCACGCCGCCGCTCTTGTCGCTGACGCGGATCGGATGACGGATATCCTTGATGCCGACCTTGTTGATGGCGAGCTGACGGCTGTCCCGGGAGTTCTGGACATCGGGGATGGCGTGGGTCTCGTTGGGGGTCATCTTGTCTGTTCTCTGGTTTGTAGCAGCCTGCTCAGCGTATCATTCCCGACAATCTTGCTCAACTATTGTGGGCATAGATGCGTTCAATTGCGGCGACGATCCCGGCGGCGTGCAGACCGACCTGTTCATGCAATTGGGTCTGGTCGCCATGGTCAACGAAGTGGTCCGGCAGGCCGAGGCGTAGCACGCGAGGCCGTTGCGGGAGGCTTTCGACGACGCGTGCCACCTCCGACCCGGCGCCGCCAATCACCGCATTTTCCTCAATCGTGACCAGGAGGTCGTGCGATGCGGCGAGTTCTTCGATCATGTCGGCGTCGATCGGTTTGACGAAGCGCATGTTGGCGACCGTCGCGTCGAGGAGTTCGGCAGCCTGGAGGGCGTTGCCGAGCAGGCTGCCGAAGACGAGCAGAGCGGTCTTCTTGCCGCGACGGCGGATTTCGCCCTTGCCGATCGGCAGCGCGGTCATCGCCGTTTCGGGCGTCACCCCGAGGCCGCCGCCGCGCGGGTAGCGCACTGCCGTTGGGCCGTCGTGGCGATAGGCCGTGTAGAGCATCTGGCGGCATTCGTTTTCGTCGGAGGGAGCCATCACGACGAGGTTCGGCACGCACAGCAGGAAGGAGAGATCAAAGGCGCCATGGTGCGTCGCGCCGTCCGCGCCGACCAGCCCTGCGCGGTCGATCGCGAACACCACCGGCAGGTTCTGCAGCGCGACGTCGTGGATCAACTGGTCGTAGGCGCGTTGCAGGAAGGTCGAGTAAATCGCGACGACGGGCCGGAAGCCCTCGCAAGCAAGGCCGCCGGCAAAGGTGACCGCGTGCTGTTCGGCGATGCCGACGTCGTGGTAGCGGTCGGGGAATTCCCGCGCGAAGCGCACCATGCCGGAGCCTTCGCGCATGGCCGGCGTGATGGCGACGAGCTTGTCGTCGCGCGCCGCCATGTCGCACAGCCAGTCGCCGAAGACCTGTGTGTAGGTGAGCTTGCCGCCGCCCTTGCCGGTCTGGATGCCCGCGGTATGGTCGAACTTCGACACGCCGTGATAGAGGATCGGGTCGGCTTCGGCGAGCTTGTAGCCCTGGCCCTTGCGCGTGACGACATGCAGGAACTGCGGACCCCTGAGCTTCTTGATGTTCTGCAGCGTCGGGATCAGCGCGTCGAGGTCGTGACCGTCGATCGGGCCGTAGTAGTGGAAGCCGAACTCCTCGAAGAGCGTGCCCGGCGTGATCAGTCCCTTGACGTGCTCCTCGACCTTGCGCGCGAAGTCGAGCATCGGCGGGGCGACGCCGAGCACCTTTTCGCCGGCGCGGCGCGCGGCGTTGACGGTGCTGCCGGACATCATGCGCGCGAGGATCTTGGTCAGCGCGCCGACGGGCGGCGAGATCGACATCTCGTTGTCGTTGAGGATCACCAGCAGGTTGACGTCGCGCATGTCGCCGGCGTTGTTCAGCGCCTCGAAGGCCATGCCGGCCGACATCGCGCCGTCGCCGATGACGGCGATCGAGCGCCGGTCTTCGCCCTTGTCGTAAGCCGCCACGGCCATGCCGAGCGCAGCCGAGATCGAGGTCGACGAGTGCGCGGTACCGAAGGTGTCGTACTCGCTCTCGCAGCGGCGCGGAAAACCGGAGATGCCGCCGAAATGGCGCAGCCCGCTCATGGCGTCGCGGCGCCCGGTGAGGATCTTGTGTCCGTACGTCTGGTGGCCGACGTCCCAGACGATGCGGTCTTCAGGCGTATTGAAGATGTAGTGCAGGGCGATCGTGAGCTCGACGGTGCCGAGGTTCGACGACAAGTGGCCGCCGGTCTTGGAGACGGATTCGATCAGGAATTCGCGCAGTTCGGACGCCAGCGTGTGGAGTTCGCGGCGGTCCAGACGGCGCAGGTCGGCGGGCGAGTCGATGCGTTGCAGCAGGGGATACGCGGGCATGGTGTCGTGCAGCAGGTCCGATTTCAGAAGCGGCGATGGACGATGAAGTTGGCGAGCTCCGCGAGCTTTGCCGCATCTGGACCGAAGGAGGACAAGGCTTCCTGAGCGTCGGCGAGCAGGGATTCGGCGAGCGTGCGGGCCTCGGACATGCCGAGCAGTGTCACGTAGGTCGGTTTGTTCTGGTCGGCGTCCTTGCCGGCCGTCTTGCCGAGCGTGGCGGTGTCGGCCTGGGCGTCGAGGATGTCGTCGACGACCTGGAAGAGCAGGCCGACGATCTTGCCGTAATGGTCGAGGCGCGCGAGCTGGTCCGCCGGGAGTGGCGCACCGCAGTGGGCGCCGAGCAGGACCGAAGCGCGAATCAGCGCCCCGGTCTTGTGGATATGCATGAATTCGAGCTCTTGGCGCGTGAGCTGCTTGCCTACCGCGTCGAGGTCGATTGCCTGGCCGCCTGCCATGCCGCGTGAGCCGGAAGCGCGGCCGAGCAACGCGATCATCTCGAGTTGCACATCGGGGGTCGGTGCGAGCGTGGTGTCGGACAGAACCTGAAAGGCGAGGGCCTGCAGGGCGTCGCCGACGAGCAGCGCCGTCGCCTCGTCGTATTCGACGTGCACAGTCGGTTTGCCGCGGCGCAGGACATCGTCGTCCATGCAGGGCAGGTCGTCGTGGACGAGGGAATAGGCGTGGATCAGTTCGACCGCGCAGGCGATGCGGTCGAGCCGCGCCGGGTCGGCGCCGGCGAGTCGGCCCGCGGCATGCACGAGCAGCGGGCGCACGCGTTTGCCGCCGCCGAGCACGGCGTAGCGCATCGCGGCGTGCAGACGCTGCGGCGCAATGTTGTCGGCCGGCAGCGCGTCGGCCAGTGCGCTCTCCGTGCGTTGCTGGATTTCTTCCATCCAGGCGGCGAAATTCTTTTCGCTCACTCGGGCTTCCTCCTGTCTTCCGGCGCGTTCTGTGGGACCAACGTGTCGCCTTCGAGTTGCTGAACGCGCTGTTCGGCGGCCTGTAGGGTTTCCTGACAGTATTTCAGCAGGTTGGTGCCGCGCTGATAATGCTCGAGCGCCTGCTCCAAGGTGATGCTGCCGGTTTCCATCGCCTGTACGATGGACTCCAGCTCGGCGATGGCCGATTCGAAGGATGCCGGCGTGTTGGCCGTGTTTGCCATGGCTCGAAGCGGGACAGGTAAAAGGGAGGAAAGTAACCGATCGCGCTACTGGCGGTCAAACTACTTCTCGCATAGAATCGCCTGCTGTTTTTTTCCGAATTTCTTGATCTTTTCATGGGAGGTTCGGGGTGTCCGACCTTGAATCCAAGGCCAAACTGTCCCCGGCGGTGTCTCAGTTGCCGGTGTCGGCGTACTTCGACGAGCGTGTTTTCGAGCTTGAAAAGCGTCTGCTTTTCGACGCCGGTCCGGGGTATGTCGGTCATGAGCTGATGGTCCCGGAGGTCGGCAATTATCGCTCGCTCGAGTGGCTGGACCATTCCAAGCTCCTGTTCCGGACCGACGAGGGCGTCCATCGCCTGTCCAACATCTGCCGCCATCGCCAGGCCATCATGCTCGAAGGCGCGGGCAAGGCCGAACACATCGTCTGCCCGATCCACCGCTGGACCTACGACCAGACGGGGCAGCTGCGTGGCGCGCCGCATTTCCCGCAAAACCCCTGCCTGAATCTCAGGCGCGATCCGCTCGAGAACTGGAACGGGCTGCTCTTCGCGGGTCCGCGTCACGCGGGAGCGGATCTTAGCGGCATGAACGTCGCCTCGGAACTCGACTTTTCGGGCTTCAGGCTCGATCGCGTCGAGATCCATGAGTGCAATTACAACTGGAAGACCTTCATCGAGGTGTACCTCGAGGATTACCACGTCGCGCCCTTCCATCCGGGGCTCGGCAATTTCGTCACCTGCGACGATCTGACCTGGCAATTCGGCGAGTGGTATTCGGTGCAGCGGGTGGGTATCACCTCGCTCGCGAAGCCTGGGTCGGCGACCTACGGCAAGTGGCACCAGGCGGTGCTCGATTACTACGGCGAGAAGAAGCCGGCACACGGCGCGATCTGGCTCACCTACTACCCGAACGTGATGGTCGAGTGGTATCCGCACGTGCTGGTCGTGAGCACCTTGATTCCGACCGATGTGAACAAGACGACCAACGTCGTCGAGTTCTACTACCCGGAAGATATCGTCGAGTTCGAACGCGAGTTCGTCGAGGCCGAGCAGGCCGCGTATATGGAAACCGCGATCGAGGATGACGAGATCGGCGAGCGGATGGACCGCGGACGGCTGGCGCTGTTGAAGGAAGGGCGCGACGAGGTCGGCCCCTACCAGTCGCCGTACGAGGACGGGATGCAGCATTTCCACGAGTTCTATCGCCGTATCATGGGCGAGCACCTATGATGCGGGCCTGATCGGCGGGACGGGCTGCGTCCCTTAGCCGCGCAGTTCCGCAGATTGTTCCTGCGATGCGCCGCGAATCGTTGTTTCGTCGTGTTCGAGTGAGGCTTGCGGTGCTGCATGTGCGGGCCCCGGTATTTCGGCGCTGCGATGACCGCGCCTGACCCATGCCTGCATGTCGGCGACCAACGTGTAGACCACCGGGATCACGAGCAGGCTGAGGAAGGTCGAGGTAACGAGGCCGCCGATCACCGCGATCGCCATCGGAGCCCGGAACGAGGGATCGACGCCGAGGCCTAGCGCGATCGGCGTCATGCCGGCACCCATCGCGATGGTCGTCATCACGATCGGGCGGGCGCGCTTGCTGCACGCGTCGAGGAGCGCATCGAAGCGTGACAGACCTCTTTCACGTCGGGCGACGATGGCGTATTCGACGAGCAGGATGGAGTTCTTGCTCGTGACGCCCATCAGCATGATCAGGCCGATCAGGGAAGGCATCGATAGGCCGCTACGGGTGAGCAGCAGCGCGACGAAGGCGCCTCCCAGCGCGAGCGGCAGGGCTGCGAGAATGGTCAGCGGCTGCGCGAATTCGTGGAAGAGCAGGACGAGGACGATGTAGATGCACAGCACGCCGGTCAGCATCGCGATCGCGAAACTCTCGAACAGCGTCTGCATTTCCTGCGCGTCGCCGATGGGCTCCCAGGACGTTCCCGCGGGCAGGTGCTGGAGGCTCGGCAGCGTGGCGATCGCCTTCTGGACTTCGCCGAGCGGGCGGTTGGTGAGTTCGATGTCGAAGTTGATGTTGCGCTTGCGGTCGAAGCGCGAGATTTCCGACGGCCCGCTTTCGATGCTGATGTCGGCCACGTTGCCCAGCATGACATTGCCGCGCTTGCCGGGGATTGGAAGGCGGGCGAGCAACTCGATGTCGGTGCGGGCGCTTTCGGGCAGCCTGACGACGATGGGGATCTGCCGCTCGGAGAGATTGAGTTTGGCGAGACTGAAATCGTAGTCGCCGCTGGTGGCGATGCGGAGCGAGTCGGCGATGGCCGCTGCAGTGACGCCGAGGTCCGCGGCTCGGGCGAAATCGGGACGGATGATGACTTCGGGGCGGACGAGGCTTGCGCTCGACGAAATGTTGCCGAGGCCGCCGATCTTGCGAAGATCGCGCTCGACGGCGTTCGCGATACGAAGGAGCGCTTCGTTGTCGTCGCCCTTCAGCGAGAACGCATACTTCTCGCCGCCGCCCCCAAGGCCGACGCGGACCCGCACGCCGGGCAGGGCGCGCAGGCTCTCCCTCAACTGAGCCTCGACGGCCTGCTTGGTGATCGTGCGCTGCTTGCGCGGCGTGAGGTTGATGGTCAGGGAGGCCTTCCGGACCTCGGGGGCGCCGCCGAGCGCGAAGGCGTCGGCGCCCGCGCTGCCGCTGCCGATGGCCGTGTAGACCTGGACGACGTTCGGGTTCTGCGTCAGGATCGTGCGCGCCTGTTCGGCGGACTGCAGCGTGTCCTCGAAGCGGCTGCCGGGCGGCAGCTCGATCGACACGAGGGTTTGCGACAGGTCGTCGGGCGGCATGAAGGTCGTGGGCAGCAGCGGAATCAGCGCCAGTGACCCCAGGAAGAAGCCCGTCGCGGCGATGAGCGTGAGCGCCCGATGACGCAGACAGCTCGCGACAAAGGCGAGGTACGTCTCGGTGAGTCTGCCTTGCCGCGGCACATGCGCGGTCGGACGCAGGAGGTAGGCCGACATCATCGGCGTGAGCAGGCGCGCGACGAGCAGCGACGCGAGGATCGCGAGTGTCGCGGTCCAGCCGAACTGCTTGAAGAATTTTCCGGAGATGCCGTTCATGAAGGCGGTCGGGAGGAAGACCGCGATCAGGGCGAAGGTGGTCGCGATGACGGCGAGGCCGATCTCGTCGGCCGCTTCCATCGCGGCCTGATACGGCGACTTGCCCATCCCGAGGTGTCGAACGATGTTCTCGATCTCGACGATCGCGTCGTCGACGAGGATGCCGATGACGAGTGACAGAGATAGCAGGGTCACGACGTTGAGCGAGAAGCCGAAGTAGTCCATCCCGACGAAGGCCGGGAGGACGGAAAGCGGCAGGGCGGTGGCGGACACGAAGGTCGCGCGCCAGTCGCGCAGGAAGAACCAGACGACGATGACCGCCAGGATTGCACCTTCGACGAGCAGCCACAGCGAGCCCTTGTAGCTTTCCTCGACCGGATCGACGAAGTTGTAGGCCTCCTTGATCCGGATCCTGGGTTGGGCGGCCTGCAACGAGGCGACCGCCTCGGCAACGCCGCGGGCGACTTCGATCTCGCCCGCGCCGCGCGCCCGCACGACTTCGAAGCCGACCACGGGCTTGCCGTCGAGCATCGCCGTCGAACGGCGTTCGGCCACGGTGTCTTCCACGTGCCCGAGCGAGGCGAGCTGGACGCGCCGTCCGTCGCTGAGGACGATTTCCATGGCGGCCAGCTGCTCTGCGCTCAGCGCGGTCGCCAGCGTACGGACGGTCTGCTCGCTGCCGCCGAGGTCGGTGCGTCCGGCCGATGTTTCCATCTGGATCCGGCGCAGCTGGCGGGAGATGTCGGCGACGGTGACGTTGAGGGCGAGCAGGCGCTCCGGGTCCAACTCGACGCGGATTTCTCGTGCCACGCCGCCGACACGCGACACCTGGCCGACGCCGGAGACCGACAGCAAGGCCTTGGATACGGTGTTGTCGACGAACCAGGACAGCGTTTCCTCGTCCAGCGTGTCGGAGGCAACGGTGTAGGTGACGATCGGCAGGCCGGATAGGTTGAAGCGCGAGATCACCGGGTCGCGAAGGTCACCGGGCAGGTCCGAGCGGATGCGCGAGAAGGCGTCGCGGACGTCGTCGATGGCCTCTTGCGTGGGTTTTTCGAGGCGGAATTCGGTCGTGATCGTCGCGACACCGTCCTGAATCCGCGTGTAGATGTGCTTCACGCCTTGCAGCGTCGCGAGGGAGTTCTCGATCTTGCGCGCGACCTCGGTTTCCAGTTGCGAGGGGGCTGCGCCGGGCAGGGGCGCCGTGAGCACGACCATCGGCAGATCGACGTCCGGGAAGTTCTGGACCTTCATCCGCGCGAACGAAAACAGGCCGAGGATGCTCAGCATGATGAACAACAGTACGCCTGGAACCGGGTTGCGGATCGACCAGGCCGAAACGTTCATCGTGAGGCCCTCAACTCTTTTTGGCCGCGGGAGCCGGGGCGGCCGGCGCAGCCGGAGCAATCTCCACCAGGTCGCCGTCGTTCAGGAAGCCGCCTCCGCTCTCGACGACGCGGTCGCTGGCCTCGATCCCGGAGAGAATCTCGACGCGGTCCTGCTGACGGCGGCCGGTGGCGACCCTTACCTGCGCGACACGGCCATCCGGCCCGACACGGAAGACGAAGGAGAAGCCTTCGCGGAGCATGACGGCCGATTGCGGGAGGCTCAGATGCGATTCCTTTTTCGAAGTCGCAGGGACGATTTCCCCTGTCGCGAACATGCCCGCTTTCGCTTCGGAAGCGGGCAGGTCGACGTAGGCGATCCCATTACGGCTGACGGGGTCGACGGCGGGGGCGACGCTGCGCACCTTGCCCGTGACCTTCGTGCTGCCCGGGATCGTGAGTCGCGCGACGTCGCCGGGCCTGACCTGCGCGAAATCGTCGGCCGTCAGCTCGGCACGCCACTCGAGACGGCTGCGCAGGATGAGACGGAAGAGTTCCTGACCGGCCTGGGGCACCGTTCCGACCGCGGCGGCGCGTGCCGAGATGATGCCGTCGTCGGGTGCAAGAATGCGGGCTTGGCTGAGCCGGACCTCGGCGAGCTTGACGCGTGCGGCAGCGAGGTCGATGCGCGAGCGCGCCGTCTGTTCCATCGTCAGGTATTGCGTGACCTGCTGTTCGCTCATCATGCCGGTCGGTTTGAAGCGGCGGGCGCGGTCAGCGTTGGCCTGGGCCTCCGCATACATCGCCCGCGCTTCCTGGAGTCCTGCACGCGCCTGGGCGAGGTCGGCCTGGATGACGTCATCGGCGAGCACGACGAGCACCTGACCCTTGCGCACCGT
This sequence comes from Aromatoleum sp., assembly GCF_035254505.1. GTDB lineage: Bacteria > Pseudomonadota > Gammaproteobacteria > Burkholderiales > Rhodocyclaceae > Aromatoleum. The sequence continues at coordinate 32,036 of NZ_DATFAO010000018.1, read as the reverse complement.
GTCGCCGACATTGGCCCTGACCTCCGCGATGCGGATCCCGCCGATCTCGCTGCCGATGACCGTCTCCTGCCACGGAGCAATATTGCCGCTTGCGGTGAGGGTCTGCTGCCACGACACCGGCTTCGGTGTGATCACCTGCACCGTAAGCGCGGGGCGGCTTGCCTCGGCGGGCGCTGCGTCGGCTGTCGACGGCGGCGCGCTCTGCCTGTCACAGCCGACGAGGGCTGCGACGGTAGCGAGGGAAGTGAGGATCGCAAACCAGTCCGGATGTGTACGTTTCATGGCAGCAAAGGGCAGCCTCGTGCGTCAAGACTGGATTCAGACGAGGCACTCCGGGTCCGGAATGCCTCACATGGAAGCGCCTGCTCGGCCCCGCGCGTGCGCGGGACCTTTCTGGAATATTTAGCCTGCTTCCGCCGACGTTGGCAACCGGCGTGTCAAAAATCGACGTCCGGAGTGCTTTCAGCCTTGCTGAAGTTCCTTCGGCAGCGGGAAGGTCACGCGCTCGGGGACGCCGTCGAGCGTGCGGACCGAGCCGCTGCTGAGCTGCTTCAGGCGGTCGATGACCGCGTCGACGAGCACTTCCGGGGCCGAGGCGCCGGCCGTGACGCCGATACGCTTGCGGCCTTCGAGCATTGCCGGCTCGATGCCGTCGGCGTTGTCGATGAGGTAGGCCGGTACGCCGCGCAGTTCGGCGACTTCGCGCAGGCGGTTGGAGTTCGAGCTGTTACGCGAGCCGACGACGAATACGACGTCAACCTGCGGCGTCATGAATTTCACGGCGTCCTGACGATTCTGAGTCGCATAGCAGATGTCGTCCTTCTTTGGGCCGATGATGTTCGGGAAGCGCGCGCGTAGCGCGGTGACGAGGGCCGCTGCGTCGTCGACGGAAAGCGTCGTCTGGGTGACGTAGGCAAGCTGGTCGGGATCGGCGACATCGAGGGCCGCGACGTCCTCGACCTTTTCGACGAGGTGGATGCCGTCCTTCACCTGGCCCATCGTGCCTTCGACTTCGGGGTGGCCCTTGTGGCCGATCATGACGATCTCGCGGCCCTGTTCTCGCATGCGGGCGACTTCGATGTGCACTTTCGTGACGAGCGGGCAGGTCGCGTCGAAGACGCGCAGGCCGCGCTTTTCGGCTTCGGTGCGCACCGTCTGGGGCACGCCGTGGGCGCTGAAGATCACGGTGCTGCCGGCGGGAACCTCGTCGAGTTCCTCGACGAAGACTGCGCCTTTTGCGCGCAGCCCTTCGACGACGAACTTGTTATGGACCACTTCGTGGCGCACGTAGATCGGGGCGCCGAAGCGCTCGAGCGCGCGCTCGACAATCTCGATCGCGCGCTCGACGCCGGCGCAGAAGCCGCGCGGGTTGGCGAGCAGGATTTCGTTGGAGGTCATGCGGGGCTCCGTTGGGGTTGGGGCCGATCAAGCTGATACTTAGACGACGCCGATGATGTCCACTTCGAAGCGGATCGTTTTGCCGGCGAGCGGGTGGTTGAAGTCGACGACCGCGAAGGCGTCGTTGATCTCGCGCACGAGGCCGGAGTAGCGGGTGCCGTCGGGAGCACCGAATTCCATGATCGTCATCGCTTCGATCTCTTCGTCCGGCATATGTTCGCGCTTGACGTGTTCGACGAGGTCCGGATTGTAGGGGCCGAAAGCTTCTTCGGGCGCAAGCGTGAATTCCTGGCGCGTGCCGACAGGCAGGCCGGCAAGCATGCGCTCAAGGCTCGGCAGCAGTTCGCCGGCACCCAGTTGCAGCGTGGCGGGCGTGCCTTCGAAAGTGCTGATGAGCGGCTGGCCGTTTTCGAGGGCAATGCGATAGTGCAGCGTAACCAGGCTGTTGGGTTGGACGGATTGCGTCACGAAGGATTCTCCGGGCTAGGGGTGGTACGAGCGGCGCGGAACTGCGCCCACAGCATCAGGCCGACGCCGAGGGTGATCGCCGAGTCGGCCAGATTGAACGCCGGCCAGCCGTAACGGCCGACGTGGAAGAACAGGAAATCGACGACCGCCCCGTGCACGAAGCGGTCGATGACGTTGCCGAGCGCACCGCCGATGATCAGGCTGAAGGCGAGCGGGAGGACGACTTCGTGCTGGTGCCGGCGCACCATCGTGGCGAGCCAGCCGCTGATGCCGAGCGCGAGCGCGATGAAGAACCAGCGCTGCCAGCCGGAATGATCAGCGAGGAAGCTGAAGGCAGCGCCCTGGTTGTAGACGAGCACGAGACTGAAGAAGTCCGTCACGGGCAGGCTTTCCCCGAGCCCGAAACGCGACAGGATTAGCCACTTGGTGAGTTGGTCCAGTCCGATCACGAGCGCAGCAAGTTCCAGCCATCCGTAGAAGCGGCGCGTCAGCGGAATGCCGCCGCGCGTGCCGCGCGGGGCATTGACGGAATCAAGCATGAGTACGGCTTTCTCCGGCGCCGGTCAGGTTGCCGTGGCAGCGGCCGCACAGTTCCGGATGATCGGCATGGCTGCCGACGTCCTCACGGAAGTGCCAGCAACGGCCGCACTTGGCGTGCGACGAGGGCGCTGCGTCGACACCCTCGGCCGCTTCGTCGGCGACGCGAACGAGTTCGGCGCGCGAGGTGATCAGTACGAAGCGCAGGTCTTCGCCGAGACTCGCGAGCGCGTCGTAGCGCGCGCCGCTTGCGCGGACGGTCACTTCAGCTTGCAGCGAGGAGCCGATCTTGCCTTCGGTACGGAGGCCTTCGAGCACCTTCTGGACTTGGGCGCGCGACTCGCGGATCAGGTCCCAGCGGGCGGTGCTTTCGGTCGTCACCGGGGCTTCGGGCAGCGTGTGCCAGGTGTGCAGCATCACGCTGTCGTCGGCGTCGCCGCCGCCGACGATCTGCCAGATTTCCTCGGCGGTGAAGCTCAGGATCGGCGCCATCATGCGCGTGATCGCCTGCGTGATGTGCCACAGCGCGGTCTGCGCGGCGCGACGCGCCAGCGAGTCGGCCTGGGTCGTGTACAGGCGGTCCTTCAGGATGTCGAGATAGAAGGCACCCAGATCTTCGGCGGCGAAGTTCTGCAGCGCCTGCACGATCTTGTGGAACTCATAGCGCGAGTAATCAGCAGTGACCTGGTCCTGCAGTCGACGCGTGAGTTCGAGCGCGTAGCGGTCGATGTCGAGCCATTCGCCGACCGGCACGCCGTTCTTCTCGATGTCGAAGTCGGCGGTGTTGGCGAGCAGGAAGCGCAGCGTATTGCGCAGGCGCCGGTAGACTTCGACGACGCGGTCGAGGATCTCCTTCGAGATCGTCAGTTCGCCCGAGTAATCGGTCGCGGCGACCCACAGGCGCAGGATTTCGGCGCCGAGCTTGTCGGAGACTTCCTGCGGTGCGACGACGTTGCCTTTCGACTTCGACATCTTCTTGCCCTGACCGTCGACGACGAAGCCGTGGGTGAGCAGGCCGTCGTAGGGCGCGCGGCCGTCGACAGCGCAGCCGGTCAGCAGCGACGAATGGAACCAGCCGCGGTGCTGGTCCGAGCCTTCGAGGTAGAGGTCAGCCGGCCAGCGGCTGACGTCGGCGTGCGAGCCGCGCAGCACGGTCCAGTGCGTGGTGCCGGAGTCGAACCACACGTCGAGCGTGTCGCGCATCTTGTCGTACTGGGCGGCTTCGTCCCCGAGGAGTTCGGCGGCGTCGAGCTTGAACCAGGCGTCGATGCCTTCCTTCTCGACGCGCTGCGCGACTTCTTCAAGGAGTTCGAGGCTCTTCGGATGCGGCTCGCCGGTTTCCTTGTTCAGGAAGAGCGGGATCGGCACGCCCCAGTTGCGCTGGCGCGATACGCACCAGTCGGGACGGTTTGCGATCATCGAGTGCAGACGCGCCTTGCCCCAGGACGGGAAGAACTGGGTCTCGTCGATGGCCTTGAGTGCGAGTTCGCGCAGCGTCGGCGCGCCCGGTTCGACCGCGTCGCGGCCGGGCAGGCGGTCCATGCCGACGAACCACTGGGTCGTCGCCCGATAGATCACCGGCGTCTTGTGGCGCCAACAGTGCATGTAGCTGTGGGTGATGTTGCCTGAGGCGAACAGCGCGCCGACTTCGGCGAGCTTCTCGACGATCTTCGGGTTGGCATCCCACACTGACAGGCCGCCGAAGAAGGGCAGGCTTTCGTGGAACACGCCGTCGCCTTGCACCGGGTTCAGGATCTCGTCGTTGCGCATGCCGTAGCGCGTGCACGAGTTGAAGTCGTCGAGACCATAGGCGGGGGCGCTATGGACGATGCCGGTACCGGCATCGGCCGCAACGTAGTCGCCGAGGAAGATCGGCGAGACGCGGTCGTAGAAGGGGTGGCGGAACTGGATCCGGTCGAGCGCGACACCTCGCGCGGCGGCGAGGACGCGGCCTTCGAGCTTATAGCGTTCGAGGGCGGACGCGCGCAGTTCGGCGGCGAGGATCACGAGGCCCTTGGGGGTCTCGACCAGTTCGTACATCAGTTCGGGATGGACGTTGAGCGCCTGGTTCGACGGGATCGTCCAGGGGGTCGTGGTCCAGATCACGATGTAGACCGGCTGCTCGGGCAGCGCGTCGAGCCCGAAGGCGCGCGCGAGCTTGGCGCGCTCTTCATTGGCGAGCTGGAAGCCGACGTCGACCGCCGGCGACTTCTTGTCCTGGTATTCGACTTCCGCTTCGGCGAGCGCCGAGCCGCAGTCGAAGCACCAGTTCACGGGCTTCAGGCCCTTGAAGAGGAAGCCCTTGCGGTACATCTCGCCGAGTGCGCGGATCTCGTCCGCTTCGTTCGAGAACTGCATCGTGCGGTAGGGGTTGTCCCAGTCGCCGAGCACGCCGAGGCGGATGAAGTCTTTCTTCTGGCGTTCGATCTGTTCGCCGGCGTATTCGCGGCACAGTTCGCGCGCGCGGTCGGCGGGCAGGTGCTTGCCGTGCTGCTTCTCGATCTGGTGCTCGATCGGCAGGCCATGGCAGTCCCAGCCGGGGACGTAGGGTGCGTCGAAGCCCGCCATCGTCTTGGAGCGGACGATGATGTCCTTGAGGATCTTGTTGACCGCGTGACCGATATGGATGTCGCCGTTGGCGTACGGGGGGCCGTCGTGCAGGATGAACTTCGGGCGGCCGGCCGCGGCCTTGCGGATCTTCTGATACAGCTTCTTCTGCTGCCATGCGGCGATCCAGCCCGGCTCCCGCTTGGCGAGGTCGCCACGCATCGGGAAGGGGGTGTCGGGCAGGTTCAGGGTCTTGCGGTAGTCAGCCATGGTGGGTTCGGGCCTCAGGGGCGAATCGGATTGTTGGCGAACCAGGCGCGGGCATCGACCGCGTCCTTGGCGATTTGGGCTTTGAGCGCGTCGAGCGAGGCGAACTTCGTCTCGTCGCGCAGTTTCTTGAGGAAATGCACGCGCAGGTGGGCGTCGTAGCAGTCGCGGTTCCAGTCGAAGAGGTTGACTTCGAGGGTCGGCTTGCCGGCGCTCGTCACCGAGGGGCGCACGCCGATGTTGGCGACGCCGGCAACGGGCGCATCGCCGAGCCCTTCGACGCTCACCGCGAAGACGCCGGCGAGCGCCGGCTTGCGGTGCTTCATCTGGATGTTGGCGGTCGGAAAGCCGAGCTTGCGGCCGATCTGGTCGCCGCGCACGACGCGGCCGGCGATGCTGTAGGGGCGACCGAGGAGGCGTGCGGCGTGTTCGAGGTCGCCTTCTGCGAGCGCCTCGCGCACCGCGGAACTGGAGGCGCGTTCGCCGCCGATGTCTAGGGTGTGCATCGCTTCGACGTTGAAGCCGGCGGCGGGGCCGCGCGCCTGCAGCATCGCGAAGTCACCCAGGCGACGTGCGCCGAAGCGGAAGTCGTCGCCGATGATTAGATGGCGTACATCGAGGCCGCGCACGAGGATGCCGTCGATGAATTGGTCGGCCGTGAGCGCCGCGAAGCGAGCGTCGAAACGGCAGACGTGGACGCGATCGACGCCGCTCGCGGCGAGCAGCAGAAGCTTTTCACGCAGCGAGGCGAGGCGGGCAGGGGCGTCGGCAGGCGAGAAATATTCGCGCGGATGGGGCTCGAACGTGAGCACCACGGCGGGCAACTGACGCGCGCGCGCGGTATCGGTGAGCAACTTGAGCAGCGCCTGATGGCCACGGTGCACGCCGTCGAAATTGCCGATAGTGAGCACCGAGGCCTGTGCGGCGTGCTCGGGAATCCCGCGAAAGACCTGCATAACCGCCTGAAAAAAGCCGTAATTATAACGGCAACAGGCGGCTCTTGGCGCGTGCGGGCGGCGGATCGAAGCCCTTATGCGACCTTGTTGCGACCCGCGGGCGGCGTGTCGCGGAAGTAGCGGCGCAGGCCGCGCAGGATCGCATCAGCCATCTTGTCCTGATAAGCCTCGTCGTTGAGCCGCTGCTCTTCCTCGGGATTGCTGATGAAGGCGGTCTCGACGAGGATCGACGGGATGTCCGGCGCCTTGAGCACGGCGAAGCCAGCTTGTTCGACCTGGCCCTTGTGCAGCGTGTTGATGTCGCCCAGTTCGTTCAGCACGGCCTTGCCGAGCTTGAGGCTGTCGTTGATCGTCGCGGTCTGCGACAGGTCGAGCAGGGTGCGCGCGAGGTGGCCGTCCTGCTTCGCGAGGTTGATGCCGCCGATGAGGTCGGCCTCGTTTTCCTTCTGCGCGAGCATGCGTGCGGCCGAGCTCGACGCGCCGCTCTCGGACAGCACGAAGACCGAGCTGCCGCGTGCGTCGGGGCGCACGAAGGCATCCGCGTGGATCGAGACGAAGAGGTGGGCTTCGACACGGCGGGCGCGGGAGACGCGTTGCTGCAGCGGGACGAAATAGTCACCGTCACGTGTCAGCATCGCGCGCATGTTTGGTTCGTTGTCGATGCGCTGCTTGAGCCGGCGCGCGATCGACAGTGTTACGTGCTTTTCGAAGCTGCCGCGTGAGCCGACGGCTCCAGGGTCTTCGCCGCCGTGGCCGGGGTCGAGCGCGATCGTGATGAGGCGGTTCGCCGCGGGGCGATTGCCGCGCGCGGGCGTGTTGCGCTGTTCGGGCGGTGGGTCCTGGCGGGCGGTCGTCGTCGGCGGTTGCGGGTTCGGGGCTTGCGCGGCGGCGTTGCCCGGTTCGGGGTTGGGCTGGCCCGCGGCGGCATCGAGCGGCGACGATTTCTGGATCAGCGCGAGCAGCGGGTCGACCGGGGTCGTCGGATAGAGGTCGAGCACGAGGCGGTGGCCGTAGTTCGCGACCGGGGCGAGCGGGAACACCTGCGGGTTGATCTCCGCCTTCAGTTCGACGACCAGACGCACGACGCCGGGGCGGTTGCGGCCCGCGCGGATCAGCTTGATGTAGGGGTCGGATTCGAGGACCTTGGAGGGCAGCGACTGCAGTACGCTGTCGAATTCGACGCCTTCGAGGTCGACGACGAGGCGGTCCGGGTCCTTCACCAGCATGTGGGTGAATTTGAGCGGGGTCGTGCCTTCGATCGTGATGCGGGTGTATTCGGCTGCGGGCCATACGCGTACGCCGAGCACGGTGGTCGCTGCCATGCCGACCGGGCTGACGAGCAGGGTCAGGCTGGCGCCGGCGAATTTCAGCAGCTCGCGGCGGGAGATGCCGGAACGAGCGGTTACTGGGGCGGGCTGTTCAGTCCCGAATGCAGTTTGCTTATGCATGTCCGTCCTGCCTCCGTCAGTGCCAGTGCTTCCATGCGCCGGCCCGGGCCGGATACGGTGAGTCGTACTTCGAGATCCGGCGCGGCGATGTAGGGTGCGGCCTTGTCCGGCCATTCCACCAAACACACGCCATTTCCGGCGAAATACTCGTCCAGCCCTGCTTCCAGATATTCCTCTGGGACTGCGAAGCGATAAAAATCAAAGTGATATAAGTTTAATCTAGAAACAACGTAAGGTTCAATCAAGGTGTATGTGGGGCTTTTGACCTTTCCGGTGTGGCCGAGTGCGCGCAAGGCACCTCGCACGAGCGTCGTTTTGCCAGTGCCGAGGTCGCCGCGCAGGTAGATGACGAGGCCCGCATGCAGGGTTGCGGCGAGCGCCGCGCCGGCCGTTTCGGTGTCGGCCTCGTCACTGAGATGCGCGGCGAGGGGGCTACCGGTATCATCTGCAGGGTGAAGAATCTGAATCATCAGGAAGTCTCGTTGGGCGCTGAGGACAGCGCGTCGCTGCACGGACTCGTCGCGCAGATCGGTATCTGGGCCAGCGAACTGGGGTTCGATGCCGTGGCGGTCGCGGACGTCGATCTCGCAAGCGCCGAGCCCGGGCTTGCGGCCTGGCTCGCGGACGGGTTTCACGGCGAGATGGATTATATGGCGCGGCACGGCATGAAGCGGGCGCGTCCCGCAGAATTGGTGCCGGGAACCCTGCGGGTCGTCAGCGCGCGCATGAACTATTGGCCTGATGCGGCGGAGGCGGGCAAGGCGCTCGGCGACGCAAACCGTGCTTACGTATCGCGTTACGCGTTGGGGCGCGACTATCACAAGCTGATGCGCAATCGCTTGCAGAAGCTCGCCGAGCGCATGGCTGCCGCCGCTCCACACGGGTTTCGCGTGTTCGTCGATTCCGCGCCGGTGCTGGAAGTGGAGCTCGCGAGCCGATCGGGGCTAGGCTGGCGGGGCAAGCACACGCTGCTGCTCGATCGCAAGGCGGGCTCGTATTTTTTCCTCGGCGAGATCTTCACCGATCTGCCCTTGCCGGTATCCGCGCCCGTCGAGCCGCACTGCGGGACCTGTCATGCCTGCATTGATGCCTGTCCGACCGGTGCGATCGTCGCGCCCTACCGCGTGGATGCGCGGCGCTGCATTTCCTATCTGACGATCGAGCTGAAGGACGCGATCCCCGAGGAGTTGCGGCCCCTGATCGGCAATCGCATCTACGGCTGCGACGACTGCCAGCTGGCGTGCCCCTGGAACCGTTTTGCCCGTCTGGGTCGGGAGGCGGATTTCCAACCTCGGCATGGCCTGGATCGGGCGGGCCTGGCGGAACTGATGACCTGGACCGAACCGGAGTTCATGGAGCGCATGGCCGGCAGCGCGATCTACCGCGTCGGCTACGAGCGCTGGTTGCGGAACTTGGCCGTAGCTTTGGGCAATGCGCCGACTTCGCCCGAGGTGCTGGCGGCATTACAGGCGCGTGCCGACGATCCGTCGCCAATCGTCCGCGAGCACGTCGCTTGGGCACTCGCGCAGCATGGCATACCAGCGGCGTGAGCTTCGGCTAGAATCGAAGGCTTGCGCGATCGCGCTTCATTGACTCGGGTTCTTTCGTGGATTTCTCTCGCCCCATTGGCGTTTTCGACTCCGGCATCGGCGGCCTGACCGTCGTCCGGGCCCTGATGGAACGCCTGCCGCTCGAAAGGATCGTCTATTTCGGCGATACGGCGCGCGTGCCCTACGGCATCAAGTCGGTCGGGACGATCGAGCATTACACGGCGCAGATCACCGATTTCCTGTTGCAGCAGGACGTGAAAATGCTGATCGTCGCGTGCAACACGATGGCGGCAGTCGCGGTGGACGTCGTGCGGCATCGCGCCGGCGACATCCCAGTGCTCGACGTGATCGAAGCCGGTGCGCGTGCGGCGGTGGCCGAGGCGGGCGGGCGCGGCGTAGGGGTGATCGGCACGCCGACGACGATCAACAGCAATGCCTATGCGCGCCGGATCCATGAGCTGGACCCCGGTGTGCGTGTGTACTCGCAGGCCTGTCCGCTCTTCGTCCCGCTCGTCGAGGAGGGGTGGCTCGATCATCCGGTCACACGCCTGACCGCGCAGGAATATCTGAAGCCGGTACTGGCCGAGGAGGTCGGCAGCCTGGTGTTGGGCTGCACCCATTACCCCTTGTTGAAGCCGCTCCTGCGCGAGGTCGTCGGGCCGGGTGTCCGGTTGGTCGACTCGGCGATCACGACGGCTGAACTCGCCGCGGCGAAGTTGCACGAACTGGGCATTGCGAGCCGGCAGGCGGCGCCCGCACCTTACCGCTTCGTCGTCACCGACGTCCCGCTGCGTTTCCAGACGATCGGCGAACGCTTTCTCGGCCGCTCGCTTGGGGCCGTTGAAAAGGTGGAGTGGTAAGGCTCGAGCGGTAGCCGTTCAGCGTTCCGAACCGGTCGCGATCGGGCGCGACTCGTCGGCGCACCATTCGCTCCATGAGCCGGCATAGAGCCGCGAGCCCGTGAGACCGGCCGATTCCATCGCGAGCAGGTTGTGGCAGGCGGTCACGCCCGAACCGCATTGATGCACCACGCGGCGGGCGTCGTGGCCTTTCAGCAGGGCGCCGAATTCCTCCCGTAGCACGGAGGCCTGCTTGAAGCGGCCGTGACTGCCGAGGTTGTCGCGGAAGAAGCGGTTGATCGCGCCCGGAATGTGACCCCCGACCGGGTCGAGGGTTTCGTTCTCGCCGCGGTAGCGGTCCGGGCTGCGGGCGTCGACGAGCATCATCTCCGGTTTGCCGAGGTGGTCGAGGACGTAGGCGGCGTCCACGTAGCTCGTCTGCAGCGCCGGCACAAACGTCTGCGGACGTTCCGGCGGCAGGTATTGCGTGAGCGCCTGGGCGGCTTCGCACCATGCAACCAGTCCACCGTCGAGTACCGCGACGCGGCGGTGCCCCATCCAGCGCATCAACCACCATAGGCGTGCGGCGAACATCCCGCTGGCGTCGTCGTAAGCGACGACTTGCGTGTGGTTGCCGATGCCGACTTCGCCCAGGCGCTGTGCCAGTCGCGCGGGATCGGGCAGCGGATGACGGCCATTGCGGCCCGTCATCGGTCCGGAAAGGTCCTCGTCGAGGTGCAGGATGCGGGCTCCCGGAAGATGGCCGCGCGCGTAGGCATCGCGGCCAAAATCCCGGTTCGCGAGATCGTGCCGGCAGTCGACGATCACCCAGTCCTGGTCGTCGAGGTGCTGGGCGAGTTCGTGCGCACCGATCAGGGTGGCGTAGGAGGCTGCAGCGGTCACCGCGCGGTTTCCTCTTCGGCTTCGAGCCAGGCTCGGGCCTCGGCTTCATCGTGGAAGACGAGCACTTCGGCATCGACGAAAAGCTGCGATATCCATGCGCTCCAGGTCATCCATTGGTCTTCGGTGAGCACGGCGATGCGGCCGAAGTCGTGCGCGTGCTGGCGCGAGAACTTGATCTCTTCCCATGCGACGTCGAGCGTGAAGCCCGCCATTTCGCGCAGGTCGATCAGCAGATTGACCGGGCCTTCGAACTTGATCTTGTAATTGACCAGTTCCTCGAATTCCTTGTAGTCGGGAAGCGTGAATTCACCGAATACGGCTACGGTGACGAGATTGGCGCGGTGGTCGGTGGTGATCATGACGTCCTCCGGATGGCGACGGGATCTTGCGAACTACTATAGTCCTGGCCGGGGGCGGGTTCAATCGCCACGCCCGGCTTGCGGCAGCGGGGCTCCGATGGGAGGGCGGGCGGGTTGCCGCGACGCGAGCGAGACGGCCGCGCCGCTGGCGATGATGAGCACCACCGCGGCCCAGGCGTCGACCGGCAGGACTTCGTTCCACAGCAGCACGCCGAAGAGGCTGGAGAAGATCACGGTGCTGTAGGCGAGGTTCGCCGCGACGATGGTCTTGCCCAGACGGTAGGCGCGCGTCATCGCGAGCTGCGCTATGCCGCCGAAAAGGCCGACGCCGATCAGCGTCGCCGCGCCCTTGAGGTCGATGGCCTGAAGATCGCCGGATAGCGCCCAGGGGATTCCGAGCAGTGTCGTGACGCTCGAGAACCAGAAAACTGTTCGCAGTTCGGGTTCGCCCGCGCGGCCGAGTTCGCGCACGCTGATATAGGCGACGCTGGCGAGCAGCGCGGAGCCGAGCCCCGCGGCCGCACCGGTCCATTGATCGGACTGGAGCGTCGGCTTGAGGAGCAGGACGACGCCCGCGAAGCCGAGCAGCACCGATCCGACGACCGCCGGGCGCAGCCGTTCGCGGAACCACAGCGCGAGGAGCAGCGCCACGATGATCGGCGAGGTGTAGTTGAGCGTGACGGCGGTCGCGAGCGGCAGGGCGCGGATCGCGTAGAAATAGGCCATCAGTGCCGCCGTGCCCGAGAGCGAGCGCGTCAATTGCAGCCGCCACTTCGGCGTATAGAGGGGAACGCGCTGGCTGCGGGCAAGCGCCGCAATGATGATCAGGCCGACAAAGCCGCGGTAGAAGACCAGTTCTCCGGTCGAGAACGTGCTGCCGCCGAGTTTGACGCAGACGCCCATGCAGGCGAAGAGGACGCTGGCGACGATCATCCAGAGGGATTGCATGGCGGCTTGTTGCGGCGCGGCAAAAACGACATTGAATCACACCGCCGGCGCTTGCGCGACAGGTTCGCCTCTGTCATCGATCGCAGATCGGGCGGCTGCCGTTTCGGCCACAGGATGGTCAGGCGGGGTTCGGCGCGGTAGTCTTGTGCGCACGTCATGCCGGAGGGGGATGCGATGGGCTATCTGCTGGCGCTTGATCAGGGGACGACAAGTTCGCGGGCGATGGTGTTCGACGGCGACGGCCAGGTCCGGGGCGTCGCGCAGCAGCCCTTCACGCAGCATTTCCCGCAGCCGGGCTGGGTCGAACATGATCCGCAGGAAATCCTGGGCACGCAGTTCGACTGCGCACGCCAGGCGCTCGCGGACGCGGGCATCGCGGCGAAGGATCTCGCAGGCATCGGCATCACGAATCAACGCGAGACGACGCTGCTTTGGGACCGCAGGACCGGGCAGGCGCTGGCGCCGGCGATCGTCTGGCAGGATCGGCGCACCGCCGGCATGTGCGATCGGCTGCGGGAATCCGGCCACGCGGATGTGATCCGCGAGCGCACGGGACTCGAACTGGATGCCTATTTCTCGGCCACCAAGCTCGCATGGCTGCTCGATCATCTGCCGAACGCGCGGGCGCGCGCCGAGGCGGGTGAGCTCGCGTTCGGCACCGTCGACAGCTGGCTCGTGTGGCATCTGAGCGGCGGCGCGTTGCATGTGACCGATCCGGGCAACGCGGCGCGAACGATGCTTTTCAATATCCATTCGCTCGACTGGGATGACAGCTTGCTGGTGCTCTTCGACATCCCGCGGGCTCTGTTGCCCCGCGTCGTCGATAGTAGCGGCGTGTGCGGGACGAGCGCGCCGTCGGTGCTCGGCGCTGCGGTCCCGATCGCCGGCATCGCGGGGGACCAGCAGGCGGCGACTTTCGGGCAGGCGTGCTTCTCGCCGGGGATGGCGAAGAATACCTATGGCACGGGCTGCTTCCTGCTGATGAATACCGGGGAGCAGATCGTCACGTCGCAGAATCGCCTGCTCAGCACCGTCGGATGGCGGGATGCCGCCGGCGTGACCTATGCGCTCGAAGGCAGCATCTTCATGGGCGGCGCCGTGGTGCAGTGGCTGCGCGACAACTTTGGGCTGATCCGGCAGTCGTCGGAGATCGGGGCGCTTGCGGCGAGCGTGCCGGACAGCGGCGGCGTGGTGCTGGTGCCGGCCTTTACCGGTCTCGGTGCGCCGTATTGGGATGCCTATGCGCGGGGTAGCTTGATGGGCCTGACGCGCGGCAGCGGTCCGGCCCATATCGCGCGGGCGGCGCTCGAAGCCATCGCGTTGCAGACCGTCGATCTCGTCGAGGCGATGGGGCGTGACGGGGCAGGGCCGCTGACGGAGCTGCGTGTCGACGGAGGCGCGGCGGCGAACGATCTCCTGATGCAGATGCAGGCGGATCTGCTCGGCGTGCCCGTGGTGCGGCCGCGGATGCTGGAGACGACGGCGCTGGGGGCGGCTTATCTCGCGGGATTGGGTGTCGGCATGTGGTCGGGAACGGGCGATCTTGCAGCGCATTGGCAGGTCGAGCGGCGTTTCGAGCCGGCGATGTCGGCCGATGCGCGGGAGGCCGCACTGGTCCAATGGCATCGAGCGGTCGAGCGGGCCCGAGGCTGGGCGACGGCATGACGGCGACCGCCGACGGCCCGTTGTCGCGTTCGGCCTTGCTTGGCCGCCTGCGCGCGACCGGCGTGTGGGATGTGGTAGTCATCGGCGGCGGTGCAACCGGGCTCGGCTGCGCGGTCGATGCGAGCGCACGCGGCTATCGGACGCTGTTGCTCGAGGCGCATGATTTCGCCAAGGGTACGAGTTCGCGGGCGACCAAGCTGATCCACGGCGGCGTTCGTTATCTCGCCCAGGGCAATCTGCCGCTCGTGCACGAGGCGCTGGCGGAGCGTTCGCGGCTGCTGGCGAACGCGCCGCATCTCGTCCATCCCTTGCGCTTCGTCGTGCCCGCGTACCACTGGCTCGACATCCCGAAATTCGGCGCCGGACTGACCTTCTACGACCTGCTGGCGGGCGGTCACGGCATCGGGCACAGCCGCGTGCTCGATGCGGCGAGCACGGTCGTCGCCCTGCCGACGGTGAACCCCGTCGGATTGCGCGGCGGCATCGCCTATTGGGATGCGCAGTTCGACGACGCGCGTCTCGCCATCGCGCTGATGCGCACGCATCTCGATCTGGGCGGACTCGCGCTCAACTACCTGCCCGTCGATGGCCTGGTGCAAGAGGACGGACGCGTGCGCGGCGTGCTCGCGCATGATGCTGAGAGCGGGGAGAGCTTCCGCGTCGCGGCACGCACCATCATCAACGCCACGGGTGTGTGGGCGGATTCCGTACGGCGCTTCGAGCGACCATACGTGTCAGCGATGCTCAAGCCGAGCCAGGGCGTGCATCTCGTCGTCGACCGCGATTTCCTGCCCGGCACGGACGCGCTGCTGGTGCCCGAGACGGCGGACGGCCGCGTGCTGTTCGTGATTCCGTGGTGCGGCAAGGTGCTGATCGGCACGACGGATTCTCCACGCAAGGATCTGCCGCTGGAGCCCGAGCCGCTCGTGGGCGAGATCGATTTCATCCTCGCGACGGCGGCTCCTTATCTCGTGCGCGCGCCGTCGCGGGAGGACGTGCGCAGCGTGTTCGTCGGCCTGCGCCCCTTGATCGGTGCGGGCGACAGTTCGGCCACGCGGTCGCTGTCGCGCGAGCATTGCATCGAAGTGTCGCCCGGTGGGCTGGTGACGATCACGGGAGGAAAGTGGACCACTTATCGCCGGATGGCCGAGGAGGCGGTCGACACGGCGCAGTCGGTCGGAAGGCTCCCATGGCGAAGCGGCGCAAGCGCGAGTCTTCGACTGCATGGGGCGCCGACCGAGCGGTCGAGCGCATCCCAGGATGTCTATGGCACGGCTCGCGCGGACGTCGACAGCCTGCCCGGCGCGACCCGTGCCGTGTCCCCGAGCTTTGCGCTGACGGAGGCCGAAATCCGCTACGCTGCACGGGCAGAGCTCGCGCGCAGTGTCGAGGATGTGCTCGCCCGTCGGCATCGCGCGCTGTTCCTCGATGCCAGGGCTGCTGCGACGGCGGCGCCGGAGGTGGCGCGCATCCTTGCCGAGGAGCTCGGGCGCGATGCAGACTGGTGCTCTGCCGAGATCGGACGTTTCTCGGATCTTGCCGCACAATACATGCGCTTGTAGCCGTCCGGGCCTGCCCTGGGACGGTCAAAAACAATAACGAGGAGACTTCCTTTGACCACGCTTCGAACCGCGGGGCTGACGCTCGTCGCGATGCTCGCGTTTGCCGCCAATTCGGTGCTGTGCCGCGTCGCGCTGCGCAACACGACCATCGATCCGGCGAGCTTTACCGTGATCCGCCTGCTGTCCGGCGCCGTGATGCTGGCACTCCTGATTCATCTGCGCGGCGGGCGTCCGGGGCGTTCCGGCAACTGGGGCTCGGCGTTGGCGCTCTTCACGTATGCGGCGGGCTTTTCCTTCGCCTATGTGTCCTTGCCGACGGGAGCCGGCGCGCTGCTGCTCTTCGCGGCCGTGCAGGCGACGATGATCCTGACCGGACTTGCACGTGGCGAACGTCTCCACGCACGCCAGGCGGTAGGACTCGTGCTGGCATTCGGCGGGCTGATCTATCTTCTGCTGCCGGGATTGTCCGCGCCGCCGCTCGGAGGCGCAGCGCTGATGATCGGGGCCGGTGTCGCCTGGGGCGTTTATTCGCTGCGCGGGCGCGGCATCCGGGATCCGCTCGCCGCCACGGGCGGCAACTTTCTGCGCACGGTTCCGATGGCGCTCGCGCTCGGCATTTTCGCGAGCGGAACGGTGCGGGTCGATGGCACGGGCGCCCTGTATGCCGTGCTGTCCGGTGCGCTTGCGTCCGGCGCGGGCTATGCGATCTGGTATTCCGCGCTCGCAGGTCTTGCGGCGACGAGCGCGGCGACCGTCCAGCTCAGTGTGCCGGTGATCGCAGCGCTCGGCGGCGTGCTTGTGCTCGGTGAGGCGCTCAGCATCCGCCTTGTGGTGTCGTCGGTCACGATCCTCGGTGGCGTCGCGCTGGTGCTGCTGAAGCGTCGCTGAGGCGGCCTCCCTGTCCGCCCGGTGGCTCAGGCGGACGGGCCGCAATGCGCGCGTTCCGGCGAATAGACGCTGGCGCCGCCGAGCACGCGGACGCTTGCAGCGAGCGTACCGATCACACGGCTGCCGATGCGCGACAGGACGCCCGCCGGTGGCGGCTCCAGGCGGAAGCGGCTGTCGCCCTCGGCTTCGAGTACGACGTGACCGTCATCGGGGATGACGAACCGCTCGCCCGCGCCGAGCCACTTATCCTGTGAATAGCCCTCAATCGTCAGCCAGGCGCGGCCTTGTTCCAGAACGATCTCCCAGCGTTCGGCATCCTTCAGCGAAACGATGCCGCCGGCTTGCATGTTCCAGCCTGATCGTGCGAATCTTGTTTCCATGATGCCTCCTTGCGTTGCACGGTAGTCGAAACCGTGTGATTGCATTGTGGATACGGAAAGGCGTCCTGAAAATCGATCTTTTCTGACGTTTATGTGAAGGAATCTCACATATGGAGAGGCCCGGAAAGCTGCCTCCGCTGTCTGCGCTGAGGATGTTCGAAGCCGCGGCCCGGCTCGGTAGCATCTCGCGCGCGGCCGACGAGTTGTTCGTCACGCATGGTGCGGTGAGCCACCAGATCCGGGCTCTTGAGGACTACCTCGGGTTTGCGCTGTTCCAGCGCCAGGGGAGGGCCATCGTGCTGACGCCGCCCGGCGAGGAATTGCTGGCCGCTGCCAATGGCGCGCTGCGCCAGCTTTCCGACACCGTATCGGTGCTGCAGCGTCGGGCGAACCCAAATCGCCTGTCGATAAGCGTCATGCCGTCCTTCGCGGGACGCTGGCTCACACCGCGCATCGGCGGTTTCATCGACCGGCATCCGACCGCCGAACTGAACGTCACCTCATCCGGGGCGCTCGTCGACTTCGCGCGCGACGCCGTGGACGTGTGCATCCGCTGGGGGCCAGGCGGCTATACGGACGTGCGGGCCGAACTGCTGATGGACGACGTGTTGTTTCCGGTGATGAGCCCGATGCTTCGTCAAGGGCGACGACTCGACGCCCCGGCCGACCTCGCCGGACTGCCCCTGCTGCGTTCGGAAGGGGAGGACTGGCGGCCATGGTTTCAAGCGGCCGGCCTCGATTGGCCCGAGCCGGCTGCCGGCCTCATGGTCTCGGACTCGGGCATCATCTTGCAGGCAGCGATCGACGGGCATGGCGTTGCGCTGGCCCGACGCAGCCTCGCGGCCCTGGCCCTTCGATCCGGGCGCCTCGTGCGGGCCTTCGACATCGAAATCGCCGCCCGCCACGCGCCCGAGGGGATCGCAGCCGGCAACTTCCCGGCCGCCACGCCTTTCGAACAGCGACCGCTCTGGCGCTATTGGATCGTATTGCCGGAACGGCCCTCCGATACGCCGCTGTTGAAGAGCTTTCTCGCGTGGCTGCGCGCTGAAGTGGCGGCGGATCTCGCCACCCCGCTGAGCTTCGATGCATCGCTGGCCGCGATGTCCGGCGGCTGAGCCCTCTGGTCAGTTCGTAAGGTGGCGGGTGCCGCCACTGAGCCGGACGATCGCGTCGAGCCCTCCGCCCGGGCGACTCGCCAGCCGTACGTCGCCGCCCTGCGATCGCAGCAGGTTGCGCGCAATGGCGAGACCGAGTCCGGTGCCGCCCGTTTCGCGATTGCGCGAGGCTTCGGTCCGATAGAAGGGCTCGAAGACTTTCTCGAGTTCTTCTTCCGGCAAGCCCGGGCCGGCGTCGCTG
Source organism: Aromatoleum sp. (assembly GCF_035254505.1). Classification (GTDB taxonomy): domain Bacteria; phylum Pseudomonadota; class Gammaproteobacteria; order Burkholderiales; family Rhodocyclaceae; genus Aromatoleum. Next base: position 13,965 of record NZ_DATFAO010000018.1, on the reverse strand, counting down.
ACCCGGATCTCGAAGCCGTCCGGCGTTTCGGAAGTGTGGATTTCGACTTTTTCGCCGAACTTGACACCATTTTCGATCAGGTTCCACAAGGCCCGGCGCAGTCCGACGGGATGTCCCGAGCAAGCTGCCGCGAGCTGAGTGGGCACGGTGACATCCCAGCCCATGTCTTGGGCGTCGTCCCGCAGTGCCGTCAGCAGCGCGCCCAAGTCGATCTGCTGACGCGCAGCACGGGCATCGAGACTGCGTGCGTAATCGAGGCCTTCCTTGACCAGCGCCTGCATGGCGTCGAGGTCGGACTGGATTTTCGTGCGCAGCGCCTCGTCGTCAACCAGTTCGGCTCGCAGGCGCAGACGGGTGATCGGGGTCTGCAGATCGTGCGAAATCGCCGCAAGGATGCGGGTGCGCTCGGTGACGTGCTGCAGCAGGCGCTCTTGCATGCGGTTGAAGGCGTGCGCCGCCTGTTCGACTTCCGCCGGGCCGGTGGTCGCGAGGGGCGGACGGTTCGGGTCTGCGCCCAGCGCGTCAGCGGCAGCGGCGAGGCGCGAAATCGGACGCGTCGCGATCCTCACCGCGACCCACGCGAGCAGGCTTACGCCGAGCACCAGCGCCAGCAGTGACGCCAGCAGGCTGCCGATCGGCGGAGGAGGCCGCGGCGGGCCGCCGAGCATCGGTCCGGCCATGCGAATCGTCAGCGGCGTGCCGTCCGACAGGCGCAAGCTCGCCATCGACTGCAGGTGCATCGGGTGGTCTTCGCCGCCGAGGGGGCGTATCAGGAAAGCGACGTCGCGCTCGGGCATCGCCATGCGTAGCGCATCGGCGAGCGGCGAAGCTGCTTCGATCGGTCGCGCGTCGGGCGGAGGCGGGGCGAGCATGAACCGCAGCCGGCGGCGACCCAGCGTGTCGATCCAGTCTTCGCGCTGAACCGACCCGAGGTGGTCCAGCACGTCGACGGCGGCGGCGACTTCACGGGCGATGCCTTCCGAAAACACCTCCCGCATGTGCCGGTCCCGCTCTCCCACGAAGAGCGCGATGCTGACCGCGAGCACGACCGCCATCCCGCCCAGCCAGATCAGCATCAGGCGGGCGAAGAGCGAACGCGTCCACGAAGGGAGCCTCACCGCGCCTGCGCTCACTCGTCGATCGCCTCGACCGTGCTGGAGAGCACGTAGCCTTCGTTGCGCACCGTCTTGATGATCGTCGGCTCCCGCGCGTTGTCGCCGAGGCGCTGACGCAAGCGGCTCACCTGCAGGTCGATCGAGCGGTCGAAGACGTCCGTCTCGCGCCCTTGCGTGAGCTCCATCAGCTGGTCGCGGCTCAGCACGCGCTGGGGGTGCGCGAGGAACACCGCGAGCATGCGGTACTCGGCGCCCGATAGCGGCACCGCCGTATCGTCGGGTGCGATCAGGTGGCGGCCGACCGTGTCGAGGCGCCAAGCGCCAAAGCGCAACATCGTGGCATGGGCCGGCGGATGGGTATCCAGATTCGGGGGCAGGGCGCGGGCTCGTCTGAGAATCGCGCGGATCCGCGCGAGCAGTTCGCGCGGCACGAACGGCTTCGGCAGGTAATCGTCTGCCCCCATCTCCAGTCCGAGAATGCGGTCCATATCCTCGCCTCGTGCCGTCAGCATCAGCACGGGCGTATTCGCGTGCGTCCCGCCGGCACGCAGGTTGCGGCACAACGTCAGTCCGTCCTCGCCGGGCAGCATCAGATCGAGCACGATCAGGTCGACGCGATGCCGATCGAGGGCGGCCTTCATTTCGCGCCCGTCCGCCGCGGTCGTGCAGCGCAGCCCCTGCTTTTCGAGGTAGTCGGCGAGCAGCGTGCGGATTTCGCGGTCGTCGTCGACGATGAGGATATGGTCCTGGGCGTTGGTCATGGCTGCGTCGCTGCGTGGTCGATACGGAAGCCGGGTCGTCCCCGACGACCCGAATCATAAGCCGCGACGTCGGAGCCTTTGTATCCCCGAGTATCTTCCGGCGCGCGTGCAACATGACTATGCAAAGCGCCTCGGCGCGGACAAATCCCGCTTACATGGCAATGTTCGAATGATGTCGTCGCCCGGACACGAGGCGTATCCGACAATACAGGAGAGTCATCATGAAATCATTGATCAGAACTTCGATTCTTGCGGCCTTCGTGGCTTCGCTCGGTATCGGCAGCATGGGCGCGATGGCCGCAGCGCAGGCGGACTGCGACGGTCCGCACGGCGGAATGGCTGGCAGGATGCATCGCATGGACCCGGCCAGCATCACCGAGCGCGCGACCCAACGGCTCGCCCAGTTGCAGACGGCGCTCGCACTCAAGCCCGACCAGACGGCGGCGTGGGAGCAGTTCAAGGGCGTGATGCAGGAGAAAGCAAGGAAGGCCGCCGAGCACATGCAGGCGATGCGCAGCCAGGAACATCCGAAGACGGCCCTCGAGCGCCTGGACCGGATGGAAACCTTCGGGCGCGAGCGCATGGCTGCGCTTCAGGACATCCGCAAGGCCGCAGAGAGCTTCTACGGCCGCCTCGATGCCGCACAGAAGAAGACCTTCGATGAGCAGTTCCACTTTTTCGGGCCGCATGCGGCACCTGCCGCGAAGCGAGGCGAGCGCATGGGCGGGCGCGCGCCGGTGCGGCCGGCAACGCCTGACTGAAGCTCGCGCCAATGAAAAAGCCGCGCCTTGTGGGCGCGGCTTTCCTGGCTAAGGCGGACCGGATACCGGCCCGCCCATTCGAGGAGATCAGTGGAACTGCTCTTCTTCGGTCGAGCCGGTGAGGGCCTTGACCGAGGAGGACCCGCCCTGGATGACGGTCGTGACTTCGTCGAAGTAACCCGTACCGACTTCCTGCTGGTGCGAGACGAAGGTGTAGCCTTGTTCGCGAGCAGCGAATTCCGGCTCCTGGACCATCTCGACGTAGTGCTTCATTCCTTCGCCGCCGGCGTAGGCCTTGGCGAACCGGAAGGTGTTGTACCAATTGACGTGGATACCAGCCAGCGTGATGAACTGGTACTTGTAGCCCAGTTCGGACAGCTTGTCCTGGAATTCGGCGATGGTCTTGTCGTCCAGGTTCTTCTTCCAGTTGAAGGACGGCGAGCAGTTGTAGGACAGCAGCTTGCCCGGGCACTTCTCGTGCACGGCTTGCGCGAATTCGCGGGCAAAGCCCAGGTCCGGCGTGCCGGTTTCGCACCATACCAGGTCAGCATACGGAGCGTATGCCACACCACGGCTGATTGCCTGCTCCAGACCGTTCTTGACACGGTAGAAGCCCTCTTGAGTACGCTCGCCGGTCAGGAACGGCTTGTCGTTGGCGTCGTGGTCGGAGGTGATCAGGTTCGCTGCTTCAGCGTCGGTACGGGCCAGAACGATGGTCGGTACGCCCATGACGTCGGCTGCGAAACGCGCAGAAACCAGCTTCTCGATTGCTTCCTGGGTCGGAACCAGCACCTTGCCGCCCATGTGGCCGCACTTCTTCACAGCGGCGAGCTGGTCTTCGAAGTGCACGCCTGCTGCGCCGGCAGCGATCATGTTCTTCATCAGCTCGAAGGCGTTCAGCACGCCGCCGAAACCGGCTTCAGCGTCAGCCACGATCGGCAGGAAGTAGTCGATGAAGCCCTCGTCGCCCGGATTGACGCCACGCGACCACTGGATTTCGTCAGCGCGCTTGAAGGTATTGTTGATGCGACGAACCATGGTCGGCACGGAGTCGTATGCGTACAGCGACTGGTCGGGGTACATGGTTTCGGAGGTGTTGCCGTCGGCAGCAACTTGCCAGCCCGACAGGTACACGGCTTCCAGGCCAGCCTTGGCCTGCTGCATTGCCTGGCCAGCGGTGATCGCGCCGAAGGCGTTCACGTAACCCTTCTTGGCGCCGCCGTTGACCTTCGCCCACAGCTTCTCGGCACCTTCCTTGGCGAGCGTGTACTCGACCTGCTTGGAACCACGCAGGCGGACAACGTCTGCAGCGGAGTAGTTGCGCTTGATGCCTTTCCAGCGCGGATTTTCAGCCCAGTCTTTTTCGAGGGCCTTGATTTGTTCTTCGCGAGTTGCCATGGTCATTCTCCTTGGTAAAGCGAGTGAAAAGAAAAAAGAAAACTTGATGGGAGAATGATATGCGGTTTTTTGCGAGGCAACAAGGTCTTATATAAGACATATAACCAAAATTAAATCATTGATTTTCAATGGCTTACATTTTCAATTTCGCGATGCAGAATGATTTTTCTTAAAATGAAACAACTTTCTGACATGCTGCCGCATGCTTTTTCACGATACAAAACAGACTTTTTGGATCGTGAAATTCCGTGCGCATATTGACGAAAGACCGGCCAGCAATGGCACTCACCTTGACCAAGGTCAAAAGAAACAGTGCCGGCGGGAGCACCTGCTCCGGCCGGCAACCATACGAGACACCCTTGCGGGCGAAAGCAGAGGAGCCCTCAGCGCTCAGCGCATCCGGCAGGTTTTGATGCCGAAAATCGAATACAGCGGGCACCAGCCCGCCAGGGCGGTTACCAGCGGAACGATACCGATCAGGGCAATCCATTTCAGATCGCCTTGCAGGATGAAAAACAGGCTGAAAAAAACCGCTGCCAGAGCCAGTCTGATGATCTTGTCGACGGAACCGACGTTTGCGTTCATGAAGTTCTCCTTACCTAGGTTGTGGAAGGGCTTCAGGATAGGCAAGCTGCAACGTGATGTCTGTAACCCAAGTCACATAAGCCCGGCAATTCAGCGCGTCGCGGCCAGTGCGCGCAGCTTGTCGGCATCGATGATTTCGATTCGCCCGCGGCCCAGCGCGAGCATGCCGCGCTGGGCGAAATCGTCCAGCAACCGGCTGACCATCTCGCGCACCGTGCCCAGTTCGTCGGCAAGCTGCTGATGCGTCAATGCGATCGGCGCCGCTCGCCCGGCCGCAGTGCCTTCCTGCAGGCCCGCATGCGCCAGCAGCGCCGCCGCGAGACGCACGTCCAGCCGCAGCGTCACCACTTCCTCGACCAGCTCCATGGTGTTGACCAGCCGCTTGCCGAGGGCTTGAAACATCGCGTTCCGGAATGCGGCATTGTTCGCGATGCACTCGTTGAACAAGCCGGACGGCATCACGGTCAGCCGCGTCGCGTCTCCCGTCATGCCGCTGGCCGGATACTGGCCGCCGCCCAGCAGGCAGCCAAGCGACAGGATGCACGGTTCATCCGGGGTAACGCGGTACAACTCGATACGGCGGCCGTTGGCCAGGTGCTTGAATACGCGCACCATGCCAGACAAGATGATGGGAAAACCGCCGCAATCGGTCCCGGTTTCGAATACCCGGGTGCCGGCCGGCAGTTCCAGCACCGGCTGCGCGGCCAACCGGTCGAGTACCTCCGCCGGCAGCCCGAGCAGCAGCGGCTGCGCCGCGATCTGCGAAGAGGAAGCGGTCGTCATGGATGCGGGTATTCAGGCCAGTGGCTGGGTCGACACCAGCACGCCGTCGGCGTCGGCATAGATCCAGTCACCCGGGTTGATCGCGACGCCCGCGATCGATACGCGCAGATCGCGGTCGCCCACGCCCTTGCGCACACTGCGCTGCGGGTGCGTCGCAAGTGCGCGCACACCGATGCCGCATGCATTGATTTCTTCCGAGTCGCGGATGCAACCGTTGACGATAATGCCCGCCCAGCCATTCTTCTCGGCCAGGACACCCAGGTTGCCGCCCACCAGAGCACAGCGCAGGCTGCCGCCGCCGTCCACCACCAGCACGCGGCCATTGCCGGGCGTTTCCAGCGCCGCACGCACCAGCACGTTGTCCTCGAATACCTTGAGCGTGGCGGCCTGGCCGGAGAATTTCACCAGCTTGCCGAACTTCTGGAATACGGGCGGCAGGACGGCCAGGGCGCCGTTCGCCAGTTTGTCTTCATTCGCATCGCAAATATCGCAGGTCGCAAAGCTCATCCGGTTCTCCTTGGGTCAAAAACTGGCATTGTAAGCGAGCTTGCGGACAAAAAAGCCACCGGCGAAATGCGGCGGCTCGTCGAGCGATGTCTTTGCGCCTAAGCGGCTGCCGCCACCTCGGATCTTTTTGCCGTGTTGACGCCGACGCTGACCGCCGTGAAAATCGCCAGCGACTGGAACAGGCCGATGCCGATGAACAGCCAGGACGGATGCCCGGCGTCCATCAGCGCGCCGAATAGCACCGGCGCGCCCGCCAGGCCGATATCGAGCCCGGAGTACACGACGCCATAGACGCGGCCGGTCGCATTCTTCGGTGCCGCGGCGCGAATCAGCAGGTCGCGCGACGGTCCGGCGATGCCGGCGCCGAAACCGATCACCCCCATCAGCACGATCGCCAACAGCGGCGGCACGATGCCGGCGGCGATCACGAGCGACACGAGGCCGGAAGCGGTGAATGCCATCGCGATCGTGCGCTCATGGCGCGTGGTGCGCGAAGCCATGAACCCGCCCACCACCATCCCGGCGGCCGACGCCAGCATGTAGGCCGTATAGCCGGCGGTGGCGGAAGCGAGCGACATGCCGTACAGCGCGCGCAGCCCCGGCGAGGAAAAGCTCTGGATGCCGCCCAGCGCCATCGCCGTGATGAAGAAGAAAGCGAAGCACATCCATACCGCCGGCAGGCGCATGAAATCGAGCGCATGGCCGCCGGCAGCTGCGCTCTTGCCGCCGGCTGCGACAGCCGTCTTGATCTCTTCCACCCCCAGCAAGTCGCGGCAGGCGAACAGGATCACCAAGGTCGCGAACGGAATGCAGGCTGCGGCGGCCAGTGCCATTCGCCAGTTGAACAGCGCCGCCAGCGTGGTCAAAAACACCGGTGCGGCCGCCCAGCCGAGATTGCCGGAAATGCCATGCACCGAAAACGCGTGCCCGAGGCGTTGCGTGGATACCCGCTTGTTGAGCAGGGTGAAATCGGCCGGATGAAACACGCTGTTGCCTAAGCCGGCAAGCATGGATCCGGCCAGCAGCATCGCATAGCTCTGCGCCTGGGACAGCAGCAGCGCCGCCACACCGAGCAAGGCGATGCCCGCGAACAGGACCGTGCGCGCGCCGACGCGATCGACCACGAAGCCGGCCAGTGCCTGGCCGACGCCCGACACGATGAAGAACACCGTCATCACGAAACCCAGCTCCGCGTACGACAGGCTGAATGCCTCCTTCAGCCACGGGAACAGCGGCGCCAGAATCAGGTGAAAGAAATGCGACACGCCATGCGCGACACCCACCAGGCCGATCACCTGCGCGTCGCGCCGCAGGGAAGGAATTGCTGTTGCACTCATCTCCACCTCTTTGAATTGTCGATGCAAGGAGTGTAAGCAAAAAGGAGGCGTCTGTTTTAAGATAAAAAGACAATCTTTATCGAATATTTGACAGCACCGCTTTCCATTTCCCATGGCAATCCACCCCGTCACCCACACCCGCCTGCATCTGCCAGGCACAGCCCCGACCGCCGAGCGCCCGGTACGCCTCGTGGCGCGCGACCTCGATGCATCCGAACTGCTGGCCGCCCACCACCATGCCTGGGGCCAGGTCACCTATGCACTGGACGGCGTGGTACGCGTGACGGTCGGGAACACCACCTGGATTGTGCCGCCGCAACGCGCGATCTGGATTCCCGCACACGCGCGGCATGAGGTCGTCACGCTGGAAAAGGCCCGCCTGCGCGCGCTCTACGTGCATGCCGAAGTCGCGCCGTTTCGCGGCGAGCGGTGCGAAGTGCTGGATGTCTCACCGCTGTTGCGCGAACTGGTGGTGGCGCTGTCGCAGGCGGATGCCGGATCGCCGCGCGAAGAAAAGCTGTCCGCGCTGATCCTCGACGAAGTGGCGCGCTGCGCGACCCTGCCGATCTGCGTTGCGCTGCCCGAGGACAAGCGCCTGAAGGCCTTGTGCGAAATGCTGATCGCCGACCCGGCGTCCGCGTTGACACTGGAGGAGTGGGCCACGCGCGCGGGAGCGTCCGCACGCACGCTGGCGCGCCTGTTCGAGCGCGAGCTGGGCATGAACTTCAGCCAGTGGCGCCAGCAAGTGCGGCTGGCGCATGCGGCGCCGCTGATTGCGCGCGGATTACCGCTGTCGCGAGTTGCCGCGGAACTGGGGTACGCCAGCCAGTCGGCGTTCTCGGCGATGTTCAAGAAGACTTTCGGACAGTCGCCGAGCGCATTTTTTGCACGCGGGGAGAGTTAATTCCATCACGTGCCGCAAAAGAAAAAGGCCACCCGACGTGGCCTTTTCCCTGGGCAGCAAGCGCTTAATGCGCAGCCTTGTCGAACGCCAGCGCGCCGTTGCGCGCGTCGACTGAGATCCTGTCCTTCGGGCCGAAGCGGCCATCCAGGATCATCTTCGACAACGGGTTCTCGATCTCCTGCTGGATCGCGCGCTTCAACGGACGTGCGCCATACACCGGATCGAAACCGGCTTCCGCGATCTTCTGCAGCGCCGCGTCCGTGACCTCGAGCGTCATGTCCATCTTCGCCAGCCGCTGTTCCAGCACATGCAGCTGGATACGCGCGATGGCGCCGATGTTCTTCGCGTCGAGCGCATGGAACACCACGATCTCGTCGATGCGGTTGATGAACTCCGGGCGGAAATGCCCTTTCACCTCGGCCATCACGGCCAGCTTCACCAGCTGCGGATCGCTTTCTTCCATCGACTGGATCTTGTGCGAACCGAGGTTCGAGGTCATCACGATCACGGTATTACGGAAGTCGACCGTGCGCCCCTGGCCATCGGTCATGCGGCCGTCATCGAGCACCTGCAGCAGTACGTTGAACACATCCGGATGCGCCTTCTCGATCTCGTCGAGCAGGATCACGCTGTAGGGCTTGCGCCGCACCGCCTCGGTGAGATAGCCGCCTTCTTCATAACCGACGTATCCCGGCGGCGCGCCGATCAGCCGTGCGACCGAGTGCTTCTCCATGAACTCGCTCATGTCGAGGCGGATCATCGCTTCCTCGGTATCGAACAGGAAGGAGGCCAACGCCTTGCACAGCTCGGTCTTGCCCACGCCGGTCGGGCCGAGGAACATGAACGAGCCGTACGGTCGGTTCGGATCGGACAGCCCTGCGCGCGAACGGCGGATCGCATCGGACACGGCGACGATCGCCTCGTCCTGTCCGACCACCCGCTTGTGCAATTCCTCTTCCATGTGCAGCAGCTTGTCGCGCTCGCCCTGCATCATCTTCGATACCGGGATGCCGGTGGCGCGCGACACCACCTCCGCGATTTCTTCCGCGCCGACCTGCATGCGCACCAGCTTCGGCACCTGCGCTTCGGCCTTGTCGGCCTGCTTGAGTTGCGCTTCCAGCTGCGGCAGCTTCCCATACTGCAGCTCGGACATCTTCTGCCAGTCGCCGCGGCGCTTGGCCTCGTCCATCTGCAGCCTGATTTTTTCTATCTCTTCCTTGATGTGCTGCGCGCCCTGCACCGTCGCCTTTTCCGCCTTCCAGACTTCTTCCAGGTCGGCGTACTCGCGCTCCAGCTTGTGGATTTCATCTTCGATCAGGCCGAGGCGCTTCTGTGATGCCTCGTCGGTTTCCTTCTTCACCGCTTCGCGCTCGATCTTCAGCTGGATCAGGCGACGGTCGAGCTTATCCATCACTTCCGGCTTGGAGTCGATCTCGATCTTGATCTTGGAAGCGGCTTCATCGATCAGGTCGATCGCCTTGTCCGGCAGGAAACGGTCGGTGATATACCGGTGCGACAGTTCGGCAGCCGCCACGATCGCCGGGTCGGTAATCTCGACGCCGTGGTGCACCTCGTACTTTTCCTGCAGCCCGCGCAGGATCGCGATGGTCGCTTCCACGCTCGGCTCGTCCACCAGGATCTTCTGGAAGCGGCGCTCCAGCGCGGCATCCTTTTCCACGTACTTGCGGTATTCGTCGAGCGTGGTCGCGCCGACGCAGTGCAGCTCGCCGCGCGCCAGCGCAGGCTTGAGCATATTGCCCGCATCGATCGCGCCTTCGGCCTTGCCGGCACCGACCATGGTGTGCAGCTCGTCGATGAAGACGATCGTCTGGCCTTCATCCTGCGCGAGTTCCTTCAGCACGGCCTTCAGGCGTTCCTCGAATTCGCCGCGGTATTTGGCGCCGGCCAGCAGCGCGGCCATGTCGAGCGACAGAACGCGCTTGCCCTTCAGGCTGTCCGGCACTTCACCGTTGACGATGCGCTGTGCCAGGCCTTCGACAATCGCGGTTTTACCCACGCCCGGCTCGCCGATCAGCACCGGGTTGTTCTTGGAACGGCGCTGCAAGACCTGGATCGCGCGACGGATTTCATCGTCGCGGCCGATCACCGGGTCAAGCTTGCCGGCGCGCGCGCGCTCGGTCAAGTCGAGCGTGTATTTCTTCAATGCTTCGCGCTGTCCTTCGGCGTCCTGCGAGGACACGCTGCCGCCGCCACGCACCGCCTCGATCGCAGCCTCCAGCGATTTGCGCGCCAGCCCGTTGTCGCGGGCCGCGCGGCCCGCTTCGGATTTATCTTCGGTCAGCGCAAGCAGCACCATTTCGCTGGCGATGAACTGGTCGCCGCGCTTTTGCGCTTCCTTGTCCGCCAGGTTCAGCAATGCGACGGACTCGCGCCCGATCTGCACTTCGCCGCCGGTGCCTTCCACCTTGGGCAGTCGTTCCAGCGCGTGCTTCAGCGCGTTCTGCAGGCCACCGGTATTGACGCCCGCGCGCTGCAGCAGCGAGCGCGCGCCGCCGTCATCCTGGTTCAGTAAGGCGGTCAGGATGTGCACCGGCTCGATGTACTGGTTGTCGTTGCCGACTGCCAGGCTTTGAGCATCGGACAGGGCTTCTTGCAATTTGGTTGTTAATTTGTCGAGACGCATGGATGTATTCTCCAGAAATTCGATTTGCTAACAACTTGGGGACAGGCCAACCACATTTCAAGCAAGGTTTTTGATTCTGGCTATTTCAGGATCAGAATGGGATGGATCTAGGTCAAGTTCAAACAAGTTATATGGAGCACATCCGGCGCAAAATAAATGTTTCCAAAAAGGAAACAAAAGCCGGCATCAAGAGCCGGCCTGTGACTGCAAGCCAACGGACATGGATTCAGGAGCCGGAAATGGCGCGGTAGGTCGCGAAGCCGGCAATGCAGAAGGCAATCGAGCCAGCCAGGTGCAACAGCACATGGGTCAGCGCCCATCCATAATTGCCGCGCTGGAGCAGCACCATCGCCTCGGCCGAGAAGCTGGAAAAGGTGGTCAGGCCGCCGAGAAAGCCGGTCACCACAAACAAACGCCATTCAAGTGGCACGGTTGGATGCGCGGTGAAGTAACCGACTGCGAGCCCGATCATGTATCCGCCGCCGAGGTTGGCGGTCAGTGTGCCCAGCAGGACTTGCGCATGCAGGTTGTTGAGCAGGTTGCCGAGGCCCCAGCGCAACCAGGCGCCGACCGCGGCCCCCAGGCCGACTGCCAGCCAGTTCATTCCTGGCCACCCGAGTTGGCGGAACTGATGCCCCATTTCGCCAGCGCCTTGTCGTCGGCAACGCGCGCATCAACCCAGCGCGCGCCCTGCGCCGTCTGCTCTTTTTTCCAGAACGGCGCCTGCGTCTTCAGGTAATCCATGATGAATTCACAGGCCGCGAACGCTTCGCCGCGATGCGCTGAAGTCACCGCAACCAGCACGATCTGGTCCAGCGGCTTCAGGGGGCCGACGCGGTGGATTACCAGCGCATCGAAGATGCTCCAGCGCGCCTTGGCCTGCGCCACGATGTCGTCCAGCGCCTTTTCCGTCATGCCCGGATAGTGTTCCAGCTCCATTTCGGACACGCCCGCACCTTCGTTCATGTCGCGCACGGTGCCGATGAAACTCACTACCGCACCGACGCGCGCATCATTGGCGCGCAGTTGCGCAATCTCGGCGCCGAGGTCGAAATCCTGGGGCTGGACACGAATCGCCATGATCGCTCTCAGCCGCCCGTCACCGGCGGGAAGAATGCCACTTCACAGCCTTCGGAAATGCGCGCGGAGGCATCCGTCATCTGCTGGTTGTACGCCATGCGCAGCGCTCGTCCCTCGGCCAGCGCCTCGGCCCACACGCCGCCGCGCGCGCGCAGGAAGGTGCGCACGTCACCGACGGTTTGCACGTGTGCCGGCACCGAAACGGCTTCCTGGCCGGTGCCGAGCGCTTCCCGGATGCTGGCGAAGAAACGGAGTTGGATATTCATCTGTACTAGTACAACAATTCGCTGAATGGAAGGAAACGCACCGTGTCGCCCTGGGCTATCGTTTGTCCGGGCGGATTGTCGATCAGGCCGGAACCCCAGACCGTCGAGGTCAGCACCGCCGAGCCCTGGTTGGGAAACAGGTCGAGACCGCCCTGCTCATTGATTTTCGCCCGCAGGAACTCGTTGCGCCGGTCGGCCTTGGCCCATGCGAAATCGGCGCGCAAATTGAATGCCCTGGGCGCAACATCGGCGACGCCCTGCAGACGCAAAATGAACGGCCGCACGAACAGCAGGAAGGTCACGAAGCTCGACACCGGGTTGCCGGGCAAGCCGATGAAGTATGCGCAGCCATCCTGTCCGGTGCGGTCGATTTGACCGAAGGCGAGTGGCTTGCCGGGCTTGATCGCGATCTGCCACATGTTCAGCCGCCCTTCCGCCTCGACGGCGGGTTTGATGTAGTCCTCTTCGCCGACCGACACGCCGCCGGAAGTGATGATCAGGTCATGGTCGGCGGCGGCGCGGCGCAACGTATCGCGCGTGGCCTGCAGCGAATCCGGCACGATGCCGTAATCGGTGATCTCGCAGCCGAGGTTTTCCAGCAGGCCGCGCAGCGTGAAGCGGTTGGAGTTGTAGATCGCACCGGGCTTGAGCGGCTCACCCGGCATCGCCAGTTCGTCGCCGGTGAAGAATACCGCTACGCGCGGCTTGCGCACCACCGGCAGATGGGCCAGACCGACCGATGCGGCCAGCCCGAGCTCCTGCGCGCGCAGGCGGGTGCCGGCTGCAAGAATGATACTGCCGGCACGGATATCCTCGCCGGTGCGGCGTATCCATTCGCCGGTTTTCGGCGCGTGGCGAATGGTGACGATATCGCCTTCCGCCGTCTTTTCCAGCTCGCACTGCTCCTGCATTACCACAGCGTCCGCACCAGGCGGGATCATCGCGCCGGTGAAAATCCGGGCCGCCGTTCCCGGCTGCAGCGCCTGCCCCACATGACCGGCAGGAATGCGCTGCGACACCGCCAGCCTGGCGTTGCCTCCGGCGCAGTCGGCCGCGCGCACCGCGTAGCCGTCCATCTGGGTATTGTCCATCGGCGGGACATTGAGCTGCGAGGTCTGGGCCACGGCAAGGACGCGGCCATTCGCTTCCAGCGTCGGCAGCGTTTGCGTTTGCGCGATCGGCTCGACCGCGGCAAGCAGGAAATCGAGCGCTTCGGCCGCGCTCAACATGGGCTTCCTTTCAGTCATGTTCGGCCCCACACTGGAAATGGCCGGATCACAAGCCGGTGCGGCTGGCGATGTAGGCCTTCATCTTCTCCACTTCCGCCCCCATCACTTCGAAGCGCTGCGGCAGCGCCTCGATATTCTCGAAGCCGGCCGGGCGTTCGGCGTCGCGCCCGAGCGCTTCGCGGATCGTCTCGTTGAATTTCGCCGGAAGCGCAGTCTCGAGCACAACCATGGTTTCACCCGGCGACAGGTATTCGCGCGCCACCTTCACACCATCGGCGGTATGAGTATCGATCGTCACGCCATACTTCGCCTGCACATCGCGGATGGTGGCGATGCGGTCGGCATGCACCGACTTGCCGGATACAAAGCCGTACTGCGCTACTTTCTTGAACTCGTCGCCATCGCTGCCCGGCTTGCCCGACAAATCGAAGCCGCCGTGCGTATCGACCTTCTTGAACAACGCCCGCACGCGCTCGGCGTCGCGTCCCAGCAGATCGAAGATGAAGCGCTCGAAATTGGACGCCTTGCTGATATCCATGCTGGGACTGGTGGTGTGATAGGTCTCGGCCGACTTGCGCACGCGGTACACGCCGGT
>NZ_DATFAO010000017.1:0-277573 GCF_035254505.1 Aromatoleum sp. | reverse complement strand
CGAGTTCGAAGGCTGTTGCCTGACTGCTGCCTGCAACCTTGTATGCACCGAAGAATAGGATGACGGGAAGCAGATCGAAAAGAATCTTCATGCGGAAACATTATATCGGGTCGTTGTCCCGACAGTTCAGGCGGCTTCGCCCGAATCGCTGTCGGCTCCGAGCATTCTAGCCCGGCCGGCACGTTTCCCATCAAGGGGAAGATGCAGAATTGCCCGAAGGCCGCCGCCTTCGCGTGCGGTGAGCTCCAGTACACCGTCGTGCGAAGCGATGATGCGCTCCACGATCGCCAGCCCGAGCCCCGCGCCCTTCGTGTTCGACCGCGCGTTTTCGAGGCGGGTAAAGGGATGTCGCATCCGGTCGCGCTCCCCTTCGGGAATGCCGGGGCCGCGGTCGGCGACTTCGACAAGAACCTCATGCTCCCGTCGATCGAGCGTGATGGTGATGGGCTTGTCTTCGCCAGCGTAGCGCACCGCATTGTCGATGAGGTTCAGGACGGCACGGCGCAGCGGCAGGGGTCGCACGAGGTGGACCAGGCTTTTCGGCACGTCGAGCGCGATGTTGATACCGCGCAGTCGATAGGGCTGAGCGATGTCCTGCAGCATTCCGGCGATATCGGTAGCCTGCATCGGCTCCTGCGGCTCGCCGCGTCCGAAATCGAGAAACTGCCCGATGATCCGGTCCATTTCCTCGACGTCCGCAACCATTGCAAGCACATCAGGCCCGGGTGCTCCGGACATTTCGATTCCGAGCCGCAGGCGCGCGAGCGGAGTCCGCAGATCGTGCGAGACGCCGGCGAGGATCAGCGCACGGTCGGCATCCGCGTGAGCGAGGTCGCCCGCCATCTGGTTGAAGGCGCGGGCGACCGTTGCAATTTCGAGCGGACCGGTTTCCGGCAAGTGTGGCGGCGTGTGACCGCTGCCGACGACGCGCGCCGATCGCGCCAGATTACGTAGCGGGACACTGATCCGCGAAACGATCAGGTAGGCGCCCACAAGCGCGACGAGCAGTGCTCCGCCCCCCCAGGCGAGCCATTCAACGGCGTGCGTCTGTTCGAGACGCTCCGACGGCAGCATGACCCAGAAATCCTGCGAGTCCTCGGGATCGAGCCGAAAGCTGACCCAAAACCCATCCAGCGACTTCCAGCGTGCGGCGAAGCGCGTGTGCGAACCAAGCTGCCTGCGAACCTCGCCGGTGAGCAGCCGCATGTCGCGCGTGTCGGCGAGGGGACGCACGTCGTCGGAAGGCTCCGCCGGATAGATGCGGATGCCTTCCAGTGCGGCGAGTTCGATCAACAACTCGGGCCGACGTTCGACTTCGGCGTTGATCAGCGCGGTGCGGGTCAGATTGACGACGCTGACGACCATCTGAGCCAGGTCGCGGGCGCGCACCGGGTCCTCGAAATGGCGGAAGATCTGCGACCACACCGCCAATGCCAGCGTCAGCAGCAGCGCGATGAGGAAGAAGGTCTGCCACAGCAGGGTACGCGGCAGCCATGCCCAAAGTGCGCGCGAGCCGATGACGGCCTGCGCGGACTCTTTGCTGGCGGGGCGAAAAGGTTCAGCTTTCGCTAACAGACTTGCTTTCATCCGGCACGAAGACGTACCCGAAGCCCCACACGGTCTGGATATAGCGCGGCTTCGCAGGGTCGTCCTCAACGAGTTTGCGCAGACGGCTGACCTGTACGTCGATGGCGCGATCGAAGACGCCGTATTCGCGACCACGCGCCAGTTCCATCAGCTTGTCGCGCGACAGCGGTTGGCGCGGATGCTGCAGGAGCACCTTGAGCAGCGAGAATTCGCCGGTCGTCAGGGAGATTTCTTCCCCGTCGCGCGAGAGCGAGCGCACGCCAAGGTTCACCTGGACCCTGCCGAAGGTGACGATCTCGTCGTCGAGCGTAGGCGCTCCGGGCAGCGACGGCGGCTGACGACGCATGACGGCATGCACGCGGGCGACGAGTTCCCGGGGATTGAAGGGCTTGGGCAAGTAGTCGTCCGCGCCCATTTCAAGCCCTATGATCCGGTCCACGTCATCGCCCTTGGCGGTAAGCATGATGATCGGAATCGGGTTCTGATCGGCTCGTAGCCGGCGGCAGATCGCCAGCCCGTCCTCTCCCGGCAACATGAGGTCCAGCACCATTACGTCGAAGTGTTCGCGCAGGAGCGCGCGATCCATTCCTGCGGCATCCGTAACCGCCTTGACGGTAAACCCCTGCTCCTGGAGGTACCGCGAGAGAAGTTCGCGCAGACGCGCGTCGTCGTCGACCAGCAGGACTCGATATCTGATTTTTGCATTCATGGCGACCTATCCTATCCGTTCGGTTTTCTCGATGCCAGCGCTCCAGGAGCGCGTTTACGACTCATGCGGTAACGGTTCGTAAGGGCTTGGGAAATTCGCAACAGATCCTTACGAAACGACGGCTACAACTGCATTTGGGGAGTACCCATCTACCAAAAAGGGAGTATGTTTGATGCGTCTGCATGCTACACGGGCAACGGGTCAGAGACCGTCATGGAAGTTTCAGGATTCGCATTTGGGGCACATGCCAAGTCGGGGCGAAAGTTATCCCGGCTGATTTTTATTGTTGCACATGCGACGGCCATTCTTCCATGGGTATTCGGATTCACGGCAACCCCCTCACGCGCGGCAGAGTCCATTACGGTTTCGGCACACGGCAAGAGGCTTGATTTTGCCCCGCCCACGGTCTACCAGAAATCCCCGGAACCCCGTAGTGTTGAACTTCGGCGTGCATTGACGACCGGCTCTGAATCCGCTCGTCCGCAGGTGGAACCCCGCCGCCTGTCCCGCGAAGAGCGGATCACCTTGAATCAGGAACTGCGCGAAGTGCTTCGCGACGCCTATCCGCCCCGTGCGGGCGGGCGTCCCTGACATCCCAAGCTGCTGCGCCGGCCTTCGCGCCGATCACCCTGATGCGTCGCGTCCCGCTAAAATGGCGGGCTTATGAAAATCCTCGCCATCGAAACTTCGTGCGAACACGCCAGCATTGCGCTGCTCGTGGACGGCGCTCTCATGGAACGAGTGCTGGAAGGGCACTCCAATCATTCGGAACGCCTGCTTCCGACGCTCCACGACCTGCTCGCGGAGGCGGCCGTTCCGCTGCATGCGCTGGATGCCGTGGCGTTCGGTGCCGGTCCGGGCGCATTCACTGGTTTGCGGCTGGCATGTGGTGCGGCGCAGGGACTGGCGATGGGAGCGGGCTTGAGCGTCGCACCTGTATGCAGCCTCGAAGCCTTGGCGATGCAGGGAACGGGTGACGCGGTCTTTGTCGCGACCGACGCGCGCATGGGTGAGACATACTCTGCCGCCTATCGTATTGAAGCGGGCATGCCCGCGCCGCTTTCCCAGCCGGTCTGCCGGCCGCCGGAAATGCTGGAGTTGCCGCCCGAGGGCAGGTGGTTCGCGCTGGGGTCGGCGTTTCAGGCATACCGAGAGAGGATTCCTGCGGGGTTGTTCGATCGCCTGACGACGATTGAAGACCGGGCCGTTCCGCGTGCCAGCGACGTTGCCCGCATCGCCGCCGCGATGGCTGCACGGGGTGCGCTGGTGGCACCCGAACTTGCCGTGCCCTTGTATGTCCGCGACAAGGTGGCGCTCACGACCGAGGAGCGGCTCGCCCGCGGAGGACGCGCTTGAACGCCGCGGACCTCGAATTCCTGCCAATGAATGAAACCGACCTGGCGTGGGTGGTCGAGAATGAGCGCGAACTGCATGCCTTCCCTTGGTCGCCGGGGAATTTCGCAGACTGCCTGAAAGCGGGATACAGCTCGTGGATCATGCGTAGGAACGGCTTGCCCGTCGGCTACGCCGTGATGTTGACCGTCGTGGACGAGGCGCATCTCCTGAATATCAGCATCGCCCGCAGTGCTCAGCGCGAGGGCGCCGGGAGGCAGCTGATGCAGTTTCTCCTTGCCCTGGCGCATCGGCTGGGCGCGTCGCAGTTCTTCCTGGAAGTCCGCCCATCCAACGCCGCCGCGCTGGCGCTGTATGAACGACAAGGGTTTTCGGTGATCGGGCGGCGCAAACGCTATTATCCGGCACCGAACGGCGAGCGGGAGGATGCGATCGTGATGAGGCTGGATTTGTGAGCGCGCGCCGCGGTGCCATCCTGCGGGAGATGGGCTTGGCGCCGATTTGGCGACTGCGCGGCGCCCAGGCGCAGGAGGCGGAAGTGCAGGATTCCGCCCCCGCCGAAGTCGTGTCTGCCGCACCGGCAGAAGCGGCAAGCTACGCTCCGACTGCGCCGGCGGCACGCAAGCTGGCCGAGCTTCTGCCTTCGTCTGACCGCCGGCCGCCAAGACCCGATCGCCCGGCGCCCGAAGCCTCTCCGCATTCAGCGCCCTTGGCACATCCCGTGGCCGCAGCGCTCGACCCCGAGCGGGCAAGACGCATCGCTGCGCTCGATTGGGAAGCCCTTGAGGCGGATATCCGTGAGTGTACGGCGTGTCGCCTGTGCGAGCGGCGCAAACAGGCTGTGCCCGGCGTGGGCGACCGGCAGGCGGAATGGATGCTGGTCGGCGAGGGCCCGGGAGCGGAGGAGGACCAGCGCGGCGAACCCTTCGTCGGAGCGGCCGGGAAGCTGCTCGATGCGATGCTCGCATCGATCGGGCTCAAACGCGGCGAGGGGGTGTATATCGCGAACGCCGTGAAATGTCGCCCGCCGCACAACAGGACGCCGCAGGCGGACGAAATCGAGATGTGCAAGCCCTATCTGGAGCGCCAGATCGCGCTGATTCGTCCGCGCCTTCTGCTGGCCCTGGGGCGGCCCGCCGCGATGGCACTGCTCGATACGGAGCTGAGTATTGGTGCATCGCGCGGCCGGACCTTCCAACGGGGAGAGACGCCGGTCGTGATCACGTATCACCCTGCCTATTTGCTGCGCAATCAGGCCGACAAGGCAAAGGCGTGGGAAGACCTGTGCTTTGCGCGCAAGGTGGTCACCGGCCGCTGAACCGACGGCCGGGCTCTTCGGTCAGTGGGGGTGATCCTCGAGCAGCGCGACGGAGTCGAATTCGCGCTGATTGAGCTCGTGCCGGTGCTTGACGAGCAGCATCGCACCGGCGACGAAGATGCCGAACAGCACGATCACGACGTTGATCGATAGACCGGACTTGATCAGCAGCGCGTACAGACCGGTCATCACGAGGATCGACAGGTTCTCGTTGAAGTTCTGCACGGCGATCGAGTGGCCGGCGCCCATCAGGATGTGGCCACGATGCTGGAGCAGCGCGTTCATCGGCACGACGAAGAAGCCGGCGAGGGCGCCCACCAGAACCATCAGCACCATCGCAATCGTCGGCTGTGTGACGGTGACCATCACCATCACGACGAGGCCCATTGCGATGCCGATCGGGATGACGCCGGGCGAGCGGCGCAGGCTGATGATGCGCGCGGCGAGGCCGGCACCGAGGGCGACGCCGACTGCGACGACGCCCTGCATCATGGAAGCCTTCGAGAGGTCGAACTGGAGATTGTGTTCGGCCCATTTGATCACGATAAACTGCAGCGTCGCTCCCGCGCCCCAGAACAGCGTGGTGACGGCGAGCGAGATCTGGCCGAGCTTGTCGCGCCACAGCAGCTTGAGGCAGTGGCCGAAGTCGTGCAGGAGATAGAGGGGATTGTTCTTCAGCGGCTTGTGGTCGACGCCGGTATCGGGAATGTAGAAGTTGAAGAGGCCGGCGAGCAGGTAGAACAACCCTACGACGGCAATCGCGACCTCGAGCGAGCTGCTGAGGAGCGGGATGTTCAGGCCCATGAACCAGGCCGCGACGTCAGGCCGAATCAGGACTCCGCCCACCACCGTGCCGAGAATGATCGCGCCGACGGTGAGACCTTCGATCCAGCCGTTGGCGACGACGAGGAGGCGGTGCGGGAGGTATTCGGTGAGGATGCCATACTTGGCGGGCGAGTAGGCGGCGGCGCCGAGGCCGATCACGGCGTAGGCGAAAAGGGGATGGCTGCCGAAGAGCAGGATCAGACACCCTCCGATCTTGATCGTATTGCTGATCAGCATCACCCGCCACTTGGGCATCGAGTCGGCGAAGGCGCCCACGAACGCGGCCAGCAGCACATAGGAAACGGTGAAGAACAGCTTCAGCAGCGGCTCGTAGGTCGCCGGAGCGGCCATCTCGCGCAGCAGTGCGATGGCAATGATGAGCAACGCGTTGTCGGCAAGCGCGGAAAAGAACTGCGCTGCCATGATGATGAAGAAGCCAAGCGGCATCGTGAGAGTGGCGGCCGTCGAACGAGTGAAGGGCGGTTTATATCACGAGCTTTGTAAGTTTGTTGTGATTTGACTCATTGTCACGGTGCGCACATAGGTGTGTCCGCCCGGGAGTATTCCCCCGCGGTGGCCAACATGTGCTTTAATTCCGGTCATAAATCTGACTTATGGAGCAGCAGTGGCCGATCGCAGATTGCAGGTGTTCAGCGCCGTCGCCAAGTACGGCTCATTCACCCGCGCCGCGGAACACCTTTTCATGACCCAGCCGGCGGTGACCTTCCAGATCAAGCAGCTGGAAGAGCACTTCAACACGCGCCTGTTGGAGCGCGGACATGGGCGCGTGACCCTCACGGGGGCGGGGGAGGTCGTGCTGGCCTACGCCGAGCGGATCCTCGACCTGTCAGATGAGTTGGATTCCCGCGTATCGGAGCTGACCAGCGAACTTGGCGGCGCGTTGAACATCGGCACGAGCACGACGATCGCGGCCTACTGGCTGCCGCGGCTGCTCGAGACTTTCAAGCGGAAGTTTCCCCGCGTCGTCCCGCGCGTCGTGGTCGGTAATTCGCAGCTCACCGAGGACCGGGTCGCTTCGCGCGAGTTGGATCTGGGGCTGATCGAGATCGTCACCGAGCAACCGGCTGTGGAACGGATCACGGCGACGCACGACGAGCTCTTCGTGATCTGCCGCCCGGATCATCCGCTCGCAAAGCTGGAGTACGCGACCGCGGCCGACCTGAAGGATCATCCTTTCATCACGCGCGATCCCGGAAACGCGATCCGGCTCCTTGCCGAGAGTTTCTTCGCGGCGGCCGACATTGCGCTGGAAGATATCGAGGTTTGCGCCGAGCTGGGCAGCCTGGCGACGGTCAAGCATCTGGCGGCGGAAGGCATGGGTTACGCGATTGCGTCCAAGGCGGCGATCCAGCGCGACGTCCGCGAGGGACGGATTGCCGGCATCCGGCTCGAGCCGCGGCAGTACACGCCCCTTGAAGTGATCGTTCCGCGCGACAAGTTCCGTTCGCGACTGATCACGACCTTCGCGGAGCACGCCGTGAGCGAGTTCCGGGCAATGGCGGCGGCCCTCGGAGAGGGCTGATGGCCAAGGCGAAGACCGCGTACGTCTGCACCGAGTGCGGTGGGCAGGCGCCGCGTTGGCAGGGACAATGTCCTCAATGTCGGGCGTGGAATACGCTGGTGGAGTCGATTGTCGAACCGGTCGCCACGGCCGGGACGAATCGCTTTGCTGCACTGGCCGGTGCGACCGGCAAGTTGCAGACGCTGGCCGAACTCGAGCCGCGGGAAGAGCCGCGCACGCCGACGGGCATCGAGGAATTCGATCGCGTGCTGGGCGGCGGACTCGTTGCGGGCGGCGTCGTGCTCATCGGCGGCGATCCGGGGATCGGCAAGTCGACGCTGCTGTTGCAGGCGCTGGCCGTGCTTGCGGGCGAACATGCGGCCGTTTACGTGAGCGGCGAGGAGTCGGGCGAACAGGTTGCGCTGCGTGCGCAACGCCTGCAGCTCGATCCCGGAAGCCTGCAACTGCTGCCCGAGATCAACCTCGAACGCATCCTCTCGACGCTCAAAAATGCGGCGCCGCGGATCGCGGTGATCGATTCGATCCAGACGGTGTATTCGGAGGCCTTGCAGTCGGCACCGGGCTCGGTCGCGCAGGTGCGCGAATGTGCGGCGCAGCTGACGCGTTTCGCGAAGCAGAGCGGCACGAGCCTGATCATGGTCGGCCATGTGACGAAGGACGGCACGCTCGCGGGGCCGCGCGTGCTGGAACACATCGTCGACACGGTGCTGTATTTCGAAGGCGACACGCATTCGAGTTTCCGTCTCGTGCGCGCATTCAAGAATCGCTTCGGCGCGGTGAACGAGCTCGGCGTTTTCGCGATGACCGAGCGCGGACTGCGCGGCGTCAGCAATCCGTCGGCGATCTTCCTGTCGCAGCATAGTCAGGAGGTGGCGGGCAGCTGCGTGCTGGTGACGCAGGAAGGCACGCGTCCTTTGCTCGTCGAAATCCAGGCGCTCGTCGATAGCGCGCACAGTCCGAATCCGCGGCGGCTGTCGGTCGGCTTGGAGCAGAACCGGCTGGCGATGTTGCTCGCGGTACTGCACCGGCACGCGGGCGTGGTGTGCTTCGACCAGGATGTCTTCGTGAACGCCGTAGGCGGCGTGAAGATCAGCGAACCGGCGGCGGACCTTGCGGTTCTGCTGGCGATCGTGTCGTCCTTGCGTAGCCGCGCCTTGCCGCGCGGGCTCGTGGTGTTCGGCGAAGTCGGCCTGGCGGGGGAGATCCGGCCGGCGCCCCGCGGGCAGGAACGGTTGAAGGAAGCGGCGAAGCTGGGCTTCACCGTGGCGATCATTCCGCGGGCGAATGCGCCCAAGCAGCCGATCTCGGGCATGCGGGTGATTGCGGTCGACCGCATCGAGGAGGCGATCGAACAGGCGCGGGAGCTCGAAGCGCGTTCGTGATCCGCTGCACGTTGGCCGGCCGTAGCCGTTCCGTTAAGTGTTGCAAATCATTCGTATTCCTCTCCGCATTTCGTTAGAGTGTGGCTGACCGCCCGCGCTTTGCGCCGCGGTCGGCGCATCGCGGGATTACCCAGGCGGAGGGTCTTCAATGACCGACAGGCTCGATCGTGATTGGATCGTCGACACGCCGGACGCCCATGTCTTGCTTTCTTCCGACGGTACGGTGCTCGGCTGGGAAGGCGCGGCGCAGCAGCTTTTCGGCTACACCGCCGAGGAAGCGCTGGGCACTAAATACGCCGAGCTCGTTGCGCCGCCGGACCGCCAGGGCGAGCTCGAACGATTCCTCTCGGATACTCGCGAGCGGGGCCAGGCGGGCCTTGAAACGCTGAGGCGCAGGAAGGACGGCAATTTGATCTTCGTTGTCCTGTCCGGAAGGCGGATTGACGGGGGCGACAGAATCGTCCTCAGCGAAAAGGACGTGACGGAGCTGAAGGTTCGCCGCGACGGACGGGCACTCGAGCAGCGGTTCGGCGAGTTCCTGGAGTCGACTCCGGACGGGTTGGTGATCAGCAACTCCACCGGTCATGTCCTGGTGGCCAACAGCCAGGCCGAGCGCTTGTTCGGTTACGGGCCCGGTGAGCTGCGGGCACGGCTGGTGGATGATCTGCTGCCTGAGCGATTCCGCCGATCGCATCTGGGCCATCGAAACCGGTACTTCGAGCAGCCTCGCACTCGAGCGATGGGCAATGGACTCGAACTGTATGGCCTGCGCAAGGACGGCACGGAGTTTCCCGTCGAGATCAGCCTGAGCCCGCTACGCAGCGAGGACTCGGTCGTCGTGATCAGCGCGATCCGTGATGTCAGTGAGCGGCGGAACTTCGAGCAGGCGCTTCAGGGCAAGAATCTCGAGCTGGAAAATGCGAATCGCGCCAAGGATCGTTTCCTGGCGAGCATGAGCCATGAGCTGCGCACGCCCCTCAACGCCGTGATCGGTTTCACCGGTACGCTGCTGATGAAATTGCCGGGCGATATCAACGACGAGCAGACGCACCAGCTGCAGCTGATCCGCAGCAGTGCGCGCCACCTGCTTGCGCTGATCAACGATCTGCTCAATCTGGCCAAGATCGAGGCCGGGAAGATGGACCTGCAGCACGAAGTCGTCGACTGCTCGGCGCTCGTCGATGAAGTCGCGGCGACCTTGCGGCCACAGGCGGTGACCAAGGGCCTTTCGTTCGAGCTGGCACTTCCGCCCGAACCGGAGACATTCGTCACCGACCGGAGGGCCTTGAGCCAGATACTCATCAACTTGATGAACAATGCAATCAAGTTCACGGAACGCGGGTACGTTCGGGTAGGTCTTTCCGTTGAGGACTTCGGCGGTCAACGGCGGCTGAGTGTGGTGGTCGAGGATTCCGGGCCGGGCATCCGGCAGGACGAACTCGCAACGCTGTTCGAACCCTTCGTACAGGGACAGGCCTCGCGCAACAAGGGCGGGGAGGGCACGGGGCTCGGTCTGCATCTGAGCCGAAAGCTCGCGGCGATGCTCGACGGAACGCTGACCTGCACGTCGGAGCCCGGGGTGGGGTCGAGCTTTACGCTCGTGTTGCCGGAGATGTGAGCCGTGACCGCGACGATCCTGATTGCCGAAGATCATATGCCCAGCCTGGAGCTGATGCGCTATTTGTTGAAAGCGAACGGCTATCGGACCTTGGTTGCCGAGGACGGCGCGACTGCGATCGCGATGGCGCGGCTGGAGCGCCCGGACCTGATCGTTTGCGACTTGCAGATGCCCGGGTTGAATGGATATGAAGTGCTGAATGCGCTGCGTGCAGACCCGACGCTGAAGGGCGTGAGGATGATCGCAGTGACGGCCTTCTCGATGCTCGGCGATCGGGAGCGCGTGCTGACGGCGGGCTTCGATGGCTATTTCTCGAAGCCGATCGAAGCGGAAACCTTCGTCGAGCAAATGGAACCTTTCCTGCCGGTTGAATTACGAGCACCGCGGGGGCAGAGCTCGTAAGAGCGGGGCGCAGTGTATGGCGAAAATAGCAGTTGTCGATGATGTCCCGATCAACCGCGAGTTGCTTGCGACAGTGCTGGGCGCGATGGGCCATGAGGTGGTCGAGGCCGCAGATGGGAACGCCGCGCTGGAACTGGTACGCGAAACACGGCCGGACTTGGCGATCTGCGACATTCTGATGCCCGAGGTGGATGGCTACGAGTTCGTGCGCCAACTGCGTGCGGATCCGAGCATCGCGGCGACGCCCGTCATTTTCTACACCGCCTATTACCTGGAATCGGAAGCGCGACAGCTTGCGAATGCGTGCGGCGTAGCCGAGATCCTGACCAAGCCGAGCGAGCCGGAAGAGATCATTGAAGTTGTTCGGCGCGTGCTCGAAGAGGCGAAGGCCGCGGCGACGCCCGCCGTTGCGCCGCCGGAATTCGACCGTCAGCATCTGCAGCTGATGACCGGCAAGCTCTCCGACAAGGTCGCCGAGTTGCAGCGGGTCAACGCGAAGCTCGAAGCACTGATCTCGCTGAACCTGCAGATGGCGTCGCAACGGGATTCAGCGCAGTTGCTCGATCATGTGTGTACGAGCGCTCGTCAGTTGATCGATGCCGAATACGGCAGCATCGCAGTCCGTGCGACGGGTGGCGACACGCTGGCCTACGCATGCCACTGCGGCTTCAGCGAGTCTGAATTGGCGGCCTTGGGACCGATCGTGCTGGACGACGGAGTTCCAGGGCAGGTGTATCGGTCGCGCCGGGTCGAGCGCAGTGTTTATCCGAGCGAGGCAGCCGCCCGGGAGGCGGGCCTTCCCTCCGGCTATCCGCGTCTGCATTCCATGCTCGTGGCACCGGTGACGTCGCTGACGAATTCCTATGGCTGGATCGTATTGGGCAACAAGCTGGGCGACGAGGTCTTTTCGGAAGGCGATGAAAATCTGCTGCGGATCCTCGCCGCACAGGTGGGGCGAATCTACGAGAACGGCAGTCTGTACGCCAAAGTGCAGGCGTACGCGCGCGAACTCGAGGCGGAGATCGTCGATCGCGAGCGCGCACAGCGTCAGCTGGCCGCGCAATACACGGTCGCACGGATCTTGGACGAGGCGACGACGATCGCGGAGGCGGCGCCTCGGCTGCTGGATGCGATCTGCAGCGAACTGGGGCTTGCGGCGGGAACGCTGTGGAGCGTCGACGAATTCGGCCAGCGTTTGCGCTGCCTCGAAGTGTGGTGCAAGGACGATGGCCATTGCGCTGATTTCGTTGCGCGGACGCGCCAGACCCGGCTCCGTAAGGGGGATGGGCTGGCCGGGCATGTGTGGGAGTCTGCCGTGCCGAGGTGGCTCACGGATCTCGCGGCGGAGCCATGGCTAACCGAGAGCAGGAACGCGGCGCCTACGGGCTTCCGTGCAGGCGGGGCATTTCCGATCCAGGTTCGCGGCGACGTTGCAGGCGTGATCGAATTCTTCAGCGCGGAGGCGACCGGGCCCGACGCGCAGCTGACGGATACGCTCGCCGCGCTGGGCGGTCAGATCGGGCAATTCTTCGAGCGGAACGCGCAGCAACAGCGCATCCTGCGGCTGACGCGGGTGTATGCGGTGTTGAGCGGCATCAACTCGGCGATCGTGCGCATCCACGACCGCAAGGAGCTGTTCCGCGAGGCGTGCCGGATTGCGGTCGAACAGGGCGGATTCGGGATCGCGTGGATCGGCAATTTCGACGCCGAGGCGATGGAAGTGGTGCCGGTTGCTTGGGCGGGGGTCGACGAGGCGCTCGGGGCCGAGCGTCTGCCGGTCTGTCCCGATAATCTGACCGGGCACGGCGCGGTCAACGGCGCGGTGGTCGGTGGGAAGCCGTTCGTGATCAACGACCTGGAAAAATTCGGCGATCCTGGCAAACGCTGCGCCGAGGCGATGCGGCGCGGGTATCAGTCCCAGGTGGCTTTGCCCTTGATGGTCGAGCGGAACGTCGTGGCGGTGATGGTGCTGTATGCGCACGATCCGGAATTCTTCAATGGGGCGGAGCTGCAGCTGCTGGCCGAGCTCGCCAACGACGTGTCCTTCGGGCTGGAATACATCGGCAAGCAGGACGCGCTGTCGTATCTGGCGTATCACGACGTTCTGACCGGTTTGTCGAACCGTCCGCACCTCAACGAGTGCGTCGGCCAGGCCTTGCAGGCGGCGCGCAAGCACCCCGGCGAGAAGGTGGCGGTCGTGCTGTGGAACATCAATCGTTTCCGCAACATCAACGACACCTTCGGAAGGCAGGTGGGGGACCGCGTGCTGCGCGAAATCGCGGACCGCTTCCAGAGTGCGTGGCCAGAGGAGACGTGTGTGGCGCGAATCGGCGTCGATCACTTCGCGACGGTTCATGCAGGCGGGCGGGATGCGACCGAGGTTGCGCACGTGGTCGAGCGCGTGACGCGGGCGGTGGTGCACGACCCGATCGTCGTCGGGGAACACGAGTTGCTCTTGTCTTTGACGGCAGGGATCGCGGTGAGCGAGACGGAGGACGAGGACGCCGATGCACTCGTGAAGAACGCCGAGGTGGCGCTGCGCAAGGCGAAGGGGTCGGGAGCGGGCTTCCTCTTCTACGGGCCGGAAATGAACGCGCTGATCGCCGAGACGTTGATGCTCGAGAGCAGGCTGCGGCAGGCGCTGGAGCGCGACGAGTTCGTGCTCTATTACCAGCCCAAGACGCACGGTGCGAGCGGGGCGGTGACCGGCCTCGAGGCGCTGATCCGTTGGAACGACCCGCAGAAAGGCTTGATCCAGCCGGCCGTGTTCATCCCGATCCTCGAAGAGACGGGGATGATTCTGGACGTCGGCGCTTGGGTGATCCGGCGCGCGGTGGAGGATCAGGAGCGGTGGCGTGCGGAAGGAATCGATCCGCCGCGTGTTGCCGTGAACGTATCGGCGATCCAGTTGCAGCAGAAGGATTTCGTCGAATCGGTGCGGGTAGCGCTGAACGGCCATGCGGGAACTTTGCCGCCGGTGGATCTCGAGATCACGGAAAGCATGCTGATGACCGATCTCGAACAGAACATCGCTCGACTGTCCGAGATCCGGCGGCTCGGCCTGGGGGTGGCGATCGACGATTTCGGGACCGGTTACTCGTCGCTCGGTTATCTGTCGAAGCTGCCGGTCAGTGCGCTGAAGATCGACAAGTCTTTCATCGAGACGATGGCGGCGACGCCGGAGAGCATGACGATCGTGTCGACGATCATCGCGCTGGCGCATTCGCTGGATCTGAAGGTAATCGCGGAGGGGGTCGAGCGCGAGGAGCAGGCCAAGTTCTTGCGGCTTTTCCGCTGCAACGAGCTGCAGGGCTACTTGATCAGTAAGCCCTTGCCACCCGACGAGGTGGTCGAATTCCTGCGCGACGGGCGCCGCAGCGACGACAGCCTCCCGGTCGTCTAGGCCCTTACAGCCAGCCGGTGCGCCTGAAACGCAAGTACAGCACGAGGCCGGCGACGCCGATCGTGAGCAGCGCGAAGGGGTAGCCGTAGACCCAGTCGAGCTCGGGCATGTTGTGGAAGTTCATGCCCCAGATGCCGGCAAACGCGGTGACGACCGCGAAGATCCCGGCCCAGGCGGCAAGCTTCTTGTTCACCTCGCCGTCCTCGATCGCGACCATCGACAGGTTTACCTGGATCGCGGTGGCGATCGTGTCGCGGATGGTGTCGAGCGAGGCGTTGATGCGCAGGAGGTGGTCGGAGACGTCGCGGAAATAGTCGCGACTATTTGCGCACACGGGCGGGACGCGGCTACCGGAGAGCTTGCCGGCGGCTTCCATCAAGGGGGCGACCGCGTGCTTGAGGGTCATGACCTGACGCTTGAGGTCGTAGAGCCGTTCGATGTTGTGCCGGGCCGTGCCCTTCACGAAGATCTGCGCTTCGATCTCTTCGAGTTCGGATTCGAGCCGATCGATGATCGGGAAATAACGGTCGACGACAGCGTCCATCAACGCATACAGCACGAAGCCCGAGCCCTGCTTGAGCAGATGCGGCTCGCGTTCGCAGCGCTGGCGTACGCCGAGGAAGTGCTGCTGGCTGTGGTTGCGAACCGACAGCACATAGTTGGGGCCGACGAAGACATCGACTTCGCCGACCGCGATCTCGCTCTTGTCGAATTCCAGAAGCTGCATCACGGCGAAGACGGAATCGCCGTACTCCTCGATTTTGGGGCGTTGATGGCCGTGGCGTGCGTCTTCCACGGCGAGTTCGTGGAGATTGAACTCCTCGGCCATCTGGTCGAGTTCCTGCGGGGTCGCGTCGCGCAGCGCGACCCAGACGAAACAGCCCGGTTTGGCGAGGTAGTCGCTGATTTCCTCGACGGTGAGATCCGCGAGCCGGGAGCCGTTCTCGTAGGCGACGCAGTTGATCAGCATGCAGGAACCCTTTCATGTGCCATGGTGCGCGACATGGTAGGGCCGCGCCGGGCAAACGGGTAGAGACTACGGATGTTCGTAGAGTTCCAGCGGCAGGCCGTCGGGGTCAGCGAAGAAGGTGAAACGGCGTCCGGCGAGTTCGTCGAGGCGGATCCGTTCGGTGGTTACGGCACGCGCTTGGAGGGCGCGTACTGCGGCGTCGAGATCGGCGACCGCGAAGGCGAGGTGGCGCAGGCCGGAGGCTTCGGGGCGGGAGGGGCGTGGCGGCGGATCGGGGAAGGAGAAGAGTTCGAGTTGAGTGCCGTCGGGCAGCAGAAGATCGAGCTTATGCGAGCGGCGTTCGGCCCGAAAGGTCTCGGCGACGACACGCAGGCCGAGCACTTCGGTGTAGAAGTGTTTCGAGCGCGCGTAGTCGCTGCAGATGATTGCGACGTGGTGGATACCCGTGAGAGCCGGTCCGCTCATCGCCGCTCCCGGCGTTCGCGTTCGTAGCGGATCTTCATCGCGAGGATGCTGAGCGCGAAGAACAGCGTCACGACGTTGGCGAGCAGGACGGGCCAGGAGTCGACCAGCAGGCCGTAGGCGAGCCATAGCGCAACACCGGTCGAGAAGACGCTGTACATCGACAGCGAGATCGCCCGCGCATCCCGGGTGCGCCAGATATGCAGGGCCTGCGGCACGAAGGAGGCCGTCGTCAGGACGGCAGCGAGGTATCCGATCGTATCGGTGGGGGTCATGGTTCAGATGGCTCCGTCGCGTGGCCGATTATCCGCTGTTCCGTAACCCGGCCGCGATGCCGTTGATCGACAGGTGGATGCCACGCCGGATGCGTTCATCGTCGGCGCCTTCGCGATGGCGGCGCAGCAGTTCGACCTGGACGTGGTTGAGCGGGTCGAGGTAGGGGAAGCGGTTGCGGATCGACCGCTTGAGGAGCGGATTGCCGTCGAGGAGTTCGTGCTGACCGGTGATCTTGAGCAGTGCATCGATCGTCGCGTGATGTTCGCCGCGGATCACCGGGAAGATCGCATCACGCAGTCCCTCGTCGTGAACGAGTCCGGCGTAGCGGCTCGCGATGGCGATATCGCTTTTCGCGAGCACCATATCCATGTTCGATAGCAGGGTCGCGAAGAAGGGCCATTCGCGATGCATGGCCCGCAGCCGTTCGAGGCCGCTCTTGCCGTGGCGTTCGAGGTAGTCCGTGATGCCAGCGCCGAAACCGTACCAGCCGGGCAGCATCAGGCGGCACTGCGACCAGCTGAAGACCCAGGGGATCGCGCGCAGGTCCTCGATGGCGAAGCTCTTCTTGCGCGAGGCGGGGCGCGAGCCGATGTTGAGCTGGGCGATCTCGTCGACGATCGTCGATTCGCGAAAGTAGCGTTCGAAGCCTTCCGTCTCGTAGACCAGCGCGCGGTAGGCGCGGAAGGCGGTGGCGGAGAGCTCGTCCATCGCGTCGAGGAATTCGGCGCGCGGCGCGGGTTCCTTGGCGGAGAGCAGGGTCGCTTCGAGGGTCGCGGCGACGAGGACTTCGAGATTGCGCCGGCCGACTTCGGGATTGCCGTATTTGGCGCCGATGACTTCGCCCTGTTCGGTGAGGCGGATCTGGCCCTGAACGGCGCCGCCGGGCTGGGCGAGGATGGCCTGATAGCTCGGGCCGCCGCCGCGCCCAACCGAGCCGCCGCGGCCGTGGAAGAGGCGCAGGCGGACGTTGCGGCGACGGAAGACGTCGACCAGCGCGATTTCGGCTTTGTAGAGTTCCCAGCCGGATGTGAGGAAGCCGCCGTCCTTGTTGGAGTCGGAGTAGCCGAGCATCACTTCCTGCGTGCGCTCGCGCGAGGCGAGGAGGCGTTGCCAGGCGGGAAGGTCGAGCAGGCGGTCCATGATCGGGCCGCTCGCCTGGAGGTCGGCGATGGTCTCGAAGAGCGGGATCACGTTGACGGCAAGCTTGTCGGTACGTGGATCGAAGAGACCTGCTTCCTTCAGCAGCACCGCGACTTCGAGCAGGTCGGAGACGCTGTCGGCCTTCGAGATGATGTAGTTCGGCACCGACGCGGGACCGTAGCGGCAGTGCGCCTCGCGCGCCATCGCAGCGATCGCGAGTTCGGAGGCGGTTTCGTCGGAATAGGTGAAGTGCGGTGAATTGAGCGGGCGCGGGGTGGAGAGTTCGTCAAGGAGGAGTGCGATGCGATGTTCCTCGCCGAGCGCCTGGTAGCGCGTGCCGGGCTGGGCGACCTCGAAGAGTTCGGCGACGACGCGCTCGTGCACATCGGAGTTCTGGCGCAGGTCGATTGGTGCGAGGTGGAAGCCGAATACTGTGACGGCGCGGCGCAGGGAGCGGAGGCGGCCGCGGGCGAGTTCGGCGGAGCTGTTGGCGACGAGCGAGCGGTGGACGATGGCGAGGTCGGCGGCGAGGGCTTCCGGGTTCGCGTAGGGTTCGACCGGATCGATCTCGCTCCGGCTGGCGATCAGGGTATACCGGGTCGCGAGTAGGCGGGCGCGGATGTGAGCGACCGCGCGCCGATAGGGTTCGTCACTGCGATGGGGCGAACAGTCGGGCGAGGCGTCGGCGAGTGCGAGCAGGTCGTCGGAGGCCGTCACGAGGAGCGCGGCGAGCGAGAGTTGCGAGGCGAGGACTTCGAGTTCGGCAAGGTAGTGGCCGAGCACACGCTCACATTGCATCGCAAGCGCCTCTTGGAGCATGTCGGCGGTGACGAAGGGGTTGCCGTCGCGATCGCCGCCGATCCAGCTGCCGACCTGCAGGAAGGCGGGCAGTTCGTGGTCGGCGAGGGAGGCGTCACAGCCGTATAGCTCGTCTTCGATGGCGGCATAGAGGCGCGGCACTTCGCGCAGAAAGGTGGTGTCGTGATAGCCGAGGCCGTTCGTAACTTCGTCGACGACCGAGAGCCTGGCGGGGCGGAGCATGCGGGTCTGCCACAGCGTCAGCACGCCGCGACGCAGCGCGTCGTCGTTGTCGCGCAGCTCGTCGGGAGTGAGCGTCATGCGGTCGCGCTGGTCGAGGAGGCGCGCGATCGCGGTCTGGCAGTTGAGGATGCTCTTTCGCTGGACTTCGGTCGGGTGGGCGGTGAGCACCGGCACGACGCGTGCGGTCGCGAAGAAGTCGGTGAGACTCGAAGCGTCGAGGCCGGCCTCGAAGGCGCGGTTTATCGCATACGTGAGGCTGCCTTCGCGGGGCGCGGAGCGGGCGATCAGGTGGGCGCGCGAGCGGCGGATATGGTGTTGGTCTTCGGCGAGGTTCGCGAGATGCGAGAAGTAGCTGAAGGCGCGGACGACGTGTAGCGTGTCCTTGCGCGACAGGCCGTCGAGAGCGGTTTCGAGGTCGTGGCGGGCACCGCGGTCATCGTCACGGCGGAAGCGGATGGAGTCGCGGCGGATTCGCTCGATCAAGTCGAACACGGCTTCGCCCTCGCGGGCGCGCACGGTATCGCCGAGCAGGCGGCCGAGCAGCCGGATGTCGTTGCGCAGGGCTTGGTCCTTGTCGGTATTCAGATCAGAGGAGAGTGCAACGTTCACGGCAGGACTCCGCAAGGCGAACGGCCCGCCGCGCGGCGCGGCCGTGGGGAATAAAAAGGACCGGCATCACCGCCAGGGAGTGAGCGTTAATGCGATGCCGGTTGGAGAGCAATCTTTAGGATCATATTGGCCACAAAGCCGCCGTTCGGACCGAGCTCGTCGAGGTCCGGGCGGTGCCCGTCGACGGGCCCGGGGCGAACGGAAGTCTTGGTCGCCGTATTACATCCGGAACGCCTTGGAGCCCGCGAAGTGTGCGTCGGCGCCGAGTTCGCGTTCAATCGCGAGCAGGCGGTTGTATTTCTCGACGCGGTCGGAGCGGCTCGCTGAGCCGGTCTTGATCTGGCCGCAGGCGGTCGCGACCGCGAGGTCGGCGATTGTCGTGTCGCTGGTTTCGCCCGAGCGGTGCGACGCGATCGACGCGTAGCCGGCGCGGCGGGCCATCTCCATCGCGGCGAGCGTCTCGGTGAGCGTGCCGATCTGGTTCGGCTTGATCAGGATGGCGTTGGCGATGCCCTTCTCGATGCCTTTCGCGAGGATCTCGGTGTTGGTGACGAAGAGATCGTCGCCGACGAGCTGCACGCGGCGGCCGAGGCGGTCGGTGAGCAGGCCCCAGCCGGCCCAGTCGTCTTCGGCCATGCCGTCCTCGATGCTGAAGATCGGGTAGTCGCCGACGAGCTCGGCGAGGTAGCCGCAGAATTCGGCACGGGAGAAGTGCTTGCCTTCGCCTTCGAGCTGGTAGGCCTCGTCCTTGTGGAATTCCGAGGCGGCACAGTCGAGCGCGAGCGCGATCTCGGAGCCGGGCTTGTAGCCGGCGCGCTCGACTGCTTCGAGGATCAGGTCGAGCGCTTCGCGGGTGCCGCTGACGTTGGGCGCGAAGCCGCCTTCGTCGCCGACCGAGGTCGGGTAACCCTTCTTGTCGAGCAGCCCCTTCAGCGCGTGAAACACGCCGACGCCCGCGCGCAATGCGTCGCTGAAACGCTCGAAGCCGTGCGGCACGATCATGCATTCCTGGATGTCGAGGCTGTTGTTCGCGTGCGCGCCGCCGTTGATGACGTTCATCAGCGGCACCGGCAGCGTGAAGCCGCGCGAGGCGTCGCCGAGATGGCGGTAGAGCGGGATGGACTGGGCGTTCGCGGCGGCGTGGGCGGTCGCGAGCGAGACGGCGAGCAGCGCGTTGGCGCCGAGCTTCGACTTGTCCGGACTGCCGTCGAGCTCGCACAGCAGCGCGTCGATCGCGCCCTGGTCGCGCGCGTCACGGCTTTTCAACGCGGCGGCGATCGGGCCTTCGATGTTGGCGAGTGCTTTCGTGACGCCCTTGCCGCCGAAGCGGGCGGCGTCGCCGTCGCGCAGTTCGAGCGCTTCGCGGGCGCCGGTGGAGGCGCCGGAAGGCACGGCGGCGCTGCCGGTGTGGCCGGAGTCGAGGCGCACGGTCGCTTGGA
The DNA here is from genome assembly GCF_035254505.1 of Aromatoleum sp. GTDB lineage: Bacteria > Pseudomonadota > Gammaproteobacteria > Burkholderiales > Rhodocyclaceae > Aromatoleum. The sequence goes on along the minus strand of NZ_DATFAO010000017.1, from coordinate 257,496 downwards.
GGGTCGGGTTGCCGCGGGAGTCGAGGATTTCGAGGGCTTCGATCGAGGTGATGGCAGTCATGGTCGTCGTTCGGGCGTCAGGGGCGGTGCGCAAAAAAAGGGCCGGCATCTGTTTCTGGAGAGCGTGATGTCGGCCCGGAGGAGGAACGGTGGTTCGAGCCTTCGTCAGAGGATGAAACGCGTATTGACGAAGTTCGACTTGTTGCCGAGCACGATGCTGTCGAGCAGCTTCTTCGACGCCTCGGTCTGTTTCGCGGCAACCATCGTGCGGATCGAGAACGAGCGCAGCGCGTCATGCACGGAGAGCGTGCCTTCGGCCGAATCCTTGCGGCCGTTGAACGGGAAGACGTCCGGGCTGCGCTGGCATTGCGCGTTGAGGTTTACGCGGCCGACCTGATTGACGAGCGGGTCGATGAGGGTCGCGACCTGGTCCGGGTTGGTGCCGAAGATCGAGACCTGCTGGCCGTGATCGGAGGTGATGACGTACTGGAGCGCGGTCTCGGTGTCCTCGAAGGGCGCGACCGGCACGACCGGGCCGAACTGCTCCTCGCGGTAGAGCTTCATGCCTTCCTTGACGGGGAAGACGACCGCCGGGTGGAACATCGTCTCGACCGAGGCGCCGCCGTTATCGTTGAGCACTTTCGCGCCCTGGGCGACCGCGTCCTCGATCAGTTCGTTCATGTAGCGGACCTTCGCCATCTCCGGCAGCGGCGTGATTGTCACGCCCTTTTCCCAGGGCATGCCGATCTTGAGCTTGCCGATCTCCTCGCAGAAGCGGCGCAGGAATTGGTCGGCGATCGCCTGATGCACGAGGATCATCTTGATCGCGGTGCAACGCTGGCCGTTGAAGGACAAGGCGCCGGTAATGCATTCCTTGACCGTGAGCTCGATGTCGGCATCCGGCAGGACGATCGCGGCGTTCTTGGCTTCGAGGCCGAGCACGGCGCGCAGGCGGTTGGTCTTCGGGTGGGCCTTCTTCAGCTGGTCGGCGACCTTGCTGGTGCCGATCAGCGCGAGCACGTTGACCTTGCCCGACGCCATGATGTGCGGCACGACGACGCTACCCTGGCCGTAGACGATGTTGATCGCCCCCGCCGGGAAGGCGCTGCGGAAGGCTTCCAGCATCGGGTAGTACAGCAGCACGCCGAAGCGCGGCGGCTTGAAGAGCACGACGTTGCCCATGATCAGCGCCGGGATCAGGGTGCAGAAGGTCTCGTTCATCGGGTAGTTGTACGGGCCCATGCACAGCACGATCCCGAGCGGCGAGCGGCGGATCTGCGCGATCGTGCCCTCGACGATCTGGAAGCGCGAGTTGGCGTTGTCGAGGTTCTTCAGCTCGGCGATGGTCGCCTTGATGTAGTCGATCGTGCGGTCGAATTCCTTCTCCGAGTCGGCGAGGCTCTTGCCGATCTCCCACATGATCAGGTTCACGATCTCGTGCCGGCGCGCGACGATCTGGTTCGTGAAGTTCTCGACGCATTCGATGCGTTGGGCGACGGACATCGTCGGCCACTCGCCGCGGCCGTTGTCGTAGGCCTTGACCGCGGCAGCGATCGCCGCGTCGGCTTCGGCGGTGCCGGTGACGGGGAAGCTGCCGAGCTCGACGGGCGTCAGCTTGCCGTCGGCCGCGCGCATCGCGACGGGCGAATAAACGGGCTTGGTTTCACCCTTCCAGATCTGCATTTCGCCGTTCAACAGGATCGAGCGCTGATGCAGCGGTGCGAGCACGCGGCATTCGGCGGGCACGTCGGCTTCGGTCGGGAAGAGGGCTTGAAGTTTGGCGTGGATGGCAGTGGCGTTCATGGTTGTCTCTCTGTCTCTCTCGTATGTCTCTTGTCGGGGTCGGGGTCGGGGGCCTTAGGCAACTACAGCCGCTTCGCCGGCCGGCCACGCGAGGCGCAGCAGGTTGGTGCTGCCGGGAGTGCCGAAAGGCACGCCGGCGGTGACGACGACCGCCTGGCCCGGGGCGGTGAGCCCCTCGGCGCGGCAGTGTTCGAGCGCGACGTTGACGATCTCCTCGACTTCGCAGGCCTCGACGGAGCGGCGGGAACGCACGCCCCAGACGACGCACAGGCGGCGCGCGACCCCTTGCGAGGGCGTGAGCCCCAGGATCGGCGAGCGCGGGCGCTGGTGCGCGATGCGCAGCGCCGTCGAGCCGGAGGCCGTGAAGGCCACCGTCGCCGACAGCGGCAGCGTCGCCGCAACCGCGCGGATCGCGGTGCCGATGGCGTCCGTGGTGTTGCCCTTCGGGTCGGCGCCCACAGCTTCCATCAGCTGGCGCTGCAAGGGATCGGCCTCGGTGCGGGCGATGATGCGGGTCATCATCGCGAGCGCGTCGACCGGGTACTTGCCCGATGCGGTCTCTGCGGACAGCATCACCGCGTCGGCGCCGTCGAACACCGCGGTCGCGACGTCGGAGGCTTCGGCGCGGGTCGGCGCCGGGGCCGAAATCATCGATTCGAGCATCTGCGTCGCGACGACGACCGGCTTGCCGGCGCGGCGGCACAGCCGCACGATGCGCTTCTGCAGGCCGGGGACGTCCTCGGGCGGGAGTTCCACGCCGAGGTCGCCGCGCGCGACCATGATCCCGTCGGCGAGCGCGATGATCTCTTCGAGTTCGACGAGCGCCGACGGTTTCTCGATCTTCGCCATCAGCAGCGCCTTGTCGCCGATCAGCTCGCGGGCTTCTGCGATGTCCTCGGCGCGCTGCACGAAGGACAGCGCGACCCAGTCGATACCCAGTTCCAGGCCGAAGGCGAGGTCGCGGCGGTCCTTCGCGGTCAGCGCGGACAGGGGCAGGGCGACGTCGGGGACGTTCACGCCCTTGCGGTCCGACAGGCGCCCGTCGGTCAGCGCTTCCATCTCCAGCACGCCCTCGCTCTTCGCAACAACCTGCAGGCGCATCTTGCCGTCGTCGACCAGCAGTACATGGCCAGGGCCGACCGCATTGATGATTTCGGGATGCGGGATAGCGACGCGCTCGGCATTGCCCGGCGTCGGGTCGAGATCGAAGCGGATGCGATCGCCGCGATTGAGCGTGACGCCGCCTTCGGCGAAGGTGCCGAGCCGCAGCTTCGGGCCCTGCAGGTCGATCAACACGCCGATAGGGCGGCCGAGGCGCTCTTCGACCGCACGAATGCGGTGGTAGACGGCGCGATGGTCGTCGTGGCTGCCGTGACTGAAGTTCAGGCGGAAGACGTCCGCGCCAGCCTCGGCAAGCGCACGCAAAGTGTTCTCGTCGCCGCTCGCAGGGCCGACGGTCGCAATGATCTTGGTGTTCTTGCCTTGCATCTCGGGTCTCACTCGATGGCGCTGGAAGCGCGGTTGAAGGTGGCGGGTGCAGCATCGACGTCGAACTCCACGCCGCAACTGAAGCTGGAGGTGGTGCCGGGCGGCAGACGGATCGCCCGTGCGCATTCGTCGCGGTTGAACGCGTCGGTCATGACCTCGACCGGCTCGATCGCGATCGAACGTCGGGCGTCGCGCGAGAGCGTGTCGCCGGTGAAGACGTGCGTGAGTCCGCCGCGTTGCCAGACGGTCAGGCGGCGGCCGGTCGCAGGGTCGCGCAGGCGGCTGCGGACCAAGCCGTCGGCCTCCGCTTCGGCGCCGGCGTAGCAGCCGTCGATGACCGCATCGCCTATCAGGCGCGGCTCCCGGAAATCGGGCAGCGCAGTTTGAGCGATGGGCGCGTAGGCGGCGTCGCCGGGCAGGGGCAGCAGCTTTCTGTCCGTGGCGATGCAGCGGGCGGCAGGCACTGTCAGCTCGAGCGTCTCGATCGGCGCGTCGCCGAGCCTGAAGTACGGATGCCACCCGGCCGCGTAGGGAATGGCCCGTTCGCCGATGTTGGTGCCGGTGACGGTGAGCGCGACGCCGCGGCCCGTGAAACTCACGCGAACGCTCAGCTTCAGCGCAAATGGATAGCCGGGGAAGTCGTCCGGACGGATCACGCCGGTGAAGAGCACGCTCGCGCCGGCGATGCTCTCCTGCACGTCGGCGACGCTCAACTCCATCTCGCGCAGGAAGCCGTGGTAGATCAGGCGTTGGCCGTCCGGTACGCCGGGCAGCAGGTCGAACTCACGGTCGTCGAAACGATAGCGGCCGTCGGCGATGCGGTTGCAGAAGGGGGCGAGGATGCCGTTGCGCACGCCGTTCTGGCTGTCGAACTCGACCGCCGTCTCGTAGCCGTCAGCCAGCGACACCATCTCGCCCGCATGCGGCACGCGCCACGCGAGCAGCGTTGCTCCGCGCCGGGCGAAGACGGCGCAGGCGCCGCTGCGCTCGTCGCGCAGTTCCAGCGCGGGAATCCCGCCGAATTCGACCTTGCGCACGCGGAAGGACGAGGTTTCGGCACGAGCGAAGGGCATCGCCAGAGAACTCACTTGGCGGCTTCCGTGGGGCGCAAGGCTGCAGCGGCGCACGCAAGTTCGGTGATCGCCGCCCAGTCGCCCGCGCGAACGCGATCGGCCGGTGTCAGCCACGAGCCGCCGACGCAGGCGACGTTCGGCAGTGCGAGGAAGCCCGGAGCCGTTGTCGCATCGATGCCGCCAGTCGGGCAGAAGCGGACCTGCGGGAATGGTCCGCCGAGGGCCTTCAGCATGCCGATGCCGCCGGCCTGCGCAGCGGGGAAGAGCTTCATCGCGGTGTAGCCCGCGGCGAGGGCGTTGATCACGTCGGACGGGGTCATCACGCCGGGCAGCAGCGGGATCGCCGATTCATGGCCGGCGCGCAGCAATTCGGGCGACGCCCCGGGGCTGACCGCGAAGACCGCGCCTGCTCCGGCTGCAGCCGCGAGGTCGGCAGGCGTGACGACGGTGCCGACGCCGACGATCGCATCGGGGACTTCTGCGCGAATCGCGCGCACGCTCTCCAGCGCCGCTGCGGTGCGCAGCGTCACTTCGAGCACGCGGATGCCGCCGGCGACGAGCGCACGGGCGAGGGGAACGGCATCGGCGACCTTGTCGAGCACGATCACCGGCATCACGGGGCTGGCGGCAAGGAAGGTGGAAATATCCATCAGTCGAATCTCCAGAATCAGGTTCAGGCGGCCTGCAGCGGGCCGGGCAGGGTGGAGCCGAAGGTGCTGGCGCCCTGTTCGGCACCGCTCGCATTGGCTCGCGCATTGAAGAAGAGCTCGCGGCCCACGCCGTGCTGGTTCCCTTCGAGGTCGGCGGTGGCGATCTCGCGGGCGGCCCATTCAGCCGCGGGAACGAGGGCTTCGAGCGTGCCGGCTTCGGCATCGAGCCTGATCAGGTCGCCGTCACGCAACTTCGCGAGCGGACCACCGGCAAGGCATTCGGGCGTCGCGTGGATCGCGGCGGGAACCTTGCCCGACGCACCCGACATGCGCCCGTCGGTCACGAGCGCGACGTGGTAGCCCTGGTCCTGCAGCAGGCCGAGTGCCGGCGTCAGCTTGTGCAGTTCCGGCATCCCGTTCGCGCGCGGCCCCTGGAAGCGGACGACGGCGACGAAATCGCGCGTCAGCTCGCCGCGCTTGAAGGCCGCCATCAGCTCGTCCTGGTCGTTGAACACGATCGCGGGCGCTTCGACGACGCGGTGTTCGGGCTTCACGGCGGAGACCTTGATCACCGAGCGGCCTAGGTTGCCTTTCAGCAACTTCAGGCCTCCGTCTGCACTGAATGGGTCCGAGGCTGGACGTAGGACTGTCGGATCGATGCTCTCGGCAACTGCCGGACGCCACGCAACCTGCTCGCCGTCGAGCCACGGCTCCTCGGTATAGCGGGCGAGGCCTTGGCCCATCACCGTCATCACGTCGCCGTGCAGCAGACCGGCGCCGAGCAGTTCACGGATCAGGAAGCCCATGCCGCCGGCGGCATGGAAGTGGTTCACATCGGCGCTGCCGTTCGGGTAGATGCGCGTCAGCAGCGGCACGACGGCCGACAGCTCGTCGAAATCGTTCCAGTCGATGTGAATGCCCGCGGCGGCAGCGATCGCCACGAGGTGGATTGTGTGGTTGGTCGAGCCACCGGTCGCGAGCAGACCAACGATGGCATTCGCTATCGCGCGCTCGTCGATCACTTTCGCGATCGGAATGTATTCCTTTCCGAGCCGGGTAACGCCGGCAAGTCTCCGCGCGGCGGCGCGCGTCAGCTCGTCGCGCAGCTGGGTGCCCGGATTGACGAAGGCGGCGCCGGGAAGGTGCAGTCCCATCACTTCCATCATCATCTGGTTGCTGTTGGCCGTGCCGTAGAAGGTGCAGGTGCCGGGGCCGTGGTAGGCGGCCATTTCGGACTCGAGTAGCTCCTCGCGGGTCGCGCGGCCCTGCGCGAAGAGCTGACGCACGCGCGCCTTCTCGTCGTTGCCAATGCCGGTCGTCATCGGGCCCGCCGGGACGAAGATCGTGGGCAGGTGTCCAAATTGCAGTGCGCCGATCAGCAGGCCGGGAACGATCTTGTCGCACACGCCGAGGCAGAGCGTGCCGTCGAACACGTTGTGCGACAGAGCCACCGCGGTCGCCATCGCGATCACGTCGCGCGAGAACAGCGACAGCTCCATGCCGGCTTCGCCTTGGGTGACGCCGTCGCACATCGCCGGCACCCCGCCGGCGAATTGCGCAACTGCACCGGCGCCGCGGGCAGCCTCCTTGATCAGTGCAGGCATGCGCTCGAGGGGTTGGTGGGCGGACAACATATCGTTATAGGCGGACACGATCCCGAGATTCGGCAGCCGCGCTTGGCGCAACACCAGCTTGTCGTTAGGCGCGAAGGCCGCGTAGGCGTGTGCCTGATTCGCACAGGAAACATGGGTGCGGGCGGTGCCGGCGGCGCTCGCGGCTTTCTCGACGCGCGCCAGGTAGGTTGAACGCGACGCGGCGCTGCGGGCGCGGATACGGTCGGTGACGCGAGCAAGGGTGGGGCTGAGGGTCATGCGGACCTCCTTTGTCTCTGTTTGTCGCCTGACGAATCCTCGTTTCGATCCGCGCCGACGACTTGATTTAGAACAAGTGTAGAATTACTACATTAATGAATGCAAGTACCTTTTCAACAAAATTTCGGTTCGGCGGCGCCATTGCAGTCTGCAAAACTCGAGGCGCGCCAGGTAGCAAGCCCTTTATAAGGGCATTTCAGGGAACTTTCGAGATATCGCATCGCGACCCTCGCATGAAAGTTTCAAGCCGCAGACATGTTGACTTTCTACATTTCTGTAGCTTTAATTGGTTGTAGATTTACTACCGCCGACGTCTTAAGCTACCAACTAGCCATGAACGCGCCGGCGCAAGACCAGAACAACCGGAAGAGGCAAACAAAGTGATTCCCCTGGAAGCGTTCGATCTGATCCTGTTTGGCGGCAGCGGCGACCTCGCGATGCGAAAGCTGCTGCCGGCGCTGTATTACCGGCACCGCGACAGCGCGGCCGACCCGAACGCGGCGCGTTGGCGCGTCGTCGGCGTCGGGCGGGAAGATCTGAGCCGCGACGCCTACCTCGCGAAGGTCGAGGCGCATGCGCGCAAGTTCATCGCCGAGCGCGATTTCGACGCTGCCGCCTGGGCCGCCTTCGCCCGCTGCCTCGACTATGTTCCGCTCGATGCGCGCCAGGCCGCGGACTATGAGCGTTTGACCGCAGTCCTCGATAACGATCCCGCCCGCGTGCGTGTTTTCTATCTAGCGACCGCACCCAGCCTTTTCGCGTCGATCTGCGAGAACCTCGGCGCCGCCGGCCTCGTCACCCCCGACAGCCGCGTCGTCCTCGAAAAACCGCTCGGCCGCGACCTCGCGTCCGCACGCCAGATCAACGAGCAGGTCGGTGCAATCTTCAAGGAAGAGCAGATCTACCGGATCGACCACTACCTCGGTAAGGAGACGGTGCAGAACCTGATCGCGCTGCGTTTCGGCAACGCGCTCTTCGAGCCCTTGTGGAGCCGCGCCTGCGTGCGCGACGTGCAGATCACGCTCGCCGAGACGGTCGGCGTCGAAGGGCGGGGCGAGTTCTACGACAACACGGGCGCGCTGCGCGACATGGTGCAGAACCACCTGCTGCAGCTGCTGTGCATCGTTGCGATGGAACCGCCGGCCAGCATCGACCCGGACGCGATGCGCGACGAAAAACTCAAAGTGCTGCGCGCGCTGCGCCCGATGGGGGCCGAGGATGTCGCCACCCGCACGGTGCGCGGCCAGTACCGAGCAGGCGCCGTCGACGGCAAGCCGGTGCCGGCCTATCTCGAAGAGGCTGGAATTCCGTCCGACAGCCGCACCGAGACCTTCGTCGCGCTCAAGGCCGAGCTCAATAACTGGCGCTGGGCTGGCGTGCCGTTCTACTTGCGCACTGGCAAGCGCATGCAGGAGCGTGTCGCCGAGATCGTCGTGAATTTCCACGAGGTGCCGCACGCGCTCTTCCCGTCCGTCTCGGGCGAACGGGCCGCGAACCGGCTCGTGATTCGACTGCAGCCCGATGAGGCTCTAGAGCTGCATCTGATGGCGAAGGTGCCGGGCGACGAGATGCGCCTGCGTCCGGTGGCGCTCAACCTCGATTTTGCCGAGACCTACCACACGCGCCAGTGGGACGCCTACGAGCGCCTGCTGATGGACGTGATCCGCGGCAAGCTGACGCTGTTCATGCGTCGCGACGAACTGGATGCAGCCTGGCGCTGGATCGAGCCGATCCTCGAAGGCTGGGAACAGGACTCGACGCCGCCGCGTCCATACACTGCGGGCACCTGGGGCCCGGCTGCCTCGAGCGCACTCGTCGGTCGTGACGGCCTCGCCTGGCTGCAGGATTCGTGATCATGACGACGACGGTGGATACCATGGAACTGCGACTGCCGCCCCACGTCGGGCAGAACGTGTTCGACGACAACGCCACAATGGCGGCGGCGCTCGCCGACCGCGTCGCCGCGATGCTGCGTCATGCGATCGGCCGGCGGGGCCAAGCGAGCCTCGTCGTGTCGGGCGGGCGCAGCCCTTTGCCCTTCCTGCGTTCGCTCGGGCAGCGCAAGCTCGACTGGTCGCGGGTGACGGTGACCTTGGCCGACGAACGCTGGGTGCCCGCAGACCATCCGGACAGCAACGCCGGGCTGGTGCAGGCGAACCTGCTGCGCGGACCGGCGGCCGAGGCGCGCTTCGTTCCGCTCTACGGAGGCGAAGCCACGCCCGTCGCGGGGCTTGCCGCCTGTGCCGAACGCCTTCGCGATCTGCCGCGTCCGATCGACGTCGTCGTGCTCGGCATGGGCGAGGACGGCCATTTCGCGTCGCTCTTCCCCGGAATCGACGGCCTCGATACGCTGCTTTCACCGGGCGCGCCGCAGCTTGCCGCGGCCACGCCACCGGCAGCGCCGCATCCACGCATCACCTTCACGCTGCCCGCGCTTCTCGACGCCCGCAACGTCATCGTGCAGATCAACGGGCCACGCAAGGCGGCGGTGATCGAGCAGGCCGCGGAGCAGGGCGAACACTTGCTGCAACCGATTGCTGCACTTCTGAGACAAAATGCGGCCCCGACGCAGGTATTCTTCAGCCCCGCCGAGTGACGAGCTGCCACGGACACCGGAGACAAAGGTTACGAATATGGACGACCTACCAATCATCACCCCGCCCGACCCCAGTTCGGGCGACGCGGACCTCCGCCAGACGAGCGCGCTGCTCGGACGCATCGAGGCGAGCATCGGCGACCTGCGTAAGTCGGAACGCGCTGTCGCGGAATTCGTGCTCGGCCGACCGAATGAAGTGCTCAACATCTCGATCGCCGAACTCGCCTATCGCGTCGGAGTCAGCCAGCCAACCGTGGCGCGCTTCGTCAATGCGCTGGGGTTCACGGGCTTCAAGGACTTCAAGCTGCGCCTCGCGCAGAGCCTCGCAAGCGGCGTGCCGTATGTACACCGCGACGTCGGCCCCGACGACACGCTCGACGAGGTCGCCCCCAAGGTCTTCAACCGCACGATCGGTGCGCTGATCAGCGTGCGCAACCAACTCGACGCGGTGCGCCTCCAGCGCGCTGTCGAACTGGTTACGCGAGCGGGCCGGATGGAATTCTATGGCATCGGCAATTCTGGTATCGTCGCGACCGATGCTCAGCACAAGTTCTTCCGCTTCGGGATTCCCTCGGTCGCCTACAGCGACCCGCACACTCAAGGCATGGCCGCGACGCTGCTCGAAGAGGGCGATGTGGTGGTAGCCATTTCGGCGAGCGGGCGCACGCCGGAACTGATCCGCGCCTGCGAGCTCGCCCGCGATGCCGGCGCCGAAGTGATCGCCATCACGGCCAGCGGTTCGCCGCTGTCGCGCGTCGCCAACGTCGTGCTCGCCGCCGACGTACCCGAGGATCCGGACATCTACGCACCGATGACCTCGCGCATCGCGCACCTCGCGATCATCGACGTGCTCTCCGTGAGCGTCGCGCTCGCGAGTGGTCCCGAACTCATCAAACGCCTCGAACGCACCAAGCAGACCCTGCGCGACAAACGCATCCGCGGTTTCGAAAACTGACATGAGCACTCTGACGAATTCTCCCGCCTGGCAGGCGCTGGCGGCGCATCGCGATGAAGTCGGCGATCGTCACCTGCGCGAACTCTTTGCCGACGACGCCGGACGCTTCGAACGCCTTTCGCTACGCGCAGCCGGCCTCTTCCTCGACTACTCGAAGAACCGCATCGACTCACGCACGATGGACCTGCTCGTCGGGCTCGCCCGCGATCGCGGGCTCGAGTCGGCGCGCGCCGCGATGTTCGCCGGGCGCCGCATCAACACTACCGAAGACCGTGCCGTGCTGCACGTCGCGCTCCGCAACCGCAGCGATGCGCCGATCGAACTGGACGGCCAGGACGTGATGCCGGCCGTGCGCGAAGTGCTCGATCGCATGGGCAAGTTCGCCGAAGCAGTGCGTAGCGGCGAATGGCGGGGCTATACAGGCGAGACGATCACGGACGTCGTCAATATCGGCATCGGCGGCTCGGATCTCGGCCCAGCGATGGCCTGCCAGGCGCTCGCCGCCTGCGGCCACGAGCGTCTGACGATGCACTTCGTGTCGAACATCGACGGCGACCACCTCGCTGGAGTGCTCGCGAAGGTCGATCCCGCACGAACGCTCTTCATCGTCGCGTCGAAGACCTTCACGACCATCGAGACGATGACCAATGCCGCCAGTGCCCGCGCGTGGTTCCTAGCGAGCGGTGCGCCGGAAGCGGACGTCGCGAAGCACTTCGTCGCGGTGTCGACGAACGCCGATCGGGTCGCCGAGTTCGGCATCGACCCGGCGAACATGTTCGGATTCTGGGACTGGGTCGGCGGGCGCTACTCGATGTGGTCGGCCGTAGGCCTACCGATTGCGATCTACGTCGGGCGCGATAACTTCGCCGCGCTCCTCGAAGGCGCCCACGCAATGGACCGCCACTTCGTCGAAGCGCCGCTCGCTGCGAACATGCCGGTCATCCTCGGTCTGCTCGGCGTCTGGTACCGCGGCTTCTTCGGCTCGTCGAGCATCTCGATCGCACCTTACGCGCAAGCGCTCGCGCGGCTGCCGGCCTACCTGCAGCAGCTCGAGATGGAAAGCAACGGCAAGTCGGTCACGCGCGACGGCAAGCCGGTCGAGACTGCGACTTGCCCGGTGATCTGGGGCGAGCCCGGCACGAACGGCCAGCACGCCTTCTTCCAGCTGCTGCACCAAGGCACGGACTTGATCCCGGTCGACTTCATCGCACCGCTCGCGGCGAGCCATACGCTCGGCGATCACCACCGGCTGTTGCTCGCCAACTGCATCGCGCAGAGCAAGGCGCTGATGGTCGGCAAGACCGCCGACGAAGTGCGCGCCGAGCTGTCGGCGGGGGGACTTTCGGGGGAGGCGCTCGAAGCGCTGGTGCCGCACCGCGTCTTCCCCGGCAACCGCCCGAGCAACACGCTGCTGCTGCCGGACTTGTCGCCGCGTTCGCTCGGCGCGCTGATCGCGCTCTATGAGCACAAGGTGTTCGTCCAGAGCGTGATCTGGGGCATCAACGCCTTCGACCAGTGGGGCGTGGAACTGGGCAAGCAGATCGCAAGCCGCATTGCTGCAGAACTCGCAGGGAGCGACGCAGGTGAGCACGACGCATCGACACTTGGCCTGATCGCCGCCGTACGCGCTGCCCGCTGAAGTTCAAGCCGCATCGCCCCGCCCCGGTTCACCGCGGCGGGGCTTTCTCGTTTACGGCAAGACGCGATCGTCGCGATAGTCGTAGCGGTGGTAACGGTCGTAACGATCGTCCCAATCGTGGCGGTGATGTCGGTACCACGAAGGATCGTCCCGGTAGTGAGGTTCGGCCGGCACGACCACGCAGCCGGCGAGCAGCGCGGCGGCCAGCATTCCGATAAGTATGCGGGTCATGATCGCTCTCCATTTTTGATCATGCTTGTTCGACCTCTTACGCCGCAGCTCATTGGCCGCAACTTGTAAGTCGATGTTCAGGGGCGCGCCAGTCCGCGCTTTCACGCCAATGCGTTGCACAAACGTCCGCCGCCCACGGGGGTCGAAGCGGCAAGGGCAGGAGGCCGACGATGACCCCCATTCACGAGCTGCTGAGTCGCATTCGCTGGGATCCCGGTTTCGGGCACGGAAGGATCGTCATCGGCTACTACGACCGCGTGGCGGACCGCATCATCCGCGTCCCGCTCAGCCAGGTCTCTTTTGAACCGGACGATCGGTTCTCATGCCGGATCGCGGACGAGGAGGGCGTTGCACATCACGTTCCGCTTCACCGCATCCGGGAAGTCAGCAGGAACGGAAGAGTGATCTGGCAGCGCCCGGCGATGCCCGGTCCTCAGTCGCGGTCATAGCCACGGTAACGGTGACGCCAAGGACGGTGCCCGTCACCGTAGTAGTAGTAACCGCCGCCCCAGACGGGGTAGGGATAGGTGTAGTAGCCCGGGCTCGGGCGCGGGCCGCCGTAGTAGTCGTAGCCCGCCGGTGCCACGACGCAGCCGCTGAGCGCGATGGCGATGAGCAAGCCCCAGAAGTAGCGACGCATGATTGGCCTCCTGTGTGGTCAACCAGTCAACGTCTTCGCACCCTGGGCCGCGGACGCTTCTTTGTGCGGGATTGTAAATCGGTCAATACCGTCGCTCAGGCGCTGCCTGCTCATGGACGCTCGTCTATAGTCTGAAGACGTTCCCCGCCGCGGCCTGCCTGGTCCGGCGTACCTGGGTCCGTGAAGGAGGGCTCGTCATGACTGCAACGACGGAATCGGCTTTCGGCCGTGTAGTTCACGCAGCGGACAGTTACGTGAGCAAGCAGGGATCGACCTATGCGCCGGGAATCAGCGCCGAGACGGTAGGCTCCAAGGTCGTGTTCCTCGGCATCGTCACGCTCCCGCCCGAGGGCCGCACCAGGGCGCACGTCCACGCGTTCCACGAATCGGCCTTCTACCTGATGAGCGGCGAGGAGGTCGAACTGTGTACGGGGAGCCGACTCGAACACCGCGAGATCGCGCGCCCCGGCGACTATCTCTTCATCCCTGCCAACGTCCCGCACGTGGCCGTGAATCGCGGCAAGACGCCGGCAGTGTTCGTCGGGGTCCGCAACGAACCGACCGCGCAGGAGAGCGTGGTGATGATGCCGGAGCTCGACGAACTGGTGCCGTGATCAGGCTTCGGCGAGCTCGGCGCGGCGCGGCATGTCGGCGCCGCGCCGCGAGCAGGTAATTGCTGCCGCCCGTGCAGCGAAGTCGAGGAGGCGGGTGAGGGCTCGGGTGTCCATTTGCGCCAGCGACGCCGGCGTAAGCTGATCCGTTTCGGCGAGATGCGACAGCATCGCCGCCTGGAAGGTGTCACCGGCACCGACCGTGTCGATCGCAGCGATGCGCGGAGCGGCCACGTTGGCGCGTCCGAGTGCATTCCAGGCGGTCGCTCCATCGGCACCGCGCGTGACGACGACGAGCTTTGCGCCGGCGTCGAGCCATCGCGCGGCAAGCGCCGGCTCGTCGACATCCCCGTACAGCAGGTGCAGGTCCTCGTCGCTGATCTTCACGAGGTGTGCGAGGCCTGCGAGGGTGTCCGCGCGCTCGTGCCAGCGTTCGAGCGAGGGCTCGACGTTGAGACGCACGTTGGGGTCGTAGGCGATCAGACGCCGATCGCGCTCGCGCCGCAGCAGGGTTTCGAGTGCGCTCGCGACGGGCTCGACGGCGGTCGCGTAAGAGCCGACGTGGATCGCGCGGAACTCGTCGCCGAGCTCCGGCAATTGCGCCGCCGACAACAGGCGGTCGGCGGCACCGTTGCCGTAGAAGGCATAGTGCGGTACACCGGCGGCGTCGAGTTCGACCATGCCGAGCGTGGTCGGCGCGTCGAAGCGCGGGCAAGGCGCGGTATCCACCCCCTCGCGAGTGAGCGTCCGCACGAGCCGGTCGCCGAGCATGTCCTTTGCGATCCCGCTCATGAACGCCACCGGCTGACCGAGGCGCGCGAGTCCGATGGCGACATTGAAAGGCGAGCCGCCGGGGCGTGCATCCAGATGCAGGGCGTTATCGGTTTCGGAACCGATGAAGACGTCGAACAGGGCTTCACCGCAGACTAGGAACATGATCGGGAACTGTCTCGAAGGGAGTGGGCAGCGGGCGAGGTCGTTGGCACCTCGCCCTCATATACATCATCGGTTCGGCCTGAGCCTATCGAAGGGCAACACAAACCTCTCCGACAGGCTCAGTCCGAACGGTCGTCGTCAATCGACGCGGTCAGCGCGGCGAGGACCAGCCCTTGTAGCCGGACACATTGTCGCGCGTGACGAGCGTCGAGGGGATCAGCACCGTCGGGTTCGCGGGTTTCTTCCCGTTGAGCACGTCGTTGCCGATGACGACCGCCTGCTGCGCCATCGCCCACGGATCCTGGCTCGCCGAGGCTTCGACCAGGGTGTCGGCCTTCAGCGCGGTCTCGATGTCCGGCGCGCCGTCGACCGACGTGATCACGATACCCTTGCGCTTCAACTGACGCGCGGCGAGGTCGGTGCCGATCGCCTGCGGATCGTTGATCGTGAAGACCGCGTCGAGCTTCGGGAAGCGCGTCAGGTGGCCGAGCATCACGTTCATGCCGCCTTCGCGCGAGCCCTTGCCGTCCTGGTCGTCGGAGAGCACCTTGATGCCGGGGGTCGCGCTCAGCACGGACTTGCAGCCCTTCACCCGATCGACGACGGCCGACACCTGCGGCCCGTTCTGGATGACGACGTTGCCCTGGCCGTTCAGGCGCTTGACGATGTGCTCGCAGGCGAGCTTGCCGGCCTGGACGTTGTCGGTCTGCACGGTCGCATCGGCGCCCGCAGCGGCGACGTCCACCGCGACGACCGCGATGCCGGCCTTCTGCGCCTTCTTCACGGCGGGTTCGATCGCCTTAGGATCCGCGGCGTTCAGCAGGATCAGGTCGACGCCGGCCGAGATGAAGTTGTCGATCTGGGTGAACTGCTTGTTCAGGTCGTAGTCGGCCGACGCGGTGATCACCTTCGCGTTCGGGTACAGCTCCTTGACCTTCGCCTCGGCGCCCTTGGCGATCGTGACGAAGAAGGGGTTGCCGAGCGAACCGACGGTGACGCCGACGGACTTGATCTCGCGAGCCTGGGCGGCGCCGGTGACGAGGGCCAGCGCGACGCCGGCGACGAGTGCCTTGCGGTGGAACATGGGGAGTCTCCTGGATCCGGCCTTGTGTGTCGCCGCGCCCCGGGGCCGGAATCCGGGGGCGGCTTGATCTGAAGCGTTGGGGGTGGGGGTGAAGCTCGGACGCGTCAGGTCCGTGCGCCGCTCTGACGGTAGCGGTCGAGCGCGACCGCGCCGATGATCACGAGGCCCTTGATGATGTATTGCCAGATGTCCGAGACGCCGAGCAGCACGAGGCCGTTGGTCAGCACAGCGATGATCAGCGCGCCGATCAGCGTTCCGACGATCGAGCCGACGCCGCCGACGAAGCTCGTGCCGCCGAGAATCACCGCGGCGATCGCGTCGAGCTCGTAGGACTGGCCGAGTTGCAAACCGTTGGCGGCCAAGAGGCGCGCCGAGGTCATCACCGCACCGAGGCCGGCCAAGAGGCCCGACATGGCATAGACGAAGAGCAGCACCTTCCACACCTTGATGCCCGACAGGCGCGCCGCCTCAGGGTTGCTACCGACCGAGTAGATGTGCAGGCCGAGCACCGTGCGGCGCAGGATGAACCACGAACCGACGATCACGGCAGCCGCGATCCAGACGAGCCAGGGCACGCCCAGCAGGTTGTCGTTGCCGATGAAGGCGAAGGGCAGGTCGGGGTTGAAGACGGTCTGGTCGTTGCCGATCAGGCGTGCAATGCCGCGCACGGCCGTCAGCGCGCCGAGCGTGACGATGAAGGGCGGCAGCCGGGCGAAGGCGACGAGTCCGCCGTTGAGCAGGCCGAACGCGAGGCCCGCGCCGAGCCCGGCGAGGATGCCGAGCACGCCGCCGCCGGGGATCGTCGAGGTCATCACGGCGAGCACCGCCGCAACCGCGAGCACGGACCCGACCGAGAGGTCGATGCCGGCCGTCAGGATCACGAAAGTCATCCCGGCCGCGAGCACGATGTTGATCGAGGCCTGCTGCGCGATGATCGAGATGTTCTGCGCGGTCATGAAGCCGTCGGCCAACGTTGCGAAGCCTGCGGCGAGCAGCACCAGCACCGGCAGCATGCCGACCGCGCGCATCAGGGCCTGGAAGCGTTCGCGCGGTGTCTGTTGCACCGTCGGGCGCGCCATCGCCGATGCGGCGAGGGACGAGGGGGTCGGGGCGTGCGAATGGCTCATTGTCTTCTCCATGGTGTCTTTCCTGCTCTTTCTCTTGTATGGGGCAGTGCCGCTCAGGCGGCCCGCGGCAGGGTGTGGGGGCTGGCGCCGGTGGCCAGTTCGATGATGGCTTCCTGGGTGATCGGCGCGCCGCTGTAGCCGCCGAGTTCGCCGACGAGTTCGCCTTCGCGCATCACGAGCACGCGATCGGCGGTGCCGACGACCTCGGGAAGCTCGCTCGAAATCACGATCACGCCGACGCCGCGGTTGGCGAGGTCGTTGATGATCCGGTAGATCTCGGACTTGGCGCCGATATCGACGCCGCGCGTCGGTTCGTCGAGGATCAGCACACGCGGCTTGATCTCCAGCAGGCGCGACAGCAACACCTTCTGCTGGTTACCGCCGGAGAGCGAGCCGACGTTGACGCGCGCGTTCGGCACGCGGATCGCGAGGTCACGGATCGCGGCCTTGGCCCGCTCGCGCGCCTTGCCGAGGTTCAGCATGCCGCCGGGGCGGGCGTCGTCCGAGCAGGCGCAGACGTTGATGTTGTCGCGCACGCTCATGTCGAGGAAGAGGCCGCGGCCCTTGCGATCTTCGGTCAGATAGACGACGCCCGCGCGAATCGCGTCGAGCGGCGTCTTAAGGCGCACCGGGACGCCGTCGACGACGAGCTCGCCGCCGGTGCGCTCGTCCGCGCCGAAGACCAGGCGCGCGAGCTCGGTACGCCCCGCGCCGACGAGGCCGGCGATACCGAGCACTTCGCCTGCGTGCAGATCGAAGCTGCAGCCGCGCACCCGGCCGGCGTCGCGCATGTTGCGCACCGACATCACGACCGCGCCAGGCTCATAAGGTTTGTGATCCTTCTTGTAGAAGCCCGACAGGTCGCGGCCGACCATCATCTGCACGAGCGATTCGGCCGACAGTTCGGCACGGTCGAGCGTGCCGACATAGGTGCCGTCGCGCAGCACCGACACGCAATCCGACAGCTCATAGATCTCGGCCATGCGATGGCTCACGTAGACGATCGCGAGGCCGTCGGCGCGGAGCTGACGGATGAGCTCGAAAAGTTTGTCCGTTTCACGCGAGGAGAGCGGCGTCGTGGGCTCGTCCATCACGAGGATGCGTGCGTTGGCATGGATCGCGCGAGCGATCTCGACGAGCTGGCGTTCGGCGATCGACAGGTCGGAGACGAGCGTACGCGGGCCGAAGGTGGCGCCCAGCCGCGCGAGGATGTCTGCACAGCCGGCCTCCATCGCGTGCCGATCAACGCGACCGCCGTGGGTGAGTTCGCGCCCGAGATAGATGTTCTCGGCGACCGTCAGGCTGGCGCACAGCGTGAGTTCCTGGTAGATCACCGCGACGCCGAGCGCCTTCGCCGACAGCGGGCCGTCGATCACGACCGGCTGGCCGTCGATACGGATCTCGCCGCCCTCGTCGGCGGTGTAGGCACCGGACAGGATCTTCATTAGCGTCGACTTGCCCGCGCCGTTCTCGCCCATCAGCGAATGGACTTCGCCGGGGTAGAGCGTGAGCGAGACGTCGCGTAGCGCGCGCACGCCGGGAAAGGTCTTCGAGATGCCGCGCATTTCGAGCACGGGGCGGCGGGTGGTGTCATTCGCCATCGCGCATTTCCTCCGTCGATTTGGCACCGCCACCGAGCAACTCGGCGCGCGGGGAGAAGCTGAAGAACATCGGCAGGCTGGCTGCCCCAATCGCACCGGCGTCGGAACCGAATGAACCGCGCACCAACTCGGGCACACCCCGCGCTTCGGGCGCCGTGTCGGCGAGCGATTGCGCGAGCCGCTTGCGCAGCAGATCGACGAGGCCGGCATCGACGTCCGCGTCGAACACGACCACCGGCACGTCGAGCATGCACAGCGCCGAGCGAACGGCCGGGGTCAGCGCGTCGATGCAGTCCTCGACCCATTCCTCGACCGCCGGGTGGTGGGCGCGGATGTGGCGTTCGAGGTCCGCGTGGCAGCTCACCTCGACGCCCGAATGGCGCAGGTGGCGGCCCAACGCGTTGAGCGAGGCGCGCGACAGCAACAGGTCCCACTTGCCCTTGGGCGCCTGGGCCGAAGCCAGGCGGCTCGGCGGCACCGGCATCACCGCGATGTCGCCCGCGTTGCCGGTGACACCGCGCAGGCAGTCGCCGTTGAGCGCGACGCCGCAACCGATGACCGGGCCCATGAAGATGTAGATGAAGTCGTCGAACTCGCGGCCGCAGCCGTAGAACAGCTCGGCGATCGCAGCCGCGTTGCCGTCGTTCTCGCTGAACACCGGGAGTCCCGTCGCCTCGCCGAGTTCGAAGGCGAAATCGACGTCGTCCCACGCACGGAAGTCCGGATTCACGAGGTTCAGCTCGCGCAGCCAGGCACCGAGGTTGAACGGTTGCGCGACGCCGATCCCGGCGAGCCGCTCTTGTTCGTCCGGCGTGATCGCCTTGAGCACCTCTTCGATATCGTCGAGCACGAGTTGCAGCGTCTCATCCGGCGAGGGCAGGGTGCCTTCATGGACGCGGCGGGCGAGGATCTGACCGCCGAAGTCGAGCAGCGCCGTCTCGATCGAATCGCGGTCGAGACGCACCCCGATGCCGAAAGCGCCTTTCGGGTTCAGGTCGATCAGGGTCGCCGGCTGGCCGCGCTGGCCCTCGGTGCGACGACCCGTGTAGACGATCAGTTCGCTCTCTTCGAGCGACTGGATGATGCCGCCGATCGCGGTGCTGGTGAGGTGGGTCCGGCGGGCGAGGTCGGCCTTCGAGGCCTCCCCGGAACGACGCAACACCTGCAACAGCAGGCGTTCGTTGTAGCGCCGCAGCCGCACGGAGTTGCGGCCGCGCCCAATGCGGGCAATTGCCATGTTCGTCTCCTCGGTCGCCCCTATTCGCGGGGTTTATTATTAAATCAAGTTGGTTTATTTAATAACGCGAGGAACAGGATGTCAAGGACGAGTTGCACCGAAAGATGAATCGGGGAAGGAAGGCCTCTTAGTGCAACAGCGCATCGAGCGGCTGCGGACGGCCCAGCAAGAAGCCTTGAGCCTTGTTCACCCTCAGTCTCTGCAGGGTTCGCAGCTCCGCCTCCGTCTCGACGCCTTCGGCAACGACCTTGCTGCCCGTTTCGTTGGCGAACCAGATCAACGCCACTGCCAGGGCCTGCGAGCCCGGGTCCGAGTCGATTTTCTGGATCAGGCTCATGTCGAGCTTGATGATGTCCGGCTTGAGCCGCAGGATGTGACGGAAGCTCGAGTATCCGGCGCCCGCATCGTCGATGGCGAGCCGCAATCCGCGTGAGCGCAGCGGTCTGAGCACACCTTCCAGCGTTTCATAATCCGCCACCGAAGCGTGCTCCGTGACTTCCAGAACCAGGCGATCGAGGGGAAAGCCGTCGAAGACGCCGTCAACCGAGCCCCGAACGACCGTTTGCGGAGAAATGTTGAGCGACAGATAGCACTCGACCTGCAGACGCTGGAGCCCTTGCAGCGCCTTCCTGATCGCCGCCAATTCGAGCTCCGTTTGCAGGCCGACCTCGCCGGCTTCATTGAACCACTTGTCCGGCGTTCGCACTGGTTCGCCTGAAAAGCGCGCCAGTGCTTCATACCCGACCACCGCCGACTCGGCGACCCTGAAGATCGGCTGATAGACGATCGAAAATTGCTCGTGTTCCAATACATCGCGGATACGGGCCACGGTCTCGTCGTGCGCGCGCTCTTCGACGACCTGCCGTTCAAGGATGCCGCGGGTGACGTCGGCGAAGAGCCGCATCGTCCTGATATCGCGGTCGTTCAGCGACTCATCCGGACGAGTACTGAAACAGCAGAAGGTCCCATACACCCGCCCGTCGCTGAAGACGATCGGCACGCTGAGGTGCGCACCGACGGGCAAAGCCTCGGTAACCGGGAGCGCGAGCGCTTCCGGTAGCTTTCTGGCATCGCGGATCAGCTCCGGCAGACGTCCATCGACGACGCGCTGGCAGTAGCTTTCCTCCAAAGGATCCGACCCGCCGACCGGCAGCTCGATCGATCCGGGCTCGGCGTCGACATAGCGGAATACTCGCCGCCCATCGGCAAATTCAGAGACGAACGCCACCTGCATTCCGAGCAGGTTTCGAACGGATTGCAGGGTCTCCTGCAGGATTTCTTTCGAAGAGCGAGTGTCGGTCATCATGGCCTCGCCTAGGGCTTATGCAATTCTTATATCCCGGCATTGGCATATGACATTTAACGCAGATTCAAGTTCCGCATCCGCTCAGATTCGTTCGGCATCGAGCATCTGCGCGATATCCGGATCCTGGCTGAAGGCCTCGGCGAAGAAATCGACGAAACAGTTGATTTTGAGCGACGGCCGGCGAGCGGGCTGGAATACCACGTTCAAGGGCAAGGAGGGCGGCCGGAAATCCGTCATGACGCGCCTTACGCGGCCGGCACGAATCTCGTCGCCGAAGACCCAGAGCGGCGAGTACGAGACGCCGAGCCCCGAGCACACGGCTTCGCGAATGGCCTCCGAGCTGTTCGTCTGGAAATTGCCGTCGATGCGGACGCTGTGCGCCTTGTCCTCCGTATCAAGATAGGTCCATTCGTTCATCGTCGCGAGGCCGGTGTAGATCAGGCAGTTATGCGCGAGCAGGTCGTCGGGTTTGCAGGGCTCGCCATGCCGTTCGATATAGGCCGGGGAGGCCAGGGTCGCGCGATGGGCCCTGCCGATGCGTCGGGCGACGAGCCGGCTGTCCTTCAATTCGCCGACGCGGAAGGCGAGATCGGCGCCGGCAACGACGAGATCCACGAAGCTGTCGTCGAGTTGCAGATCGACCTTGAGGCGCGGATGTCGCGCGTAGAACGCAGGCAGGCGAGGCACGATGTGCAGGCGGCCGAAGGCGGCAGGAGCCGCCACACGCAGCACTCCGGAGATTTCACGGTCGGCGCGATGGACCTCGATGCGCGCCTCCTCTAGCGTGTCGAGCACCTGCTTGCAGCGCTCGTAGTAAAGCTGGCCGGCCTCCGTGAGCGAATGGCTGCGCGTCGAGCGGCTCAGCAAGGGCACGCCCACCAGCGCTTCGAGCGCCTGCACCTGCTTGCTGATTGCGGACTGCGTCGTGCGCGACTCGCGCGCCACCGCGGAAAAGTTGCCGGTCTCGACGACCCGTACGAAGGTTTCCATCAAACGCAGCCGGTCCATCGTCGTCTCCATCCATTCCAGGCAGGAATAAATACTATCACTCAACAAGACTACTCAAGCCAGCCAGGAATAGTGATAATCCGCCTCAATGCGACCGACATGCCAGAGCACGGGCAGGTCGGCCGAACCTTTCGATCCACTTTTGACCACGGAGTCCGACGACATGAACGCTCCCTTGCCCCACGCCGTCAGCGGCGCAGACAACTTCAAGCTCTTCCAGCCCGGCCGGGTCGGCGACATCGAAGTCGCAAACCGCATCGTGATGGCCCCGCTCACGCGCAGCCGCGCCGACGAAGCGAGCGGCGACATCCCGGGCAGCCCGATGAACATCGAGTACTACCGCCAGCGCAGCAACGCGGGCCTGATCATCTCCGAGGGCACGCAGGTGTCCCCGGTCGGAAAGGGTTACATGGCCACGCCGGGCATCTACTCGGACGCCCAGGTCGAAGGCTGGAAGCCGATTACGCAGGCCGTGCATGAAGCGGGCTCCAAGATTGTTGCGCAGATCTGGCACGTCGGCCGTATCACGCACCCGGATCTGACCGGTGGAGCGCAGCCGGTCGCCCCGTCGGCGGTCAGGCCGAATGTCGTCGCCTATACGCACAACGGCAAGGTCGAAGTGCCCGAACCGCGCGCGCTGAGCGTCGAGGAAATCGCCGGCGTCGTGCAGGAATTCCGCCGTGCGGCGGCGAACGCCATCCGCGCGGGCTTTGACGGCGTCGAGATCCACGGCGCCAACGGCTATCTGGTCGACCAGTTCCTGCGCGACGGCGCGAACCGGCGCACCGACCAATACGGCGGCTCGGTTGAGAACCGCGCGCGCTTTGCGCTGGAGGTCATTGACGCAGTCGTCGCCGAGATCGGGGCGGGCCGCGTCGGCATCCGCCTGTCGCCGGTCACGCCGGCCAACGATCTGTCGGACAGCCATCCGCAGGCGGTCTTCGGCTATCTGGTCGAAGAGCTGAACAAGCGCGGCATCGCCTTCATCCACTTCGTCGAAGGCGCCACCGGCGGCCCGCGCGACGTGCCGGGCTTCGACTTTGCCTGGGCGCGCAAGACCTTCAAGGGCACCTACATCGCGAACAACGGCTACGACCGGGCGATGGCGATCGACGCGGTAGAGTCGGGCAGGGCGGACGCGGTGGCATTCGGACGCCTCTTCATCGCAAATCCGGACCTCGTACAGCGCCTGAAGCACGGCGCGCCGCTCAACACGCCTAACCCGAAAACCTTCTACACGCCGGGAGCGACCGGCTACATCGACTATCCCGTGCTGGATTCGGTAACGGCATAACGCAATTCGGGGAAGGGCGCGCATATTCTGCTAGCGTAAACGCAGTCGTGAGGAGGCTGCGCACGGCCTGCCGCTCCAACCCCGCTCCCGTCGCTTGAAAACGCAGGGGGCATCCGTCAGGGAGAATTGTCATGGCCAATGGGCCCGCGGAAAACTCCTCGGTGCTCCGACGCCTGCTCGCCTTGGCGCGTGATTTCCTGCAAGCCTCCGACCTGCCGGGCGTGCTCGAACTGGCGGGGCAGGCCGTCTCTGAGCTTCTTCGTTCCGACGGCAGCCTTCTCGTCGTTCAGGACGGCGAGCGCGAGTACGTCATCGAACTCGGCAATCGCAAAGGTTTGAGCCCTGCACCGGATTCGTCCGAACTGCTGATCCATGCGCGCAGGGCGATCGCCGACCGCACGCCGATTCTGCTGCCCGAGATGGCCCCGGAGGGGGGGGCGGATGACAAGAAGCTGTCCGCGCCCAGCGTCGCAAGCCTCATCGCGTATCCGTTCCCGCCGGGGAGGCCTCTCGGCGCATTGGTATCGGTCTGGTACCGCCAGGGTCAGCGCGAGGAGCTCGCCCGGCTGATTCCCGCTTTGCGCCTGCTCGGGGAGATCACCGGCGCGGCCCTCGGCAACATCGGCTTCCGGCAGTCTCTCGAAGACCGGATCGTCGCGAAGACGGAGGAGCTCGCGGAAGCGACACGCGTGCATGCCGTCGAACTACTACGACGCGACTCACTCGAGGAGGACATCCACAGGATTGCCGTCACGGACGTGATGACCGGCCTCCTGAACCGCAGGGGATTCTTCCTGCACGCCGAACGCAGCATCAAGCTCGCCCGGCGTCAGCAAGTGCAAGCCGCGCTCGTTTTCGTCGACATCGACGGCCTGAAGACGGCCAACGACACCTATGGTCACGATGTCGGCGACCACCTCATCGAGGATACCGCCCAAATCCTGCAGGACTGCTTTCGCGATGCGGACGTGATCGCCCGCATCGGCGGCGACGAATTCGCGGTGTTCACGATCGACGCGGCGCATCCCGAGGTGCTCCTCGCCCGCATCCGCGATAGCCTCGCAGACTTCGCCGCCCGATCCGATTCGCCCTACCGGATCTCGTTGAGTACCGGCATCGTGGAGTGCGATCCGGCGTCCGAGGCGAGCCTGCTCGATCGCCTCCGGCAGGCCGACCGTCTGATGTATGAACAGAAGCGGAAACCTATTCCGGATTCCTGATTCATGCTTTCGGCAACGAGGTTTCGCGTTACAAAATAAGGATGGACTCGGGGTCTCAAAGGGCCATACTCGATTGAGTCGGCCAGCTCCGATTGTCGAGATGAATTCGTTCTGGATTCTCTGTTGTGCGCGATCACTGAAGAGGAATACCAATGTCTCCCACGCCCCACATGAGTACCGAAAGACGGATCAACCTGCAAGGTATTGATGCCTTCCTGGCATTGTCCCAAGTCTATCTGGACTGCGTCGAACACCTCGCCGAGAGTACCGTCGCCGTGTCCCGCGCAGCGGTAGACGACTGCGTCGCTGCGGCCAAGGCCAGCGTAAGCGGAAACGCAGTGACCGTTCCCGCCGCCGTGGGACAGTCCCTGATCGAAAAGGCGCTTGCGTATAGCCGCGATAGCTATGAAACCGTGACCAACGCGCAGGTTCAGTCGGCTCAGATTCTCGGACGCCAGTTCGGGATGCCCGCGGTTCAACTTCCGTTCTCCGATGAATGGAAGGGGGCTTTCGATGCCTTCACCAAGCCCTGGCGCGATATTTCGAGGACCGCGGAATCGGCGGTCGCCAAGGCGGCCGGCCGGGCGCCGGCATATTCGCCCTCGGGCAAGCCCGTGTAAGACTGCATTTCCGACGTGCCGCGACCACACCGGTCGCGCGTCTCCTCCGTTCATGCATCACCCGATCGCCCGCGGCAACGCGGGCGTTTGCATTTGTGCGTCTCGTGCCTGCACGATTAATCATTGTCGAATCGGTTGACGATAGACGAATCGAAGTCTAGGATTCGCACATCCACCCACCGAACAGAGACCACAAACCATGAGCGCAAAAAAATTCGCCTCGCACGCCGACCTCGAAGAAAAGAAGATCAGCTGGGAAAAGCTCTCCGATAACGCCTATGCCTACACGGCCGAGGGCGACCCGAACACCGGCGTGATCATCGGCGACGACTCGGTGATGATCATCGACGCCACCGCGACGCCCGTCGCCGCGCAGGGCGTGATCGCCAAGGTGCGCGAGATCACCGACAAGCCGATCAAGTACGTCGTGCTGACGCACTACCATGCGGTGCGCGTGCTCGGTGCCTCGGGCTACAAGAGCGAAGGCCTGGAGCAGGTCATCGCAAGCCGCGACACCTGGGACCTCATCGTCGAGCGCGGCCAGCAGGACATGGATTCCGAGATCGGCCGCTTCCCGCGCCTCTTCCAGGCCGTCGAGAGCGTGCCGGGCCTGACCTGGCCGACGATGACCTTCGAAGGCGAGATGACCGTCTGGATGGGCAAGCTCGAAGTGAAGATCAAGCAGCTCGGCCGCGGCCATACGAAGGGCGACACCGTCGTCTATCTGCCGTCGCAGAACATCTGCTTCTCGGGCGACCTCGTCGAAGCGGACGCCGCCTGCTACACCGGCGACGCGTATCTCGCCGACTGGCCGCAGACGCTCGACAGGCTCGCGGCGATGAAATTCGAGACGCTCGTCCCGGGTCGCGGCCCGGCGCTGATCGGCCGCGAAGCGGTCGATTCCGGCCTCGGCTACACCCGCGACTTCGTCTCGACGCTGTACCGCAGCGCGCAGGAAGCGGTCGCGCAGGGCTTCGACCTGAAGGCGACGATGGCGCACACCCGCAAGAACATGGATCCGAAGTTCGGCAAGGTCTTCATCTACGAGCACTGCCTGCCCTTCGACGTGACCCGTGCGCACGACGAGGCAAGCGGCATCCGCGACCCGCGCATCTGGACCGCCGAGCGCGACCAGCAGATGTGGCATTCGCTGCAGGAATGACGCTGCTGGAGCCGTTCGCCCGCTGACGGCTCCAATCCCCGATTTTCATGGCTGAGCGATCAGCCGATCAGAGTCGCACCGTCATCGGTGCAGGACTCCGGGCCGACGCACGCCAAGAGGCTGGCCCGGAATCGTAAAACACATGGAGGAGACACCCGTGCTGAGCACGTTCCAATACCCGAAGTTCGAGTACGTCCGCCCGCCCGAGATCGCAGAGGGCCGCGACGGGCACTACCCGGTGGTGATCGTCGGCGCCGGCCCCGTAGGCCTCACCGCCGCGATCGACCTCGCGCAGCAGGGCCAGCGCGTGCTGCTGCTCGACAACGACGACACGGTGTCGATCGGCTCGCGCGGCGTCTGCTACGCGAAGCGCACGCTCGAAGTGCTCGACCGCCTAGGCTGCGCCGAAGAGATGGTGCAGAAGGGCGTGTCCTGGAACGTCGGCCGCACCTTCTTCCGCGAGGAGGAGGTCTTCAACTTCAACCTGTGCCCCGAGCCGGACCATCACCGGCCGGGCATGATCAACCTGCAGCAGTACTACCTCGAAGACGACCTGATCAAGCGCGCGCGCCAGCTGCCGAACCTCGAGATCCGCTTCAAGAACACGGTGATCGGTGTGACGCCGGCCGAGGGCAGCGCGACGCTACGCGTCGAGACCTCGGATGGCGCCTATACGATCCACGCCGACTGGCTGATCGTCGCGGACGGCGCGCGCAGCCCGATCCGCACGCTGTTGGGCCTCGACATCGACGGCAAGATCTTCATGGACCGCTTCCTGATCGCCGACGTCGTGATGAAGGCGGACTTCCCAACCGAACGCTGGTTCTGGTTCGACCCGCCGTTCCACCGCAACCAGTCCGTGCTGCTGCATCGCCAGGCGGACAACGTGTTCCGCATCGATTTCCAGTTGGGCTGGGACGTCGATCCCGAGGAAGAGAAGAAGCCCGAGAACGTGATCCCGCGTATCAAGGCGATGCTTGGGGACGATAGGGAATTCGAGCTCGAATGGGTCAGCGTCTACACCTTCCAGTGCCGCCGCATGAACCGCTTCAACCACGGCCGCGTGCTCTTCGTCGGCGACGCCGCGCACCAGGTCTCGCCCTTCGGCGCCCGCGGCGCAAACTCGGGAATCCAGGACACGGACAACCTCGTCTGGAAGCTCAAGCTCGTGATGGACGGCAAGGCGCCCGCGACGCTGCTCGACACTTACTCGGAAGAGCGCTGCTACGCCGCCGACGAGAACCTCATGAACTCGACGCGCTCGACGGATTTCATCACGCCCAAGAGCGCGGTCAGCAAGACCTTCCGCAACGCGGTGCTGGGCCTTGCGGAGAACCATGCCTTCGCCCGCGCGCTGGTGAACTCGGGGCGGCTCTCAGTGCCGAGCTTCCTAGCCGATTCGCGCCTGAACACGGCCGACAGCGACGTCTTCGGCGGCAACATGATCCCGGGCGCGCCGCTCGACGACGCCCCGATCCAGACGGGCGACGGCACGCAATGGCTGCTCGGCGCGGTCGGCAACCGCTTCCATCTGCTGCACTACATCCCCGATGCGAGCGCGCTCGATGCCACCACCACGCAGGCGCTGCGCAGCCTGATCGATGCGCCGATTCCCGTCGAGGCGATCGTCGTCGCCGAGCGCGGCACCGCACCGGCCGGGCTCAAGACGCTGATCGACGCGAAGGGGCGCGTGCGCGAACGCTTCGACCTGCGCGAAGGCACGAGCTACCTCGTCCGCCCCGACCAGCATGTCGCCGCCCGCTGGCGCGCGCTGGACGTCACCAAAGTGCGTGCCGCCGTGGCCCGCGCGACCTGCAACGCCTGATGGAGACCGCCATGGCACTCAACACGCAACCGAACCTGCATGAACCCGGCAAGCGCCACTTCCGCGCCTTTTCGCCCGGTGACGATTTCTACGAGGCCCTGATCGAGACCCACCGCGAGCTCACCGACGAGCAGAGCGCGATGGTCAACGCACGCCTGATCCTCTTGCTCGCGAACCACATCGGCGACCTGTCGGTGCTGCGCGAGGCGATGAGCATTGCCCGTGCGGACGTCGCCTGACATGCCTCCACGCAGCCGCGCGCGGCTACAGGCTCGAGGCCGCGCCGCTGCCGTAGGTCTGTTCGTACCGCTCCTGGCAGGGCGTGCAGCGGATCGACGTGGGAGACACCGACAGCCGCGCGGGGTCGATGTCCTGCCCGCAGTCGATGCAGGTGCCGTAGCTGCCGTCGTCCATGCGGACGAGGGCGGCGTCGATGTCCCGGACTTCGCGGGCGTCACGTTCGACGGCGGCGTTGTCGACGTCGGTCTGGTGGCTCGCGACCGATTCGTCGCCGACGTCCGCGACGCCAAAAGCTTCCTTCGCGGGATTCTCGTCGGCGCGGGATCGGACGAGGGCGATTTCGTCGAACAGTTGCTCGCGCCGCCGCTCCATCGCAGCGCGCAACTGTGCGACTTGTGCTGGGGTGATGGGCATGGGATTGCTCTCCGGTGTGGGCTATGGGGCTCTTTCCAGCAACGAAGGTTCCCTAAAAGGGCTCGCAAGAACCGTGAAACAGCAGGACGCGGCAAAGAAAGCGCTTTGGATCAGCTATTTATTCGAAATCTGAAAACCGCCGTCGACGGCGGAGGAGACAAGCAGACATGAGCACACTCGTCAAAAAGATCCATCACGTCGCATACCGTTGCCACGACGCACTGGCGACCGCACGCTGGTACGAGAAACACCTCGGCATGAAGCTGGTCCTGTCGATCGCCGAAGACGCGGTGCCCTCGACCGGCGAAGCCGACCCCTACATGCACATCTTCCTCGACGCCGGGATGGGCAACGTCCTTGCGTTCTTCGAGCTGCCGACGTGTCCGACGATGGGCCGCGACCAGAACACCCCCGCCTGGACGCAGCACCTCGCGCTCGAAGTCGAGTCGATGGAGGTGCTGCTCGCAGCGAAGGCGCGGCTCGAATCCGAAGGCATCGAGGTCATCGGACCGACCGACCACGCGCTCTTCCAGTCGATCTACTTCTTCGACCCGAACGGCCATCGCCTGGAGCTCGCCGCGAACACCGCGTCGCCGAAGATGTTCGAGGCCCTCGACGAAGTGAAGTGGGCGATGCTCGAAGAGTGGGCGCAGACGAAGAAAGCGCCGAAGCACGCGGCGTGGATGCACGACGGCAGCTACAAGGAGATGTTCAAGTGAAACTCGCGACCCTCAAGCAAGGCGGCCGCGACGGCACGCTGGTCGTCGTCAGCCGCGACCTCACACGCTGCCGCGCTGTTCCGGCGATCGCCCGCACGCTGCAGGCGGCGCTCGACAACTGGTCCGACTGCGAAGCGCAGTTGCGCCAGGTCTACGAGGCGCTCAACAGCGGCGCGGTGGATTCGCAGCCCTTCGATGAAGCCGCCTGTCACTCGCCGCTGCCGCGCGCCTACCAGTGGGCGGATGGCTCGGCCTACCTGAATCACGTCGAGCTCGTGCGCCGCGCGCGTGACTCGGAAGTGCCGGCGAGCTTCTACACCGACCCGCTGATGTATCAGGGCGGCTCGGACAGCTTCATCGGCCCGCGCGACAAGGTCGTTGCGGACGAGAGCTGGGGCATCGACTTCGAGGCCGAAGTCACCGTTGTGACTGGCGACGTCCCGATGGGCGCCACGCCCGAGCAGGCGGCGAAGGCGATCCGCCTCGTGACGCTGGTAAACGACGTTTCGCTGCGCGGTCTGATCCCGAACGAGCTCGCGAAAGGCTTCGGCTTCTTCCAGTCGAAGCCGGCTTCGGCCTTCTCGCCGGTCGCAGTCACGCCGGACGAACTCGGTGACGCGTGGCGTGACGCGAAGGTGCATCTGCCGCTCGTCGTGCATCTCAACGACCGCCTCTTCGGCAAGCCCAACGCCGGTGTCGACATGACTTTCAGCTTCGGCGAGCTCGTCGCCCACGTCGCGAAGACGCGCGAACTCGAAGCCGGTTCGATCATTGGTTCGGGCACCGTCTCGAACAAGGCGGGCGACCTGTGGGGCTCGTCGATCGAGCACGGCGGCGTCGGCTACTGCTGCCTCGCCGAGGTCCGCACCTGGGAGACGATCGAACAGGGCAAGCCCGAGACGTCCTTCATGCGCGACGGCGATACGGTGCGCATCGAGATGTTCGACGCGGCCGGCCACAGCATCTTCGGCCGTATCGAGAACACGGTCGCCGGGCTCGCCGCGTAGGCAGCACTCAACGACACAACCCGGCAATCCAAGGTTTCGCTCCCAAGCCCCGCATAGAACGGGGCAGGGCGGACCCGTTGCGCCCGCGCGACGCCAAAAACTCGCGTCGCGCGACATCAAAACTTCAACGGAGACAAACATCATGCTGAAAGCCTCAGCGGCGGCAGGTGCCGTCGACATCGGCGGCGTGCTCGACCACGGCCCCTTCACTGCGATGCAGAAGATCGTGGTCATGCTCTCGGCCTTCGCGATCATCATGGATGGCTTCGACGGCCAGCTGATCGGGTTCGCGATCCCGATGATCATCAAGGAATGGGGGATCACCCGCACGGCCTTCGCCCCCGCCGTCGCCGCAGGCCTCGTCGGCATGGCGTTCGGCTCCGCGTTCGCCGGCCTGGTCGCGGACCGCATTGGCCGCCGCCTCGTGCTCGCCGTGAGCGTTTTCCTCTTCGGTGCGGCGACCTGCGCGATCGGCTTCGCACCGGATGTAACCACCATCGCCCTACTGCGCCTGATCGCCGGCCTCGGCATCGGCGGCGCGCTGCCGAGCGCCTCGACGATGACGGCCGAGTTCACGCCGGCTAATCGCCGCACCCTCGCGGTGACCGCGACCATCGTCTGCTATCCGCTGGGCGGGATGCTTGCGGGCCTGTTCGCGAGTTCGATCCTCCCTGTGCTCGGCTGGCGCGGCCTCTTCTGGATTGGCGGCGCGCTGCCCATCGCGTACAGCCTGCTGCTCCTCGCGAAGCTGCCGGAATCGCCGCGCTACCTCGCCCGCCAAGCCGAGCGCTGGGCCGAGCTGCGCAATCTCCTCGCCCGCATGGCGCGACCGACCAAGGCCGACACCGCCTTTGCGGATGCCGCCGAGCAGGGTGCCGAACAACGCGCCGGCTTCGGCTCGCTCTTCGAACCGGGCCGCGCCCGTGACACGCTCGCGATCTGGGGCGGCTTCTTCATGGTGATGCTCGCGACCTACAGCGCTTTCAGTTGGCTGCCGACGATGCTCGCGGCCGAAGGGCTGCCGGTGACGCTCGCGAGTTCGGGTCTGACCGCCTACAACCTCGGCGGCGTGGTGGGCGCACTCGGTTGCGCGCTGGCGATCGGCCACTTCGGCTCGCGCGTCGCACTGATCGTCTGCTGCATCGGCGCCGCGACGAGCGCCTTCCTGCTGAAGGGCGTGAACATCGCCGACAACACCAACATGCTGATGATCGGCCTCGGCATCCACGGCATGTTCGTCAATGCGGTGCAGGCCCCGATGTACGCGCTGTGCGCCTACGTCTATCCGACCCTGGTCCGTGCGACCGGCACCGCGTCGGCCTTGTCCTTCGGCCGGCTCGGCGCGATCCTGAGCTCCTTCGCAGGGGCGGCCGTGATCACCTCTGGCGGGGCTTCGGCCTACCTGTCGATGCTCGGCGTTGCGATGGTGTTCGCGCTCGTCGCGCTCGGCCTCGTCAAGCGCCATATTCCGGGCAGGAAGCGCCAAGAGCCCGCGCCCGTCGTCGCGCGAAGCTACGCGTGATGCCGAAGGCAGCTTGCCGATAGAATAAGATGAAGATGATACGGAACCCGTAATGCGTAGGACGCAATGTGCTTCGCCTATTGCGTCCTGAGATATGGGTCGATGTGCTCGCCGCCGAGGCGATAGAACGATAACGACACGGACCCGGGCGCTGCCGGCAGCCCCGGTCCATCAACGAAACACTGAGGAGCTCCCATGACCGACACCACCGTCGCTCCGCTCTGGACGCCTTCCGCGGATCGCGTCGCGTCCGCCAACGTGACCGCTTTCCGCCTCGCGGCCGAAAAGCGCTGGAGCGTCTCGCTGCCCGACTACGATGCGCTGCACGCCTGGTCCGTCGCCGCGCCCGAGCTGTTCTGGACGAGCGTGTGGGAGGACGGGGGCGTCATCGGCGAACGCGGCGAGCGCGTGCTGGTCGGCGGCGACCGCATGCCCGGCGCGAAGTGGTTCCCCGACGCACGTCTGAACTTCGCGCAGAACCTGCTGCGCTCGCGCGACGCAAAGGACGCACTCGTCTTCTGGGGCGAAGACCACGTGCAGAACCGCATGTCGCACGGCGAGCTATACCGGGCCGTCGCGCACTTCGCCGCTGCACTGCGCGATCACGGCGTGCAGAAGGGCGACCGCGTTGCCGCCTATATGCCGAACATGCCCGAGACGATCATCGCGATGCTGGCCGCGGCGAGCATCGGCGCGATCTTCACCTCCGCGTCGCCCGACTTCGGCGTGCAGGGCGTGGTCGACCGCTTCGGTCAGACCGCGCCGAAGGTGCTCGTCGCCTGCGACGGCTACTTCTACGGCGGCAAGACGATCGACGTTCTCGCCAAGCTCGGCGACATCGTGCGCCAGCTTCCGTCGGTGAAGCGCGTCGTCGTCGTCCCTTATGTGCATGCCGAACACGACCTCAAGCACGTGCCGCACGCCCACATGTGGGCCGAATTCGTCGCGCCTTTCCAGCACGTCGACGACATCCGCTTCGCGCCGCTGTCTTTCGATCATCCGCTCTACATCATGTACTCGTCGGGCACGACCGGCGTGCCGAAGTGCATCGTGCATTGCGCGGGCGGGGCGCTGCTGCAGCACCTGAAGGAGCATCGCCTGCACGCCGACGTGAAGCCCGGTGACCGCCTGTTCTACTTCACGACCTGCGGCTGGATGATGTGGAACTGGCTCGTCTCCGGCCTCGCCGCCGGCGCGACGCTGCTCCTCTACGACGGCTCGCCCTTCGCGTCGGACAACCAGATCCTCTTCGACTACGCCGACGCCGAACGGATGACGCACTTCGGCACGTCCGCAAAATTCATCGACGCCGCAGCGAAATTCGGCCTGAAACCGCGCGAGACGCACAGCCTTGCAAGCGTACGCGCGATGATGAGCACGGGCAGCCCGCTGGTGCCGGAAGGCTTCGACTACGTTTATCGCGACATCAAGGCCGACCTGCAACTGTCGTCGATCTCCGGCGGTACCGACATCATCTCGTGCTTCGTCCTCGGCTCGCCGGTGCTGCCGGTGTGGCGCGGCGAGATCCAGTGCCGCGGCCTCGGCATGGCGGTCGACGTGTGGGACGACGAGGGGAAACCGCTGCGCGGGCGGAATGGGGAAAAGGGCGAGCTCGTCTGCACGAAACCCTTCCCCGTGATGCCGATCGGCTTCTGGGGCGACGAGGACGGCTCGAAGTATCACGCGGCCTACTTCGACCGCTTCCCGAACGTGTGGTGTCACGGCGACTTCTGCGAGATCACCGAGCACGGCGGCCTCGTCATTCACGGCCGTTCGGACGCGACGTTGAACCCGGGGGGAGTGCGCATCGGCACCGCCGAAATCTACCGCCAGGTCGAGCGCTTGGAGGAAGTCGTCGAGTCCCTCGTGATCGGCCAGGACTGGCCGCCGCAGAATCCGAACGACGTCCGCGTCGTGCTCTTCGTGAAGCTCCGCGAAGGCCTCACGCTCGACGACGCGCTCATCGCCCGTATCAAGCAGACGATCCGCGACAACACCACGCCGCGCCACGTGCCGGCGAAGGTGCTGCAAGTGGCCGACATCCCGCGCACGAAGAGCGGAAAGATCGTCGAACTTGCAGTGCGCAACGTCGTGCATGGGCGGCCGGTGAAGAACCAGGAAGCCCTGGCGAACCCGGAGGCTTTGGCGTTCTTCCGCGACCGCGCCGAGCTGGCCCAGTAGGGGTTCTGTCCGGCGCGAGCCGAATCAGACTTCCTGAGCGGCGCGGTCGAGCGCGCGCGCCGCACCGAGCAGGCCGGGGTAGGGCGCGTGGATCACGTAGGTGGGGATCTGCGCGAGGTAGTCCCGGAAGCGTCCCTTTTCCTCGAAGCGTTCGCGGAAGGGCGAGTGGACGAAGAAGTCGCCGAGCTTCGGGACGATGCCTCCGCCCACATAGACCCCGCCGCGTGCCCCGAGGATCAGGGCGAGGTCTCCCGCGACCGTGCCAAGGAAGGCGCAGAAGGATTGCAGCGTTTCCACGCATAGCGGACAAGTGCCGTCGAGCGCGCGACTGCTGATTTGTGCCGCCGTCAACGGCTCCACATCGACGCCCGCAACCGAGGCATGCGCTTCGTAGAGCGCGACGAGCCCCGGGCCCGAGAGCACGCGCTCCGCCGAGACGTGCCGATAGCGCGTCGAAAGCCATGCGATCAATTCGGCTTCGTGGGCGTTGCTCGCGGCCAGTGTGACGTGGCCGCCTTCACCCTCGAGTGGAACGTAATCGCCACCGCAAGGAATCAGGCCGGAGATACCGAGGCCGGTGCCAGCTCCAACCAAGCCGATCGAACGACCGACCGTCGCTTCTCCACGGCCGACCTGAACGAGATCCTCCGGGCTCAACGCGGGCAGTGCCATGGCCAGCGCGGTGAAATCATTGATCACCTTCAGGCGGTCGAGCCCGAGACGCTCTCGCAGTTTGAGGATCGAGAACGCCCAGTCGTGGTTCGTCATGCGGATGAAGTCGCCGTCGACCGGGTTCGCGATACCGAAGGCGCACCAGCGCGGGCGCAGAAGCTTGCTGACCGCGAGGTAGTGCTCGATCGCCTCCGCCGGGCCGGGGAAGTCCGAGCAGGGCAGGGTGCGCATCGCGCTGATCTCTTCGTCGGGCGCACCGATGAAGGCGAAACGCGCATTCGTGCCGCCGATGTCGCCGACGAGGCGCGGAAAAGTGTCGGGAGAGCCGGAAAACATCTGGTAGTCCTTCCTCGATTCTGTTCAGATTTCTTCGTGCCACGAAAGCCCGTCGCGCGACAGCAACGCACTCGATCCGGCCGGGCCCCAGGTGCCGGCGGTATACGGTTTCGGCCGATCGTCTGCGGCCTGCCACCCCGCCATGATCGGCTCGACCCAACGCCACGCGGCCTCCTGCTCGTCGCGGCGCACGAACAAGGTCAAATTGCCGCGCATGACGTCCATCAGCAGGCGCTCGTAGGCTTCCAGCCGGCGCGTACGAAAGGCTTCGGCGAAGTCGAGGTCGAGTTGCACCGGATGGAGTTGCATCACGTCGCCCGGCTGCTTCGCAAGCAGATGTAGGTCGACCCTTTCCTCAGGCTGCATGCGGATCACCATCCGGTTGGCGTGCTGAGGCGTCGCGGGCACACCGAAGATCGAGTGCGGCACGGAGCGGAAGTTGATGACGATCTCGGCGACCTTTTCCTGCATCCGCTTGCCCGTGCGCAGGAAGAAGGGCACGCCCGCCCAGCGCCAGGTGTTGATCTCGGCCTTCAGTGCGACGAAGGTTTCAGTACGGCTATCGGCGGGAATGCCCGGTTCCTGGAGGTAGCCCGGCACCGGCTGGCCACCGCTGGCCCCGGCCTTGTACTGGCCGCGAACGGTTCGCGTCGCGACGTCGGCCAAGCCGAAGGGGCGCAAGGCGCGCAGGATCTTCAGCTTCTCATCGCGTACCGCGTCGGGTGCG
The DNA here is from genome assembly GCF_035254505.1 of Aromatoleum sp. Lineage (GTDB taxonomy): Bacteria > Pseudomonadota > Gammaproteobacteria > Burkholderiales > Rhodocyclaceae > Aromatoleum. The sequence goes on along the minus strand of NZ_DATFAO010000017.1, from coordinate 221,701 downwards.
ATCGAGGCGGGCGGCTCCATCGCGACGATGCACAGCAGCTGCAGCAGGTGGTTCTGGACCATGTCGCGCATCGCGCCGACACGGTCGTAGAACTCGCCGCGCCCCTCGACACCGACCTGTTCGGCCACCGTGATCTGCACGTCGCGCACCCAGTCGCGCCGCCACAGCGGTTCGAACAGCGCATTGCCGAAGCGCAGCGCGAGGAGGTTCTGCACCGGCTCCTTGCCGAGGTAGTGGTCGATCCGATAGGTCTGATCCTCACCGAAGTAGCGCCCAACCTCGTCGTTGATCTGGCGCGAGGACGCGAGATCGTGGCCGAGCGGCTTTTCGACGACCACGCGGCTGTCGGTCGCAACCAGCCCGGCGCCGTGAAGGTGGCGGGTGATCGTCGTAAACAGGCTAGGCGCGGTCGACAGATAAAAGACGCGCTGGCCGTCCGGGCGGGCATTCAGGCGTTCGGCGAGCGCGGCGAAGCTGTCGGCCTGCAGCGCGTCGACCTGCGCGTAGGCGAGACGCTCGACAAAGCTCGCCCACACCGCCGGCTTGAGATCCTTGCCGATGAAGCGCTCCGCGTGCTGGCGCGCAAAGCCGCGGTAAGCGTCGTCGTCCAGCACATCGCGCGCGACGCCGACGATGCGTACTTCCTCAGGCAGGAGCGTGTCGCAATGCAGGTGATACAGCGCAGGCAACAGCTTGCGCATCGCGAGGTCACCGGTGCCGCCGAAGATGACCAGATCGAGAGAGCGGGGAAGTGCCATGGAGACCTCTTCGCTGAGTACGCCCGAAGGCATTCGTTGGACTCATTCTGTAATTTAATTACAGACAAGGCAAGTCGGCATCGGGAAAACCGCTCGGCCGCCGTCACCGGAGTTCTTCTCTTGCCGAGTCCCTTCACTCGTGAGAACTCGCCATAATTCAGAACAAATCCGGCTTTCGGGCGAAGTCGGGCTCACCCTTTATCCAGGTCGGCGGATGGAAGTCTGTTACAAAATTACAGCATCACAGACGTTTACGGCCGTAGCAAAACTACGTCGCGAGCCATTCGGCTGACCGAGTTTCCTCTTGAGATCGTGGAAGGCCGTCGATGTTCAGAAACTTGGCGTTTCCGCATCTAGGCGGAAAACTCGAACAACCAGTTTTCACCCGATAGTTCGCGTTGCCACACGACGCGATGAGGCGGCTGGATCAGGAGCATCCAGCTCTGCTGGGTGTTGCGATACGGTTCCGCTACCGCCTTGAAGACGTCCGGGACAAGCAGGGCGAGGCAGCGACCGCCTGTACGGCGCACGGACTCGTAGCGGATGGCTTCGACCTCGGCTTGGCGGGCCGTCTCGGCGAGCTGCTGGGTCGCCGAATAGTCGGAGGGATGCATCCACATGGCGCGATCATCGACCAGAGGAGATTTCGAGAGGTCCAGCGCCCGTTGCGTCGCCCCGAAGAACTCGAAGAGCGTGATGGGTACCGATTTCGACTGCCCCTGGAGAAACTCGCTGTCCATCCAGAAGCGAAGGCGCCAATAGCTGCTTTCGGCGCATGCGGTCTGCCGTTCCTCCGCACCATAGAACACGCCGGGATCGTGCCGGCGACGAAAGCGCGAACCGCCCGGCAGCGGCCAGTAGCGGAAAGGCGTTGCAAGCAGCCAGTGCAGCCCCCGAGTCACCTCCGGGAGTTGAGGCTTGGCTTCTTCGAGGATGTCTTCAAGCAAGGCCTGATGGGTGAGGTCCCCGCCGACGAGGGCCATCGTGGCGACCTTGTGCTGGGCCTCGACCGCGCGCCAGCCCGAGCCGGACCATGGCTGGACTTCAGACGCGAGCGCGGTAGGCGTCCAGGTATTCGCAGACATGGATCAGACCGTCGACACGCTTGATCAGATCGATCGGGCGCTGCCCAGGGAAAGCGCGGTTCGGCGCGTGCAGCCAGCCGCGAGCGAGGCTGTCGTCACCACCCACCAGGGAAAAAAGCGAGCGGTAGAGCCGCACGACAAACGCGGAGAGTTCCCACTCCTTGGTGGATGCACGCAGATCGTACTCGCCCTTCAGCAGGCGCGACGCGGTCGGCTGGCTGACGCCGATGATCTGCCCGAGGTCGGTCGGGCCAATTTGGAGGCGCTTTGCGGCTTCGCTCACGGCCTGTCGCAGCACGCTCGCACGGTCGGCTGGGGAGGGGTCGGGCTGTTTTCGCATTGCATTCTCCAGCATTATTCCACGTTACTTCATTCTAGTGAATGCGTTCGATCACGTCCACCCAACGTCACCAGGCGATAGCGGCCTCTCCGGGCCATGCAGCCGTACCACGCCACAGCAGTCGCCCGCTCCGCCCACTGCGGCGCAAGCGCCGGGCTAGAGACACATCGCCGAGAAACTCGCTGCAGTCCCACATCGCCGACCGGACCGCCTTGCCGGGTAGATTATTTGACCGCCGCTTAGAACACCGATTGTCAGTTGGTCGCCAACCAGAAACTCGGCGTTGGACCTTGGGTGGTTGCATTCGCTGATAATGTTGCCGTTCCCCCGGCAAGCTGCCACTCGAGCCCGGTCCCAATACGCAACCAGTTTTGTGGAAAGCTCTGGCCTGGCAAGTTGAAGGCAAGCATGCCTATAACCTCCCCGGTACTTCGCGCCCCATCTTTTTCGAAGCGGCGTGCCGCCTCCACCCAGCTTAAAAGACGCATATTGTCCGGCAACGGAATCATGGTGTTTACGCCCAGCCGCAACTCTGTCGCCTTGTCCTTTTGGGCATCAAAACGCGCCGGAAAACCACCGCCGATCTCCGTGTAGGCGTCCAGTTTCACTTCGTTATAAGTCAAATCGACATAAGGGGAAAAATCTGTGCCGGCGGCGTGCAACGCGTTGTCCCAATCAAGTCGGCTGCGTACCCCCCATATTCTGGTGTTTGGTGTTGCAGTCGAGTAATCCGGAACACCGGCATTGAAATAACCTCTTCTTAGGCTGGCCTCGCCTAAACTGCCATACGCGCCCAGCGTTGCCCAAAAATCGCCGGTGACAGGAATTAGCGCCTCGGCTAGAACGTAAGTGCCTTCGACCTTGGCACGGCCGCCCAAAGTCAAGCCTTGCGTGGACCTGGTTTGGCCAAGAGACAGGTTTATTTGCGCCGGACCGAAGTTATAACCCAGACCAGCCTCTGCCAGACCCAGCTCGCCCGAGCGCGAACCATCGTCGTCTCGCCCCCAATCTCCGGCTACCGAAAAGGTCCTTTGTCCCGTGGCAACTCGCCCGGACAAAGGGCGGCTATGCGCGCCGTTGATCGCTGTGCTTGCAAGAGAAAGTGCCTGCGCACTGCTCGTTGCAGTCGAGTAGAGACTTTTCTGCACGTCGGCGAGCGTAATCAGGCCGCTACCGTCGCCTGAAACACGAGCAACGAATGTTGTGGCGGCGTCGGTTTGTCCGACTACGACGCTACCATCACTACTAGTGGCAACTGCCCCATAGGTCATGTCCCTGCCAACCGTAACACCATTTGTCCTAAGCCAGTCTTCGACGCTCTGCATGCCGCTAGCTTGCGTCCAACGAAATGCTCGTAAGTTCCCGTTGCCGGCCGTCCAAGCAGTCCCGACCACCACACGACCGTCCGCTGAAACAGCTCTTGCCCATGCCCCCTCTCCACCGAGGCTGCCAAGGTCGACCGTGCCACTTTGCTGTGTCCAGCGGAAGGCATGATAGGCGGAAGTATTCTGGAATATCGCGTCACCTATGACCACGCTGCCGTCCGCGGAAAGTCCAATGGCATAGCAATCATTTGAGCCGAGAGGGCTCAGATCAGTTATGCCGCCACTTTGAGTCCATCGGAAAGCAGATCTTGTCCCGTTGTTGGTGAATGAATCGCCCACCACGACGCTGCCATCGGCTGAAACTCCGACTGCTCGGGCAGTGCCGCCGCCCAGATCGACCATGCCGTCGGAGGCCGTCCAGCGAAAAGCGTGACCTCCGACGTCACCCACTACGACACGTCCATCGGCCGACACCGCCGAGGCAGCTGAATATCCGGCTCCCAGAGTTCCGAGGTCTGTCATTCCTTCGGCCGAAGTCCAGCGAAAGGCATGCGATTCCATACTTGTCGTTCTGGTCGTGGACAGACCTACCACAACACCACCATCAGCTGAAACGCCAGAGGCTGACGAAAAGTCTCCCCCGCCCAGAGTCCCTATATCGACCATGCCGCCAGTCGTTGACCATCGAAAGGCATGAGTTGCAGAAGTCGTAGTCAGTGATTCTCCTATCACGACGCTGCCGTCAGCAGATACTCCACTTACTGACGAACTCCATCCGCCAAGGGTGCCTAAATCAGTCATGCCGCCTGCTCGAGTCCAGCGGAACCCGTGGGTTCCACTTCCTCGTTCGAACGCTGCGACACCTATAAGCACGGTTCCATCGGGTGATACTCCGCTGGGCCACGCGCCCCCCAGAGCGTCTCCAATCTCAAAGATGCCGCTCTGACTCTGCATCTGAGCGGCCGCGTCGACGGACGTTAACAATGCAATGATCGCCGCGACGATGTATGTGCTCTGGATAGACCGGTACTTGGTTGCGTACAAGAAGCTTTTCCCTATGACGTTGGAGCGCGGATTCTATGCTTTATGGGCGGACGGATGAAACTAATCAATCCGATTACTGAACAACTTGATCGAATTCCGCCTACCTGTTTGAAGCGGTTGCTTACCGATCCAGGTCATCGCCACCATCACATCGAGCCACAAGGTGCACGACCGAGCATTTCAGGCTCAGAGTCGGAGCGGAAGATCGCCGATGTGACGCTGCCGCAATACGTCAAAATACGCACATCAGGGGCATTGGAGTCGAGATGGACAAGGAAGCAAGAGCCGACGCGAAGCCGGAATCCGCACAGGAGTTTGCCGACGGCCCGCGCCTGCTCGCGGACATCGGTGCAACGAACGCGCGCTTCGCGCTCGAACGCGCCCCGGGACGCATCGAGGCCGTGGAGCTGCTCGATTGCGGCGATTACGCGGGCATCGTGCCCCTCGTCCAGTCCTACCTCCGGCAGGTCTCCGGGCCGCCGCCGCGTCATGCGGCGCTCGCGATCGCGACCCCCGTCGACGGCGATCTAGTGAAGATGACCAACCGTGCCTGGGAGTTCTCGATCGAGGAAACACGGCGCGCGCTGGGTCTCGATACGCTGCTCGTCGTCAACGGTTTCACTGCGCTGGCGATGTCGCTGCCGCGCCTGTCCGAGCGCGACCGCGTGCAGGTGGGCGGCGGAGAGCCGCGCCGGGACGACGTGATCGGGCTCATCGGGCCGGGAACCGGGCTCGGTGTATCGGGCCTGATTCCGGCGGAGGACCGCTGGGTCACGCTCGGCAGTGAAGGCGGACATACGAGCTTTGCGCCGGCGGACGAGCGCGAGATGTGCATCCTGCAATTCGCATGGCGGGAACTGTCGCATGTGTCGGCGGAGCGGCTGGTCTCCGGGCCGGGGCTGGAACTGATGTATCGTGCGCTGGCCGAACGCAATGCCGTATCCGTCACGAAACCGCTGGCCGCCGCACAGATCGTGTCGCATGCGCTGACGGGAGACGACGCGCTGTGTTCGGAGGTCGTCGAGTGCTTCTGCGGCATGCTCGGCACCGTCGCGTCCGATGTCGCGGTGACGCTCGGCGCGCTCGGAGGGATCTACATCGGCGGCGGCATCGTGCCCCGGCTCGGGGCGCTTTTCGCGCGTTCGTCCTTCCGGCAGCGCTTCGAAAGCAAGGGGCGCCTTGCCGACTACGTCGCGCGCATTCCGACCTATGTCGTCACGGCGCCGCAGGCCACTTTCCAGGGCGTGTCGGCCATCTTGGGCCACCAACTGCAGTCGGGTCGTAGCGAGAATCCGTTGCTCGAAAAGGTCCGCGCCGTGTTGCCGAACTTCAGCAAGGCGGAACAGCGCGTCGCACAGTTCCTGCTCGACCAGCCCCGCAGCTTCGTGAGCGATCCGGTCGCTGACATCGCGCAGCATGCCGACGTCAGCCAACCCACTGTAATCCGCTTCTGCCGCACGCTCGGGTTCAACGGCCTCGCCGAATTCCGGCTGAAACTCGCGTCCGGCCTCACCGGGACGATCCCGGTGCGCCATAGCCAGGTCAGGGCAGGGGACTCGGCGCCGGATCTGTCGGCGAAGGTGCTGGACAACACGGTGTCGGCAATCCTGCGGCTGCGTGATGAGCTCGATCCCGCCGCGGTCGACCGCGCAATCGGGCTGCTGCAGGGGGCGTCGCGCATCGAGTTCTACGGCGCAGGCAATTCCAGCGTCGTCGCGCTAGACGGTCAGTACAAGTTCTTCCGCCTCCGCATCCCGGCCGTCGCCTACGCAGATCCGCGCCTTGAAGCGATGGCCGCCGAGCTGCTGAGGCCGGGGGACGTCGTCGTCGCGGTGTCGAGTTCCGGACGGCTGCCCGAACTCCTGCATGCCGTCGACCTCGCGCTGGCGGCCGGCGCCGCGGTGATCGCCATCACGGCGAGCCATTCGCCGCTCGCGAAGAAAGCGACCGTGCATCTCGCGGTGGATCACTCCGAAGACATCTCGACTCACCTGTCGATGATCTCGCGCATCCTGCATCTGCTGATGCTCGACGTGCTCGCGGTCGGCGTGGCGGTCCGCGGAGCGCAGTCGCATGACCGCAAGACGGATGCGCGAACGCTACCGCCGTCCGACCCCGGAGACCTGGGCTCGCTGATCTCGCACGCGAGCTGACCGGCCGTCCAGCTCCCGACTACCGCCGAGTGCCATATCGCGCCGACGAGCGCGGGATAGCCTTGGGCGGGACTCCGTTCGTGTGTCCCGCGGACTGTCTTACGCGGCCGCGCATCGCAGGCTACTTCCTTCCCGATTCGCTCTCTTCGAGCGCAGATCCGTCTCGAAACCCAAAGCGCTTTTGATTGATTTTGTGGAAGAAACCTACATCCCACTACATCCGATCGAAGCGAAACAACATCTCCCGCGCTTCCTCGATCGGGTCTGACGACCGCCCCAAAGCCACACGGCAATCACGTCATTCACCTTGCGGCGCCTGGAGTTTCGGCTGGTTGCCGGGCATCTCGCCCATCCTCAAAAACCTCTCGATTGATAAAAAACTACAAAACATTTGCGTTTCGTTGGTAGCTTTTCTACACTTCGCTACAACTTGAGTGATAGACGCGTGACAGAGCAGGAACGACCCGTCACTCAGGCCAGTAGGAGAGCGATTCAACCGAACTTTTCCCGTCGTTCGGGAGCGCCCGCAGAGGCGCATCGAAGCGACGGTGCAGCACCTACAACAGTCGAGGAGACAACAATGATGTTCAGGCAGACGGCCATTGCCATCGGGATTGCCCTTGCGTTCTGCGGCAGCGCAGGCGCGGCGGAGCAGGGCAAGAGCAAGCGCGTGGAGGATCTAGAGGCGCGCATCGAGCGGCTCGAAGAACAGCTCCGCGCGGTGACCGCGGCCGCCCAGCAGGCGGCAAATGCGGCCCAGCAGGCCGCCAGCACCGCCCAACAAGCTACGACCACCGCGCAGCAGGCGAGCGACGTCGCGCAGAAGGCCGACACCACCGCTTCAGCCGCCAAGGCAGCGAGCGACGCGCAGCCGGCGGCGCTGACGAAGGCGGCGGCGGAGACCGCCTCGTCCTTCGAGTTCCACGGCTATGCGCGATCCGGCACGGTGTCGAACAATGACATGTTCACGGTCAAGGGCGTCGGCCCCTACATTACGCCGGCCGGGAATCTGGGCGGCGCCGTCGGCCGACTCGGCCTTGAGACCGACACCTACGTCGAGGCCAAGCTCATCAAGAACTTCCGTGATCCGGACGGCAGCTGGGGACAGTTCGGCTTCATGCTGGCCGACGGCGTCAACAGCAACAACGACTGGACCGGCGGCGAGAACGGTGTGAATGTCCGCTGGGCTTACGCAGAGCTGGGCAGCCTGCCGATGTTCAAGGGGACGGCGTTGGAGAACGGATCGATCTGGGCGGGCAAGCGCTTCGACAAGAAGAACTTCGACATCCACTTCTTCGATTCCGACTTCATCTTCCTGTCGGGTACCGGCGCCGGGTTCTACGACGCGCAAATCACGCCGGACTGGAAGACGAACCTTTCGGTGTACGGCCGCGACTTCCTCAACGACAGCAGCGAGAGCATCAAGAGCTACGTCCTGACGAGCAACAACTACATCGGCAACTGGCAGCTGATGCTCAATGGGATGCGCGCGACGAACAACGACGAGGGCGACACGGGCCGCGCCACCCGGGGCTACCACGGGCTGCTCGCCTACCATGCTCCGAGCTTCTACGGCCTGACGGACGGCCTGTCGAAGTTCGGCGTTCTCTATGGGCACGGCCTGGGCGCCGAGGTCAAGCGGCTCGGCGCAGTCGGCAATCTGCTCGACGAAGCGCGCGCGCTACGCCTGATGAGCTTCGGCATCGCCGATCTCTCGCCGACCTGGAAAGTCTCGCCCGCGGTGATGGCCGAAGTGAGCAAGGATCGCTTCAACAAGGGCGACGACTACAAGTGGGCATCGGCGAACCTGCGCCTGATCAACTCGATCAACAAGAACTTCGCGATGCAGTACGAAGGCAGCTACCAGTACATGAACCTGGACAGCACCTTCTCGAAGGCCAAGGGCGACTTCTACAAGCTGACGGTCGCGCCGACCTTCAAGCTCGACACCGGCGCGGGCTTCTTCGCGCGCCCCGAACTGCGCCTCTTCGCGAGCTGGATGAAGTGGGACAAGCAGCTCAACGGCTTCAGCTACGATGGCAGCGCCAACGAAGGCTTCGGCGCCACGAAGTTCAAAGGCTCGAGCAAGTGGCTGGTGGGCGCCCAGATGGAAGTCTGGTTCTGACCCTGGCGAAGCTCAGGGGACACCGTGTCCAGCCAGCCGCAATCGCGAAAAGGAGCTCCCGCGTCAGCCGGGGGTTTCCTCGCCGATGGCCTTCGCCCGCCTGCGTTGGGCGGCCGGGGGAGGGCCGTCGGTCTCGCCCGGCGCGATGCTCGGCTGGGCCAGCACGTGCAGGTCTTCGAGCCGCTTGCCCGCGAGCACGCCGATCACCAGGTCGGCGATCGCACGCCCGCTCGCTTCACCGGTTGCCTGCGTGACGCCCGTGACCGTGTAGGGCAGCGGAATCTCGGTCGGGATGCCGTCGTAGACGATCAGCGACATCCCGTTGCCGGGCTTCCAACCTGCCTCCGTCAAAGCGCGCAACGCGCCGACGCCGGCGACGTTGGTGTCCACGACGAGGGCCGTGGGCGGCTCCTTCAGCGCGAGCAGCTTGCCGACTGCACCATAGCCGCCGATGCGGTCGAGCGGGGCTTCGATGATCAGGGCGGGATCGGGCTCGATGCCCGCAGCGCGCAGTCCCGCGACGAATCCCGCATGACGCTGTTTCGCAAAATTCAGCACGAGCGGGGCGTGGATCAGCGCGATGCGGCGGTGGCCCAGTCCGATCAGGCGCTCGACAGCCAGGCGCCCGCCGGCCTCGTTGTCGAAGTCGAACCAGGCGTAGGGCAAACGGCTGTTGGTGCGGCCGTAGGCGACGAAGGGGAAATTGCGTTCCTGCAGGAACTGGATGCGCGGATCATCGAGACGGGTCCGTGCGACGACCAGTGCGTCCACGCGCCGCCCCTCGATGATGCGCCGGTAAGTCTCCAGCTCGCGGTCGGGACGCGACGAATGGATCATCAGGTCGAGGTTCTGTTCGGCGAGCCGCTCGGTGATCCCCGACACGACTTCACCGAAACGCACGTCGCGCAAGTCGCCCTCGCCGAAGGGGTAGATGATCCCGATCGCCTCCGCGCGGCCGGTCGCGAGATGGCGAGCCTGCGGGTTGGGCTGGTAGCCGAGCTGATTGGCGGCCTCGATCACGCGCTGGCGCGTCGCTTCGCTGACGTCCGAGTACCCGTTGAGCGCCCGGCTGACCGTGGTTTGTGACAGTCCGAGCGACTCGGACAGCATCTTCAGATTGACCTTCATTTCCATTTCCTGGGTCTGCCTTACCTGGCCCTCGGGCAGCAACGGGCTCCTTCGATTCGGCCCACTCGATAGCCCAAGTCTAACGTCTTAAGGAACCCGATCGTCGGCCTCTAAATCAGTTTACATCCAAAGCGCTTTGGCCTACGATCCAAACCGCTTTGGAAGATTTTATCAGTCCATAAAAACAATCACTGCAAACCCCGAAGCCCCTGAGGAGACACAACTTGGAAACGAAGTGGTGGCACGACGCGGTGGTCTATCAGATCTATCCGCGCAGCTTTTGCGACGCGAACGGCGACGGGATCGGCGACCTCGCGGGAATCATCGGCAAGCTCGACTACCTGAAGACGCTGGGCGTCGAGGTGATCTGGCTGTCGCCGGTGTTCAAGTCGCCGATGGATGACAACGGCTACGACATCTCTGACTACTGCGACATCGCGCCGGAGTTCGGCACGCTCGCCGAGATGGACACGCTGATCGCGGAAGCGCAAGAGCGCGGCATCCGCATCGTGATAGACCTCGTCGTCAATCACACGTCCGACGAACATCCGTGGTTCGTCGAGGCGCGCAAATCCAAGGACAACCCCTACCGCGATTACTACATCTGGCGGGCGCCGGGTGAGGGCGGTGCGCCCCCGGACGTGCAGCGCGCGGCCTTCGGCGGCAGCGCGTGGGAGTTCGACGCGGCGACCGGCGAGTACTACTACCACCTGTTCTCTAAGCGCCAGCCCGACCTCAACTGGGCGAATCCGAAGGTCCAGGCCGAAGTGCACCGCATGATGAACTGGTGGCTCGACCGCGACATCGGCGGCTTCCGCATGGACGTGATCGACCTGATCGGCAAGGACGTCGATCGCGGCATCACGACGAACGGTCCGCGCCTGCACGAGCTGCTGCGCGAGATGAACGCCGCGACTTTCGGCCATCGCGACGTCCTGACGGTCGGCGAGACCTGGAGCGCGACGCCGGCCATCGCGAAGCTGTATTCCGATCCGGCACGGCGTGAGCTATCGATGGTGTTCCAGTTCGAGCACGTGACGATCACGCACGATCCCGAGCACGGCAAGTGGAAGCCGCGCGCCTTCGATCTGGTCGAGTTCAAGCGCGTGATGACCAAGTGGCAGACCGAGCTCGCCGACAGCGGCTGGAACTCGCTCTTCTGGTGCAACCACGACTTGCCGCGCGCGGTGTCGAAGTACGGCGACGACGGCCGCTACCGGGTCGAGTCCGCGAAGATGCTCGCGACCGCGCTGCATTGCCTGAAGGGCACGCCCTATGTCTACCAGGGCGAGGAGCTAGGCATGACCAACGTGCGCTTCGATTCGATCGAGGCGTACCGCGACATCGAGTCGCTCGGTCACTACCGCGAGCGTATTGCGGCCGGCGTCGCACACGAGGCGATGATGGAAGGCATCTACGCCAACGGCCGCGACAATGCGCGCACGCCGATGCATTGGGACGCGTCGCCCAACGCCGGTTTTACGCGCGGCGAGCCTTGGATCCCGGTGAATCCGAACTACGTCGGAATCAATGCCGAAGCGGCGCTCGCCGATCCCGACTCGGTCTTCCATCACTACCGTCGGCTGATCTCAATCCGCAAGGCGCACCCGGTGATCGTCTACGGTGATTACCTGCCGCTCTTCGACGATCACCCGCAGCTCTTCGCCTACGAACGCCGTCTGGGCGACGAGCGCATCGTCGTGATCAACAACTTTTCGGGCGAGACGGTCGAGCTCGACCTGCCCCCCGAACTGCAGGGCGTCGCGGGCGACTGCCTGATCCACAACTACGACGTGCCCCCGCGCCTCGACGCGCGACTCGCACTGAAACCCTACGAATCCTTCGCGATCGCCGTGCGCGCATCGGCGAACTAATCTGGACTCACGGAGAGCCCTCGCAATGAAAGAACAGGACAGCAAACCCGTCCGCAAGGCGTGGTGGAAGGAGGCGGTCGCCTACCAGATCTATCCGCGCAGCTTCATGGACTCCAACGGCGACGGCGTCGGCGACCTCAACGGCATCACCATGCGCCTCGACTACCTGAAGTCGCTCGGCGTCGACGTGATCTGGATCTGCCCGATGTACAAGTCGCCGAACGACGACAACGGCTACGACATCGCCGACTACCACGCAATCATGGAGGAGTTCGGCACGATGGCGGACTTCGACCGCCTGCTCGACGCGGTGCACAGCCGCGGCATGCGCCTGATCCTCGACCTCGTCGTCAATCACACCAGCGACGAGCATGCGTGGTTCGTCGAATCGCGTTCCTCGCGCGATAACCCGAAGCGCGACTGGTACGTGTGGCGCGAGGGCAAGGGCGGCGCGGAGCCGAACAACTGGGAAAGCATCTTCAAGGGCTCCGCGTGGAAGCTCGACGAGACGACCGGTCAGTACTTCCTGCACCTCTTCTCGACCAAGCAGCCGGACCTCAACTGGGAGAACCCGGAGGTGCGCGGCGCCGTGAACGACATGGTGCGCTGGTGGCTCGACAAGGGCATCGACGGTTTCCGGCTCGACGCGGTCAGCCACATGAAGAAGGTGCCCGGCCTGCCGGACCTGCCGAATCCCGACAAGCTGGAGTACGTGCCGAGCTTCGACATGCACATGAACGTGCCGGGCGTGCTCGACTACATGGACAGCCTCTGCAAGGAGAGCTTCCGCCACTACGACATCATGACGGTCGGCGAGGCTAACGGCGTGTCTGCGGGGCAGGCGGTGGAGTGGGTCGGCGAGCAGCAGCAGCGGCTCAACATGATCTTCCAGTTCGAGCACCTGACGCTGTGGGCGAACGATCCGTCCGCGCCGCTGGACCTCGTCGCGCTGAAGAAGATCTTCACGCGCTGGCAAACGACGCTCGACGGGATCGGCTGGAACGCGCTGTTCCTCGAAAACCACGACATTCCGCGCATCGTGTCGAAGTGGGGCGACGTGCAGCACTACTGGCGCGAGAGCACGACCGCGCTGTCGACGATGTACTTCCTGATGCAGGGAACGCCCTTCATCTACCAGGGCCAGGAAATCGGCATGACGAACGTGCGCTTCGACGACATCGACGACTTCGACTGCGTCTTCGCCCGCAACGAATATGCCCTGCAGCGCGGGAAGGGCGTGCCGGTGGAGGAGGTGATCGCCAAGCTGTCGGTCGTCGCCCGCGACAACTCGCGCACGCCGATGCAGTGGGATGGGACGCCGAACGCGGGCTTCACATCCGGCCGACCGTGGCTGAAGGTCAACGAGAACTTCAGCGCGATCAACGTCGCCGCGCAGCAGGACGATCCGGACTCGGTGCTGAACTACCACCGCAAGCTGATCCGGCTGCGCAAGGCCGAACCGACGCTGGTCTATGGCCGTTACACACTGTTGATGGAAGACGATCCGCAGATCTACGCCTATACCCGCACGCTCGACGACGAGGCTTTTGTCGTGATCACGAACCTGTCGGGGAAGGAGGCCGTTTATCGGCATGACGGATTCGCGCTTCGCCATGCCGATCTGTGCCTTGCGAACATCACGGTCGCCCCCCACGAAGAGTCGCGCGAAGCGGTGCTGCGCCCGTATGAAGCGCGCGTCTATCGCGTGAGCTGATCCGAACAACCGGCGGGACGGAGCCCGCCGGCATCAAAACACAAGACATAACCGAGGAGACACCATGAAGAAACTGCTGCCCGCCGCCTTGGCCGCGACCCTGTTCGCCGTGCTGCCCGCCGCGCATGCCGACACGCTGAAGATGGCCTGCAACATCTCGGGCGCGATGAAGCCGTACTGCGAGCACGTGAAGCAGCGCTTCGAGTCCGAGACGCCGCACAAGCTCGAATTCATCGAGATGCCGGCCGCGTCCGACGAGAAGCTCGCGCTCTATCAGCAGATCTTCGCCGCGAAGGACGGCGGCGCGGTCGACGTGCTGTCGGTCGATGTGATCTGGGTCGGCCTGCTCGACAAGCACCTCTACGACCTCACCGACAAGGTCAAGGACCTGGAGCCGGCCTTCTTTCCGAACAACTGGAAGAACAATGTCGTGAATGGCCGCGTCAAGGCCGTCCCCGGCCAGCTCGATGCGGGGATGCTGTACTACCGCAAGGATCTGCTCGAGAAGTACAAGGAGCAGCCGCCCAAGACCTGGGAAGAGATGGCGCGGATCGCGACGAAGATCCAGAAAGCCGAGCGCGATGCCGGGCTGAAGAACATGTGGGGCCTGGTGTTCCAGGGCAAGGCCTACGAGGGGCTCTCCTGCGACGTGCTGGAATGGGTCGCGTCCTACAACGGCGGCACCTTCGTCGATCCGGCGGGCAACGTCACGGTCAATAACCCGAAGGCCGCGAAGGCGTTGAACACGGCCGCGAGCTGGGTCGGAACAATCGCACCGAAGGGCGTGATGGGCTATCAGGAAGAAGAGTCGCGCGCGGTGTTCCAGAACGGCGACGCGGTCTTCATGCGCAACTGGCCGTATGCCTATCTTCTGACACAGGACAAGTCGAGCCCGGTGAAGGGCAAGGTCGGCGTCGCGCCGATCCCGATGGGGGGCGAGGACGGGCAGCACGCCGCGACCCTCGGCGGCTGGCAGTGGGCGGTGAGCGCGTACTCGAAGAATCCCGAAGCCGGCGCGAAGCTCGTGCGCATCCTGTCCGATGCGGAAACGCAGAAGCGCGCCTTCCTGCTGCTGGGCATCCCGCCGGCGCGCATGGAGAGCTATCAGGACGCCGAAGTCCAGGCCAAGGCGCCTTACCTCGCGGAGTTCAAGGATGTCTTCGCGAACGCCGTCCCGCGGCCTTCGACGCCGACGCGCTCGCAGTTCCCGAAAGTCTCGAAGGCCGTCTTCAACGCCGGTTATGACGTGTTGAGCGGCCGCGCGACGGGCGAGCAGGCGGTCGCCGATCTGGAAGACAAGCTGAAGCGCATCAAGGGCAGGGAGTGGAAGTAAGGACCGGCGAGTCAATCCGGCATGCGAAATGCGGAGCACGCGCTGCATCCCACTCAACGCTCCGCCCAGCCAATAACCGTTCGCGCTGAGCCCTTCGGCGAACGGAGCTTGCAGATGGCTGGGCCATATAAAGGAGGAGACCTTCATGACTCACAATTCCCAAGGGCTGCTGCCTGCTTCCGGGCCTGCACTTGCGGGGACGACGGCCGGACCGAGAGCCGCGCCGCGCAAGCGCAGCCTGCAGCAACGCCGCGCCCGCGCCGCCTGGCTGCTCGTCGCGCCGGCGCTGCTGCTGTTGTTCGCGGTCGCCGGATGGCCGCTGGTGCGCACGCTGTTCTACAGCTTCACCGACGCCGCAATGGACACGCCCGACGAGTACAACTTCGTCGGACTGGCGAACTATCTCGACTTCGCCAATGGCGAGCGCTTCGGGGTGCTCGCCGACCCGCTGTGGTGGCAGGCGGTGGGCAACACCTTGTGGTTCACGGCCTGCTCGGTGTCGCTGGAACTGGTCTTCGGCATGCTGCTCGCACTGCTGATGAACCAGAAGTTCCGCGGCCAGGGCCTGGTTCGCGCGGCGATCCTGGTTCCGTGGGCGATCCCGACCATCGTCACCGCGAAGATGTGGGGCTGGATGTTCCACGATCAGTACGGCGTCGTAAACGACCTGCTGACGCGCGCCGGCCTGATTGACGGGGCGCTGGCGTGGATCGCCGAACCGACGCTGTCGATGTGGGCGGTGGTGATCGCCGACGTGTGGAAGACGGTTCCCTTCATGGCGCTGATGCTGCTCGCGGCGCTGCAGATGATCCCGACGGACCTCTACGAGGCGGCGCGCGTCGATGGCGCCAACGCCTGGCAGCGGTTCCGCCGAATCACGCTGCCGTTGATCATGCCGGCAATGATCGTCGCGCTGATCTTCCGCGTGATGGACGCGCTGCGCGTGTTCGACCTGATCTACGTGCTGACCTCGAACAGCGAGGCGACCATCTCGATCTCCGGCTACGCCCGCGAACGCATGGTGTCCTTCCAGGAGATGGGCGCGGGCTCGGCCGCGTCGGTGCTGGTGTTCATGATGGTGGCCGGCATTGCGGCCTGCTTCCTGTGGATCAACCGCTTCAGCCACGAAGGCAAGGAGGCGCGGCAATGAAGCTCACTCGCAAACAGAGAGAGGCGGGCGCGAAGTTCTGGATCTACTTTGCGGCGCTGGTCGTGACGGTGATCTGCGTCTTCCCGTTCTACAACGCGGTGCTGACGTCGCTCCGGACCGGGCAGGAGCTTTTCCTGCCGAACTACCTGCCTTCGGGCTTCCACTGGGAGAACTATGTCAATGCACTGGGCGAGAACGGCGTCGGCAGGAGCCTCTTGAACTCCTTCCTGGTCGCGACGGTGACGGTCGGGATCTGCCTGCTGGTGTCGATCACCGCGGCGTTCTCGCTGGCGCGGGTGCGCTTCCGCGGGCGCAAGTACATCCTCTTCACGATCCTGTGCGTTTCGATGTTCCCGCAGGTCGCGGTGTTGTCGGGGATGTTCGAGCTGGTGCGCTTCCTCGGGCTGTACGACTCGATCGGCTCGCTGATCCTGTCCTACACGACCTTCTCGCTGCCCTTCACGGTGTGGGTGCTGACGACCTTCATGCGCTCGCTTCCGGTGGAACTTGAAGAGGCCGCGATCGTCGACGGCGCAAGCCTGTGGGTGATCATCACCCGCGTGTTCGCGCCGATCATGGGGCCGTCGCTCGTCACGACGGGGCTCTTGGCCTTCATCGGCGCGTGGAACGAGTTCATGTTCGCGCTGACCTTCATCATCTCCAACGACCACCGCACCGTGCCGGTCGCGATCGGCATGCTGCAAGGGGCGTCGCAGTACGAGCTGCCGTGGGGACACATCATGGCCGCGTCGGTGGTCGTGACCATCCCGATCATCGCCCTCGTGCTGATCTTCCAGAAACGCATCGTCAGCGGGCTCACCGCCGGTGCAGTGAAAGGCTGACCACGAAGATACGACCCCGACAAGGAATACGAACATGGCTCAACTGACTCTCGACAAACTCAACAAGCGCTACGGCGAAACGGCCCAGGTCATCAAGGGCATCGATCTGCAGGTGAATAGCGGCGAATTCGTCGTCATCGTCGGCCCGTCGGGCTGCGGCAAGTCGACGCTGCTGCGGATGATCGCCGGCCTGGAGGACATCTCCGGCGGCGACATGTATATCGACGGCACGCGCGTGAACGACGACACGCCCTCCGAGCGCGGCATCGGCATGGTGTTCCAGTCCTACGCGCTGTATCCGCACATGACGGTGTACGAAAACATGGCCTTCGGCCTGCAGCTCGCGAAGCTGCCGAAGGCCGAGATCGCGCGCCGGGTGGAGGAGAGCGCCCGCATCCTGCAGCTCGAACCGCTCTTGCAGCGTCGTCCGAAGGATCTTTCCGGCGGCCAGCGCCAGCGTGTCGCGATCGGCCGCGCGATTGCGCGCGAGCCCAAGCTCTTCCTCTTCGACGAGCCGCTGTCGAACCTCGATGCCGCGCTGCGCGTGCAGATGCGGATGGAGATCGCCGCGCTGCATCGCCGGCTGAAGTCCACGATCATCTACGTGACCCACGATCAGGTCGAGGCGATGACGCTCGCACAGCGGATCGTCGTGCTGAACCGCGGCAACGTCGAGCAGGTGGGTTCGCCGCTGGAACTTTACGATCATCCTGCCAACGAATTTGTCGCACAGTTCATCGGCTCGCCTAAGATGAACCTGATGCCGGGCACGCTGCTGCGGGCCGGCGCGGAAGAGAGCATCGTGCAGCTCTGGAGCGGCAAGGAGCTTGCGATCCCGGTCGCGACGCCGGCAGCCGACCAAGGCCGCCCGGTGAAGCTGGGCATCCGCCCCGAGCACATCGAGTGGGGCGAAGTCGCTGATGCGCCGAATCTTGCGGACGTGTTGTTCGTCGAACACATGGGTAACGAGACTTACCACTATCTCGACAACGCCGGCCGCGGCGACCCCTGGGTCGTGCGCAACCCGCGGCGCAGCACCGTGACGGCGGGCGAGACGGTCGGCTATCGGCTGCCGGCGGAGCACTGCCACCTGTTTGCGGAAACGGGCGAGGCCTATCCGCGGCTGCGCGTCGGCGCTTCCGACGCTGAACCCGGCCAGGCAGCACCGATCGTGTTTTCGGAGCGGGTTCGCGCGAACGCGGCACACTGAAAGGGAACGAACGTGAGCGATTCCGGGCACAAGTCCACCGACGCATTGTTCCACGCGGTCCAGCTTCTTCGTCTCTTCGCCGATTCGAAGACCTTTCCCGACTGCGTGCCGATCGTCGCGCCCGAGCTGATCCAGGAGCGCTTCCGCGCGCTGTTGGAAGACTTCGTGCGCAAGCACTTCGTGATGTCGTCCGAGCTCCAGGCGCCGGCACCGGCGGAGGCGACGTCGCTCGCGTCGCATATCGACGCGCTATGGCCGGTGCTCGCGCGCCAGCCTAGCGGCATCGAGACGGGATCGCTGATTCCGTTGCCGCACCCTTATGTCGTCCCCGGAGGCCGCTTCCGCGAAATCTACTACTGGGACAGCTACTTCACGATGGAGGGCCTGGTCGCGTCCGAGCGGCTCGACCTCGTCGAGTCGATGATCCAGAACTTCGCGTGGCTGATCGATACCTACGGCCACGTCCCCAACGGCAACCGGCGCTATTTCATCAGCCGTTCGCAGCCGCCGGTGTTCTGCCTGATGCTGGAACTGTTCGCGCGCAAGGCCGGGTTCGACGCGATCACGCGCTGGCTGCCGCAGCTCGAAGCCGAGTATCGCTACTGGATGGACCGCGGCGTGCGCAGCTTTGCGGGCCGGCCGCTCGCCCATCGGCGGACGGTGATGCTGCGGGAGGACGTGGTCCTCAATCGCTATTGGGACGAGCGCAACACGCCGCGCGAAGAGTCCTATGCCGAGGATGTGGAGCTCTTCCACCTTGCAGCACCCGAGTACCAGCATGCGATCTACCGCAATCTCCGCGCAGGCGCCGAATCGGGCTGGGATTTCAGCTCGCGCTGGTGCCGCGACGGGGAGGGGCTGGAGAGCATCCGGACGACGGAGCTGCTACCGGTCGACCTGAAC
This sequence comes from Aromatoleum sp., assembly GCF_035254505.1. GTDB lineage: Bacteria > Pseudomonadota > Gammaproteobacteria > Burkholderiales > Rhodocyclaceae > Aromatoleum. Next base: position 202,717 of record NZ_DATFAO010000017.1, on the reverse strand, counting down.
AGCCTGTTGTATCGCGTCGAGGTGTGTCTCGCGGACTGGCTGGGCCGCGTCGGCGACGCTCGGGCGGCGGACTACGCGGCGGCGGCGGAGCGGCGCAAGGCGGCGCTTGTCGAGTGCTGCTGGGACGAGGAGAACGGCTGGTTCTTCGATTACTCGTGGACCGACGGCGCGCGGGCGGGCTGCTGGTCGCTCGCCGGAGCCTTCCCCTTGTACTGCGGCCTGCTGGACGACGCACACGCGGCTCGAGTCGCCCATGTGATCGAGACGCACTTCCTGCGGCCCGGCGGCGTCGTGACGACGCTGACGGAGTCGCCCCAGCAGTGGGACAGCCCCAACGGTTGGGCGCCACTACAGTGGATCGTCGTGCAGGGGCTGCTGCGTCACGGTCATGCCGTGCTGGCACGGGAGATCGCCGCGCGCTTCGTCAGTCTCGCCGACCGCGTGTATCAGCGCACCGGCAAGCTGATGGAGAAGTACGACGTCTGCGACATGTCGCGCTTCGCGGGGGGCGGCGAGTACCCGGTGCAGGACGGCTTCGGCTGGACCAACGGCGTCGTACGCGCCTTCATCTCCGAGTTCGGGGAGCAGGCGCGAGAGCCCGAGCGGCCGAGCGATCCTGCTGCCGACGCGCTGCTTGCCGTGATCCAGGACGCCGTGGCGTCCGCGACCGAGCAGTCCTGATCCGGCTTTCGACCATACGCCCCTGACAAGCTCGCCGCATTGCGGACGCGTCAGAGCTCGGGCGGCGCGGGAGGCAGCGCCGGGGGCGGGGCGGGCGGCTTGCGGTCGCTCGCCTGGCTCGGGTCGAGCCGGTCCGCGATCCCTCTGAGCATCCCGGACGCCAGCGCGGCGAGGAGGCCCGCTTCGTTGCGCACCGTCCGCGCGCCGGTCTGCACCTGATCGCGCGTCAGGGCGGCGAGCGCACGGGTCAGCTCGGCACTTGCCACCGCGACTCGGCTGCCGATCTGCGTGCCGCTGCTGCGGGCATGCTCGGCCAATTCGCGCAGCGTCGTCCGGGCGAGGCCGTTGGCGGCGCGGCCGGCGTCGGCGAGCGTGTGCAGGAAGTTGGATTCCATCGCGCCGATCTGGTCCAGGGTGCCCTTCAGCTCCTGCTTGGAGAATTCGCTGCCGCGACCGACGGCTTCCTGCATCGCGAGCACGGTGGCCTGTGCCGCGGCCGCGAGCGCCTCGTCGAGTCCGCGCACGGCCTGGCGCATCGCTTCCGTCCGTTCGCGGTCGGGGCGCTCGATGCCTTGCTGCGCGCCGCGCAACACCGCGCTCGTGACGTCCTTCAGCGCCGCCGAGTCGAGCCTGCCCTCGGAGAGCGCCTTCAAGGTGATCATCCGCACGCGATCCGCAACGGTAGCCGTATCGGCATCGACGGCCGCCTGCACGTCGCGTTCGATCCCTTCGGTCGACTGGCTCATGATTGCACCTCCCAGGGTTGGCAGTCTTGTTCAGTATGGCCTCGCACATGGCCGATGGCGATGGGATCTTCGGCGGCCATGTCGAACAAATCATTTCGAGAAGACGCCAATGCGGCTGGCGTGCCTTACCATTCGGCATCCGACCCCGAAAGTGAAACACCTCATGTCCGATCCCGTCTTTTCCGGTCTCGAGCCCGCCACCGTGTGGGCCCATTTCGCCACCTTGTGCAGCGTCCCGCGCCAGTCGAAGGCCGAGGCCGCCTTGCGTGATCGCATCCGGCAGTGGGCGAACGACAAGGGTCTGGCGACGACGGTGGATGCGGCCGGCAACCTGCTGATCCGCAAACCCGCCGCCCCGGGTTGCGAAGACGCACCCGGCGTCGTGTTGCAGGGGCACCTCGACATGGTGTGCCAGAAGAATCCCGATTCGGCGCATGACTTTTCGCGCGATCCGATCCGGCCTTTGCGCGAGGGCGACTGGCTCGTGGCCGATGGGACGACGCTCGGGGCGGACAACGGCATCGGCGTTGCGCTGATCCTGTCGGTGCTCGAAGACGCGTCGCTCGCGCATGGGCCGATCGAGGCGCTGCTGACGGTGGACGAGGAAGCCGGCATGGGCGGCGCGCAAGGACTGGAGGCGGGCGTGCTGCAGGGGCGGCTGATGCTCAACGTGGACACCGAGGAGTGGGGCGAGTTCTACATCGGCTGCGCCGGCGGGCTGGACGTCAATGTGCACTGCGACGGCGCACCGGAGCATTGCCCGACGGACTTCGAGCCCTGGCGCATCGAGCTGCATGGCTTGCGCGGCGGACATTCGGGCGTGGATATCCACGAGGAGCGCGGCAACGCGATCAAGCTGCTGGTCCGCGTGCTGCGCGACCTCGAACGGCTGGTACCGCTGCGTCTCGCCGGGCTCGCGGGCGGCTCGGCCCGCAACGCGCTGCCGCGGGATGCCGTCGCCCGGGTGGCCGTTCCGCAAGGGCGCGGGGCCGAGATCGCGGCGGCCCTCGCGTCGTGGGAAGAACGCTTGCGCGTCGAGCTGAAGGGCGTCGACGAAGGCGTGAGCCTACGGCTCGTGCAGGACGATTCGGGACCGGTGATGTCGGCCGAGGACCAGGCCGTGTGGCTCGCGTCCCTCCACGCGGCGCCGCACGGCGTGCATCGGCGCAGCCTCAGCGTGCCGGGCGTGGTTGAGACCTCCAACAACCTCGGCGTCGTGTCGCTGACGCCAGCCGAGGGCTCGTGCAATTTCATGGTCCGCTCCCTGCTCGACGACACGGCGTTGGCGCTCGCCGACGAGATCGTGAGCCTCTTCAGTCTGTCCGGGACCCGCGCCGAGCCGTCAGGGCAGTATCCGGGCTGGGCACCGCAGGCCGATTCTCCGCTGCTCGCGCTGTGCCGCGCCGTCTATCGGCATGAGTTCGGCGCCGAGTCGCACGTGCAGGTCATCCACGCGGGGCTCGAATGCGGGCTGATCGTCGCGAAGTATCCGGACATGCAGATCGTGTCCTTCGGCCCGACGATCCGCGGCGCCCACGCGCCCGGCGAGCGCGTCGAGATCGCGTCGGTCGGGCGCGTGTGGCACCTGCTGACGGCTATCCTCGCAGCGACGGTCTCGGCCGGGACGGCCCAACAATGAATCCCGAGCATCTCGAAGCCCTCCTGACGACCGAGATGCCCTACGGCAAGTACAAGGGCCGCCTGATCGCGGACCTGCCGGGGAATTACCTCAACTGGTTCGGGCGGGAAGGTTTTCCGGCGGGAAAGCTCGGACAGCTCCTCGCGTTGATGCACGAACTCGACCACAATGGCTTGAGCGGCCTGCTGGTACCGCTGCGCAAGGGCATGCATCGCACAGAATAGTCATGTTCCCGACGCGGGTACGGTAAGGGCCTGCTATGTTGAAAGTAGTAGCCCCTCAAGTCAGCTCAAAACCTGGATGAAGCGTTACTTACCTTAGTACCAGGCATATTTCGAGGCGGGCCATGAACGGACGGGTTCGGGGCAAGGGAAACAAGGCAGCGACGCTCGTCGCCGAGCAGCAGTCGGCGCGACAAGCCTTGTTGGCCCTGCGGGCAATTCACCTCGCGTTGCGCCTGGCGACGAAGGAAGGTGATCTGATCAGCAAGGTCTGCCAGGCCCTGGTCGACACGGCCGGCTACCGCTTCGCCGCAGTCCACTACGCCGATTCGGAATGCCTCACCCTGCACAACGTCGCGTCCTGCGGCCTGCCGCCCGACAACCAGGGCGAGCACGAACTGCTGGACCTCGACGAGGCGAACGGGACGATGGACATCCGCGATGCGATCCGTGCGGGCCGCCCGTTCGTGATCCAGGGCTGCGCCGATGACGCTGGCGTCGCGGCGAACGGTGGCAAAGCGTATCGGCACCCCGCAGGCCATCCCCCCTTCATCGCGATCTTGCCGCTGCCCGGCGCCGCCAAGGTACCGGGCGCGCTGCTGGTCGCGACCGACTGCGCCGATGGTTTCGGCCCGGAGGCGATCGACTTGTTGCAGGAGATCGCCGAGGGCGTCGCGTACGGGATCGGCGCGCTGCGTCGGGCACAACGCCACGCCGAAGCGGAGAGGGCACTTCAACGCGTCGATAGGGCCCGCAAGACGCTGAGCGCCGTGAACCGCAGCCTGGTTCGCGCCACCGAGGAACACCAGCTGCTCGGGGACATCTGCCGCATCATCGTCGAAGAGGGCGGCTATCGGATGGCATGGGTCGGCTTCGCGCAGCACGACGAGGCCAAGACCATCGCGGTGCAGGCGCACTCCGGCATCGACCGCGCCTTCCTCGATGCGCAGGGACTTACCTGGGCCGACGGCGAACGCGGACGCGGGGCGACCGGTATGGCGATCCGGACCGGACAACCGAGCATCGGCCGGGTCACCCGCGACGACCCCGGGCTCGCGCCGTGGCGCGAGGAGGATCTGAGCCGCGGCCTGCTCGCATTCACGGCGTTCCCGCTGCGGGTGGGCGACGAGATTCTCGGCAACCTGACCATCGCGGCGGGCGAAGTGGATGCCTTCGATGCTGCGGAAGTCGATCTTCTGACCGAACTTGCCGAGGATCTCGCCTTCGGCATCGCGACGCTGCGCATGCACCAGAAGAGCCGCGAGGCGCAGGAGACGATCAAGCGCATGGCCGAGGAGGATGCGCTGACGGGGCTGCCGAACCGCTGGCGCCTGCGCATGCGCCTCGCCGCCGAAATCGAGGCCGCCAAGGCGTGGAGTTCGCCGCTCGCCTTGCTGGTGCTGGGCGTGAACCACTTCCAGGAGATCAACGAGACCCTCGGCTACCAGCAGGGCGACGCGATGCTGTGCGAGATCACGGCGCGCATCCGCAAGGTGATTCCGGACGCGGCCAACATCGCGCGCGTCGGCGAATCCGAGTTCGCGATCCTGCTGCAGCGCGCCGATGCCGCCGCCGCTTCGCGTACGGCGCAACGCCTGTTGCTCGAACTCCTCGAGCCGATCGCCGTCGGGGAGATCATGCTCGACGCCGGTGCGAGCATCGGCACGGCCGTCTTCCCGGGGCACGGCAACGAACCCGACGTGCTGATCCGCCGCGCCAACGTAGCGATGCACCAGGCGCGCCAGCAGGGCCAGGGACACGCGCTTTACACCGGTGGGCGGGATCGCGAATGCGCGCAGCGTCTGGCGCTGATCGGCGACCTCCACCGCGCCATCGAGCGCGGCGAGATGCGGCTCTACTGCCAGCCGAAGGCGCGCTTCTCTAACCGCGCGCTGTGCGGTGTCGAGGCGCTGGTGCGCTGGGAACACCCGCAGCGCGGCACGCTCTGGCCGGGCGATTTCATCGGTCTCGCGGAGCACAGCGGACTGATCAGCCCGCTGACCGACTGGGTGATGCAGGCCGCCTTCCGGCAGAGCTACGTGTGGCGCGAAGCCGGCCTGGTGATGCCGGTGGCCGTCAATCTCTCCGCACGAGATCTGCGCGATCCCAAGCTGCTCGAGCGCGTACGCAACCACTTCGCGACGTGGGGGGCTGACCCGACGACAGTGCAGTTCGAGCTCACCGAAAGCGCGCTGATGCAGGATCCGGCCGGCAGCCTTGAGACGCTGTATCGCCTGAAGGATCTCGGGACGGATCTCTTCATCGACGACTTCGGCACCGGCTATTCCTCGCTTGCCTACCTGCAGAAGCTGCCCGTCGATGCGATCAAGATCGACAAGTCCTTCGTCCATGACATGCTTTCGGACAACGATTCGGCGGTCATCGTGCGCTCGACGATCGACCTCGCGCACGACCTCGACCTCGAAGTCGTCGCCGAGGGCGTCGAGAACGCGGCCGGCTGGGAACACCTGTCGGCACAGGGCTGCGACATCGCGCAGGGCTACGTGATCAGCGAGCCGATCCTCGCGGAGTCCTTCGCCGATTGGCGCTGGGCACCGGCAGGCGAGCCGCAGGTGCACTGAGGGCTCGACGAATTCGACAGCAAGAGGCGGAGTGCGTCGAAGGCGTATCGGGCCTAAAGTAAGGCTTTCCGCCGATCTTCCGACCTCTGCGATGAGCGCACGGTTTTCCTGCATCCTGCTGCTTCCTGCCGGCTTCCGGCCCCGGGATATCCTCGCCTTTCACAAGCGCGACGCACAGGAAGTCGCCGAACGGGTGGGCGCGGACAGGCTGGAGAAGGGGATGCTGTGGGACGGGCGGCCGGCATGCCTCTGCATCCATTTCGGCGCCGCGCAGGCCACGGCCGAGCTCGCGATCGACGGCGACGCGGCCGCCGCCGGGGAAGAGCGCTTCGAAACCATGGTGCGCCGCATGCTCGGACTGGGGCAGGGCGTCGAGGACTTCGAGGCGCGCTATCGCGATCATCCTGGCCTGGGTCCCGTACTGGCTCGCCAGGCCGGCTTGCGCGTGCCGGTGACGGCGACGCCGTTCGAAGCGCTGACCTGGGCGATTACGGGGCAGCAGATCAGCGTCAGGGCCGCCGTGTCGTTGCGCCGCAAACTGATTCTCGCAACGGGCGTACGGCATTCGGGCGGGCTGATGTGCTATCCGGAGCCGGGCCGGGTCGGCGCGTTGGCCGAGGACGAGCTCAGGGGCGCGGGTTTTTCGGCCGCGAAGGCAAGAACGCTCCTGACCGTGTCGCAACTCGCAGCCGAAGATCGGCTCCCACTCGAGGCGTGGTGCCAGACCTTGCCCGTCGTGCTGCCCGTCGACGAGATCCGCGACCGGCTGCTCGAAGTGCGCGGCATCGGCCCCTGGACCGTCAATTACATGCTGCTGCGCGGATTCGGCTGGCTCGACGGATCGCTTCACGGCGACGTCGCCGTGCGACGCGGCATCCAGACGCTGCTCGCGTCCCCCGACCGCATCGGCGAAAACCTGGCCAAGGAATGGCTCGCTGAGTTCTCGCCCTGGCGCGCGCTGGTCGCCGCCCATCTGTGGGCCGCGCAGTCGTCGACGGCCTACTGAAGAAGCTGTCTTTCCCGCCCGACCCGCCGCGCTCGGCGACGGACGCCCGGTGATGGAAATATTGCTATGCGTATGCAATGTTTTCCGATCGCCCGCATAGTCCCGAGGCCGCCCGTCTCGCCCTGGCCGTAAGCGCCGCGGGCACTGCGATTGCAGCGCCGCCCGCGTCGCAATCGCAGGAGAGAGACATCATGACCAGCCCACAGAGCCGGAGCTCCAAACAGCGAGACGCCAAGTCCCCGGACTCGGCAAAACGCAACTCGCATGACGACTCGCGCGATGAGTCGCGTGGCGAGTCGGAGCGGCGCATTCCCAACCCGGTCCAGATCCAGAAGTTCCCGGGCGGCCTGGACTACCCGGTGGAAAAGGAGGAGATCCTCGAAAAAGCCCGCTCCGAGGGTGCCGACGATCTCGTCATGGAGGCGCTCGAAAGCATTCCTGACCGCAGCTACGAGAGCCCCGTGTCGATCTCGCATGAGGTAGGCAAACTTGAATAAGACGACGAGCCCGAGCCTCTTCGTCCTCGACAGCCGCGCGCTGACCGACTTCCACGACCGGGTGCTCCAGGGCGGGCGGCTCGATCCTGAGCATGCGGACTCGGAGCTGTGGCGCTGGGTCGACGAAAACCATCGCTGCAACGCCGCCTTGTGGGCCGAGGAAGACAAGGCGCGCCGCAGCGACGTGCCGGATTCCGAGATCGCGCGCTGCAAGCGGGCCATCGACCGGACGAATCAGCGCCGCAACGACGCCGCCGAGGCGATTGACCGGCGCCTGCTCGCAGCGCTGGATCAGCGCCCCCTCAAGCAGGACGCGCGCTTGGCGAGCGAGACCGCGGGCGCGATGATCGACCGGCTTTCGATTCTTGCGCTGAAGATTCACCACATGCGGATCCAGACGCTGCGCGAGGATGCCGACGAGGATCATCGCCGCCGCTGCCGCGAGAAACTCGCGGTCCTGATCGAACAGCGCCGCGACCTCGCCGGCTGTCTCGACCGGCTGCTGTGGGAGGCGAGCTGCGGCACGTCGCGCTTCAAGATCTACCGCCAGTTCAAGATGTACAACGACCCGACGCTCAACCCCGAGCTCTATCGGCGCCGAGTCGCCGACGTGACGGCGGCGTCCTCGACGGTCGATGTCCTGATCCCGACTTGTGACCGCCCGGGCGCGCTCGCGGTGACGCTGACCGCCCTGTTCGCCCAAACCTGTGCCCCCTTGCGTATCGTGATCTCCGATCAGGGCGAGAAGTGCAGGGCCCAAGCCTCAAAGGAGGTCCTGGCGGTGCGCCGCCTGCTCACCGCGCGAGGCCACGTCGTCGAACTGCATCGGCATGAGCCGCGTCGGGGGCTCGCCGAACACCGCGACTTCCTGCTCGGTCAGTCGCGCGCACCCTATGCGCTCTTCCTCGACGACGACGTCGTCATCGAGTCCGATCTTGTCGAACGCCTGCTGACCGCCATCCGCGAACAGGGTTGCGGCTTTGTCGGCAGCGCCGTGATTGGCATGAGCTTCGCCGGCGACGAGCGGCCCGGCCAGCAGGAGATCGAGTTCTGGGAAGGACGCGTGCAGCCGGAAACGGTGAAGCCGGACAGCCCGGAGTGGGAGCGGCACCACCTGCATAGCGCCGCCAATCTCTACCACGTGCAGAGCCGCCTCGGCCTTGATGCGCGCCGACAACGCCTTTACCGCGTCGCCTGGGTGGGCGGCTGCGTGATGTTCGACACCGCGAAGCTGCGTGAAGCGGGCGGCTTCGAATTCTGGCGCGAGCTTCCTGTGGAGCATTGCGGCGAAGACGTGTACGCGCAGCTGCGTGTCATGGCGCTTCACGGCGGCTGCGGCATCATCCCCTCGGGCGCCTACCATCAGGAGCTTCCGACCACCGTGGCTCGCCGTGAGGTCGACGCGCCGCGGGTGCTGAGCCTGGAGTATTGAGCGCGGGCGCGCCGGCCGGAATGCTCAGCTGGCCGGCGCCGTGCTGCGGATCGCGCCGCGTTGCGCGAGCAGTTCGCGCGCGTGCGCCAGCACATCGCTCAGGCCGTCGTCGGCGGCGGACCCCGCCGGTGCCCACACGGTCCGATGCAGCGCGCCGTCGAGCGGCGCCCAGCGCGCGAGCTCGGACGCACGGAACACGATCACGCTGGGCAGGCGCAGGCCTGCGGCGATGTGCGCGACCCCCGTGTCGTTGGTCACCAGCAGTCGGGCCCGCGAGAGCAGCGCCGCGAGGCCGCCCGCGCTGATCGGCGACGCGGCGTCGATTGAGGGGCTGTGCAAGGCCCGCCGCACGGCTGCCGTGAGCCCGGTTTCGGCGCAGGACCCGGTCAGCACCAAGGGCAGTCCTGTCAGTTCGTGGAGCGCATCGCCGACCGCCGCGAAACGTTCGGGCGGCCAGCACTTTTCGGGCGCCCGCGCGCCCGGATGCAGGCAGATGTAGCCGCTGCTCGTGAGCCCTTCGACGAGGCCGCTCCCGACCAGTTCACGCTCATCCTCCGCCGTCAGCGGGAACTCCAGCTCGTCGCCCAGGGGCGGCGCGCCGAGAAACTCTGCGAGCGCGAGGAGGCGGCGGATCTCGTGTCCCTCCTGCGGAAAGGGCAGCAGCGACGCAGACGCGGTCGCGGACGCCGCCCCGAAGCCCGCCTGGAACTCGGCGTCGAACAAGGCGACGATCGCGTTCGACAGGCGTCCGTCGCCGTGCATCTGGATCGCCAGGTCGAAGCGGCGGGACTGCATCTCGGCGAGGAAGCTCGGGAAGGCCGCGATGTCGGGCACGCGCTCGGGCAGGCCGGGGAATCCCGGGAAGGACACGAAGTCGTCCATGTAGCGCGGGTAGCGCGACGCGAAGGCTTGTGCCCACGGCAGGCCGACGAGGGTGATGCGCGCCTGCGGACAGGCGCCGCGCAATGCCCTGAGGGCCGGGACCGCGCACAGCATGTCGCCCAGCTGGAGCGCGCGGAATATGACGATGTTGGTGGGCTTCCGCGATTTCAGCAAGGGGCGGTTCATGCGCGCAGTCTCCGGGTGGGGGACTTCGCCCTAGCAAACGGAAGGCCGGGTTCCTCCATTGCTCTTTCCCGCACGAAACGGCTTGAAGATTACCAAGGCACGTGTAAGTCCTACTGTCGGCAGGGCACCCCTCATGCCGCAAGCGCGGGAACACGGTTTGCACTCGATGGGGCAAGCGATCGACGCATGACGCATTTCCACTACAGGCGGGCCGGAATCCAGGAGAACTCGATGAATCTGTTCGACAACAAGGGCGTGCCGCTGGAAAGACAATGCCTGACGTGGAAGGACATGGTGGGCAATCCGATCAGCAAGCTGGACGACGACGCCTTCACCCGCGTGCGCGTCATCCTCATGAACGGCCTTGAGCTCGACGCCTTGCGACTGAGCCACATCGGCGCACGCTTCAACGGCGAACTACGCCTGCCGCTCGCCCAGATCCGCCGCATCGAACAGCATCAGGCGACCGCCGTGAACTGGCTGATGTCCGCCGACCATTCTCCCTTGGAAACGACGATCGCCTACGAACAGGTCGCGATCGAGGTGACCGCCGCGGTGGCGCAGCGCGAACCCGATCCCTATCTCGCCCAGGTCTATCGCTTCGGCCTGCTGGAGGATTTCGACCATCTGTACCGCTATTCGGCGCTGCTCGACCGGCTCGAAGGAAAGGATGCCAACAACATCCTTCAGGGCTATACCGACATCGTGCCGGGACGGCCCACCGCGGAGGAACACCGCGCGCCGCAGGACGACCTGCGCCGGGATCACGGCCACAACGCGGCGCTGATCTCGCGCCTTCACGCGAACATGATCACCGCGGCCGAGTACCAGACGCACGACTACTACATGAACATCGGACCCACCTTCGCCGATCCGGTCGCGCGCCAGCTCTACGGCGAGATCGCCTCTGTGGAGGAGCAGCACGTCACGCAGTACGGATCGCTGATCGACCCCGACCAGAGCTTCCTCGAACTGTGGCTGCTGCACGAAGCCGCCGAGGTCTACGGCTACTACAGCTGCCTCAGCTCGGAGACGAATCCGAGGATCAAGGCGCTGTGGGAGCGCTTCTGCGATTACGAGCTCGGCCACCTGCATTTCGTCGCCGACCTGATCCGGCGCCACGAGGGGCGGGACCCGGCCGAGATCCTCGGCGAGGGCCTGCCGGCGCCGGTCGAGTTCCGCAGCCAGCGCGAGTTCGTCCGCGATGTGTTGGCCGACGAGGTGAATTTGCGCGCCAACGGTTCCGACTTCGTCGTGCGCGACGCCGAAAGTCCTGCATCGATCGAATACCGGCAGCGCGTCAACGCCGACGGCTCGCCCTCCACGCAGGTCGCGACCTCCTACCACTGGACATCGGGCACCGAGCTCAATCGGCCGGTGGTGCGCGTCTAGCCGGATCGTTTACCGATTTCTCTCAATGACCGAATCCTGAGGAACCATCATGAAAGACGCCACCGAACTCGGCTTCAACCGCACAGGGGTCCAGACCTCGCCGCTGGCGCTGCACATCATGCAGACGTATGCGGACGAGCAGACCTCAATGCCGCCTGCGGCAGCGGATGGAATGCCGGACGGGAAGGCGATCGCGGCCGTGCGTTCGGCCTATGTGCTGGAAGCCGACGGGGTAGGGTCGGTGCCGATGCCCGGCACCTTGACTGGGGCCTTCAATACCGTGATCTCAAAACTTCGTGGGCAGAAGCCCGAGGTGCTCGTCGACAAGCTCGGGGAAAGACTGGGCTTCGAGCGTAGCGGCGTCCGGCTGTACCAGGCGCTCATCGATAAAACCGAGGCGCTCGCGGGCCGGGTGACGCTGCCGTTCACGCCGGACGACCTGCGTCATATCCGCGACGAGGAGCTGGAGCACATGCACATCGTCGCGTCCGCGCTCGATTCGCTCGGCGCCGACTCATCGGCGCAGACGCCGTCGGCCGACGTGGCCGCGGTCGCCAACGGCGGGGTCATGCAGGTGATGACCGATCCGCGCACGACCATCAGCCAGTGCCTGGAAGCCATGCTGAGCGCCGAGCTCCTCGACAGCGCCTGCTGGGCGCTGCTGATCCGCCTCTCCAAGGAGGCGGATCAGGATGCACTGCTCCCGCAGTTCCAGCGGGCGCTCAAACGCGAGAACGAACACGTGACACGCGTGAAGGGCTGGCTGGAAACCATGCTGCTCGGCGAAATGGGCTGAGCGGCGAACAGAAGGAGGTACGCAAGATGAACGAGCTGCAAGACATCCATGGTCACGACGTGAAGGTGTATTCGAGCGACACGGGCCACCCCGCGCAGGACGATTCCGAATTCCACCCCGCATCGAAGGAACGGCTCGCCGCGGTGCGCGAGCGTTGCCGCGAACAGGTCGTGATGCGCCCGTGGACGGCGCTCGCGATCGCATCGCTCGCCGGCAGCGCAATCGGCGCCGTCGCGGGCTTCTACGCGCGCGGGCGTCGCTGAGCACCCGAGACGGGTACCCGGAACGGGGAGACGAGCAATGAGCGAAAACCAAGGGCAGAAACAGAAGCAGACCCTGCCGCCGCAGCACCAGGACGTCCAGCCGGGTCGCGAAGAGCCGATGACCCCGCAACCCGAGGACCACATGAAGGACTACCGGGGCGCGGGCAAGCTCAAAGGCAAGGTCGCGATCGTCACGGGCGGCGACAGCGGCATCGGCCGCGCCGTCGCGATCGGCTTTGCGAAGGAGGGCGCCGACGTCGCGATCGTCTACCTCGAAGAGCACGAGGATGCGGAGGACACCTGCCGCAGCATCGAGGCGGAGGGCGCGCGCTGCCTGCGGATTGCAGGCGACGTCGGGGACGAGGACTTCACGGCGAACGTCGTCGAACAGGTGATCGAACAATTCGGCCGGCTCGATATTGTCGTGAACAACGCCGCCGAGCAGCATCCACAGGAAAGCCTAGAAGGGATCACGCGCAAACAGCTTGAACGCACCTTCCGAACGAACCTCTTCGCGATGTTCGACCTGACCAAGCGCGCGCTGGCCCACCTCGGCAAAGGCGCCTGCATCATCAACACGACCTCGGTGACGGCCTATCGCGGCAGCCCCCACCTGATCGACTATTCGGCCACCAAGGGGGCGATCGTGTCCTTCACGCGTTCGCTCGCGCAGGCGCTGGCCTCGAAGGGCATCCGCGTCAATGCCGTCGCGCCCGGCCCGATCTGGACGCCGCTGATCCCCTCGACCTTCGAGCCGGAGAAAGTGGCGAGCTTCGGCGCAAAAGAGCCGCTCGGCCGCCCCGGTCAGCCGGACGAGGTCGCCCCCAGCTACATCTTCCTGGCGAGCTCCGATTCCAGCTACATGACCGGGCAGGTGCTGCATCCGAACGGCGGCGAGATCGTCAACGGCTGAGGCGACGAGTGGCTGCGAAACGCGATATCGCCGCCCTACGAGGTGCTGATCGACGGTCGCCCCGGTCTCGCGGAACGACGATTGCACCGACAGCGGGAGTGCCGCGCGCGTGCCGGCAATTACCGACCTAAGGAGAATATCGATGAACTCGAGCGGAATGGTGCCCGCGGGTACAGAACTCGCCCGCGAAATGGGACTGTCGGAGGAAATGGCTGAATGCATCGACAACTGCCGTTCCTGCGAGCTCGTGTGCCTGGGCATGGCAACGGGTCACTGCCTGCGCAAGGGAGGGCGGCACGTCGAAGAGGACCACCTGCGCACGATGATCGTCTGCGCGCGAACCTGCGCGCTGGCGGCGGAGGTGCTCACGACCGGCTCGTCGCTCCATCGCCAGATGTGCGCGGTGTGCGCGGATGTCTGCGACGCCTGCATCGCGAGCTGCGAGGACCTCGACGAGATGGAGCTGTGCATCGAGGCCTGCCGGCGCTGCAAGGATTCTTGCGAGGCGATGACGGATATGTGAAGCCGCAGCGGTGAGGCTGCGGGAGGGCGGCCGCCTAGAGCGCCGGGCTGCGGTCCTCGCCCGTGCCGATATCGAGCCGTCCGTCCGCGGCACGCGTCGCGGCCGGCATCGATTCCGCATGCTCCTCCGCATCCACCTGCACCCGCCAGCTCAGCTCTCCGCCTTCAAGGCTGTCGCAAGCGGCGGGGATCAGGCTCGCCTCGATCTCGTCGAGATAGGACTGCAGGCTGCGGGCGAAGAATTTGTAGAGGGCGTTGAACGCCGCATCGTCGGCAATATAGGACAGCGCGTCCAGGCGCTCGAGGAGTTGCCTCGCGGCTTCGCAACGCGCCCCAGCCTCGGGCAGCCCCTGGGTGGGCGAGTCGCTTTGGGACTTCATCGCCTCGAGGACCTCGCCCTCGAGACGCGAATGATGCAGGAGCTGTCGTCCGAGTTCATCCACTTCGCGGCGCAGCGCAGCGGTCACTTCCGGGGACGGCATGGCCGGATCGTCGGCTTCCCGGCCAGGGATCGCGAGACGCGAGCGCAAGGCGCGATGCTCGTCCAGGAACTCTTCCAGCACGTTCTGAGCGGATTCTGTCATTGGACACCTGTGATAAGCCTCCGCCGCGGCCGCAACGGACATGCGGGCCACCAGTGCAAACGTCATGCCTCCACGTCCTCCGGCCCGCCGAACACGGGACCGGGAGGCGCAGCCGCCAATGCATGCAGGAATTACATGCAACACGTAAGAATTTCGTTCCGCTTGGGGCGGCAGGGCCGCGCCCGGCGTCGGAACGATTCTTGCACCCGCTTACATAAGCCCCTCGGGGCCCGCATTTACCTGCAGAACGAGAGGATGAGCAATGGAAACCAGGACGATAGAAACGACGGCTTACGAGCTGGAACACACTTCTGTACCGACGGGCATCCGCTGGGGTGCCGTGGTGGCCGGTTTCGCGGTTGGGGTGGGCATCCATCTGCTGTTGACCCTGATCGGGGTCGCCGGCGGATTCGCGGCTTTTGGAGCCGGCGCCCGGCCTGACGGCAACAGCATCTCGATCGCCGCCGCCGTCTGGAACACCGTGAGCATGCTGATCGCCGCCTTCGTCGGCGGATACGTCGCGGCGCGCAGTTCGTCGCTGCGCCGGAGCACGGACGGTGTACTGCACGGCATCGTCGCGTGGGGCGCGACCGTGCTGTTCTTCGCGATCGTCACCGGCTCGGTGACGGGCAATGCGGTGACCGGCCTATTCAACACGGCCTCTTCGGTCGCGGCGACGCCGGGCAACGAATCAGCCGTGGCCGAGCTCTTCTCCAGCATCGAACGCGGCGATCGGACGACGGCGACGAGCGTGCTCCGCGACCGGCTCGGCATGACCGAGGACCAGGCTGCGGCGGCGGTCGATCGGGCCATGGCGATGCGTAGCGGACGCCCCGAAACGCCGGCCGAGGCGAACCGGGTCGAAGATGCGGCCCAAGCGGCGTCGATCGCCAGCACATGGCTGAGTGCGGCGATGCTGCTCTCCCTGCTCGCGGGCGCGGCTGGCGGGATGGTGGGTGCGCGCGGTGCGCGTCGGCGTGCGATGCCGGGACGCTACGGCGAGCAGCGGGCGGTGCAAACGCGGACGACCGTCCATCACGTGCCCACTCCGGGTTGAACCCTCGGCTGAACCTCGGCCGATCCCGGACGGAGGATCACGCAGTCGAAGAAGGGGCGGCTTGGCGATGTACGCCAGTCGCCCCTTTCGACGACTGTCCCGCCTTCCGCTCCGGGCCGGGCTCCGCGGATCCGGCTGCCGCGAGCCCCGCCTTCCTGCCGTCGACCGCGTGCAGCAGCGCGGCAACGATATCACCGCGCAACTGGCGCCATGCGGGTCCGCCCGCCGTCACGTGACGCTGGTTCACTTCCAGTTCCAGCCCCACATAGACCTCGGGCGCGTAACGGCGCCTCAACCACGCACAGAAACCATCGGCGCGGCCGGTGTACGGGTAATTCCGGCGCAGCCGCAATCCCGCATCGCGTTGCGCCAGGGCCGCCATCCAATGTCGCGAAAGATCCGCTTCGGGGGGCCGGTGCGGGTCGTACAGGAAACCCACGTCCGCGGTGCGGACCCGTCCGTCCATCACCGGCGTGAAACTGTGGCTGGAGATGTGCACGACGCGGGAGCCGCGCTCGACGGCCTGGGCGATGATGCGCTCCACACGGCGGCGATACGGCAGGTAGTAAGCCGCGTCGATTTCGGCCCTTTCGCGCCGCCCCAGCGGGCGGGTGATCTCGGAGAAGCGGCCGCGATGGCCGGGAGAGCGGTTCAGGTCGACGAGCAGCCGGCTGATCGTCGCGGACACGAGCGGCGCGTGCAGCGCGTCCGAAAGTTCGCGTGCCAGCGTCAGCGCTCCCGCGTCGTAGCCGCGATGGCTGGACAACAGGGCCTCGCGTCCCGCGAAAAGCGGCGCGTAGGCCTGGGGAAGGCGCTTGCCGCCGTGTTCGCAGGTGATCAGGAAGAAGGTGCCACCGGTCTGCCCCGGTCCTCCACCGTGCTGCGGTGGCGGCACTAGCGCGGCCCCGGATATTGATGGTTGTCGTGCAGACATTCGCATAATTCCCGGTAGACGCCGAGCAGGCAACCGGGATCATCATCAAGGGCCGTGGCGAGGCGACGCGCCAGCGGCCCGCGGTTGAGGATCAGATGCAGCGCCGGCAGCCACTGCGGGGCAAGCAGGCCGTCCGCCTGCAGCCGGTCGATCAGTCCGGCCCAGAGCTCCGTCGCGATCCGCGGCCGGGTACCACAGCCGAGCAGTTCGAGGTACTCGGGGTCGTCGATGTCCGCGCGCTCCGCGTCCTGGATGCAGCGCTCGAACACCGCGACCAGCCTGCCCGTGTCGAGCCCGGCGGCTTCAGGTTCCGCACACACCCCGTCGTAGAGATGACGCACGAGCGCCGCTGTCGCCGCAGCGACGGCGAGGTCGGCGAAGGGACATTCCTGGGTGTCGAGGATGCGGATTTCGATCGCGCTGCGTTCAAAGCGCGGTGCCGCGGCACGCACGTTGAGCCATTCATGACGCAGGGTGTTCACGTCCCCCTGGCCGGGAACCGCGCCGTATTCCGCCACCTCGCGGTACATCGGCGCGAGCACCTGGGTCTGATACTCGCGCGGCGACGCGCTCGGGTCGGGGATGCAGCTGCCCATCGAGGAGGGTACCTGCTTCTGGTGATCGCGGTACGCGACGAGCCGATAGTCCATATAACCGGTGGGGCGCTTGTCGGCCCAGGGGGAGCTCGCGGCCAGCGCGGGCAGGATGGGCAGCGCAAGACGGATGGCGGCGTGCAGTCGCGCGAACTCCTCGTCGCCGGAGTAGGGCAGGTTCAGGTGAATGCTCTGCAGGTTGCCCCAGCCATGACGGCGGCAATCGAAGATCCGGTCGAAGCAGGCGTAGATCGCCGCGTTGTCGAGCGTCCACAGGCGCGTATCCGTCGTCGGATCCATCCACGGGTGCACGCCGCCGGGCATCAGGCATGCGTCGAACGGCGCGAGCAGGTCGTTAACAGCGAGCACTTCCGCGTGGAAGGCGTCGACGAGGTCCTCCAGCGCCGCGACGGGCCGAAGGTTCTTCAACTCGATGAGGTGCATCGCCAGTTCATTGGACCACCCCATGTTGCCGTGGACGACCTCGGAGGCCGGCTCACCGGCGCCGGCGGCGAGGAGCCGGTCGGCAAAGGGCCGGATGTCGAGGTGATCCCGGTCGACGATCATGTATTCGATCTCGACGCCATAGCCGGCAAAGGCTGGCAGGTCGCTGCGAACGCTCTTGTGAGTCATGCTTCCCCTCGCTCGCGCCGGCGCTCGAGCCGGCGCAGGAACACCCCCATGACTTCGCGATACAGGGCGTCGCGCAGCACGCCGTCCTCGTTGCCCGCGTCGACATTGGGGTTGTCGTTGATTTCGATAATGCAGCAGCGATTGCCGATCTGCTTGATGTCGGCGCCGTAGAAACCGTCGCCGATCAGATTGGCCGCCTGCAGCGCGATCTCCACGACCTCGGGCGGCGCCTCGCCCACCGCGAGCGCCTCAGTGCGCCCTTCGCGCTCACCGTCGTGGTCGATGATCTGCCAGTGCCCTTCGGCCATGTAGTACTTGCAGACGAAGATCACGCGCCGGTCGAGGATGCCGATGCGCCAGTCGAACTCCGTCGGCAACCATTCCTGCGCGACGATCAGATCCGAATGGTCGAGCAGCGAGGCGACCTTCTCGCGCAGTTGCGGTTCCGTCTCCACCTTGTCGACGCCCGACGAGAACGAGCTGTCGGGCTGCTTGAGCACGCAGGGCAGCGCCAGCAGCGGCACGACCTGGTCGATGTTGTCGCGATGGATCAGCAGCGTGCGCGGCACGGGCAGGTTGTGGTGGGAGAGCATTTCGGCCAGATAGACCTTGTTGTTGCACTTCAGGATCGACTCCGGATCGTCGATGACCACGAGGCCCTCGCTCTGCGCCAGCCGCGAAAAGCGGTAGGTGTAGTGGTGCACGAAGGTGGTGTCGCGGATGAACAGCGCATCGAATTCCGGCACCCGTTCATAGTCCGCCGGCGTGATGAACTCGACCCGCATCCCGAGTGCTTCGCCCATGTCGGCAAATTTCGCCAGCGCCTCCGGATTCGACGGCAGATGCGTGCCCTCGGGGTTGTGCAGGATCGCGAGCGCGTACTGGCGCGCCGGGCGGCCGTCGGGCGGGCGGACGCGGGTCGCGAAATAGCCGGTGGCCGCGTCGAACATGAATTGGCGATGGATGTCGGGCACTTCGCCGATCCCCACCAAGCTGACGCGACGCGCATGCCAATGACCGCCCGTGCGCTCGAAGTCCAGGTGCAGCAGCGGCGCCTGCAGCAGCTGGAAGAGTTGCTCGGCGAGCACGTTGTAGCGTTGGGCGACGTTGCGGCCGAAATAGACGCTGAGCTCGAAGTGGTCCGTCTTCAGCGGTTCCAGCGATTGGTCGATGAGCTGGGCGAGGCTGGCGATCAGCACCTGGCCGAGGTGCTGGGACTGGATGTCCTCGATCGTGCCGGCGCGGGGCCAGGGACGGTGGCCGCGGGCGTCGGCGAGCAGCGAAACGTAATAGCCGAGACTCTGGTATCGGTACGAGCGGCACAGGTTGAAGACGCGCGCGGCCTTGTCCTCACCGTAGGTCGGATCGATGAGATAGCTCCGGGCGGGAACGACGGTGACGCCGTCTCCGCCCACCGGCCAATCCCCCGGATCCTCGACGACGATCAGCGTACTCATCCGCTGCCTCCTTCGATGTCCTTTTCATCCGCCCCATCGGCATCCTCGGCATCCTCGCCTTCGGCGTCCTCGCTCTTGCGCGGTGCGAGCACGAGCAGGTTGGCGTCGTGCGTCACGATGCCGAGGAGGATCGCGTTGAAGACGCGGTCCATGCGAATCCAGTAGTCGCGCGTGCCGCCGTACGGATGCGGCCCATAAGGGTCGGCGACGAGCAGCTTGCGCTGCGGCCGGTCGTAGCCGGAAATGACGACGAAGTGACCCGAGGGCGTGCCGCGCACGTCATCGACGATGTCCGTCGGACCGTACTCGCGGGCCACGCGATACAGGAAGGTGGAACTCAGCCCGGTGATGATGGGCTTGCGCCGGCGCAGCAGGCCGCGGATCAAGGGCGGCGAGAGGTCCGTGAAGCGCAAGTGGCCGCCGAGGCGCAGGAATTCGAGGTAACCCTCTGTCGCGTGCTGCAGGCGCGGGTCGTCCTTGACCTCCAACTGCACGCGCAGACGCTCGGCGATGTCCATGCGAGGCCGCCGGAACCACGTCGGATCGAAGACCGTCAGGTTGTAGGTGTAGATCGTCGCCGCGTAGCCGTGGGTCAGGGCGTCGCAGGCGAGGAAGACCGCGAAGGTGCCACCATGCTGCAAGGCGCGCGTGCGGCCAATCACGTCCTGCAGCTTCGCGTCGTCACCCCAGTAACGATACACGGCATGCAGGCAGGTCGGCCCGCAGGTCGTCTCCGTGGGCTGGGGCAGCATGTAAAGGGGCAGCCGCAATAAGTTCGGCAGCATTCCGTCAGTCCGCGCGGTATCGCACCGACATCGGCTCGCCTTCGGGCTCCGGGTCGTGCAGCGGCAGACGGTCGGGATCCGCCTCGGGGTCGGGCTGTGGAACCGGATCGGGCGAGGGGTTCGGCGGCTTCGGGTCCTGGTCCGGCTCGTGTCGATGCGGCCAGATTTCGGTGGTGCCGAAGGCCTGCGGGAATGGGTCGGTGCTGATTGTCGGGATCATGATCGTCCCCCCTGCTGGTGATACCGGCTCAGAACGCAAAACATGTGCCCTGCCGATTCGGCCGGCTTTGCCTGCGTCGAGGTCGCGGTGGCGGGCGAGGCAGACCGTGGGCACGGGGTTTGCACCACGTGTGATTGGAGACGAAAGCGGCCTTTTTCGGACGGAAATCCCGGAGACGGATGCATTGCCCCGCGAACAGCGCCGTAACGTGTAACTTTTACCCGCGTCCTAGCAGTTTTTTCAGGTTTGCCGGTAGAAAAACGATGGCGCAGGCACCTGAAACACTGGAAATTCCCTCTGATCGCGCAGTAACACAGAAGCGGTACGGAAATTGCGAACGGAAGAGCACCAGAGATGGGACGGCCACGTCAAAGGAGGTGTCTCATGCTGTATTACTCAGCAGTTTTTCTCGTCATTGCAGTCATCGCGGCACTCTTCGGCTTCGGCGGCATCGCAGCCGGTGCCGCCGAAATCGCGAAAGTTCTGTTCTACATCTTCATCGTGATCTTCATCGTCTCTCTCATCTTCGGCTTATTGCGAAGATGACCGGAGGCGTGAGATGAACACGTTCCGCATCGCCCGCTTCCTCGTGCTCGCCACGTACGGAGCGGCTGCGCTGAGCCTGCCCGCCTGCGGGGAGGGCGTCGAGCCCACCACGCAGGGCTCGGCACCGCCATCACATCTGCAGCAGCAGGTGAACGATGCGGAGCTGAAGTCCCGCGTGAATGCGGCCCTGACGGCCGACGGACACCTCAAGGCAGACGCCATCACGGTCACCGTGAAGAAGGGCGAAGTGACCCTGGCCGGCGTCGTGCCCGTCGAACAGATCGCGCGCGCCGACGATGTGGCACGCCGGATCGACGGCGTCGCCGTCGTCATCAACGCGTTGCGCGGCACGGCGACACCTGCCTCATGACGCATTCGCAGCGCCGCAGACACAGCTAGAGCTTTCAGGGCCGGGCAGGGCGCCCATCCTTCGCGTCCGTCCGTATATTCAAGCAACAAAAAACGAGGACATCGCCATGATGAACAGAAGATCCATGCTAGCCGCCACCGTTGCAATTCTCTCGCTTCCGCTCGTCAGCGCGTGCGATTCGATGCGCGGTCACTCATCGAGTCGCACCGAATCAGCGGGCGAGTACGTGGATGACGCAACCATCACGACCAAGGTCAAGGCCGCATTGGTCGAGAGCAAGGACGTGAAGGCACGCGAAGTGAACGTCGAAACCTATCGCGGCGTCGTGCAGCTCAGCGGCTTCGTCGCCACCCAGGCCGAGGCGCAGAAGGCCGGCGAAATTGCCCGCGGCATCAAGGGCGTCCAGTCCGTCAAGAACGACATCAGGATCAAGCCCGCGTCGTAATTCTCAACTTGCCACCTAACGTACTGTCCACCCTGGCCGGCCTGCACATCATCCTCACGGGATGCACGATGGGGCCGGCCGCCGACCTCCCTCCGCCTGGCTTCGTTTCGACCGGCAACGCGGTGCGGATCGAAGACGAGCGGGGTCCACTCGGACCGCAGCGCTCGCGCGGCGTGGTCCGCGAGCTCGAACAGGAAGACAGCACCGGCCTGGTTCGCTATCACCTGCAGCAAGTCGAAGGCGTCCTCGCACAGCCCCTCGCGGTGGGGAACGACGCCCGCCTGCTGATCGACGGCCCGCAGACCGAGGCCGCGATGTTCCGCGAGATCGGGCTCGCACGCGAGCGCATCGATATCGAGACCTACATCCTCGAAGCCGAAGGTGCAGGCGAACGTCTCGCCTCCTTGCTGGAGAAAGCACGTTCGGCGGGCGTGCAGGTCCGTGTCATGTATGACAGCGCCGGCTCGCTCGCGACGCCGGAGGCCTATTTCGACCGCCTGCGCGCCGCGGGCGTCGCCGTGTGCGCCTTCAATCCACTGAATCCGCTGGCGGTGCAACGCGACTGGCGGCTCACCGCGAACAACCGCGACCACCGCAAGATCATGATCATCGACCGACGCATCGCCTTCACCGGCGGGATCAACATCAGCGTCGTGTATAGCTCGAGCTCCTTCGGGCGCAAGCGCACGCCGCCCGACCCGAAGGCCGGCTGGCGGGATACCCACGTCGCGGTGCGCGGGCCCGTGGTGGCGCAGTTCCAGCAGCTTTTCGACGACACCTGGGAACGCCAGAAATGCGAGGCGCCGCCCGGCCCGGCGACGCCCGCCAAGTCGGCATCCGGCAGAGCGGCGCCGGGCAAGGTGGCAACTGCGCGGGCCGGCGACATGGCGATGCGCCTCGTCGTCGCCGATCCGGCGGTCGAGCGCAGCGAACCCTACGTCGCGTTGATGTCGGCCATCGAAAATGCGAAGTCCCGGGTGTGGCTGACCTACGGTTACTTCGTCCCGGACGAGCGCACGCTGCAACTGCTGCAGGACGCCGCGCGGCACGGCGTCGACGTCCGGCTCGTGCTGCCGGGCTTCAGCGACTTCTGGGCGCCGTTCCACGCGGGGCGCTCGCACTACACGGCGCTGCTCGCGGCCGGGGTGCGGATCTTCGAACGGCGTGACGCGCTGCTGCATGCCAAGACCGCCGTGATCGACGGCGTGTGGTCCAGTGTGGGGTCGACGAACCTCGACTGGCGCAGCTTCGTGCACAACTACGAGGCGGACGTGCTAGTGGTCGACCGCAGCTTCGCAACCGAGCTGGAAAAGCTCTTCGCGCTCGACGAATCGGCCTCCCACGAAGTCACTCGGGCGGAATGGAAGCGACGCGGCATCGGCCCGCGTTTCCTCGAATGGCTCGCCCGGCGATGGGAGTACCTGCTATGAGGCTTCCAGCGCGAGCTCGACGCGCGGATCGCCCTGATCGACGGCGACCGGCTCGGCCGACTTGAGGCGCCCGGCGTCCACGCCCAGCGTCCTGAGAGCGTTCAGCACGACAGCGGTGCGCTGCCGCCCGAGCTCGCCGAGCGCGGAGGCGGGCACGGGTTCGCGTTCGATGAGCTGCTCGAAGAGTTCGCGGTGCAGGGCCGTCTCGCCCCCTTTGGGGTTGCGGCGCGCGTAATCGCGCCGGAAGGTCGCCAGTGCGTCGCTCCCGGCTTCGGTCTCGTAGCGGCGTGCGACCGCGGCGCGAATCGCCGTATCGCCGAAGTCGAGCTCGCCGACCGGGCCGTCGCCGGGTTTCTGTCCCGCCGCGGTCGCGATGTCGCGCCGCGCGCGCTCGGTCCGTAGCGCTTTTTCGTCCGGCCCGGCGACGTAGCCGCCATGTAGCGTCAGGACGAGTTGCGGACGCTCGCCGAGTGCGTGGGCGAGCTGCTGCAGCTTTTCCTCTTCCTCGGCCGACAGGCGGGCGCTACCGGGCTCGAACTCGATGGCCCGCAGCGTATCGTCATCGCCGCGCCCGACGAGCCGCGCGAGCAGGCGGAACGGCGCGGTGACCACGCGCTGCAGCACATTCCCCAGCGCGTCGGCGACGAGCCGGCCGTATTCGAAATGCGCGTCGCCGACGTTCCCACGCACCGGCACTTCGAGATGGACACGGCCCTTCGGATCCTTGAGCAGCGCGACGGCGAGCTCCAGCGGCAGGTCGCGGGCGTTCGGTGCGTCCACCCGTTCGCCGAGCACGAAATCTTCGAGCGTCACGGCGTTATTGCCGTCGAGTTGCCGGTCGAACACGCGGTAGTCCACGTCCAGCCACAGCCGTCCGGCCGCGATCGTGCGCCCGGCGAAGGTCGCGGTGTAGGGGGACAGTTGGGGCATTTCGACGTTGTCGAAACCGACCGCGAGATCGGTGAGTTCACCCGGTGCGAAGGGGCGGATGCGGCCCTTGGCGTGCGCTTCCCCATGGGGCGCGATCCGTCCGCCGATATCGACCACGGCCTCGCTGCGCGGTCGGTTGTCGACGCCGAGGACGCTTCCCGCGACCGACTGGACGCGGGTGGAGAAGGGCAGGACAAGACTGTAGTCCGCGAAGTCGACCGCGCCCTCGCGGACCTCGATCCGGTCGATGCGCAGCGCCAAGGCGGGCGGCTCGGCAGTCGTTGCGGGCTTCTCAGGTTTCTCGGGTTTCTCAGGCTTCTCGGGCTTCTGGGGCGCACGGGCGCCGGCGCGGCGCTTGCGCAACAGGTCCGTGAGATTGAGTTCCCGGTTCTGGTCGACGATGAGGCGGGCGTCGGGGGCGTCGAGCACCACCTTGGTCAGGAGCAGGCTCTGCGGCGCGAGCTGCCATCGGCCTTCGGCGCTGACCTGTCGCGCAGAGAACAGGCTCGCGCCGCTGTCGGCCTCGTCGAGTCGTAGGCCCGAGATCCGTGTGCTGCCTTCCGCGCTGATCTGCGGCGGCTCGGCGCCCGAGCGGCGCAGTCGGATGTCCGATCCCAGGCTCCCGCCGGCGAGCCGCAGGTCCGTGTGCTGCTGCAGCAACGCGGCTGCCGGGGCGAGATTGACGTCGGCAAGCTGCACGTGCGCTTCGGCGCCATTGCCGTCGAGCGCCGCGTGCCCGTCCACGCGGACTTCGCCGCCGCTCGCGATCTTCATGCGGGCCTCGAAGCTGAAGGGCGCCGCCGACTTGCTCGCGAGGCCGCTGACGCGCGCTTCACCGCTGCCGCGCAGGGCGAGCGGGGTGTCGGCGCGCCGGTCGTCGAGGCTGACATCGACCCCCTGGGCGACGAGTTCGCCGACCGCGTAGCTCCACGGATTCGGGGCAGACGCCTCGTGCCGGGCCGGCTGCGGTTTTCCGTCCTTCCTTGCGGCCGTGAATCCGCCAGGCAGTTTGAGCTTGCCCGCGGCGTCGACGACGAAGTCGAGCGCCGTCTTTTCGAGCGTGACCCGCTCGGCGACGATTTCCCGGGCCGCCGTATCGAGCTTCCCGCCCGCGAGTTCGAGGCGCTCCGCGACCACGGGGGCAGAATCGCCGGCGGCGTAGCTCGGCTTCGCGAGACTCGCCGTCAGCCCGTCGGCGTGAAAGCCGCCCTTGGCGCCGTCCAGCACCAGATCCGCGTGGGCCTCCGCCCGCTCGGCGTCGAAACGCCGGCCGGGCTCCGCGAGTTCGCGGTAGTGCAAGGCGATGTCTTCAAGGGTCGCGGCCGGGATCTCGACGCGCCAGGGTGCGTCCTTGCCGCTCTTGTCGGAGTCGCCGCGGTGCAGTCCGGCCCAGTCGATCCGGCCCTCGGCGTCGACGGTGGCACTGACGGTGCCGTCCGCGAGCCGCAGGCCCTTCAGCTGCACGCGGCGCGAGGCCAGTTGCAGGCTTCCGTCGGCCACGTCGATGTGCCGGATCGCTGCGAGCGGCGGGTCGGCCTCGGCCGCGCCCGCGCGTGCGAGCCTGAGGCCATCCGCATGCAGCGTCAGCCCGTCGAGGGTCAGGTCTGCCCCGTCCGCGGCTCCGCTGGCATGGTAGCGCGCGGCGAAGCTTAATCGACCGTCCGGCGCCGCCAGGGTCCATTGTCGCTCGAACAAGGGCCACCACGGCTCGACCAGTGCATCTTCAAGCGAAACGCGGCCCGAAGCGCTGCGTGCGCCGATGCCGAGTTCTCCCTCCGCCTTGAGCGATCCGCCGCCAGGTAATCCGGCTGCGAGGCGATATTGCGCGGGTGGCGCATCGGCGACGGTCGATAGCGAGCTCGCGTCGATCTCGATCGCCTGCAGGGCGATGGCGCTCGACGCCGCGCCGTGCTCGCGCAGGATGACGCTCCCGTCGCGCAGCGCGAGCTTGCGCAGCAGCAGGGCCGGCAGCTCGTGCGGGGAGCGGGGCGGGCCCGATTCGGAGCGCGCCGGGGTCACCTGCGGCCATACCGGCCGGCCGTCCTCGTCGAGGGCGAGTTCCAGCATCGGGCCTTCGAGCTCGATGGCGCCGATCGTCCAGCGGCGGGCCAGCAGGCCGACCGAATCGAGATCGACGCGGGCACGCCGTGCCTTGAGAAAGGGCGTGCCGTCGTGGCGGGTCAGCGCGATGTCGTCGGCGACGACGCTGAGCAGGAAGGGATTGGTGTGCACCGCGCCGACGCTCAGGCTCAGTCCGAAGCGCTCCTCGATTCCGCCGGGAAGCTCGCGCTCGATCAGCCACGGCAGCACGAAGAAACCGGCCAGCGCGTACAGGACGGCAAGAACGGCGCCAATGCCGGCAGCCCACAGCGCGTGCCTCGCAGCTCGCCCGCGAAGCCGCCAGCCGCTCACTTCGCCTCCCCGCCGGGCGCCGCCTCCGCCGTCTCCGGCGTCTCCGCCGTCTCCGGCGTCTCCGGCGTCTCCGGCGTCTCCGGCGTCTCCTCACCGTCGACGTAGAGCGACCGCACGAGGACGACGATGGTCGCCGCGAGCGGCGTCGCGAAGATCACGCCGAGCACGCCCAGCAGGGCGCCCAACAGAACCTGCGCGGCAATCGTGAATGCGGGCGGAAGATTGACGCTACGCTGGTCGATCAGCGGCGAGACGACGTAGCCCTCCACCGACTGTACGCCCAGGTAGAGCAGGGCCACGGACAGCGCCTCGGTGGGGCCGACGGCGAAGGCAACGATGAGGGCGGGGACGGACGCGAGGATCGGCCCGACGTAGGGCGCGAATTCCAGCGCAAAGGCGATCAGCCCCAGCGCGAGCGCGAGCGGGATGTGCAGCAGCGACAGCCCGATCGTGAGCGTGACGCCGACGACCGCCATCTTGACGACGGTGCCGACCAACCAACCGCGCAGTGTGTCGACGACCTCATCGAGGACCTCCGCGGCGCGCACCCGGCTGTCGCGCGGAAACAGCGCGAGCAGTCCTTCGCGGTAGGTATCAGGGCTGGCCGCGCCGTACAGACCGATGAAGAGCAGGATGAAGAAGCCCGTGATCGCTCCGATGGTGCTCGAAAACAGTCCCCCCAGCCGCACCAGCCACTCCGGGTTCTGGGGGACAAGGGCGCGCAGATTCCGGTCCGCGAGCACGGCACGACCCCATTGGAAGCGCCGTATCTCCTCCAGGATCTTGTGTTGCGCCTCGCTCAGGCGCGGCCCGAGCTGATCGAGCTGCTCCGCCGTTTCCGCCCCGAGGAAGATGCCGCCGACGGCGATCAGCGCGAACAGCACGGTTAGCACGACGGCCAGCGCCGCGGGATAGGACAGGCCCGTCGCCTGCTGCACCACGCGGCTCAAGCCGCGCAGGAAGAGCGCGACCAAGGCCCCCCCGAAGACGAGCAGCACGACGTCGGCGATCGCCCACATCAGCAGTGCAAAGCCCGCGATCGACATCACGAACGCAACGATCACGATCGACCGGTCGGCGCGGCGCGCGTCGGCCGCGCTGCCCGGGGTGGCGGGCGCGACAGCCCGCGGATGACGTCGCCGCGGCTGGGGCTGGAGACCCGGGCGCAACCTCAACCCGCCTCCCGCGAGCGCTCTGGCACCTTGACCGCCACGTACACCGCGGACATGCCCCGGCGCACGAGCACAGGCGCGTATCCACCCGCCGACGCGACGAGCAGTCTCTGGAATTCCCGGCGATCGGCAAAGGCCTGATGACCGACCATCACGATGATGTCTCCGTAACGGATCGAATCGCCGCCGTCGGCCGGCGGAGCGCGGTCGACCCGCAATCCGAACTCGATCCCGAGATGACGGCACAATTCAGGCGGCAGATCGCTGAGCACGAGTTCGGGCTCGTCGTTCGCCGCCGTGACGACGGGCTGGCCGGCAAGCGACGGGAAGCGTACGCGGGAGCGGGATTCGCCCACCGTGACCTCGAGCCGCTGCAACTCGCCCTCGCGCCACAATGTGACCGTCTGCTGCGTGCCCGGTTCGGACGCGGCCACGCGCTCCATCAGTTGCTCGGCGCCGTCAACCTTGCCGCTGTAGCCGACGATGACGTCTCCCGCGCGCAGGCCGGCACTCGCCGCCGGGCCGTCGGGATCGACCTTGCTGACGATGCTGCCGTCCCCGCGCACGCCGAAGGCCCGCGCAAGGCTCGGGCTCAGCGGCTGCACGGTGATCCCGAGCCGTCCGCGGCGGACCTGTCCGTCGCGCTCCAGGCGGTGCGCGACGTCGAGCGCGAGTTCGATCGGGATCGCGAACGAGAGGCCGAGATAGCCGCCGGTGGGGCTGAATATCATCGAATTGATGCCGACGACTTCACCGTGACGGTTGATGAGCGGCCCGCCCGAGCTGCCGGGATTGACCGCGACGTCGCTCTGGATGAAGGGCGTGCGCGCGCTGTCGGAGAGGGTGCGGCCGGTGGCGCCGACGATGCCCGCGGTGATCGTGTTGGTGAAGCCGAAGGGCGAGCCGATCGCGGCGACCCATTCGCCGGGTGCCAGCGACTTCGAGTTGCCGAGCTTCGCCACCGGCAGGTCGTGGGCGTCGATGTGCAGCACCGCGATGTCGCTCTCCGAGTCGGCCCCGAGCAGGCGCGCGGGGAACTCGCGCTTGCCGTCCGCCAGACGCACGGTAATCGAGGTGGCCTCGGCGACGAGGTGGGCATTCGTCAGGATCAGCCCGTCGGGATGGATGATGATCCCCGAGCCCAGCTCGTCGATCGACGGGGAGCGGGACTGCCTGGGCATGTCCTCGTCGTCCCCCTGGCCTTCGGAGAGCAGGCCTTCATCCGGGATCGCGACCGAACGCAGGCTGATGATATTGACCACGGCCGGCCCCTGCGCCCTCATCAGCGCGCCGAAGTTCGGCGCTTCATCAGTCGGTGAGCAGGCCACGATAGCGGTCAACAGGCAGGCGAGGAAGAGGATTCTGGCCAGGAAGCCGGCCGCGGGGCCGGAAATGGGTGGGGCGTGCATGACGGCGACTCCGGGAACTAAGGCCGACAATCCGGATGAAGCAAGGGGGATGCCGTAATTGGCTTTGGCCCGGGTACGGGATTTGCGGAGCTCCGCCGGGCCGCGCAGGACGCGGCTGGTCAAAAAGGAGGAGTAACAGCATGACTTGTAGACGATCCTTCCTGCGTGCGGTCCTCTCCGCTGCAGCCCTGTCATCCCTTGCGACGACAGGGCTGACGGCCCACGCTCAGGGCTATTCGAACGACGGGGGAACGCCTCGCGCCGCCGGCGACAAGGGGAGCATGAGCAATACCGACGACACGCGCCGCGACGGCTCGCGCCGCATGGGGCAGGTCCTCGACGACCAGACGCTGGAGACCAAGGTCAAGACCGCGCTGATCGGATCGGACCAGGTGAAGGCGCGCAACATCGAGGTCGAGGTGCGCGACGGCATCACCTACTTGAGAGGTAACGTCAATTCGGCCGCGGAGGCTCGCGCCGCCGTGACGAC
This sequence comes from Aromatoleum sp., assembly GCF_035254505.1. GTDB lineage: Bacteria > Pseudomonadota > Gammaproteobacteria > Burkholderiales > Rhodocyclaceae > Aromatoleum. The sequence continues at coordinate 173,492 of NZ_DATFAO010000017.1, read as the reverse complement.
CGCGGAACACGTCAGCGGCGTGAAATCCGTGAAAAGCACGCTCGTCGTGCAGTCCCCGCAGTAAGTTGCGGCGGTGGCACGGGCTCCGGTAGATCTTACGGCGTCGTGTAATTCCTGCCCCGATTCTCCCGCTCCCGCTCCCGCCACCTCCCCGTGCCTGAACCAACAAAAAGGAGTCGCACACATGGTTAAGTGGGCCATCATCTTCTTCGTCATTTCCCTGATCGCCGGCCTGTTCGGCTTTACCAACATCTCTGCCGGCGCCGCTGGCATTTCCAAGGTTCTTTTCGTCATTGCCCTGGTGATCTTCCTGATCGTCCTGATCTTCGGGGTGGGACTCGGCGTGCTGGCCTTCTGAGGCCGCGGAACGCATTCCCCATTACAGGTAGCCGCAATCCTGACAGCCGGTATTGGCGCGCTTCCTGCATCAGTCGAAGGGACGGGCTTTTTCTGTTCCCACGCGGTTGTGGGAGGAGGTTCGGATGCATTGCACCATTCATTGCCTCGTGTCCGGCGAAAGTGAACTGACACCCCTGAAGGAGCGTATTTCAGAAGCCGGAATTGCCGACGAGGATGTCTACGTCGTCTGGCGAAATGCCCTCGACACGCGCCGCGATCCGGCGCTCGTCGAGGATCCGCTCACCCCGTGGGATAGCTTGGGCCAATTTTTAGTACCCGCCGCCCTGTGGTGGGGCCTTGCCACCGGCGCCTGGTGCATACCGGCCGCCGACATCCCCTCCCAGGGCCACAAGCTCGCACGCGTGACCGTCATGGGCGGTCGCCGCTATGTTCCCCACAACGAAACCGGCCCGGACTGAAATGTCCGGGCCGGTCTGTTATTACGGGGCGGTGCAGGCATCAGGCACTGCGACGTCCGCTACGCTCCGTTGCTTCGGTCATCTCGCTCCCCGCCCGGCGCGCGACGCCACGCATCGCTTCACCGGTGCGCTCGCCCTCTTCCTGCAGGGCTTCGGTCTGCCGCTCGGCGATCTCGCGCGTACGCTCGATGCCTTGACGGACCGTTGCACGGAACTGCTCACCGCCCTCGCGCAGGGTTTCACGCGTGGCTTCAGTCAGCGATTCGGTCGCACGGGCCATTTCCTCGGCCTGCTGACGCGACAGCGCCTTCAGGTCTTCCATGCTCTCGGCGGCCTGCTCTTGGAGCTCTTCGAGCCCGTACTGCCATTGCTCGGAAAAATCGATCACCTGCCGCTCGAGCAGACGCAGCAGATGTCCTTGAATTTCGCCCCGGGTATCCTCGGCCTGGTGGGCCAGACGCACCGCATTGTCGGTCGTCGTCGAGAACAGGCGCAGAGTTCGATCGTCGTCGACGGTGAGCATCCGGGAATAATCCGGCAGCCCAGCGGCCGCCGCTGCACGCAATTGAGAGCGGAGCACGATACGGGTGGCAGCAGCCTGCAGGTCGTACAACTGGCCGAGGCCACGCCACGCGGTTGCCGCCAGGTTGGTGGCCATCGCGCCGCGCGCCGTACGGCCTTCGCGGCCTTCGCGAGCTTCGCTACGGCTTTCGCTGCCGCCGCGCATCGCTTCCCGGCCTTCCTCACGGGCTTCCGCGCGACCCGTCTGCTGACCACCGCCTTCGGAGGCTTGCGTCTTTTGATCGTCGTTCGCGGATTTGGGTTGAGCCATGTCGTTTCTCCTAGATCTGTGAATATGTCCAAGGGATCACCGTTCCAGCGTGCTCGACGCAAAACGGCTTTTTGTGCACCGCAAACGGGGGGCCTGACCCAATCCGGCAAAGGCTCTTCCGGCTTTTGCCGCCCGATGCCACGGGCGCCACGGCGAAGCCGGCAGGCGGACGCGTTCACGGACTCGTGAAGAATCTGCACGCCTACGAAAAAAATACCGGTCGATGTCGCCAGGCGCGTGCACGCCGGCCGCGAAGACGGGCCCTTCGATGCGCGACCGCCGGGCACCACGCTTGCACTGTAAGAGGCGCGCAACGAACGCGGAGAACAGGATGAGGCATGGAGACGCTCGGGCCGGCGGCCCGGCGAAAGACGCCACAGAGCGGGAGGAGCACGCACCTCGATGGACGCCCTGGGCGCGGTGACATTGGCCCGCTTGCAGTTTGCGGCCAACATCACTTTCCATATCCTGTTCCCCGCGATCACCATCGGGCTCGCGTGGGTGCTGCTGTATTTCAAGCTGCGGTACAACCGCGGAGCAGGCAGCGCGTGGGCCGACGCCTATCGCCTGTGGGTGAAGGTCTTCGCGCTGACCTTCGCGATCGGCATCGTCACCGGCGTGACGATGAGCTTCCAGTTCGGCACCAATTGGCCGGGCTACATGGAAACGGTCGGCAACATCGCAGGCCCCTTGCTCGCGTACGAAGTGCTGACCGCCTTCTTCCTGGAGGCGGGTTTTCTCGGGATCATGCTGTTCGGCGCCGGGCGGGTGAGCCCGCGGGTTCATACGCTCGCGACCTTCCTCGTCGCGCTCGGGACGACGATTTCCGCGTTCTGGATTCTCGCGCTGAATTCCTGGATGCAGACGCCGGCGGGCTACGAGATGATCGACGGCCGCGCCCACGCGACGAGCTGGCTCGCCGTGCTGTTCAATCCGTCCTTCCCCTACCGTTTCACGCACATGTTGATGGCCTCGGGCCTGACGGCCGCCTTCCTGATCGCCGGCATCTCGGCGTGGCGCTGGCGCCGCGGGGATCGGCGCGACGACGTGATGGTCGCGCTCGGCACCGGCGTGCGTCTGGCAGCCTTGTTGATTCCCTTGCAGATCTTCGTCGGCGACCTGCACGGCCAGAACACCTTCCATCGCCAGCCGGCCAAGATCGCCGCGATGGAAGCGATCTGGGAGACACAGCGCGGCGCGCCCGCCGTGCTCTTTGCCCTGCCCGACAGCGAACGCCAGGACAATCGGCTGGAAGTGTCAATCCCGCGCCTCGCATCGCTGTACCTCGGTCATTCGCTCGACGCGGAGGTCCGCGGGCTGAAGGATTTTCCGGGCAAGCATCCGCCCGTGGCACCGGTGTTCTTTGCGTTCCGCACGATGGTGGGGGTGGGGCTGCTGATGCTCGCCGTGTCATGGACTGCGTGGTGGCAGTTGCGGCGCCACGGTCAACCGGGCGCGCGCGTCCTTCGGGCGCTGGTCGCGATGACGTTCTCGGGCTGGGTCGCGCTCGTCGCCGGCTGGTTCGTGACCGAGATCGGCCGCCAGCCCTGGCTCGTGCAAGGCGTGCTGTCGACCGCCCAGGCGGCATCCTCGACGCCCGCACCGCGCATCGCGCTCACGCTGGCGATGTACCTCGTCCTCTATGCCGTGCTGCTCGTCGCCTTCATCTCGGTCCTGTTCCACCTCGCGGGCAAGGCAGGGGACACACTGGCGGCGAAGGATGCGATGCCGATCGCCACACCTTCCCTGATGGGCGTCGACGTGCGTGCAGAAGAGGAAGACAGCGATCAGCCCGAGGTGACCGGCCATGCCTGATCTCACGCAACCCGCCGGCTGGCTGCCGCTGGCCTTCCTGGTCGTGATGGGGCTCGCGATCCTGATCTACGTCGTCCTCGACGGTTACGATCTCGGCCTCGGCATCCTGCTCGGCCTCGCCGATGAGCACGACAGCGACATCATGGTCGCCTCGATCGGCCCGTTCTGGGACGCGAACGAGACTTGGCTGGTCCTCGGCATCGGCGTGCTGCTCACCGCCTTCCCGCTCGCTCACGGCGTGGTCATGGGGGCGCTGTATCTGCCGGTGGCGGCGATGCTCTTCGGCCTCATCCTGCGCGGCGTGTCCTTCGACTTTCGCGTCAAGGCCCACGCGCACCACAAGCCATGGTGGAACCGCGCCTTCTGCGTGGGTTCATTGATCGCGGCACTGTCGCAAGGCTACATGCTCGGGCTGCTGGTCGTCGGCTTCGAACGCACGCCGGCCAACATGCTCTTCGCGGCCTTCATCGGCCTCGCGCTCGCGTCCGGCTACTGCCTGCTCGGCGCGGGCTGGCTGCTGATCAAGACGGAAGGTGCCGTGCAGCTGCGCGCAGTGCGCTGGGCAAAGCACGCGTTGTGGCTCACGGCCTTTGGCATTGCCGCCGTGTCAGTGGCCACACCGCTGATGAGCCGCGCCATCTTCGAAAAGTGGTTCGACGTGCCGCAGATCTTCCTGCTCGCGCCGATCCCGCTGATCACCGCAGGCCTCTTCCTGTTCGCCCTGGTCGCGCTGCGCCGCCTGCCGGCCCAGCTCGCGCAGGGCAGGGAAGGCTGGGCGTGGGCGCCCTTCGGCGCCGCCGTCGCGATCTTCGTGCTGGCCTTCCACGGCCTCGCGTACAGCCTCTTCCCCTGGATCGTGCCGCAACGCATCGACCTGTGGCAGGCCGCGGCAGCGCCGGAATCGCTGAGCTTCATCCTCGTCGGCGTCGCCATCGTGCTGCCGCTGATCATCGCCTATACGATCTTTGCCTACCGCGTGTTCTGGGGCAAGGCGATCCATCTGGAATACGGTTGAGAGGACGCGGTTGAGAGCGCGCCCCTTCGGATCGTATCGCCGACCCCAGTTGCTGCGCCTCCTGGCTCAGCGCTGGCGGGACGCTATGGCGCGGGCGAGCTCTTCCTTGTTCATGCGTGAACGGCCACGGATGTCGAGGTCGCGGGCGCGATCATAGAGTTCCTTGCGGGTATGGCCGAGCACGTCTACGCCGCCGTAGGTATCCCTCCGGCCGGGGTGGCCCTTGTTCTTCGTGGTCTTCTTCGCACCGGGGTCCGATGGGCCCTTGTGGTCCTTTTTTTCCCAGTGGTCGCCGACCTTTTCGAAGGAGTGCTTCAGCGCGGCAATCGCGGTGCGGCTCGCACGCTCGCCCGAGCCGTATTCGCGCTCCGCGTTCTCCAGCGTCTTGGCGTAGGTACGCTGCGCCTTCGACGAAGAACGTTTCAGCGTACTCGGTAAGGCTTTGTTCGGCATGATGTTCTCCTCACTTCTGGGCTTGCTTCTTGCCTGAAGAAAACGTCGTGCCCGGGGAACGCCCTCATCGCCAGCGCGGCACGTGCGGGACGTGCGAACGGGCTTCCGGCGCCGCGGGCGCGACGATGGCGCGCACCGGCAGGTGGTCGGACGCGACGCGGGAGGCGGGGCTGCGATGCGACTCGAAGGCGAGCAGCGTATGCCGCGGCCGGACCCACACCCGATCGAGCGCGAACAAGGGCAGGCCCGACGGGAAGGAGCGCTCCGCCGGAGCGTGTCCCAGCAGGCCGTGCATCCAGCGCAGCGGGCGGCCGAGCGGAAGCCATTCGTTGATGTCGCCCAACACGACGACCGCCTGCTCGGGCGGAATGTCATGCAGGACCTTGAGCATCTGCCGCACCTGGAAACGCCGCTCCGCGGGCTTGAGGCCGAGATGCGTGACGATCACGCGCACGACCTTGCCGGCGATGTCGAGGTCCACGTCGATCGCGCCGCGCGGTTCGCGCTTGAGGTAACTGAGGTCGTGCCGGCGCACCGCAAGCACCGGGCGGCGCGTCAGCAGTGCGTTGCCGAAACTGCCGCCGTCGCGCACGATCGTATCGCCCGCGATTGCCGTCATGCCGGTCTCGGCGGCCAGGAAATCCAGCTGCTTGGACATCTCTCCGGGAACGTCGACGCTGGCGACCTCCTGCAGCCCCACCGTGTCGCAGCCGAGTTCGCGGATCACGTGCGCGACCCGCTCGACGTCGAGAGAGCGGTCGCGGCCGACGCAGCGATGGATGTTGTACGAAGAGATGCGCAGGCAATCGCCGCCGAGGGCGTGATCGAGATTGCGCCAGTTAGCGAGTCCGCTTGTCGTGACCGGCATGGCCGTGTAGGCGGTGGTGGAGCTGCGAAACCAGCCAGCGGCGCACCAGGAGCGTGATCGTTGCGAAGCCCGCCACGGCTACGGCAATCAAGCCGTAGTCGATGCGCGAGGGATCGTGCAGCGCGGCCTCCAGCTGATGCCCGAAAACGGTGGTCGCGAGCGTCCCGGGGAGCATTCCGATGAAGGTCCCGAGCAGGAAGGTCGAGACGTGGATGCCGATGGCGGCCGCGACCACGCCTTCGACCGCGAACGGCGCCAGGGGCACCAGGCGCAGCGCCGTGACGGCGATGAGACCGCGCCGGCGCAGCGTCTCGGTGATGTGCCCCAGTCTTGATCCGCCGACGCGGCGCACCGTTTCCTTGGGCAGCGCGAGGCCCGCGAGGTAGGTGACCAGGGCCGCGAGCAGGATGCCCGACATCGACAGCGCGAAGCCGGGTATCGGGCCGAAGGCGACGACCGCGGCGAGCGTGATCAAGGGCCGCGGGAACATCAAGAGACAGGCCGGCGTGTAGGCAAACAGGATCACGAGCGGCGCCACCGGCAGGTGCGCGAACTCGCGCGCGAGCGCGGTGATGCGGTCGGGGTCGGTCCAGTGCGAAAGCGGCGTGTAGTGCCACACCGCGGCGAACGCGATCATCACGGCACCGACGGCGATGACACGCGCGGCGGCGTGTCGCACGGCCGGGCTGCTCGCGATCCCCCCTGGCGGGCCGTCGTCGGGCGGCGGCACCTCGCCCTCGAGCGGAGGGAGGGCTGCCTCGGGCGCGAATTCCTCGATCAGGGTTTCAAGCGTGACGGGCTGGCCGGGGTCGCCGACGCGGGCGAGGTCGACCACCGACGCCGACCAGTCGGGCAGGCCTTCGAGCGGCTTGAGGCTGCGGCAGCCGTGCGCGAGCTCGTCGATCACCGCGGAGAGACTGCCGTGCCTGCGCATCGCGGCCTCCACGTCGGCGACGGGGGTGTCGAGATGCTCGGCGAGCAGTTCGTTGCGAAAGCCCGCGATACTGCGCGCGATACGGGCATCACCGCGGGCTTCGAGCGCAGCGTCGCATTCGCTGTCCATCCCCATCGAGCGATTGCTGAGATTGGCCGATCCGACGCGCAGGATCTCGTCGTCGACGATCATCAGCTTGGAGTGCAGGTCGATGCAGGTCCCGTCGCGCAGGCCGTCGATGTGCGGGTAGTAGACGTGGAAGCGCCCGTGAGTGTCGGCCCGGCGCAGGCGCTGCACGAGCCGCGTGCGCAACACGTGCATGGTGTGCTCTTCGAGCCAGCCGTGGCTGAAGAGCCGCACGACGACGACGATTTCAGGCCCGTCTGCTTCCTCGAGCCGCGCCGCGAGTGCTTCTCCGATACTGCCGACGGTGAAGTACTGGTTTTCGATGTAGATGTGCTTGCGAGCGCCCGCGATCATGTCGAGGTACAGCGCCTCGACCTCCGTGACGGCGGGCCGGTCGTCCGTCGCCGGCAGCGTGCGGGCGACCGCGATGTCGATGTCGGTGAAGCGCACCGGCAGTCCGCGCGGCCATTTCGCTTCGATCGGCGTCCTCGGCGCGCGGGGCAGGGCGCTGCCGGTGGCGGCGAGCCAGCGCGCGCGGACGATCGCGCCCAGGGCCAGCGCAGCCTTGCCGTCCACGGCCATCGCCATGTCGTGGAAGGGCGGGTAAGGGGCGCCGTTGCAGGCACGGCGCGGGTCGTTCGCACTGTGATCGCGCGTATCCCAACGCCTTTCGGTGAGATCGAAGCCGCCGATCATCGCGAAGGCGTCGTCGATGACGATGATCTTCTGATGGTGCGACGCGATCAGCGGATGCGTGTCGTCGAAGGCGAGCTGGATACGGCGGTGGGGACGCCAGCCGAGGCCATAGAGCTGCGGAAACTCCCGCTCGGTGCCGAACACCATCGGGTAGTCCCAGTCCAGGATGTGGATGTGCAGGCTGCGACGGCGACGGGCGAGCCAGTTCAGGAAGTCGCCGAGTCGTTCGGGCACGCCGTCCTCGTCGTCGAAGCGTAGGCGCGTGTTGCTGTTGAAATCCCAGGCGACGATCGTGATCGAGCGCGTGGCCTGCTCGGCGGCGAGCGAAAAGCTGCGAAAGAAATCCTCTCCGTCGACGATCAGGCCGACGCGATTGGCCCGCGCCACCGTGCAGCAGTTGCGGCCCGGGACGAAACGGCTGGTCGGATCCGGCATCACACCTCCCGACGTGCCGCTCGTCACGCCCCGGTCATCGCGAAGCAAGCGCTCGTGCGGACGAATCATGCTTCCCCGCAACTCAGTTGCGCTTCTGCGGATCGCCGATCTGCTGGATGAGGCTCAACAGGTCGTCAGCATGCTCTTCCTCGACCGCGAGCACCTCCTCAAACAGCCGCCGTGTCGTCGGGTCCGACAGGCCGATGTACTGGATGACTTCGCGGTAGCTTTCGATCGCCACCCGCTCGGCCACGAGGTCTTCGCGGATCATGTCCTGCAGCGTCTTGCCCTCGACGTACTCGGCGTGGCTGCGCGCGGACAGCGTGTCGGGCGAGAAGTCCGGTTCGCCGCCGAGCTGCGTGATGCGGTCGGCGAACTGCCCCGCATGTTCGTCCTCCTGCATCGCGTGCTCGAGGAACTCCGCGGCCACGGCCGACGAAGCGATTCCCTTCGCCGTGTAGTAATGGCGACGATAGCGCAGGCTGCAAACGATCTCGGTCGCGAGCGACTCGTTGAGGATGCGCAGGATGGTCTCGCGGTCGGCGCCGTAGTTCTCCGTCAGCGCGCCTTCTTCGGGGTGGCTGCGCGCGCGTTGGCGCAGCGTCTTGACATCGGACAGGGTAGGGGGTTGTTGCGTCGCCATTTTTGTCTGCTCCTGGTCTTCGAAGAACGCGCCTTTTTCAGCAAACGATGTGCCCGGAGAAGCTCCCCGATCACCGGTATGCGCCGCCCGTATCGGGCCCAGGGCCGCTGCAAATTCGACAGCCACATGTACATTTTTCCGCCGCCGGCGCGGGCTTCGGGCCGACAGACCCGCGCCGGGCAGGGCAATCCCGGGAACGCCGTTTGCCGAGTCTGGCGGCCCGGCCAGGAGTCCCGCGCCGGAGTCCGTGCGAAGGAGAAGAAGATGGAACACGGCATGTCGATCGCGATCGTCACCGAGACCTATCCGCCTGAACTCAATGGCGTCGCGCTCACCGTCGAGCGTGCGGTCCGTTACCTGCGCGAACGCGGTCACCGGGTCGGCGTGGTGCGTCCGCGGCAAAGCTCGGATAAGGGCCATGACCACGGCCAGGAAGACGCGATGCTCGTACACGGGCTGCCGCTGCCGCGCTACCCCGGGCTGCAGTTCGGCCTGCCGGCGCTGCTGCGCCTGCTCGCGCGCTGGCGCGAGGATCGACCGGACGTGGTCCATATCGTCACCGAGGGACCGCTGGGCTGGTCGGCGTTGGCGGCCGCGCGCCAACTCGACATCCCGGTCACGACCGACTACCGCACGCATTTCCAGAAGTACAGCGGCTACTACCGGCTCGGGCCGCTCGCCGGGATCATCTCCGCCGCACTGCGTGCCTTTCACAACCACAGCGACGTCACCTTCGTCCCGACCCGCGCGCTCGCCGATGAGATGGCGCAGATCGGCTACCGAAAGCTCGCGTGCGTCGGGCGCGGCGTCGACACGCGCCTGTTCTCGCCGCTACGCCGGAGTCGCCAGTTGCGTACTCGATGGGGCGTCGGCGATGAGCATCTGGTCGTGCTGCACGTCGGCCGGCTGGCGCCGGAGAAGGACCCGGCGCTCGTACGGGCGGCCTTTCGCGCGATCCGGCAGCTCAGGCCCGACGCGCGTCTCGTGTGGGTCGGCGACGGGCCGCTGCGCGCCGATCTGCAGCGTGCCGACGAAGGGAAAGGGGACGCCGGCGAACGCTTCGTCGGCATCCAGCGCGGGGAAGACCTCGCAATGCACTACGCTTCGGCGGACCTGTTCCTGTTTCCCAGCCTGAGCGAGACCTTCGGCAACGTGGTGCTCGAGGCGATGGCGAGCGCGCTTCCGATCGTCGCCTACGACATCGGCGCCGCCGGCGAACATCTCAAGGATCGCGGCGCGGCGAGTGTCGTCAGCGAGGCGGACGGCCCCGAGGCTTTCATCGCCGCGGCGCGGGCGCTGGCCCTGCAGCAAGAGACCCGGCGACGCTTCGCCGCAAACGCCTGCGACATCGCCCAGGAGCTTGCCTGGCCGCTCATCCTCGGCCGCTTCGAAGCCCAGCTGGCGGCATTCGCCACGCGGCAGAGCAGCATCGGCCATGTGGCAACCGCCGCTTGAGTCCCTGCTCGAAGGATTCGCGCGCGTGCTCACGCTCGAGCGCGCCTGCGTCGTGACGCTCAACCGGGCGCTCGTCTACCGGCCGTGCGAGCTCATCGCGCGCACGATCAGCCGCATGGGCGACGGCGAGCTGTGGGGCGTGCTGATCGTCTCGGTCGCGATCCTCCCGGCGCCACTCGGCCCGCGCTGCGCCCTGCATCTGAGCGCGGTGGCCCTGATCGGCCTCGCGCTCTACCTGATGATCAAGCGCCGCGCGTGCAGATCCCGCCCCTGCGTACAGCTCTCATGCCTGATGAATTGCCCGCGCCCGCTCGACGAGTTCAGTTTCCCGTCCGGCCACACGCTGCATGCGGTCGCCTTCGCCGTGGTGACGCTCGCGTATTTTCCGCCGTTGGGGGAGGTGCTCGCCGTGTTCGCCTTGCTGACCGGCCTCGTCCGCATGGTGCTCGGGCTGCATTACCCGAGCGACGTGCTGGCCGGGGTCGCGCTCGGCGGCGGCATCGCGCTGCTGTCGCTCGCGGTGGTCAAGCCCTGAAGGGCCGGGTTGGCGGCATCGAGGGCCTGCTGACGCACGACGAGCTCGGCCTTGGTCATCGGCGTCCGCTCGCGCAGCAGGCGTTCAAGCAAGCCTTGCATCTGTGCGATCACTTCCGGATAACGGCTGTCGTTCGGATGCAGCGCGACGCGCACCGGGATGCCGGCCGCCGCGGCTTGCCGACGTCCGTTCCAGGCGAGCGACAGAGCCCGCCGCAGCGCGCTGCGCGTGCTGTAGACGATCGATTGCGTCGCGAGCTCGCGCCGCGGATGCAGCAGATGAATCGCGTCCACCGTCGTGGTGTAGGTCAAGGGAGAGGCGTCCAACGCCCGCCACGCGCCCGCACTGAGCAGCCAGGCCGGCGCGACGAATCCCCTCGGTGTCCAGCCTTGGCGCTGAAACCAGTCGAGGCCCGCGGCCAAGCGTCCCTCGGCATCGCGCGCGCTCAGCGAGGCAAATTCGCCCTCGGCCGCCGTCAGCACGCGCCGACGCCACCAATCGAGCGGCCGATGCGGCGGCGGCTCCTCGTCGCAGTGCACGTAACCGTGCAGCGCGAGCTCGTCGCCCATGGCGCACCGTTCCAGCAGCACCTTGCGGTACCAGCGGGGAACGTCGTCGCCGTGGCGGTGATAGTTGGGCACGACGAGCAGCGTCAGCGGGATGCGCGCGACGGCCGCGACGGCGTCGAGCAGACATTCGCAGCGCGCCCATGTCTCCGGAGCGACATCATGGAGGCTTACGCAGACCGCGGGGGGCAGGTAGGGCAGGTCCGCTGTCACATGCGCCTCGGCACGGCTCTCGCACCCAGTCTGACGTAGCGCCGGACGATCTGCGGAAGAATACGGTCCCAGTCGTAAGCCTCGGCCCTGCGGCGCGCGTTGTCGCCCAGCGTCCGGCGACGCTCTTCCACACTCACCTCGCGCACCGCCTCCGCCATTCCGCTGGCCAGGGCCTCGAAATCGCTGAAGGGCACGGTGCGGCCGACCTCATCGTCGACGAGCTCCGCAAGGCCGCCCGCGCGCGCGGCGACGACCGGCAAGCCGCAGGCCATCGCCTCCAGCGGTGCGAGGCCGAATGTTTCCTGGTCGCCCGCATGCACGAAAAGATCGCAGCTCGCGACCAGGCTCGCGAGCCGGCGGGGATCGGAAATATAGGACACGACACGGACGTCGTCGCGCGCCGGCACGCCACTGCCGTTCCCCACCAGCACCAGGCGGTAGCCCGGTCCCAGACGGTCCATCATCGAATACAAGGCCGGAAGATTCTTTTCCGACGCGAAGCGGCCGACGAAGACCAGCATCCGCTCCCCTTCGCCGATGCCCAGACGGCGGCGCCAGGCCTCATCGCGCAGATCCGGCCTGAACACGGCCGTATCGACACCGAGCGGCTGGCGTTCGACGCGCGCGATGCCGACGTCGCGCAGCCGTTCGGCCATGCATGAACTGGGCGCGAGGACGAGGTCGAAGCGGCCGTAGAGGCGCCGCACGTAGGACTCCGCGAGCCGCATCGCGTGTAACCCGCCCAAGCGTCCGACGAGGCGCGGGATGTCCGAGTGGTAGAAACCGATCACCGGCACGCCCAGGGCCTGTCCGGCGTCGAGCGCCGCCCAGGCGAACTGGTAGGGGTCGCCGGCCTCGATCACGTTCGGGCGCAGCGCGGCCAGCGCGCGCACCGCGGCCGTGCGCGCGAGCGGCAGGCGGTAGCCCTGCGAGAAGGGCAAGGGCAGGCTCGGGACTTCCATCGTGCATTCCCCCGCCGCCGCAGCCGCCCGAGGCAGCACGAGCGAGTGGCGGTAGCCGGGATGCGACTGCAGCCAGCGGCGCTTTTCACGCAGGTAACGGCGGATGCCGCCGCTGTGCGCCGTGTAGAACATCGTGAGGTCGGACACGTGCATCATCGTCGCCCCCCGGGCTCAGGGATAAGCGCCTCGGCGCCGGGACGGTCGATGTTGATCGCGGGCAATGCAGCGGCCGATCTCTCCGGGCCCGCTCAGGCGCCCGGTTCCTGCTGAGCGGGCGCGGCCCGTCCGGCCACGCGCCGCAACTCGACGCTCGGAATGCGCATCAAGCTGCGGTATTTCGTCACGGTGCGCCTTGCGAGGCGAAAGCCCTGATCGGCCAGCACGCGCGCGAGCTGTGCGTCCGAAAGCGGCGCCGACGGATCTTCGGCTGCGATCAACTCCTTGAGCAGCGCGCGGATGGCGGTTGCGGAGCAGGTGCCGCCGTCCTCGGTCGAGAGCTGACGGGAGAAGAAGTACTTGAATTCGTAGAGCCCACGCGGCGTCGCCATGTACTTGCCGTTGGTGACGCGGCACACCGTCGATTCGTGCAGTCCGAGCTCGCTGGCGATGTCCTTCAGCGCCATCGGCTTCATCGCGGCCTCGCCGTAACTGAAGAACACCCGCTGGCGGGCGACGATCGCGTCGGCGACACGCTGGATCGTGTTGAAGCGCTGCTCGACGTTGCGCAGCAGCCAGCGCGCCTCCTGCAACAGGCGGGAGAAGGACGCCCCGCAGCCGCCGCGGCTGGCGGCGATTTCCGCGTAGGCGCGATTGATCCGCACTTGGGGCTGGACGGCCGGGTTCAGCGTCGCGACCCAGCGTCCCCGCTGGAGCGTGACGATGATGTCCGGCACCACATAGCGCGTATTGTCGGGCGCGAAACTGCGCCCCGGACGCGGGTCCAGCGTGCGGATCAGGGCGCGGGCGCCGTGCAAGGCGTCCTCCCCGCAACCGAGAATCTGCTGCAGCCGCGTGAATTCGCGATGTGCGAGCAGGTCGAAATGTTCGCCGACCAGCTTGAGCGCGAGGGCGCGGCTGGGCGTCGACTCCGGCAGCGCCTCCAACTGCAGCTGCAGACATTCCTGCAGCGAGCGCGCGGCGATGCCCGGCGGGTCGAGTTGCTGCACGAGCTTGAGCGCCGCGCCCAGCTCGCAGGTATCGACTTCCTCTTCGGGCAAGATCAGATCGGCCAGTTCCTCCAGTGGGGTTTCCAGATAGCCGGCCTCGGACAGTTCATCGATCACCATGTGCGCCAGCGTCCGGTCGCGGTCGCCCATGGGGGACAGCATCAGCTGGCTGCGCAGGTTATCGCGCAGGGTCAGCGGAGCCTCAGTCCATTCGGTCCAGTCATGTTCCTCGTCGCTCCCGTTGCCGCGCGAACGGCCCATCATCTCATGGAGGGCCGTCGGTATCGGCGGCTCTCCGGCCTCGGCCGGCGTCGCCCGGATCTCGCCGGGATCGCCTCCCATCGGTAGCGCGGGGGAGGGGCGCGGTGCGTCGGGATCTTCTTCCAGGAAGGGATTGCTGGTGACCGCCTGTTCCACTTCCTGGGCGAACTCCTGGGAAGGCAACTGCAACAGGCGCAGGGCCTGCTGGATCTGTGGAGTGATGGCGAGGTGCTGGCGCAAGCGCAACTCGATTCCAAGAGTCATCTCGTCTCCTTGCGGGGTTCTCTGCGGTGTCGTCCCCGACAAACGCAAGACGCATGCCACTGCGCAAACCCGCGAAAACACTGGGTTCCAGCCTATTCTAGTTACATATTTACGGGAAGCTTTTACACCCGCGCAGTAAGAATTTCCGGCGTTTGCGGCGATGCGGTATGCCGATTCGCACCAGATACCGTATTTGCCACCGGGCACGCCGCTTGCGCGCGCCGCGGCGCAACCGTCGGCCCCTTTGGCTGCTTTCCCCTTCGGCGCCGGCGGCCACCTGCACGAGGTGGCGGACAGGATTTCACCGTGGATTTCCCCCGGTTTTCCCCGCCGCCGCACCCGAACAGCAAGGAGGAGCACCCGATGAACACGACCCCGACCCGACTACGCGCGCTGGCCGCCACCCTCGTCCTGGCAGGCGTCCTGACCGCTTGCGATCGCAAGCCGACGAACCCGCCGCCCACCTCGACGCCGCCGAGCAGCACGACGCCAAGCACTCCGAGCACCTCGCCGGGAACTTCGACGCCGAGTCCCTCGACGTCCGACACCTCGCCGTCGCCGATGTCGCCGCCGGCCACCAGCACGGTGCCGCCGCCGATGCCGGAAACCACGTCACCGCGCCGCACGCCGGCACCGGGCTCCTCGCTCGACAGCAACAAGCTGATGACCTGAGGAGCGGCCGCTGAGTGGAGGCTTTAGGGACCCTGTTGGCGACGAATGCGTGGTTTTCGCTGCTCTTGCAGTGCGCGACAGCGGCGATCGTCGGGCTCTTGCTGCATGGCCTGCTCGATCGCATCGCCCGGCGTGCCGCGCAGCGATACGTTCTGGCCGACAGGGTGGTCTGGCATACGCGGCGGCCGGCGCAGGTGCTGATCCCGCTGCTTTTTGTCCATCTGGCCTTGGCCGATGCATCTGTGCCCGCGGGTGTGCTCGGCGGCCTGCGGCAGCTGCTGTCGATTGCGGTCATCCTGACGGTCACGCTGTTCGTGGTCCGGCTCATCGCGGCGACGGCCGATTACGTCGCGTTGCGCCACCCGACCACCGGCACGGACAACTTGCGCGCCCGCAGCGTGCAGACCCAGGTCCGCGTGCTCGCCCGCACGGCGATGTTCACGGTGGGCCTGCTCGGTGTCGGGTCGGTGCTGATGACCTTCCCGAACGTGCGGCAGATCGGTGCGAGCGTGATGGCTTCCGCCGGCGTCGCTGGCATCGTTGCCGGCCTCGCGGCGCGGCCGGTGCTCGGTAACCTGATCGCGGGCCTGCAGATCGCGCTCACCCAGCCGATCCGCGTCGACGACGTGCTGATCGTCGAGGACGAATGGGGCCGGGTGGAGGAGATCACCTCGACCTACGTCGTGATCCGCATCTGGGATGACCGGCGCCTGATCGTGCCGCTGGAGTACTTCATCCAGCATCCGTTCCAGAACTGGACGCGGAGCACCTCTGACCTGATCGGCGAGGTCTTCTTCTGGGTCGATTACCGCATGCCGGTGCAGCCTTTGCGCGACGCGCTGCGGCGGATCGTCGAGGCCGCGCCGGAGTGGGATCGGCGAGTCTGCGTCCTGCAGGTCACCGACTTCAGCGATCGCGCGATGAAGCTCCGCGCCCTCGTGAGCAGCGCCGATTCGGGTCGCGGGTGGGACCTGCGCTGCAAGGTCCGCGAACACCTCGTCGCCTACATGCAGGAGCATCATCCACGCTGGCTTCCGCAACTTCGCGCCACCGTCGACCGGGCCCCCCGCGAGGAAGCGGATCCGGCATTCCATCCGCCACCCCCCGGACGTGTCCAGGAGAGCGCTCACGCGCCGCCGCCATGAAAACCTTCTACTGCACCAACTGCGGCTTCATCGTCTTCTTCGAGAACGTCAGCTGCGGCAATTGCGGCGCCGTGCTCGGCTTCGAGCCGGGGACCATGGAGATGGGCGCGTTCGCGGCCGACAGCGACGGCACCTGGCATCGCCTGGACGCCGGCAAGCCGGACGCGGCGGGGCGGCGATGGCGCCAGTGCCGCAACTACGCGCAGGAGCAGGTCTGCAACTGGATGGTCTCCGCCGAGGATAACGAAGCGCGATGCCGAAGCTGCCGCCACACGGAACATACGCCGGCGCTCGACGACCCGGCGAACAAGTCGGCCTGGTACCGGCTGGAGACCGCGAAGCGACACCTGTTCTATTCGCTCTACCGGCTGGGGCTTCCCGTCGAGGCCGACCACCAGCATCCCGCGCCGGTCTTCCGCTTCCTGGGGGGCGATGGCACGACGGCTACGACGGGGCACGTGGACGGCACCGTGACGCTCGACATCGCCGAGGCCGACGACGCGTGCCGGGAATCGAGGCGGCAGCAATTCGGCGAAGCCTACCGCACGCTGCTCGGCCACTTCCGCCACGAGATCGGGCACTACTACTGGGACCGCCTGATCCACCACGGCGGACGCCTCGCGGCCTTCCGCACGCTCTTCGGCGACGAGCGCCGAGACTATTCCGAGGCATCGAAAGCGTATTACGCGAACCCGCCGACGAACTGGGCGGACAGCCATATCAGCGCTTACGCGACGATGCACCCGTGGGAAGACTGGGCCGAGACCTGGGCGCACTACCTCAACATCTCGGACGCCCTCGATACCGCCAAACATTGGGGCTTCGCGCTGCATTCCGACCAGTCGGCGGACAGCCCCGCGGACGTGCCCGAGGTCACCACGGGCGACCAGCCCTTCCGCCAGGTGCTGCTCGAACAATGGCTGCCGCTGTCGCAGTTCCTCAACAGCATGGCTCGCAGCCTGGGTCACAGCGATGTCTATCCGTTCGTGATCGCGAACCCGGTGCTCGACAAGCTCGTGTATGTCCATCACGTCATCGAAGAGGCCGCCGGGCACGCGAAACGGGAGCCATGATCATGGGCACAGTGCGCACCGCCGAACTGCAGAACGTCTACCTGCGCCGGGAGCCTCTCCCGGACGGCGGCTTCCGCTACCTGCATCCCGACGGCCGTGTGTATCGCAATCGGGCAGACCTTGCCCGCATCGCGTCGCTGGCCGTCCCGCCAGCGTATACGGACGTTTACGTGAGCCCCGATCCGGAGGCGACGCTGCAGGCCTTCGGTCGCGACGCCGCCGGACGCCTGCAGTACCGCTATCACCCGGACTTCGTACGCGAACGCGCGATGGGCAAATGGCGTCGCCTGGCGCGTTTCGCCGGTGCGCTGCCGCAGTTGCGCCGGCGCGTGACGGCGGATCTCCGGCGCAGCGGCCTGCCGCGCGAAAAGGTCCTGGCGCTCCTCGTGCGGCTGCTCGACCGCGTCCACCTGCGCGTCGGCTACGCGGCCTACGCGCGTCGGTATCGCAGCTATGGCCTGACGACGCTGCGCAAGCGCCACGTGCAGATCGAAGGTATCCGCGTCACCTTCCGCTATCGCGGCAAGCACGGCGTCGAGCAGGAACAGACAGTGCGCGACCGCAGCGTCGCGACCACGATCCTGCGCCTGTCGGAGCTCTCGGGGAACGTGCTCTTCCAGTACCTGGATGGCGAAGGCGGGCGGCACGTCGTGCGCGCGGAGGAGCTCAATGCCTACATCCGCGAATCGATCGGCCGTTTCACGGGGAAGGATTTCCGCAGCTGGGGCGGCACGCTGAAGGCCGCCGAATTCCTCGCCGCTGCCGGCCCGCCCGAGAGCGAGCGCAGCGCCGGTCGCATCCTCGCCGCCTGCGTTCGCCACGTGGCGACGGAACTGGGCAATACCGCGGCCGTGACGCGAGCGAGCTACATCTGCCCGATCATTTTCGATCTCTACCTCGCCGGCACCGTGGTCGACGACTTCGGTTCCGCACGGGATGCGGAGAGCGGCCTCTCCCGCAGCGAAGCCGCCCTACGCCGAATGCTCGCCCGCGGGCTATACCAGAAGCGGCGCTCCTCCGCCCAAGCGCCGAGATCGGCCTTACCAAGGCCCGCTGCCGGCCGACCGCCGCCCGAGCGAGGAAACTCACAGGAGGTGCAACATGATTGCCGGTAAGTCAGTACTCGCCTTCGTCATGGCGGGCGGGGAAGGCAGCCGCCTGCACCCCCTGACGGCGGAGCGGTCCAAGCCTTCGGTGCCGTTCGACGGCCGCCACCGCATCGTCGATTTCGTGCTGTCCAACCTCGTCAATTCCGAAATCTACGCCATCTACCTGCTGGTCCAGTACAAGTCCCAGTCGCTCATCGAGCACATCCGCCGCGCCTGGGTCCTCAGCCCGATGATTCCCCAGCATTTCATCACCGTCGTGCCGCCGCAGATGCAATGCGGGCCCGAGTGGTTCCAGGGGACGGCGGATTCGGTCTACCAGAACCTGCACCTGATCGACCTCATGAAGCCCGACCTCGTCGTGGTGTTCGGCGCGGATCATGTCTACCGCATGGACATCCGCCAGATGATCCATTTCCACCTGGATTCGCACGCCGACGCAAGCGTTGCCGCCGTGCCGGTGCCGCTCGACCAGGCCCCGTCCTTCGGCATCATCCGCACCGACTCGGCCGGACGCATCCGCGACTTCCGCGAAAAGCCCGACAGCGTCGAGCCGATGCCGGGCCGCCCCGGCTACGCGCTCGCGTCGATGGGCAACTACGTCTTCACCGCCGACGTGCTGGCCGACGTGCTGGCGCGCGTCCACAAGCGAGGCGGCCACGACTTCGGCAAGCACCTGCTGCCGGGGATGTGCGAATCCCACCGCCTGATGGCCTACGACTTCTGGACCAACACCGTCCCCGGCCTGCGGGACTTCGAGGAGCCCGCCTATTGGCGCGACGTCGGCACCATCGACACCTACTATGAAGCGCATTTCGACACGCTCGGCGAGAGCCCGAAGTTCGGCCTCAGCAACCCACGCTGGCCGATCTACGCGAGCCCGGACCAGACCGAGGCAGCCCAGGTGCACGATTCGCACATCCACAGCGCGTCGCTCGCCGCCGGCGTGGTCGTGCGTCGTGCGAGCATCGAGCACTCGCTGATCCGCCGGGACGTCGTCGTGGAGGAGGGCGCCGAGATCGTCGACTCCATCGTCATGGACCACACCGTGATCGGCGCGGGCGCCCAGGTCAGGCGCGCGATCATCGACCAGAACAACGTGATCCCCCCCGGCATGCGCATCGGCTACGACCACGAGGCCGACCGCGCGCGCTTTCACGTCACCGACAGCGGCATCGTGGTCGTTCCCAAGGCTCAGCTGCGATCATGAAAACGGACGTCATGAAAGCGGCGATCGACGACTCGGGCAGCGGGCCGCAGGGCTCGGGCGTCTCGGGGCGCCGCTACGCCACCTTCGCCCATGAGATGCCCTTCGGCCCCGAGCCCGTGATCGAAGACGGTCGCCGCATCGCTTACCGCTTCCGGCTGTGGGCGCCGGCCGAGAAGCATGTCGAGGTGTACGTGGTGGACGACGGCGGCAGGCGGACCGTCCATCCCTGCACCAAGGCCGGCGGCTGGCACAGCTGCACCGTCGCCGAGGCGCAGCCGGGCGACCGCTACGGCTTTCGGCTCGATCATCAGCTCGAGGTGCCCGATCCCGCGTCGCGCTTCAATCCGGACGGCATCCACGGCCCGAGCGAGCTCGTCGATCCGGAGCGCTTCCGGTGGGATCCGGACTGGCGCGGACGCCCCTGGGAAGAAGCGGTCATCTATGAGCTTCACGTCGGCACCTTCACCCCCGCCGGCACCTACGCCGGCGCCGCGACCCGGCTCGAAGGGCTCGCCGCGCTCGGCGTGACCGCGATCGAACTGATGCCGGTGGCGGAATTCGCCGGTCGCCGCGGCTGGGGCTACGACGGCGTGCTGCCCTTCGCGCCGAAGGCGGAATACGGCACGCCCGACGAGCTCAAGCGCTTCGTCCAGGCCGCGCACCGGCTCGGGCTGATGGTGTTTCTCGACGTCGTGTACAACCACTTCGGCCCTGAAGGGAATTACCTCCACGTCTACGCGCCGCAATTCTTCAACGCGCGCTACGAGACGCCCTGGGGGGCCGCGATCGACTTCGAAACGGCCGCCCCCGTGCGCGAGTTCTTCATCGAAAACGCGCTGTACTGGCTGGAGGAATACCGTTTCGACGGACTGCGGCTGGATGCCGCGCACTGCATCTTCGACGACTCCACGCCCGACATCCTGACCGAGCTCTCGACGCGCGTGCGCGAGCAGTTCCGCGACCGTCCCGTCCACCTCGTCCTCGAAAACGTCTCCAACAGCGCAAACCGCCTGGGGCCCCCTGGACAAGCCGGGCGCTACGATGCGCAGTGGAACGACGACTTCCACCACGCAGCGCACGTCCTGCTGACCGGCGAGCGCGAGGGCTACTACGCGGACTACGCGGGGCGCGCCTTGCACCAGTTCGTGCGCTGCCTCTGCGAAGGCTTCGCCTTCCAGGGCGACAGCTCGGCCTTTCTCGGCGCCGAGCGCGGCGAGTCGAGTACGGGGCTCCCGCTGAGCGCCTTCGTGAACTTCCTGCAAAACCACGACCAGATCGGCAACCGCGCCTTCGGCGAACGACTCGTCACCCTCGTCGAAGCCCGCAGGCTGCGCGCGCTGATCGCGATCCAGCTCCTGGCTCCCTCGCCGCCGCTGATCTTCATGGGTGAGGAAGCGGGCGCGACGACGCCGTTCCGCTACTTCTGCGACTACCAGGGAGATCTCGCCGCCGCCATCCGCGAAGGCCGGCGGCGCGAGTTCGGCTGGATCAGCCATGCGGGGGACCAGCCTCCCGCGGAATTGCCGGACCCCGGCGCGGAAGAGACTTTCCGGCGCAGCAAGCTCGATTGGGCCGCCTACGACCGCGCCGAAGGAAAGGATTGGCAGGATTTCTACCGGCAGCTCCTGTCGCTGCGGCAGCGCTTCGTAACGCCCAGGATCCCGCTCGTCGTGCCCGGACGATGCAGCTGCGACTTCGCCGGCCCGCACGCCTTCGAGATCCGCTGGACCTGCGTCGACGGGTCGTCGCTGGCACTGCGCGCAAACCTTGCGAATGCCCCGTCGCCCCAGCTGCCGGACCCCCACATCGCTCCCTTCGCCGCGATCGGGCCCGAGATCGAACCCGGACATCTCGGCGAACGCGGACACCTCGGCCCCTGGTGCGTGCGGGCCTACGTGCGGGAGCAGACCGATGGGTAGCGACGCCGTCGACGCGCTATGCCGTTTCCTCGGCATCGATCCCGACTCCGAGGACAGCGAGGGCCGCTACGTGGAGGTCTCGCGCGAATGCAAGCTCGCCTTGCTGGAGGCGCTGGGGCACCCACTCGACCCGGCGCGGCCCGATGAAGACGCCTCATCCCGCCTCGAAGCGATGCGCCGGCAGGCCGCCTCCCGCGTGATGCCGCCGATGCTCGTCCTCGAAGCGGCGCCGCCACCGCTGCGCCTGCCGGTACGCCTTCCCGCCGAGCTTGCGGAACGCGCGCTGTGGTGGCGGATCGCGCTGGAGCAGGGCGGCGAGCGGCAGGGCAGGGTGACAGTCGATGCCTTGCCGGATGCAGAATCCGCACAAGACGTCGAGCACGCCGCCACCGAGATTGCACTCGCCGTGAGCCTCCCTCACGGCTATCACCGGCTCTCACTGCACGAGACCCCGGCCTCGTCGATACCGCTCGCGCAAACGACGCTCGCGATCTGCCCGCCTTCGTGCGAGCCCGCTGGCGCCGAGAGGCTGTGGGGCCCGTCGGTGCAGGTCTACGCGCTGCGCTCGGCGCGAAGCTGGGGCATGGGCGATTTCGGCGACCTGCGCCGGCTCGTCGATATCGCCGCAGACGCCGGGGCGCATTTCGTCGGCGTGAATCCGCTGCACGCGCTGTTTCCGCACACCCCCGGACACGCGAACCCATACAGCCCATCGAATCGCGAATGGCTGAACGTCCTCTACCTCGACATCGAATCGATGCGTGACTTCGGCGAATGTGTCGCTGCGCGTGAGCTCGTCGCATCCGCCGGATTCCGCGACCGTCTCGATGCGCTGCGCGAGACGCCGCTCGTCGACTACGCGGGCGTCGCAGCCGCCAAGTTCGAAGTCCTCGAACGACTCTATCACCACTTCCGCTGCATGCACCTCGACCGGGGCACGCAACGCGCGGGCCTCTTCCGTGATTTCCAGCGAGAGGGCGGACGCAGCCTGCGCCTGCACGCGCTGTTCGACGCACTGCATGCGCACGTCCAGGCCCTCGACCCCGCGAGCCGCAACTGGAGGGATTGGCCGGAACCCTATCGGGATGCCCGAGGCGCCGCCGTGGAGGCGTTCGCGCTCGAAAACGAGCTGCGCATCGAATTCTTCGAATACCTCCAGTGGCAGGCCGAAGGGCAGTTGCAGGCCGTCGCCTCGCGAGCCCGCGCGCGGGGCATGCGCATCGGCTTGTGCCGCGACATGGCCGCGGGCGCGAACGAAGGCGGCTCGGAGACCTGGGCGAGACCCGCCCTGCACGCTGCCGGCACGCGCGTCGGCGCACCGCCGGGCCAATCGCATCCCGCGGGCCGGTATCTGGAAGACCTGGACCTTGCGCCGGTGATTCCCCAAGCGCTCGCCGACGAGGCCTACGCTCCCTTCCTCGCCGTGCTGCGCGCCAACATGCGCCATGCGGGCGCACTGCGGATCGAGCACGTGGCGGCGGTGGCGCGGCCTTTCTGGCTCCCCGCGAAGCTGAGCGGCGCGGCCCGCGAATGTCCCGGCGCCCATGTGGCCCACGCAGTGGAGGACCTCTTCGGCCTGCTGAGCCTGGAGAGCCGCCGCCACGACTGCATCGTGATCGGGGAAGAGCTCGGCCCGGTACCGCCGGCCCTACGCGAGTCCCTGGCCCGTCACGGTCTCCTCGCTCACCAGCCGCTGTATTTCGCCTACGAACACGGTGACGAGGGCGAGCGCGTCGCCTTCCGCCGCCCGATGCACTGGCCGGCCGCCGCCCTCGCAACGATGGGCACCTACGACCTGCCCACGCTACGCAGCTATTGGAGCGGGCACGACCTTGAGCTCAAGGGTAGTCTCGGCATGTACCGTACGGCGGAACAGAGCGACCGTCAGGCCGCGCGCCGCCGCGAGGACCGCCAAGCCCTGATCGCGGCGCTGCGCGCCGAGGACCTGCTCGCCGCCGACGCCGGCATCCCGCCGTCCGATCACGGCGCCGAACTCGCCCCCGCGGTGTATCGCTTCCTCGCGCGCAGTCCCGCGGCGATGCTCGGCGTACAGCTCGAAGACGTGCTCGGCCAACTCGAATCGGCCAATTTCCCGGGCACGACCGGCAGGACGCGCCCGAACTGGCGATGCAAGCTCGAAGTGGAGCTCGCCGACCTCGCCATCGAGCCGCGCTGGCTCGCGGTCAGCGCCGGGATCGCGGCCGAACGGCCGAGCAACCCCTTGCCGCTGAGCGGCGGCCCGCCGGGATTCCGTCCCGAGCAAGCCGACATTCCGCGCGCCACCTATCGGCTCCAGTTCAACGCCGACTTCGGCTTCGCCGCGGCGGAAGCCGTCCTGCCTTATCTCGCCGAACTCGGCATCAGCCACGTCTATGCCGCCCCCTTCCTGAAGGCCCGTCCGGGCAGTCGCCACGGCTACGACATTGTCGACCACCAGACGGTCAACCCCGAGGTCGGCAGCGACGAGGACTTCGACCGCTATTGCGCCCGGCTCACCGAACTCGGCCTCGGCCAGATCCTCGACATCGTGCCGAACCACGTCGGCGTCGCCGGCGATTCGAACGCATGGTGGCTGGACGTGCTCGAAAACGGCCCGGCCTCCGCCTACGCGGATCATTTCGATATCGACTGGGACCCGCCTTTCCCCGAGCTGCGCGGCAAGGTGCTGCTGCCCCTACTCGGCGACCAATACGGGCGCGAACTGGAAGCGGGCGCGCTGCGGCTCACGTTCTCAGCCGAGCGCGGCGATTTCAGCGTCACGTATTACGAGCACCGTTTCCCGATCGATCCCTGCGACTACCCGCTGATCCTCTCGGCCGGACTGTCGATCACGGACGACGGGGCAGGGGGCGTCGAATTCGAGACCCTGCTCGCCGCACTGCGCCGCATGCCTCCGCGCGGCACGGCCGACACGGCGGGACTCGACGAGCGTCGCCGCGACAAGGAGAGCTTCAAGCGCCATCTCGCCGAGCTCCACGCCCGCTCGCTCGAGCTGCACGAGCGGGTCGCCGCCGCTCTGGAAACGTTCAACGGCGAACCCGGCAGGCCGGAGAGCTTCGACGCGCTGGACCGTCTGCTGTCGCGCCAGGCCTACCGCCTCGCGTCGTGGCGGGTCGCGGCCGACGACATCAACTACCGCCGCTTCTTCGACATCAACGACCTCGCCGCGCTGCGCATGGAGTCCGACGTGGTGTTCGAGGCCACGCACGCCCGCATCTTCGACTGGATCGCAGAGGGCAGGGCGACCGGGCTGCGGATCGACCATCCCGACGGGCTTGCCGACCCCAGGGCGTACTTCGAGCGGCTGCAGGCCCGCCACGCCGCGATCGCGCCGCAGACGGTCGATGGCCCGCACACGCTGTATCTCGTCGCCGAAAAGATCTTCGGCGAATTCGAGACGCTCCCCGCCGACTGGCCCGTACACGGCACCACCGGCTACCGCTTCGCGGCGCTGTGCAACAATCTCTTCGTCGATCCGACGCAGGAATCGCGCTTCTCGCGCATCTACCGCGCCTTCACCGGGGAGTCGCGCAGCTTCAGCGAGGTGCTGCTCGAAGCCAAACATCTGATCATCACCCATTCGCTCCCCGGCGAACTCACCGGCCTCACCTACCTGCTGTACGACATCGCCCAGTCCGACCGACACACGCGCGACTTCACCCGCAGCCGGCTGCGTAGCGCACTCGCCGAAGTGATCGCCGCCTTCCCCGTCTATCGCAGCTACATCGGCCCGCTGGGCGTCTCGGCATCCGACCGTCGACACATCGAACGGGCGGTCGAGGAGGCGGTCTCGCGCGGCCGCGCGGGCGACGCGAGCGTGCTGCGCTTCGTGCGCGACGTGCTGCTGTCGGCGCCGGTGGAGACCAACGAGGAGCTGCACCGGCTGAAGCTGCGCTTTGCCACCCGCTTCCAGCAATTCACCGCGCCGGTGATGGCGAAGGCAATGGAAGACACCGCCTTCTACCGTTACAACCGCCTCGTCTCGCTCAACGACGTCGGCGCAGATCCGCGCAACTTCGGCATCGGCATCGACGACTTCCACGTCGCCAACGAGCGCATCGCCTGGAACCACCCCTTCAGCCTGCTCGCGTCCTCGACCCACGACAGCAAGCGCTCGGAAGACGTGCGCGCCCGCATCGACGTACTCTCCGAGATGCCCGGCCCGTGGCGCCTTGCGCTGCGGCGCTGGCGGCGCATCAACGAGCGGCGCAAGGTCCGCGTCGACGACGCCCCTGCGCCTTCGAGCAACGACGAATACCTGCTCTACCAGACCCTGCTCGGCATCTGGCCGCTCGCCGCCCCCGACGAGCCGGAACGAGCGGCACTCGCCGAGCGCATCGAAGCCTTCATGCTCAAGGCCGCACGCGAAGCCAAGCTGCACACGAGCTGGATGAACCCCGAACCGGCCTACGAAGCCGCACTCGCCACCTTCGTGCGCCGCCTCTTCGCTGCAGAAGGCGCCGATGCCTTCCTCGACGACTTCCTCCCTTTCCAGGCACTCATCGCGCGCTTCGGCATCCTCAACAGCCTCAACATGCTGCTGGTGAAGCTCACCGCGCCCGGGGTGCCCGACATCTACCAGGGCTGCGAACGCTGGAACTTCAGCCTCGTCGATCCGGACAACCGCCGCCCGGTGGACTTCGAGACCGCGAAGACGCAACTCGACTCGCTGCGCCGCGACTTTACCGATGGCGCCACGCCCGCGGCCCTGCGGGCGATGCTCGACGCCCCCGAGGACGGCCGCCTCAAGCTCTACTTGCTGTGGCGGACCCTTACGGTGCGCAAGCGCTTCGAACACACCTTCCGCTTCGGCCGCTACGTGCCGCTCGACGTCGAAGGCCCGGCGGCGGGGCACGTGCTCGCCTTCGCCCGCGTCCTCGGTAAGGAACGGATCGTCGTGATCGCCACGCGGCTGCATTTCGGGCTCACCCGTGGAAACGCCGCGCTCGCTGCGGCGCGGGGGACCTGGGCGGGCACCTTCGTCACGCTGCCGTGGCGTGAGCCTCGCTGGCAGGAAGAGCTCACCGGCGGACGGCAGGTCGCGGCGAGCATTGGCCGGCGCCCGGGAATCGAACTTGCTGAACTCTTCAACCCGCTGCCGCTGGCGCTGTTGCTGCCCTGCGATCACGGCTCCGGATAGGCACCGGGCCTCCTTTCATGTCGAAGCGGGAGCATCGCATCATGAAGAAGAAACCAACGCTGTCCGTCCTGTTCGCGACACCCGAATGCGCCCCCTGGGCGAAGACCGGCGGCCTCGGCGAGGTCAGTGCCGGATTGCCGCCCGCGCTATACGAATTGGGCGTCGATATCCGCGTTCTCATCCCCGGATACCCCTCCGTGCTGGATCAAGCCAACGGACTGCACCGCATCGCAACCCTGCCACCGGAATTCGGCTTTCCCGAAGCCGCGATACTGCGCGGGCGACTGCCCACCGGCCTGCCAGCGCTGGTGCTCGACTGTCCGCCGCTCTATGCCCGCCCCGCCGGCGGCCCCTACCTGGACGAGCGGGGCCTGGACTACGCCGACAATGCGCTGCGCTTCGGTCTGCTGTCGCGCGTCGCGGCCCGCCTTGCGAGCATGGAGAGCCCGCTCGGCTGGTTCCCCGATCTGCTTCACTGCAACGACTGGACAACCGGACTCGCTCCCGCCTATCTCAAGTCGGGTCTCGAAAGGCCCGCGCCCAGCCTGATGGTGATCCACAATCTCGCCTTCCAGGGCGTGTTCCCGCTCGACATCGCCCCCGAGCTCGGCCTGCCGCCCGCCGTCGTCGAGGCCGAAGGCTTTGCGCACTGGGGACGGCTTTCCTTCCTCAGGGCCGGCCTGTATTGCACCGACCACATCGTCACCGTCAGCCCCACCTACGCGCAGGAGATCCTCGGCGAGCGCCTCGGCTGCGGCCTCGACGAGCTGCTGCGCACGCGTCGCGACCGGCTCTCGGGGATCCTGAACGGCATCGATACCGCGATCTGGGACCCGCGCGCCGACCCCTTCGTCGATCGGCACTACGACGGCGACACGCTCGAAGAAAAGCGCATCAACAAACGGGCGCTGCAGGTCGAGCTGAAGCTCGCCGAGGACGACCGCATGCTGCTGCTCGGCATGGTGAGCCGCCTCACCGACCAGAAGGGTGTGGACCTCGTCATCGACGCGCTGCCCGCACTCTTCGAGCGCCCGGTCCAGGTGGTCGTCCTCGGCACCGGCGAGGACAAGTTCGAGCGCTCGCTGCGTGACGCCGAAGGCCGCTGGCCGACGCGGATGGCGACCGTCATCGGCTTCGACGAAACCCTGGCCCACCGCATCGAAGCCGCCGCCGACGCCTTCCTGATGCCATCGCTCTTCGAACCTTGCGGCCTGAACCAGATGTACAGCCAGCGCTACGGCACGCCGCCCATCGTGCGGGCGACGGGCGGACTCGTCGACTCGGTCGGCGACTACAGCCCGGAAGGACTGCGCGACGGTGGCTCGACGGGCTTCGTCTTCGCCGACCCCACGGCGACCGCGCTGATCGAGACCGTCGACCGCGCACTGCAAGCCTGGTCCGATCCTCACGCCTGGCAGCAGCTTTGCCTCAACGGCATGGCGCGCGACTTCAGCTGGGGCGCGAGCGCGCGCGCCTACATCAAGCTCTACGAAGAACTGTGCAAACGCGACGAAATCGAGGCCGTCGCGCCCGGAGAACCGCAGGAATAGCAGAGCGCCATCACCCCTTCGCGATGCCGAAGGGCAGCACCGCCGCTTCGGCGCCGTGATCCAGTAGCTCGCGCGCAGCGATCGCCACGCGCTCCGGATCGAGCAGGTGCAGACAGGCGTGGTGCCCCTGCGGACACACGCTGCGGTAGCAATAGCGGCAGGGCACGTCCTCGTACAGCACCCGGCACGGCGTCTTCCACGGCGCGTGCTGCGGATTGGTGAGCGCATAGAGATCAACGACCGGCACCCCCAGCGCGGCCGCGAGGTGCACCGGACCCGTGTTGTTCGCGATCAGGATCGCGGCGCGCTCCAGCACCGCGGCCAGTTCGCCCAGACTCAGCTTCCCGGCCAGCGACACCGTCGGCCCGCACGCGCTGCGAACGCTCTCGACGAGCTCCGCTTCGCCGGCGTCGCCCGTCAACACCAGCTGCGGCGCGCCTTCACCCGCGAGCACCGTGAACTGGCGCAAGGCCGCCGCGAAGAGCTCGGGTGGATAGCGCCGCGAAAGTGCGCTGGCACCGGGGTGGACCACCGCATAGGGGCGCAGCGGATCCACACCCGCTTCGCGCAGCCGCGCGATCGCCGAGTGCCTGTCGCCCGCATCGACGCGGAAGGACAGGCGCTCGTCGGGCGTATGCGCGCCGACGAAGGCCACGAGGTCCAGTTGCCGCCGCACCTCGTGACGCAGGATCTCGTGCGGTTCCGGGTCGGGCACCCAGTCCGTCAGCAAGTGATAGGGGTTCTCGCGGCAATGCGCGAGCCGCAGCGGAATTCCCGCCATCCAGCACAGCATCGCGGCGGGCAGGGCGCTCTGGCTGTAGACGGTGAAGATCACCGCGGCATCGAAGCGCTCGGCCCGCAATCGCGCGACGAGCGCCTCCATCGAATCGGCGCCCGACTCGCTCCCGGGCATCCATGGGCAGCCGGCGACGATCACCTCGTCGACCTCGGGAAGGTAGGGTGCCAGTGCCGCGCCGGCCCCGCCGGCAAGCAGGGTCACGCGGACGTCCGACGCAGACTGACGCAGCGCCCGGAGCGCCGGCGTGGTCATCAGGACATCGCCGAGGTTGTCGAGGCGCACCGCGAGCACGCGTCGTGCGTCCGCCCAGCCCGCGGTCCGCACTGCCGCCTCGGCCGCCGCCGTGTCTTCACCAGTGGGCCGCGCAATGTCGAGCCGGCCGCTCAGGGCAGAGTCACCATGCGCGGCCGGCGGCGCCACTTCTGCAACAGGAAACGCGCTCAGCCCGGCCATTGCGCGGCCTCCGGCGGCGTATCGCCCTGCGTCGCCCCCAATGATTCGCTGGCGATGATGTCTGCGGTCGCCTCGGTCAGGCTCGCCGCGATGCGATCCGGCTGCCGATAGGGGCCGCTGCGCCACTCGGTTTCCGAGCCGACGTCGAGCAGGATGGCGCGGCAGCCCGCGCGACGTCCGGCCTCGATGTCGTCGAGGATGTCGCCGATGATCCACGACCGGGCCAGGTCCAGATCAAGCTCCTCGGCCGCCCGCAACAACATGCCGGGTGCGGGCTTGCGGCAGTCGCAGCGGTGGGCGAACTCAGGCACGCTGCCGTCGGGGTGATGCGGACAGTAGTAGATCCCGTCGAGCGCGACGCCGTAGGGCGACAAGGCATCCGCCATCGCGGCCCATATCCGCTCCAGGGCGGTCTCCTGGAACATGCCTCGTGCGAGGCCCGACTGGTTGGACACCAGGACAAGGCGATATCCTCGGCGTTGCAGGCTTGCCAGCGCCGGCCCGGCGTCGTCCCGCAGCCGCACCTTGTTGGGGTCGGCGTTATAGGGGACGTCATGCACGAGCGTGCCATCCTTGTCCAGGAACACGGCCGGGCTCAAGGCCATGAAGTCTCTCCCATCGGCAGCACGGAAATCTCCGCGACCACGCTGCCTGCCGGCATTGTCAGCACGTGTATGATCGCCTCGGCGACCGATTCCGGCGGTTGAAGCACATTGGCGTCGATGTCGGGAAAGCGGTCGAGCAGGAAGGGCGTGCGCATGCCCCCGGCCACGACCGCCGAGACCTTGATGCCGTGCGGTCGCAGCTCCGCGTGCAGGGCGTGCGAAAAGCCCAGCAGCGCCCACTTGCTCGCGTGATACGCGCACGCGTTCGGCCACGCCCGCTTCGCGGCCGTCGAAGTCACGTTCACGATGTGTCCGCTGCCGAGCGACTTCATCTCGCGCACCAGATGCTTGCAGAACAGGAAGGGGCCGCGCAGATTGGTCGCCATCACGTGATCCCACTGCGTGGCGTCGAAATCCTCCAGCGGCTGCGTGTAATCCACCCCAGCGTTGTTGATCAGGATGTCGATCGCGCCGAAGCGGCTATGAGCGGCCGCAAGGCAATCGAGCACCTGCGCTTCGATCCCGATATCCACCGCGCAATGCATCGTATGGTGGCCTCGCTCGATCAGCGCGCGGCTCGTCTGCTCGGCGAGGTCCGCGAGCACATCCACGAGCACGACGCGCGCACCCGACTCGCACAAGGCCTCGCACAAGGCCTTGCCGAGCCCCCGCGCGGCGCCGGTCACGAGCGCCGTCTTGTTTTCCAGTAACCTCGTCCGCACAGTCATAGACCCATCATCCTTTCACTGAAACGCAGCGCCGGTTGCGGCTGCAAATCGTCGTAGACGGCGGCGAGCGACCCGGCAACCTGCTGCCAGGTGAATTTGCCGCGCACGCGCCGCATGCCCGCCCGCCCGAAAGCCCGCGCGAGCTCAGGTGCGCGCCGCAGTCGCGCGAGCCGATCGGCGAGTTGCACGGGGTCCTTCGGAGGTACGAGATAACCGGTCTTTCCGTCGACCACCGTGTGGCGGATGCCGCCCACCGCCGACCCGATTACGGGGCAACCACAGGCCATGGCCTCGAGCGGCGTGATGCCGAAGGGCTCATACCAGGGCGTCGTGACGAACACGTCGGCGGCACAGTAGAAATCGCGAAGATGCTCGCGCTCGCGCCGTCCGGTGAAGATCACCCGGTCCTCGACGCCTTCCTCCCACGCGATGCCCTGCAGGCGCCCGATCTCGGGCGTCACGGCCGGATCGGGTTCGGCCGACTCGCCGCCGACCACCACCAGCCGCGCGGCGATGCCGTGGCGCCGCTGAAGCTCCGCGATGCCGCGGATCACGTTGTCGATGCCCTTGCGCGGCACCATGCGGCCCAGTTGCAGCACGACGAACTCGTCGGTGCCGAGCCCCAGCCGTTCGCGTGTGCGGGTGACGCTCACCCCGTCGCCGGGACGCAATTCGGCGGTATCGACGCCGCACGGCACGATCTCCACGTGCTCCGTGTCGGCGCCGTAGTAGCGGATCAGATCCTCGCGGTCCTGCGGGCACTCCGCGATGATCCGATCGGCGTTCTGCACCAGCGCTTCCTCGATCTGCAGCCGTTCGTCCGGAAAACCATCGGCGGCGCCCTGATGGCAGCGGCGCACCTTGCCCAGCGCATGGAAAGTGACCACCAATGGCAGCCCGTACTCCTCTCGCAGCCGCAGGCCCACGAGGCCGGACATGAAGAAGTTCGCGTGCACGATGTCGTAGGGCCGGCCGACCCGTGCATAGCGCTCCGACAAGCGCTCACCGAACTCCGCCATCAGCGGCAACATCGCCTCCTTGGGCACGAAGCGCGACGGACCGGCCTTCACGGGAATCACGCGTACGTTGCGTGCGAGCTCGATCGCCGCCGGCAAGGCAGGATCATCACGGCGAGTGAAAACATCGACGCTGTGCCCGGCGCGTCCGAGTTCCTTCGCGACATAAGCCACGTAAACGTTCTGGCCACCGCTATCGGTGCCCCCCTGGACAGTCAGCGGCGAGGCATGTTCGCTGATCAATGCAATGTTCATGGGAGCTCCCTATGTCGAAAGAATCGCTGGTCGCCTACAGCAATGGTGGTGCCCGGTTTGCCCCGGCCCCGCCGGCGCGATAGTCGCGGAGAGCTTCGCCGCGCCTCGTGTAACTTCCTCCTCCGCCGGGAAAAACTTACTGCGGTGCACCGGGGTGATTTCCGCGCGACCACGGCCCGGGCGCAGGGCAGGGCTCCGTCCCGCTACCGTGATCGGCGTAGTTGATTTAAAGCGCATGCGGTAGCGACTTTTTCGTTCTACAACCCCATAATTTCCTTCGGAAAGACGAGTCTCGCACCGCGCTCTTGCTTCGCATCCGGCCCCCGTTTCCCGGCCGACGCCATATCTCGTAACGCATCTCCACTTCCATACCGCCAATGTGCGGGCGCACATTGGGTTCGCTGCTTCCGCCGTCCGCTCGTCCGGCAGCCGGAGGCGCTCGGGCACAGGGATTGCCCGGCCAGAGACGCTGCCGTCGTTTTCGTCATCAGGGTGGGCAGCGCATCGACCGAATTGGAGGACTTTGAAAATGCAGTCGACAACGACAGGACCGAGCATCATCGGGGCGTCCGAACAGGGCGCTGAACAGATCGAAAAGCTTTCCGGCACCGCGCAGGAGACCGTGAATCGGCTCGCCGATGCGACCGCAGCGCGTGTCAGAGACTTGGGAGCGAAGGGCGAGCAGATGCGCCAGCAGTGGATGGACACGCAGGAGCAATGGGTCGGAAGCGCACGCGAATGCGTACGCGGCCACCCCATCGCTTCTGTGGCGATCGCTGTCGGAGTCGGCTTGTTGCTCAGTCGCCTGACTTCGCGGCAATGAGGCATTGAGGGCAGCGGGGTTTGCGGCGACGGCCAGCGGAGCGAGGAAGGCCTTGAGAAGCTACGAAAAGGAACTGCAGGCGGCTGAAGAGCGGGTTGCTGAAGACCGCCAGGCCCTCGAATCGGCAAGCACTCAATGGCTGCGTGACAAGCGCGACGCCGCGGTATCGGGCAGGGGTCTGATGGCCGCCGTGGCCACCGGTTTCACGCTCGGAGGCCTCTTCAGGAGGCAGCCGAGGAAACCAAAAGGGGCCGGCGGCGGTCTTCTTACTTTAGTGGCCGGTCTAGCCGCCGCGGCAATCAAGGCGCGGTACGGCGACCCCTGGACCGCAACATCGAACTTGCTGCTCCATCGCGGTATCGCGCGCGCTACGGCTCGGCCCCGGAAGAACGGGAATTCATACTCCGTGAAGGGATGAGAGCAGAGCACCGTGGCCAGCATAGGTAGTGCAGACGCCGTTTCGTCGCCCGCTGCCGGAACAGGTGTCCAGTCGGACGCGTCCGAGGCGGAATTCTGCCCCGTACCTGGCGAGTTCGCGACCGCAACGTCTTCGAGGTGGCCCGCTGCCGGACCGGCGAGCGCCTGGGCGGCGAAACTGCGGCATGCGGGCCGTTGGAGCCGCGCGCTGGTTTCGCTCGTGGCGATCTTTGCGCTGCTCGCGTGGGCGACCGGTTTCGAGGATTTTTTCTCGATCAACGACGGTGCCGCGCCGATCCGGGCGGGAAGCGTGCTCGCACTCGGCATCCTGGCGTTCGCGCTGCGCGCGCTGGACGAGCCCGGTTCGAAAGGGCGTCTGCGCGTGGCACTCGCGTCGTCCGCGCTGGTCGCGCTGGCCTTGGGCGGACTCGCGCTCAATGCGGGCATCGCGCACGAGGCGCGCTCGGCCTTCCCGCTCATATCCGCGCTCTTCGAACCGTCGCCGATTCTCGTCGGCGCCCCTTCGTGCTACCTGCTCCTCGGCGTCTCGATGATCCTGGCGACCCAGCAGGGACATCCGGCACGGGAGTGGTCCCAGTTCCTTGCAGCGGCCGCCGGGGGAATCGTGCTCGTCGCGCTCGTCGGGCTCATCGTGCGCCTGGTCCGCGTGGACATGGAGCTGCCGTCTCTCGGCATCCCCCTGCCGATCGCCGTCGCCTTGCTCGCCGCGAGCTTCAGCATCCTTGCGACGCGGCCCGCCTCGCGTCTGGTCAAGCTGCTGGAGTACGACTCGCCGGGCGCACTGGTGGTCCGCCGCCTCGTCCCGATGGCCGTCGGTCTGCCGCTCATGGTCGTCTTGGTGCAGGCACTCGGACTGCGGGCCGGCTGGTTCGAGAGCATCGAGAGCGAGGGCGTGCTGACGGTCTCCGCGATCGTCGCCGCCGTCGCGCTGATCCTGTGGATGTCGAGCCGGCTCGACGAGATGCATCTTTCGCGCTCGCGCGCCGAGCATCGCGCCGAGACCGAACGACAGTGGCTGGAAGTGACACTTGCCTATATCGGCGACGCGGTCGTGACGGTCAACGACGAAGCGCGCATCAGTTTCATGAATCCCGCCGCCGAGGCCCTGACCGGCGTGCGCGCGGCGTCGGCCGTCGGGGAGCCGGTCTCGAAGCTCGTCAGCCTCGTGGACGGCCCGACGGGCGCGCCGCTGGATTGCCCGCTCCAGAGCGCCTTCATCCTCTCCCATTCCGTGTCGCTCCAGGGCGAGCCGGCACTGCGCCGGCGCGACGGCACGCTGCAGGCGGTCGAAGTGACGGCAACGCCGTTCAAGGACGAGCGCCAACGCGTGACCGGCGGCGTCATGGTGCTGCGCGACGTCAGCGCGAACCGGGCGCGTGAGCACGCGGAGCGCGAAGCCTATGCGGCGCTCGACCGACGGGTCGCCGAACGCACGCGCGCGCTCGACCGCACCATGTCGGTGCTGCGCGAAAGCACGACACTGCTGGTCACGATCGCGGCCAGCACCCCCGAACTGATCGTCGCCAAGAG
This sequence comes from Aromatoleum sp., assembly GCF_035254505.1. GTDB lineage: Bacteria > Pseudomonadota > Gammaproteobacteria > Burkholderiales > Rhodocyclaceae > Aromatoleum. The sequence continues at coordinate 138,973 of NZ_DATFAO010000017.1, read as the reverse complement.
CCGGGATGGCCAGATCATGATGATCAATCCGTCCGCGCTGCAAGCGATGGGACTCAGCCGGGCGCAGATCGTCGGTCGCACCGAGGAAGAGATCTTCGGCGACAACGAGGAAACCCGGCGCGCCACCGAGAACGACCGGCGCGTGGTCGAAACCGGCCGCCCCGTCGTCGTCGAGGAGCGGCGTACCGTGCGGTCCGAAACGCGCACCTATCTCGTCACCAAATCGCCCTTGCGCAACGCCCACGGGGAGGTCTTCGGACTTGTCGGCGTCGCGAAGGACATCACCGAGCGCAAGCGCGCGCAGCACGATCTCGAGCAGCTGCTCGTCGCCGAACACCGCCTGCGCGGTGAGGCGGAGCGCGCGAACCGCGCCAAGGACGAGTTCCTCGCGATCGTTTCGCACGAACTGCGTTCGCCGCTCAACGCACTGAAGGGCTGGAGTCAGGTCCTCATCGGCGCGCGCGCCCCCGACCCCTCGCTGGTGGCCCGCGCCGCCGACGCGATCAAACGCAACATCGATCACCAGACCCGCCTGATCGACGACCTGCTCGACACTTCGCGCATCATCAGCGGCAAACTGGAGCTTCATCTGCACCGCGTCAATCTCGTGGAGGTGGTGAACGCGGCGCTCGAACTTTCACGCGATCCCGCCAGGGCCAAGAACCTCAAACTGAGCTTCACCTGCGAGAGCGGGGAGGTCTACGTCGACGGAGACTTCGACCGGCTGCAGCAGGTGTTGAGCAACCTGCTGTCGAACGCCATCAAGTTCACGCCGGAAGGCGGAGAGATCCTCGTCCGGCTGCGCATGACGGCCAAATGCGTGGAGTTGTCGGTGACCGACACCGGCATCGGCATCGAAGCCGACTTCCTGCCCCACGTCTTCGACCGCTTCAGCCAGGCCGACACCTCGATGACGCGCCGCTACCTGGGGCTGGGCATCGGTCTCGCGCTCGTGCGCAACCTCGTCGAACTGCACGACGGCACCGTCCAGGCAACCAGTGCGGGAGAAGGGAAGGGCTCCATCTTCACGGTGATCCTTCCCCGCGCCCGGGACCAAGGCGGCGCAAGCGTCGCGAAACGGGAAGTGCGCAAGCCGTCGCGGCGCACCCTGACCGGCGTCACGGCCTTCCTCGTCGATGACGACCCGGACGCGCGGGAGGTGATGCGGCTGATCCTCGGCCGCGCGGGCGCGCGGGTTCTGGACTTCGAGTCGGGCGAAGCACTGTTCGCGCAATGGGAACTCAGCGGCCCGCTGCCCACGCCGACGGTGCTCCTGCTCGACATCGCCATGCCCGGCGACAGCGGCTTCGAGGTGCTCGGGAGAATCCGCTCGATGGGGGGCACCGACATCCCCGCTATCGCAGTGACCGCCCTCACGCATCTCGACGACGAGCAGTTCTCCAGTGCCGGCTTCAAGGGCAAGGTCGGCAAACCGGTGGACGAGGAGTCCCTCGTAAACGCCATCACCGGCGTGCTCAGCGGAAGTGGCGGGGAGGTCGACCCGCTCCCGGTCCGCGACGGCGAATATCGGGAAGCGTAAGGGCGGAACTACACGCCTCTGTAATTCTTACCGTTCTTCCCCCGCGCCTGGCCCCTCGACGCCTCGGATCCTCCCACGGCACACCGATTGCTGAGTGTCTTCTGACCTTTCCTTCCTTGAAGTCCGAAATGGAGGATTCACGAAGATGAGAAGGCAAGAAGGCGGATCCGCCGGCGAGCACGACTTCGGTCCCGAGCTCTTCGGCATAGGCGGCGGTAGCGAACAGGCGCGATACGGCGCCGCGGGCGACGAACAGTTCTACGACCAGAGCAACACGTTGCGGCGCGGCTTCGGCCATCCCGAACCGCCACGCGGCAGGCTGGAATCGGAACAGGCCGAATTCGGGAGCGCTTATCCCTCGGCCGGCCGCGACCGTTACTCGACCAGCGGTCCCATGCGGGAATGGCGCGACGTCGCCCGCGACCGACAGGGTCCGCGCGGCTACACACGCTCCGACGAACGTATCCACGAGTTCATTTGCGAACGTCTCGCGCAGCTTCACCATCTCGATGTCAGCGACGTCAGCGTCACGGTCTCGAACGGTATCGTCACGCTGGAAGGCACCGTGCCTGACCGCGGCATGAAGCACCGTATCGAGGATACGGCCGACAGCTGCTGGGGCGTGCAGAACGTCGAAAACCGCATCCGCGTCCGGCGCCCGGACGCACAAGCGGATGCCGAGGGGACCAGCACCCCTCTTGCACACGAATCCCGTGGCGCATCCGGCACGCGCCAGGAGGCGTGGGAATCCGATCTGGGGCCCGGACGGGCATCCGAGGTCGATCCTCGCGCCATCCCGACGCAGCCGGCGACCAGACGGAACGAGTAGCGTCACGGCAGCGCCTCATGCGCTCGTTCCAGTCGCAACTTTCAATGCAGGAGGAATGAAAAATGGCAAGCATCCATGCCCCAGGCACCACCCCGTCGAAGCAGACTCCGATCGTCGGAGCTACGCGCGACATACCTGAAGGTCCGGGTCCCGACGTCATGGCCGCAAGCACGCTCGACGGCGACAACGTCGTCAACCGCTTCGACCAGGATCTCGGCAAGATCAAGGACATCATGCTCGACGTACGCAGCGGCCGCGTAGCCTATGCGGTGCTGTCGTCAGGCGGCTTCCTCGGAATGGGCGACAAGCTGTTCGCAATTCCGTGGTCGGCACTGACGCTCGACGTGGGACGCAAGTGCTTCGTCCTGGACGTCGACGCTGAGCGCCTGAAGGCCGCTCCGGGCTTCGACAAGGATCATTGGCCCTCGATGGCCGATCCGACGTGGGCGCGCGAAGTCCACGCCTACTACGGGCAACGCGCCTACTGGGAAGTGAACGACCTGTAAGGGTCCCACGATCCAGTGCCCGTGCAACCGGGGCCGGTCCGCCGGCCCCGGTTGCGTTCAGGCCGTCCGAATTCCCCAGACCCCAGTCCGCCCACGGCCGCCATGCCGGACTCCGCCGGTTCCACCTCGACGGCCGGTTTCGTCTTTCATCTGCTCGCGTCGGCGCTGATGCGCTACCGGCAGAGAACCCTTGTCGCCCTGTTGCTCGTCATCCTCGCGAAGCTCGCTGCGGTCGGCGTGCCCTTCGCGCTGAAGGCCATCATCGACCGTCTGGCGACCGCCCCGGCCTCGGTGGTGATGCCCGTGTTCATGGTGCTCGGCTACGCGGTCCTGCGCTTCCTCAGCACCTTCTTCAGCGAGATCCGCGACGTGATCTTCGCGCGCGTCACGCAGAGCACGGTGTCCGGCTTCCTGCTGCAAGTCTTCTCCCACCTCCATCGACTGAGCGCGCGCTTTCACGCCAAACGCAGGATGGGGGGCGTCACCCGCGACGTCGAGCGCGGCACGGCCGGCATCGGCTTCCTGCTCGGCGTTGGGCTCTTCACGATCCTGCCGACCATCGTCGAAATCGGCGCCGTGATCGTGATCATGACCTTGAACTACAGCGACTGGTTCACGGCGATCATCGTCGGCACCTTCATCATCTATACGACCTTCACCGTCGTCTTCACCGAGCGGCGCGCGATCTACCAGCGCGCGCTCAACGAACTCGACTCGAGCGCCAACGGCCGGCTCGTCGACAGCCTGCTCAATCACGAGACGGTGAAGTACTACACGAACGAGGCCTTCGAACAGCGGCGCTTCCGCACCATCCTCGACCAGTGGCTGGAAGTCGGCGTGAAGAACCAGATGGCGCTGTCGACGCTGCATATCGGCCAGAGCAGCATCATCGCCGTCGGCGTCGCGAGCGTGATGCTGCTGGCGACGCGCAGCGTCGTCGAGGGCGTAATGTCGGTCGGCGACCTGGTGCTCGTGAACGCCTACATCATCCAGGTCTGCCTGCCGCTCAATTCGCTCGGCTTCGTCTTCCGCCAGGCGCGCGACGCCGTCGTCAACGCCGAGAAGATGCTGCGGCTGCTCGATCAGAAGCCCGAGATCCAGGACTGGCCCTCGGCGCCGGAACTCGGCGTGAAGCACGGCGAAGTGCGCTTCGAGCACGTGGACTTCGCCTACGATTCGAGCCGCCAGATCCTGTGGGATGTGAGCTTCTCGATTGCCCCCGGCGGCACGGTCGCGGTGGTGGGCGGGAGCGGCTCGGGGAAATCGACGCTCGCGCGGCTGCTGTTCCGCTTCTACGAGGTCGGCGGCGGGCGGATCACGATAGATGGCATCGACATCCGCAGCATCTCGCAACGAAGCCTGCGCGCGGCGCTCGGCATCGTGCCGCAGGACACCATCCTCTTCAACGAGACGATCGCCTACAACATCGGCTACAGCCGTCCGGGCGCGAGCCTCTCCGACATCATCGAGGCCGCGAAGGCGGCGCATGTGCACGAGTTCATCGCCAGCCTGCCGGACCAGTACGACACCGAGGTCGGCGAGCGGGGCGTGATGCTGTCCGGCGGCGAGAAGCAGCGCATCGCGATCGCGCGCGCGATCCTGAAGAACCCGCCGATCATGGTCTTCGACGAAGCCACGTCGGCGCTCGACACGCGTTCCGAACGCGCGATCCAGGAAGAGCTCGACCGCCTCGCGGCTGAACGCACGACGCTGATCATCGCGCACCGCCTGTCGACCGTCGTCGATGCGGACGAGATCCTCGTGCTCGAACACGGCCACATCGTCGAGCGCGGCACGCACGACCTCCTGCTGAGCCAGAACGGGCTCTACGCCCAGCTCTGGCGCCTGCAACGGCAGCAGCAGGAGGTCGAACGCGCCGAGCAGGGGATGGCCAGCGTTCTCGGCCACGGCACAGCACGGCAAACGAAGGGGGAGCTAGGCGCGCCGGCACCCGGGCTTCCCCCTGCGCCCCCCACCGACCAACCGCTCGGGAGTTGAAAGCCATGAACGAACCGCATCGCACGCCAGTCGGCAGCCACTACGTGACCCAGGCGCTGGCGCGACAAGCCGTCGGCCTCGTTTCGCCGATGATCGAAGCGCTCATGCACGATCGCAGCATCGTCGGCAGCGGCTTTCTCTACCTGGTAGTCATGAACCCCGGGATGCCCGCGGGCAGCGTGCCCTTCGACGAGGCCGTGCTGTACGAGCATGCCTTCGGCGACCGCGACGCCTGGGACGCGGATTACGCCGCCTTCGCGCGTGCCAAGGCACTGCTGAGCTGGAGAAGCGGGCGCGATGGCCACGAGATGCAACAGCTGTATCCGCAGCTGCTGCGGCCGCACGACACGGTGCTTACCGGCGGCGTCTGCATCGACGGCATCGTGGTCGGGGCGAGCGGGGCGTTTCCCGTGTACGACGAAATGTTCGCCGGCACCGTGGCGGTGTGTCTGCGCGCGCTTGCGCGCCAGGCGCGTCTCGCCGAAGCCGCGGGCGTCTCGCTCGACGTTCCCCGCGAATGAATTCACAACGGAAGACGATCATGAACACGACGCCGACAAAGGGCGACCCGCCTGCCGAACCGCCGCGCAAGGGACCGGATGATCCCCATCCGCAGCCCCCGAAAAAGCCCCCCCGCGAGCCTCCGCCGGGAGGCAAGCCGAAGCAGGCCGTCAGCCGCTCATGACTGCCATTGGCTGAACTGTTTTCGCGCGAGGGGCGCCACCGCGGGCCCTTCGATGACTTCGCCGGTGACGTCGAAGCGGCTGCCGTGGCAAGGACAATCCCAGGTCTTCTCGGCCGCGTTCCAGTGCACCATGCACTTCATGTGCGTGCACACCGGCGAGATCGCCGACAGGTTGCCCGCCGCGTCGCGATACGCGGCCACCTTCTCGCCGCCAACTTCCACCACCGCGCCTTCGCCCGGCCGGATCGTCGCCGGCCGCGCCGCAGGGCGCCCGCCGTAGTCCTGGATCAAGGCCTTCGCGACACCGAGGCCTTCCTCCAGCACGCCGAGGGCGGCCCTGACCGGTTCGATGCGCCCGGCGCGGTAGATCTCCGCCCACGGACTGGGGCGCCCGACGATCTGGTCGGCGATGATCGCCGCGGCGAGCGTGCCGTAGGTCAGCCCATCCGGACCGAAGCCGGTCGCGACGAACAGGTCGGATGCATGGCTGCGGCCGATGTAGGGCAGGGAGTCGGCGGCGTGATAATTCTGCGCCGACCAACGATAGCGGACCTCCGCAACATCGAAATGGCGCCGCACGAACTCCTCCAGGCGCAGATACGCCTCGACGCTGTCGTGCTGCCCGACCCGGTGCTCTTCGCCCACGACGATCAGGTATTCCTGACCGGCCGCGCGCAGGCTGCGAACCGAATGGAAATAATCCCCCAGGCCCCAGAAGATTCCCTGCGGATACGCCCCCTGGTTCAGCCTCGCGGCGATCCCGTATTCGCGGTTCGCCAGCATTTCGGCCTGAATCCAGAAGCGCCCCTTCGGCGAATGCGTCGCGAGCACGATGTCGCGCGCGCTGACCACCCCGCGCATCGTGTGCACCGTGTGCGCCTGCTCGTTGATGTCGATTACGGCCGAACGTTCGTAGATCCGGCAACGGTCAGAGGCGATCCTCTGCGCGAGCGCCTGCAGGTAAGCGAGCGGATGGAACTGCGCCTGATTCTCGATGATCAGCGCCCGCCGGCTCTCGACGGCGATGGGCGCGGCGTCCGCGAGGCGCGCGGGCAGACGGACATGGTGCGCGGCGAGGTATTCCCGTTCGACCGTCTCGATCGCCGCCGCCGTCGTCGCGTAAAGGTGAAAATCGCGGCGTGCAAACCCGACCTCGGCGGAGAGAACGCCGGCCGTGCGCTCGATCAGGTCGACCGCCTGGCTGCGGGACTCGGCCACCGCCCGCATCACCTCGCGATCCCATTTTTCGCCGATCGTGAACAGTCGCTCGCTGACCACAGCATAGAGATTGCCCGTCGAGTTGCCCGTGCTGCCCAGCCCGATCGCACCCGCTTCGAGGACCACGACGGACTTGCCTTCTTCGGCCAGCAGCATCGCCAGCGTGAGCCCCGTGATGCCGCCGCCGACGATTGCCACATCGACCGTCGCCCGGCCTTCCAGCGGCGGAAACGTCGTGTTCTCCGCCGTTCCGCGCCAGATGGAAATGGTGTCCATGCTCCCTCCGATAGGCAGATCTACATCCCGCGAGCAGTTCTTACCCGTTTCGCGCCGGCACTTCGCCACCGGCGAATATCGTCGGCAGGCGAGCAATCGGGGTGCCGGAGCGAGCGCCGCACTTGCGCTCGTCCAGACGCGCAGGTCTCCCGGTTGCATCGTTTTCCGCGTGCCGGGCATCAGCGCGGCACAGGGAACAAGGAGCAAGACCATGCTTAGACGCGCAGCACTCATCTTTGGCGCCGTCTTCATCGTCGCCGGACTTCTCGGCTTCGTCGAAGCGGTCGCGCCTCACCAGGAGCCAGGAGGCGAAGCCCTCCTGTTCGGAATCTTCGCGGTGAACCCGATTCACAACGTCGTTCACTTGTTATCGGGGATCGTCGCCATAATCGTCGGACTTCGCAGCGACGCGGCGAGCGCGACCTACTTCCGCATCTTCGGCGTGATCTACGGGGTAGTCACGCTCGCCGGCATCTTCGTCGGACACGGCCAACTGCTGGGCATGGCCCACAACCCGGCCGACATTGTCCTGCACGCACTCGTTGCCGGCGCAGCGCTGTACCTCAGTTTCGGACGGGCTCCGACCCATCCGCGGCACACGGCGCATCACGCTTGATAGGCGCGCCTCCCCCAACGGCAAGCCCTCCAACAGAAAGCTCGCGGCCGATCCCTCTCGAGTCGACAACCAGAGGCGGTCGCGGCACGTCCCATCATCGCAGCCAAATCACTTTCGCCCGCTCCTCAGTTCGCCAGACGTGCTAAGGTTTCCATGAGCATTCGCATACCTGGAGGGCATGAGCGTGACGCTGACTCATTCAAGTGCCGCTCCGACAGACCTCCGTCGCTACGCCCTCATTTCGATTGCCGCAGCTGTCGCCACCATTCTGCTCAAAGGCATCGCCTGGGCACTGACCGGGTCTGTCGGCCTGTTATCCGACGCCATCGAATCCTTCGTCAATCTCGCGGGCGCCTTGATGGCGCTGTGGATGCTTTCGATCGCCGCCCAGCCTGCCGACGCAGGCCACCCCTACGGGCACGACAAGGCCGAATATTTCTCGAGCGCGTTCGAAGGATTCCTGATCGTCGTGGCCGCCGCAAGCATCGGCTACACCGCAATCGACAGGCTGCTCCACCCACGGCAGCTCGAGGCCCTCGGCGCCGGCCTGCTCGCGTCGATCGTCGCATCCGCAGTGAACTTCGGCGTCGCCCGCGTTCTGCTGCGCGCCGGGATTGCGCACCGCTCGATCACCCTGGAGGCCGACGCGCGTCACCTGATGACCGATGTGTGGACCTCGGTGGGCGTCATAGGCGGCGTGGCGGTAGTCTGGCTGACCGGCCTGACCTGGCTCGACCCGGTCATCGCTCTGGTGGTGGCGGCCAACATCATCCGTACGGGATGGCAACTGGTAGCGCGTTCCGCCTCCGGCTTGATGGATGCGGGCCTCCCCCCGCCCGAACTTCGCCACCTGGAAACCACCCTGGCCTCGTTCCACTGCGAGGGCATTCGCTTTCATGCCCTGCGCACGCGCCAGGCCGGTCGCCGGATCTTCGTCAGCGTGCACGTGCTGGTTCCAGGGGCCTGGTCGGTCAAGAAAGCGCACGACTGCTCGGAGCGCATCGAGGCTGCGCTGCGCGCGCAGATGCCCACCGCTCACATATCGACCCACCTCGAACCCATCGAGGACCCCGTGTCGATGGCCGACGAGCCCCTGGATCGGCCTGACTAGCATCGCCGGCCGAAACCGTACGGAACCGTACATCAACAATGGCAATCAAGTCAGGGCAGCACGAACGAACTGCGCTCGCTTACATGTGCCGCGTGCGCCGGCTCGCCGTCGAGCGCCTCGATGTCGAATTGCAGGGGCTGGACGCCGGTCTTGCCGGACTCGGGCAATGCCGCGACCGTCACCGGCAGGGGCAGCACGCTGCCGGCGGCGACGTGGATCACGTCGATCCCGACGACGCGCGCCTGGGCCGGACCGGAAACCCGGATCTGGAACGTCCGCGGCTTCTCGAGCATGTTCACAACTTTCAGCATGTAGGTGTTCTCGACGCTGCCGTCCGGCTTCTCGCGCATCAGCGCGTTGCGGTCGCGCAGCACATCGACCTGCAGCGGCACCCGATTGGCGAGCATCCACGCACCGAGCACCGTGAAGACCGCCAGCACGCCCATGTACACCAGCGAACGCGGGCGACGCAGGCTCGCAAGCATCGGCGAGCGGGGCAGGGCGGCTTTCGGCGCAGCGAGCTCGCGCTCCGACGCGAAGCGGATCAAGCCGACCGGCGCGCCGACGCGCGTCATCACGTCATCGCAGGCATCGATGCACAAGCCGCAGTTGATGCACTGATATTGCAAGCCGTCGCGGATGTCGATGCCGGTCGGGCACACCTGCACGCACAGGCTGCAGTCGACGCAATCGCCGCGCGCCGCAGCGCTCGCCGCGCCGGGCGTTGCGACCTTTGCCGTCGCCTGCACCGTCGCCCCCGCACGCCCCTTGCGCGGCTCGCCGCGTCGCGCGTCGTAGCTCACGGTCATGGTATCGCCGTCGAACATCACGCCCTGGAAGCGCGAGTACGGGCACATGTGCATGCACACCATCTCGCGTGCAAACCCCGCCTGCAGATACGCGAAGATGGCATAGAAGAACACCCAGAAGCCTTCCCACGGCCCCAGTTCACCCCGCCCCAGGTTGAACAGCAGCTCGCGGATCGGCGTGAAGTAGCCGACGAAGGTAATGCCGGTCCAGAGCGCAATCGCGAGCCAGATCCCATGCTTCGCGCCCTTGCGGGCGAACTTGGCAAGGCTCGGCGGTGCCTGGTCGAGCTTCATCCGCGCGAGGTGATCGCCTTCGACCTTGTTCTCGACCCAGCGGAAGATCGCCGTATACACCGTCTGCGGACAGGCGAAGCCACAGAACACGCGTCCGGCGACGGCGGTGACGAGGAAGAGCCCGGTCGCCGCGAGCACCAGCAGCAAGGCGAGCAGCAGCGCATCCTGCGGCCACAGCACGAGTCCGAAGAGGTAGAACTTGCGCTCGGTGATATGGAAGAGCAGGGCCTGTCGCCCGTCCCAGTCGAACCAGCAGGCGCCGTAGAAAATGATCTGGGTGATCCAGACCATCGCCCAGCGCAGGCCGTTGTAGCGCCCGGCGACGGTGCGCGGATGGATCTTGCCCGTCTTGCGGTAGAACTCGACGCGGGCACCGGCTGCCCGCGATGATGGCGTTTGCATGATCACGTCCCCACTGCAACCCGCTGCGCGCGTGGAATACGGGGTCGGGGCAGTAGCCGGAAGTACACCATCGGGGCGAGAAGCGTAACAGTCCCAGTTATTGCGATTTTCGAACGTAACAGTTTGCTCATCGCGTCCCGCTCCGACCGTGCCTGACCTATGCGGGCGCTATAATCGGACGACCTTCCACTCGGAGCCCCGCATTGGAAATCGACCAGGCCGAGTCGCCCCTCGTGATCGCGCCGAAAGCCGGCGGACTGCTCGCCGAGCTCGGCTTCAACCTGCGGGCGGGATTCCTGTTCCTCGCGCTCCATCCTTCGGCCGCACGTTCGCTGCGCGCATCGGTTCCGCAGCTCGTCTTCCTGTTCCTGCTGGACATGGCGGCGAGCGGCGCGCTCGATTTCCTGCGTGTCGGCGAGGCGGGCGAATTCAATCCGGCCGGCGTTCTGCCGCTGTTCTTCGGAATCCCCTGGCTGCTGCTCGCCGCCTGGGTCGCGGCACGGGCCGCGGGCGACGAAAGCCGGACGGTTGCGTGCGCTGTCGCGCTCGCGGCGCTCTGGCTCGCAGTCAGTGTCGTGTGGGGCGGACTCGGCCTGCTGCCGGAACACATCTGGCGGTCCTTCGGCGAAGCCGCGATGGTGATCTGGTGGGCGCCTTTCGGCCTGGGCCTCCTCGCGTCGGCCCTCGCGCTCATGCGCACAGCCGGCCTGCGACGCAAGCGCCTGTTCGCAGCCGTCCTGGCCACGATCTTCCTGATCGGCCTGCCGCCCTTGCTGGTCGAGCAGAAGGAGGCGCTGTGGGTCGCCCACCAGGATCCAACGATCGATGCCGCCGCACGCGCGCGCCGCATGCGCAGCGCCAACGAGTCCGTCCTCTACGCGCAGCCGCGCCTGCTGGAAGAGGCGCTGGATCGCGTCAAGCCGGGCCGTCCCGGCGTACCGGAGCTCTTCCTGCTCGCGGTCGGCGGACACGGCGGGCAGGACGTCTTCCTGCGCGAAGTGCAGTCCGTCGAAGCCCTGTTCCGCGAGCGCTTCGCCACCTCCGGCCACAGCGTGATCCTCGTCAACAACCCGGCGACGGTCTCCGAGCGGCCGATCGCCAGCGTCACGGCACTCGAACGCAGCCTCCGCGTGATCGGGCAGCGCATGAATCGCGACGAAGACGTCCTCGTGCTCTTCATGACTTCGCACGGTTCGCCCGAACATCGCTTCGACCTCAGCCTCTGGCCCTACCGCTTCGACGATCTCACGCCCGAACGACTGCAGCAGATGCTGCAAGCAGCGGGCATCCGCTATCGAGTGGTGGTGGTCTCCGCCTGCTATTCGGGCGGCTTCGTACCGCCGCTCGCCGGCAACGACACCCTCGTCATCAGCGCGGCGCGGCCCGACCGAAACTCGCACGGTTGCAGCCACGAGGCGGACTGGACCTTCTTCGGCCGGGCGTTCTTCGACGAGGCCCTGCGCAACACGCACTCCTTCGAGATGGCGTTCGATCAGGCAAAGCGCACCGTCGCAGAACGCGAAGCGGCAGAAGGGCTGGAAGCGTCCGAGCCGCAGATGGCGGTCGGCAACGGCATCCGGGTTGCACTGAGCGCCGTCGAGCGCCGGCTGGAGGTGGGCGAACGGTCTCCGACCCCGGTCGCCGCGGCGCTCTCCCGCAAGTTTCCCTGAGCCTCGAAAGGCGGGACTCGTGTAAATTCCCGCTCCATGCAAGGCGTTCCCGAACACTTCGACCATCCCTCCGATCAGGCCGAATTCCGCCATCCTGTCGGGCGCGGCGGCATCGAGCTGTACCGCGCGGAGATCGTGCGCCACGCCTTCGAGCCGCATACCCACGAGGCTTTCGGCCTGGGAGTGGTCGAGCGGGGGGTCGAGCGCTTTCGATACGCCGGCAGCGAGCACCTCGCACCGCCCGATTCGATCGTGATGATGAATCCCGACATCCTCCATACCGGCCGCGCCGAAACGGAGGGGGGATGGCGCTATCGGATGATCTACATCGAACCGGACGTACTCGCCGAAGTCAGCGGCGAGCCGCACTGGTGGTTCTCCGGGGCGGTCGTCGATAACGACCGGACGCGCGCCCGCAACCTGTCCGCGCTGCTCGCATCGCTGTGGCAGGCACGCGAACCGCTCGCCTTCGACAGCCTGCTGTTCCAGTTCGTCGCGGCGCTGCGGCCGCACGCGCGCGTGGCGCCAGTGGCGCGTGACGACAAGGCGCAGCGTTTCACACCCGTGCTCGACTACATGCGGGCGCACCTCTCAGACCGCATCCGGCTCGAAGAGCTCGCCGCCGTCGCCGGCCTGAGTCCCTTTCATTTCCTGCGACGCTTCCAGGCCCAGCATGACGTGACGCCGCAGCAGATGCTGATGGCCCTGCGGCTCCACGCGGCCAAGCGCTTCCTGGCCGCCGGCGAGACGCCCGCGCGAGTCGCCGCCGCCACCGGACTCGCCGACCAGGCACACCTGACCCGCGCATTCGTCCGCCGCTACGGCGTGACACCGGCCCGTTACCGGCGGCAGGTCCGCGCCTGAGCGAAGGTCGAGCAAAGCGCAATCTCGTACAAGACGCCAATCGCACCGCCATGCGAGACTCGACCCCATCGTAATCGGGAGATTCATCGATGTGGGCTGGAGTCGCGTTCGCGATGGCGGCGGGAATGATGTGGGGCCTGGTCTTCATCGGGCCCTTGCTGCTGCCTGAATATCCGGCAACCCTGCAATCCTTCGGCCGCTATCTCGCCTTCGGCTTGATCGCCTTGCCGCTCGCCTGGTTCGACCGCGGCGAGCTCGCGCGCCTCAAACGCTCCGACTGGATCGAGGCGGTCAAGCTCGCCGCGGTCGGCAATCTCCTTTACTACCTTTGCCTCGCCAGCGCCATCCAGCGTGCCGGTGCGCCCTTGCCGACGATGATGATCGGCACGCTGCCGGTGATCATCGCGATCTGCGCCAACCTGCGTGACCACCAGCGCGACGGCCGGCTGCCATGGGCGCGACTCTCCCCGTCCTTATTGGTGATCGCCGCCGGCATCGCGTGCGTGAATCAGGCCGAACTGTCGGCATTGGCTGCGCAATCGGCCAGCGACCACGCGCGCTACGCTGTCGGCGCCGTGTTCGCGGTCTGCGCACTGGCCTGCTGGACCTGGTACCCGCTGCGCAACGCCGACTGGCTCCGTAATCATCCCGGGCGCAAGCCGCGCGCATGGGCGACAGCGCAGGGCCTCGCGACTTTGCCGATGGCGCTCGTCGGCTACGCCGTACTCTGGATGTGGCTCGGCGTCACCGAGGACCCGCTGCCGATGCCCTTCGGGCCACGCCCGGCCGCCTTCGTCGGCCTGATGACCGCAATCGGACTGCTCGCGTCCTGGGTCGGCACGCTGTGCTGGAACGAGGCGAGCCAGCGGCTGCCGACGGCCCTGGTCGGGCAGATGATCGTCTTCGAGACGCTCGCCGCCCTGAGCTATGCCTTCCTGTTGCGCGGCGAGTGGCCGGCGCCGCTGACCCTCGTCGGCGTCGGCCTCCTCATCGCTGGCGTGCTCTGGGCCGTGCGGATCAAGCCGGAACCTGTTCCCGCGTAGCGAAGAGTTCCTCGATCCGTGCCTCGGCTTCGGCGAACGCCTTGCTCGTCGATTCGGCGCCCATCGCCAGACCTTCCGCGTAGATGAACTCGATGTCGGTCATGCCGAGGAAGCCGAGCACGCTGCGCAGGTAAGGCACCTGCGAATCGGCCGGCGTGTCGCGGTACAGGCCGCCGCGCGCCAACGCGACATACACCTTCTTGCCTTTCAACAAGCCTTCCGGGCCACTCGCGGTGTAGCGGAAGGTGACGCCGGCGCGGGCGATCGCATCGATCCAGGTCTTCAATTGCACCGGCACGCCGAAGTTGTACATCGGCACGCCGAGCACGATCGTGTCGGCCGACTGCACCTGCGCGATCAGCACATCGTCGAGCGCCACCCGGGCCACCTGCTCGGGCGTGCGTTGTTCGGCCGGCGTAAAGAGCGCACCCAGCGACGGTTCGTCGAGGACGGGATGCGGGTTCGTGGCCAGGTCGCGCAGTTCGACGACGGCCTGCGGATTCTGCGCCTTCAGCCGAGCGGTGACGGCATCGGCCAGACGGGTCGAGTTCGCACCGGCGGAACGGGCACTGGCGTTGATTTGCATGATTTTCATGATCTTCATCTCCGATGAGGGGGTAGGGGGGCCGGCAGGATCTGCTCAGCCATGGGATGAAGTCTATTGATTGCATGGATGGATCTGAAGACCGCTCAATGAGTATCATTGTTCCGTTTACGGAACAATCGAGTCGCTCATGAGCCTGGACGCCAACGACCTCATCCTCTTCGCCCAAGTGATCGAGGCCGGCAGCTTTTCGCGCGCCGCCGAACGCATGGACGTGCCGAAATCCACCGTGTCGCGCCGGATCAGCCAACTGGAGACGACGCTCGGCGAACGGCTCCTGATGCGCACGACGCGCCGCCTCACCATTACGGACTTCGGCGAACGCATCCTCGATCACGCCCGCCGCCTGCTCGACGAAACCGAGGCCGCCTCGGCGCTCGCGCAGCATCGTCAGGCCACGCCTCACGGCGTGCTGCGCGCCTCGTTGCTGCCGGATTTCGTCGAGCTCGACCTGACGTCGCTCTGCCTGCAATATGCCGCGCGCTACCCGGAGGTCCGCCTCGAACTCGACCTGTCGCCGCGCCGCGTCGACCTGCTGGTCGAGCGTTTCGACCTCGCGGTGCGCGCGGCGAGCCGCCTCCCGGACGACAACACGCTCGTCGCGCGAAAGCTGCACGAGATGCGCCTCGGCCTTTACGCCAGCCCCGCCTATCTCACGCGTTATGGCGAACCCGAAAGCCCCGAGGACCTGAAGAAACATGTCTGTCTCAGCCTGATCAGCGGCAACGGCGAAACGGCCCCCTGGAGCCTGACCCGCGGAAAGGAGCGCTGGGAGGGAACACCCAACGGCCCGGTGGCAGTCAATTCCCCGATCCTGCAGCGCGATCTCGCCGCACACGGGATGGGCATCATCTGCCTGTCCGAGCGCTATGCGCAAAAGGAGATCGAGGAGGGGCTGCTCCGGCGCATCCTGCCCGACTGGGAGCCGCCCACGGTGACGCTGTGGTGCGTGACGCCCGGAAGACGCCTGCTGCCGGCGCGCACGACGGCGTTCATCGATTTGCTCAAGTCGGCGCTGAGAAGCGAAAACTGATACGCACCCGCGGTGCGGTGAAGGCATGTTTCCGGTCGGATGACGTGCGAAAATACCGACGGATCACTCAAACAATTATCCGGGGAGCACACTTGCGCATTCTGTTGGGGCGCGCCCAGGTTTCGCGGTCCTGGCGACGGTCGAAAGAGGCCCTGGGCTGCGCCATACATCTCGCTGCCGCGCTCGTTTGCTGCTGCATTGCGAATCTCGCCGATGCCAAGCCTTTCGTCGTCTACGGCGACAAGAGCCTGCCGCCCTACGAGTTCCTAGACAATGGAGTTCCGAAGGGGGCCATGGTCGACCTGATCGACGAACTGTCGAAACGGATGGGACGAACGCCCGAGGTCATCCTCACGCAGTGGGATCAATCGCAGGCAGCGATCCTCGCGGGAAAAGGCGATGCGCTCTCGCTGATGACGCGGACGCCTGAACGCGAAGCGAACTACGACTTCAGCGACGATACGTTTCAGGTCAGCTTCTCGCTCTTCACCCTGGCGGAACGGCGCGCCAAGATTAATTTGGGAAACCTCGCAGGCCTTCGGATCGGCGTCACGAACGGCGGCTACCCTCAGGCCCTTCTCCGGCGAACGCATCCGGAAGCGGAGCTCGTGACCATCGAAGACTCCGCCGACGGCATCCGGCGCGTGTTGCGACGCGAACTCGACGCAGTGGCGGGCAACACCTGGCCGCTCGAATACTTCCTCGCCGAACTCAACATTTCCGGCATCAGGGCGGTGTCCCCGCCGCTTGAGATCCGATTCGGCGCTGTTGCTGTGCCGAAAGGCCGGTCGCCCGAACTCCTTATCCAGATCAACGCCGCTTTGGCCGCAATCAAGGCTGATGGAACGCTCGACGGGATTCTGGACAAATGGTCCGGCGAGAAGGTCTATGTCGTGAGCCGCGACGCCGTGGCGCGCATGATACTCAGTTCTGCGACTGCAGTACTCGTGCTGCTGCTCGTCGTCGCGGGCATTGCGCAATTCCGGCGTCAGCGCAGAGCACTTGCGACCGCGGTTGCACAGCGCAGGCGATCGGAGACGGCGCTGCGTGAAAGCGAAACGCTCTTCGAAAGCGTCTTCAACACCACGGCCTGCGGCATCGTCCTGCTCGAAGCCGACGGACAGTATCGACAGGCGAACGAACGCTATTGTCAGATCACCGGCTATAGCGTCGACGAACTCGTCCTTCTCAAGGCTGACGCCCTGACACACCCGGACGACGCCGACGAGCAAGATTGCTTCAGCAGCGATCTTTACGATCAAAGCGACAGCTTTCGGATCGAAAAACGCTACATCCGCAAAGACGGGAAGATCATCTGGGTCGAAGTCAATTGCGCGCCGGTCCGCGACGCATCGGGAACGGTTCGGTATCACGTCGGAATCCTGCAGGACATCACGCTCCGCAAGCAGGTCGAGGCCGCGCTACAGCAAAGCACCAAGGAGCTCGCGCTCGCGCACGATCGCCTGACTGCCGCGGTGCAAGCGTCGCCGGCGATGGTCTTCACGCAGGATCGCGAGCTTCGCTACACCTTCGTCGAAAACTCCGCGCTCGCCTTCGGCGACGAGGACGTCATCGGGAAGACTGATGCCGAATTGCTCGATCGCGCCGAGGATGCCGCCCACATCATGAACGTCAAGCGCTGGGTCTTCGACTCCGGCCAATCGGCACGCGAAGAGGTGGGGCTCTCCATCGGGGGAGAGTTGAATTGGTACGACCTCAGCGTGCGTCCGCAATTCGAATACGGCCGGATCGTCGGCATTCTCGGCACTGCCGTCGATACCACCCAGCGCCACAATTCGGAACTGCGGCTGCGGGACGCAATGGCCGCGGCCGCGCGGGCGGACAACGCGAAGTCGCGTTTCCTCGCCGCAGCGAGCCACGATCTGCGACAACCGCTGTCGGCCTTGCGCGTCTATGCGTCGTCGTTGAAGCGCCATGTCAACACCCCCGGCCAGGAGATGCTGTCGAACATGCAGGACTGCATCGGCAGCCTCAGCGAACTCCTCACGGACCTGCTGGATCTGAGCAAACTCGAAGCGGGCGTCGTGACGCCGACCGTCAGCGACTTCCTGCTGACCGAGGTCTTCGCTCAACTGGCATCGATCCACGGCCCCGAGGCCGAAGTCCGGGGGCTGCGCCTGCGCGTGCGCCCGACCCGCCAGACGGTGCATACCGATGCGGTATTGCTGCAACGAATTCTCGGAAACTTGCTCGCCAATGCCGTCCGCTACACGAAGAAGGGAGGCGTACTCGTCGGCTGCCGGCAGCGGCAAGGCAAGCTGTGGGTCGAGGTGTGGGACACCGGCGTCGGGATCCCGAAGGACAAGACCGAAGAGATCTTCGAGGAATTCCGGCAGCTCGACGACGACGCGAGAACCCGTGGCAGCGGCCTCGGCCTCACGATCGTCGCACGGACGGCGGAACTGCTCGGGCTGAAGGTCCGCGTACGCTCTCGCCCGGGCAAGGGCTCGATGTTTGCGATCGAAGTGCCGCCGGGAGACATGGCCAAGGTCCATCACCCCGCCGACCAGCCGCAGGACGACAGTCGCGCTCGACTGCGCATCGCCGTCGTCGAGGACAATCACGCCGTCCGCGAAGCGCTCGTCCTGTCACTCCAATCGGAGGGGCATTCCGTCGTTTCGGCCGCGAGCGGGAAGGAACTGTTGCGCCGCCTCGGCGATTTCGACGCCGACGTCCTGATCGCCGACTACCGTCTGCAGGGAGAAACCGGCTTCGAAGTACTGCGCGCCGCCGAAACGATCCTCGGCGCGGACCTGCCGGCGATCCTGCTCACCGGCGACACCGATCCGCGGCTCGTCCGCAGCATGGCCGACCGCGGCGTGGCGGTCCTCCACAAGCCCGTCAATCTCGACACCCTGCACACGCTGCTGAAAGAAGCGACATCCAGTTCCATGCGCACCTGAGCGAATCATTTCGCCGCGCGCCCGCAGCCGGGGAACGCGGATTGCTTGTCAGGAAGTTCTTCAACCGGGAAGAACAAGGAGCGAACGATGACGAAAAACAGCGTACCGGTATTGATCGCGCTCACCGCTATCGCGGGATCTGGAATTGGGGCGGCCTTTGCCGCGGCGCCGCCGACGGCCGGCCTGACCGAAACGGAAAAGATCGCCGTATTCAAGGCAGCGGGCGCCGCGCAGAGCAATGGCAAGTGGGTGATATGCAAGGACGACCCCAACCCGTCGGGCGCCAGCATCGAGAGCATCGTCGACCGTAACGGCGACGGCCTTCCCGAGGTCGTCGTCGTCGAAGGCGGCAGCGCCTGTTATGGAAAGGCGGAAGCCGGTTACAAGGTGCTGAGCAAGCAGCTCGACGGCACCTGGAAGGTGGTCACGAGCAACAACGGCATTCCGCAGTTTCTGAAGACCACCGGCGCAAATGGATGGCCCGACATCTCGGTAGGCGGTCCGGGCTTCTGTTTCGCTGTGCAACGGTGGAACGGTAAGGAATATGCGTTCGACCGTTACGAGTATGAAGGCAAGAGCTGCAAACCGAAGCCGCAGTCCTGAACGCTCAATGGAAAAAAGAAGGCTAGTGCAGGCGGGTCATGGAGTGCATGACGCGCCTGACACTCCCTGCCGTGGCGCTCGACATCCATCAGGAGGAAGCAGTGACCGAGTCGCTGCAAGTCTTGTTGCAAGAACTCGAACAATTCGGCCACGACAACGACGCCGAGATCGCTGACCGCCCTCGTCGCATTCTGAACATCAGCCGCGACACTGGCGAATTTCTTTCGGTGCTGGTCCGCGCCACAAATGGTCCCCTTCGTCGCACTGGTTGCCGCCGATCCGGGATTTACAACGTGCACGGCACCCGTGGGAAATGGGGAGTTTCTCGCGACAAAGGTTTCGCGGTGAACCGGTCTCAATCATCCTGAGATCCGTTTCTTGATCTTCCCGGCCGCCGCATCCAGACAGCTCAGCATGACTGAGCGAATGTTGTCTTCGGTCGTCCTGCCTCTGAAAAAGTCGGAGCAGATGGACGAAAACTCCTGACCGCTGACATTTCCTCGAATATCGACGATCACCATTTTTTCGCCCTTGATTGACTCGATCCCCAAAATCACCGGTGCGGCGAGCAGTAGGCCTACTGGATTGGCATTGGGGACCGAACCGCCGGCCATTTGAAGTCTGGTCGCATCCAGAGAAGCATTGGGATTCGCGGCAGTAACCCGGAAGGCAGTCAGCGTCACTGTCTTTCCCGTCAGCACGTCACCGATCTTTGCCGCCATATACGACTTGAACAGATCGGGTGGAGCCGGGATCAGCTTGTCGTCGCCGAACCAGGAAGTGAGTCCGACTGGAGAATCCACCGTCTGGGAAGGCCGCTCTTTGAGTGGCCTCGAATCAACAAAATCGAAAGTCACGTTTTCGTAGGGCGCAACACCAACTCGAACGGAGGAAGCGGTGCCGCAGGCCGTGAGGATGATAGTTACAAGCGCGGCAATAATGTTCTTCATGCGATCCATTTAATACATCGAATACATTCGACATTCTGTAGGCGCGAATGGAATTAGTAAATCTATTGGTGTTTGAGCACTGCATGAACAGCCAGCTCTGACTGGAGCCGAGCGCCGGCAAAAGACGTTGTCTTCTCCATTGGCGTCGCGCAGGCTGCGCAAAAAAGAAGCCGGTGCAGGCTTCTCATGGAATCCATGATGCGCCTGGCACCGGCGAAATCCGCGTTCGGCCATGAAATGGAGTGAAACTGCCGAACCGCGGGTAGGCATCGCACGAAAGGTGCGAAGGCCTAGGAGGACGGTAAGTTCATAGGATGCAGGTTCGCTACGCGCCCTCGATCAGGAAATTGCCGGCAGGCGCCGCGAGGCGCTCCGGCAGCGCTTCGACTTCGTCCTTCAGCGAAACGCCCGAGATCCGCCGACCGCGAGCCTCCGTCATCAGGTAGAGCAGTTTGTGCGCGGCGAGATCGAAGCTCATGCCTTCGCGCCTCACGTTCGAGATGCAGTTGCGGTGGGCGTCGGTGGTGCCGATCGCGGGCTGCCACGTGAGGTAGAGGCCCATGCTGTCCGGCGAACTCAGGCCCGGCCGCTCGCCGATCAGGACGACGACCATTCGGGCGCGCAGTGCGACGGCGACATCGTCGCCGATCGCAACGCGGGCCTGTTCGGCGACAACGAGCGGGGCGATCGACCCGTTCGGGGCAAGGCGCGGGATCATGACGTCCAGGAAGGGCAGGGCGTTCTGTTCGATGGCGAAGGCCGAGAGGCCGTCGGCGATCACGAAAGCGACGTCGAACTCCTCGCCGGTCGGCGCCGCGTAGGTTTCGAGCCGTGCGCGCGAAGCGTCGTCAAGCTTGCGTCCGAGATCGGGGCGCTTCAGGTAGGTCGGGCGATCCGGGGCGGCGCTATGCACCGTCACGACCTCCAGTCCGCGCTCCGCGAGCCCCGCGCGCAGCGGATCGATCGCCAGCGGGTGATGCACGGCGTCGCGCGCCCGCGCGTGGGCGAACTGGAAGGCGAGGTGGGGTTGGGTCGGCAGGCTGGTGCCCGCACGCCCCAGCGCGATGCGGGCTTGCGTGAATCGGCGCAGCTTGCCCCAGGCGTTGGGGATGACGGTATCGGTGATCCGGTCGTTCATGACGTTCCCTTCAGCTCAGGTTCGCCAGCGCGCGATGGAAGGGGCCGGGCAGGTTCCTGGCGAGCTTCAGCGCGTCGCCGGGGGCGAAGATGCCCACGTTGCGCAGCCACGCTTCGAACTCGGGCGCCGGGCGCAGACCGAGGACCTGCCGGATGTACATCGCGTCGTGGAAGGACGTCGTCTGGTAGTTGAGCATCACGTCATCCGAGCCGGGGATACCCATCACGAAGTTGATGCCGGCGACCGAGAGCAGGGTCAGCAGCATGTCCATGTCGTTCTGGTCGGCTTCGGCGTGGTTGGTGTAGCAGACGTCGCAGCCCATCGGCACGCCGAGCAACTTGCCGCAGAAGTGGTCTTCGAGGCCGGCGCGGATGATCTGCTTGCCGTCGTAGAGGTACTCCGGGCCGATGAAGCCGACGACCGTGTTGACGAGGAAGGGCTTGAACTTGCGTGCGACCGCGTAGGCGCGCGCTTCGCAGGTCTGCTGATCGACGCCGTGGTGGGCGTTGGCGGACAGCGCGCTGCCCTGGCCGGTCTCGAAGTACATCACGTTGTCGCCGACGCTGCCGCGCTTCAATGACAGCGCGGCTTCCCATCCTTCGGCGAGCACGGCGAGGTTGATGCCGAAGCTGGCGTTCGCGGCCTCAGTGCCGGCGATCGACTGGAACACCAGGTCGACCGGCGCACCGCGGTTGATCGCCTCGATGCTGGTCGTGACGTGGGTCAGCACGCAGGACTGCGTCGGAATCTCGTACTTCGCGATGATCGCGTCGAGCATGCGGATCAGCGTCGTGACCGCCGAGACGCTGTCGGTCGCCGGGTTGATGCCGATCACCGCGTCGCCGCTGCCGTACATCAGGCCGTCGACGATGCTCGCCGCGACGCCGCTCGGTTCGTCCGTCGGGTGATTCGGTTGCAGGCGTGTCGACAGACGCCCCGGCAAGCCGATGGTGTTGCGGAAGGCGGTCACCACGCGGCATTTCTTCGCGACGAGGATCAGGTCCTGCACGCGCATGATCTTGCTGACGGCCGCGGCCATCTCGGGCGTGAGCCCTGGTGCGAGCGCGGCGAGCGCCGCTTCATCGGCTTCTTCGGACAGCAACCAATTGCGGAAGTCGCCGACCGTGAGATGGCCGACCGGCGCGAACGCGGCGGCGTCGTGATCGTCGATGATCAGGCGCGTGACTTCATCGCTCTCGTACGGGATCAGCACGTCGTTGAGGAAGGTCTTCAGCGGAAGGTCCGCCAGGGCCATCTGGGCGGCGACCCGCTCCTCGTCGTTGGCGGCCGCGATCCCGGCGAGGGAATCGCCGGAACGCGCGGGCGTTGCCTTCGCCATCAGGCTTTTGAGGTCCGCAAAGTGGTAGGTATGGCCATCCACGGTGTGCGAGTAGCTGGTCATGGGGGCGTTATCCAATTCTGAGCTGTTGTGCGGCCCGCAACCGCGGCGGCGGGCGTCTTGTTTAGGACCTTCTCAGCGCGCCCTGTAGGCCGCTGCGGCTTCGAATTCGACTTCCATTTCTTCCCGGGATTCCAACATGTCGTCCAAAGGCGCGACTTCGCGCAAATGACGCGTCAGGTGGAACACCACGTAGCCGGCCGCCATCAGGCCGAAGAACAGCGCGGCGATGAGCGGGTTGTAGTAGATCATCGTGACGAGACACACCACGGCCGCGAGCAGCGCGAAGGCGGGGAACCAGGGATACAGCGGTGCGGAGAAGGGACGCGCCATCTTCGGTTCCGACCGGCGCAACCTGAACAGCGCGGCCATGCTGATGATGTACATGACGATCGCACCGAACACCGACATCGTGACGACGTTGGCGGTGAGCGTCTGGCCGCCGAACTGGATCAGCTCGTCGCTATAGATCGCAGCAATCCCGACCACGCCGCCGGCGAGGATCGCGCGGTGCGGTGTCTTGAAGCGCGGATGGATTTTGGCGAAGTAGGCCGGCAGGTAATTGGCGCGGGCCTGGGCGAAGATCTGGCGCGAGTAGCCGAGAATGATGCCGTGGAAGGACGCAATCAAGCCGAAGAGCCCGAGCCAGACCAGCATGTGCGTCCAGCCGCTGTTTTCGCCGACGATCGCGCGCATCGCCTGCGGGAGCGGATCGTTGATGTTCGCGAGCTTGGTCCAGTCGCCGGAAGCGCCGGCGAAGGTCATCACGCCGATGGCGAGGACGAGGAGGGTGAGGATCCCCGTGACGTAGGCGATGGGGATCGAGCGCTTCGGGTCCTTGGCTTCTTCGGCGGCCATCGCAACGCCTTCGATCGCAAGGAAGAACCAAATCGCGAACGGGATCGCGGCGAACATGCCGGGGATCGCGGCGAGGCTGAATTCATCCTGACCGGACCATCCGCCCTTGGTGAAATTGTCGAGCGAGAATCCAGGCGACACGACGCCCATGAATACGAGCAATTCGAAAATCGCGATGACCGTCACGAACAATTCGAAAGTCGCGGCAATCTCGACACCGACGATATTCAGCGCCATGAAGATGATATATGCGCCGACCGCCGCGTCCTTGGGATTGAGTTCCGGGAACTGGACATTCAGATAGGCACCGATTGCCAATGCGATCGCCGGCGGCGCGAATACGAATTCGATCAGCGTCGCAAACCCCGCCAGATATCCGCCTGCAGGACCGAAAGCGTGCCGCCCGTAGGCGAACGGTCCGCCCGCATGAGGAATCGCGCTGGTCAGTTCGGTGAAGCTGAAAATGAAGGTTGTGTACATTGCCGCGATGAATATCGAGGTAATGACGAATCCCAGCGTGCCCGCCGAGGCCCAACCGTAACTCCAGCCGAAATATTCGCCGGAAATCACCAGGCCGACCGCGATGCCCCAGAGTTGCCAGGCATTCAGGGTCTGTTTCAATTCGTGGTGGCTGACCTTGCCAACGTGCAGGCCATGTCGTTCTTGTGTCATTTTGTGTGCTCCTCCATCTATCTTTTTAGAACTGCCGCGACACGGAAACCAGCAATCTGGCTTGGGCCGCATCGACTGTATCTCCGTTGCCCGTGAGCGAGGCGTAGTCCTTGAACGCCTTGGGCTCGTTCGTCCGGGAATAGGCTATTCCCAGACTCCAATTCGCCGGCAGGGATTTCGTGATGCCGACGCGGTAATAGCTCCAGTCGAGCCCCTTGCTGTGGGCGACCCATTGGTGGCCGAATTGCCCGTTGGCAACCCAGCCTTCGGCGATTTCGTGATTCACGTTCAGCTCGACGTATTGCGATCCCCGCGTGGAACCAGTGACTCCGGCCGACGTTGCGGTTGCGGAAAAGACCCCGGGCGCCGAGTTGTTTTCGTTCCAGCCGTAGAACTTGGTCAGCGTGCGCCCGTACTTGAGGGACACTGATTTATAGGTGGCGCCGACGTAAGCCTCCAGCGTGTTGGGGCTGGAACCCTTGAAGGTGTTGCCATCCAGCGCCTTTGCGTAGTCGCTGCCCGGGTAGTAGACGTAGATCAGCCCGAGATCCAGGCCGAGGTCCGCGACCGCGGGAATGGGGAGGCGGAATCCACCGTACACGTCGGCTTCGAGATTCGCGCCCGGAATCCAGCGTTCGGACACATTGGAGCCCCAGAAGCCCAGGTAGGCACCGGACTCGTGCTGCATTTCGACGCCGACCTGCAGCGCGGGCTTGCCGAAAGTCTGCGTCAGGCCACGCCAGATATAGTCGTTGCTGAGCGTCGTGGAACCGGAAACGGTGATGCTGGAGGGGCTCTCGTTATCCGGCTTGATCGCCTCCGCTGCCATGGCGCCGGAAAACTGAAATGCAAGGCCAATCAGGATCAACGCCGAAATGCCTTTGGCGGGAGGCAGTGTATTTTTGATTTCCATGGATTTCCTTACCGTCCTTACCTGCGTCAGGAGATCTGCCGCAGCGTGAGACGTAAGTTAAGAATCGCCGCCAATTCACGCTATCCGATATCGGCATTTTTCAGATCGGCCCGCGAAGCGCGCCAGGCCATCACTTCAGCGATAGAGCGCGGTGGAGCAGGGGACCGATCAGAACCCGCGATCCATGACTATCCAAATTTGGCAAATTTCGCGCTCGGGCGCCCTACTGACAGCGAACTTCCGAGCCTTGCAACATCAACCGCCCTTTCGGCTATTCTCTGTAGACGCCGTCCATGCACCGCACGGCGCATTGCGCTGCAATATCGGCCGCCTGATGGGGATTCAGCGGAATAAAGATGCTTCAATCCATTGCCAGCCAAGACGTCGACGAGCAGGCCGCGCGGTTGCGCGGATGGCATCAGATTTATGCCCAGATGTCGCCCGGACGCTTTACCGGCACCTATACCGAGGTCCGATTCGACGACGTGCATCTCTTCGTCGAATACACGAGCAAAGGCCTCTTTCAGAGTGGGGAATTGAGCGACGCCGTCGTCGCCCTTGGCGTGCCTTTGCAGCTTTCGGGGTCGGGAGTTTTTTGCGGCGCAATAACCAGCGACACGACCGTGCACCACTTTACGGGCGACGGCGGATTCGAATTTTATTCGCCCGCCGACCTCATCATGGGGGGTGTCGTCGTCTCCCGGGACCGCGTCCTGTCCGCCCTGACCGACGACGAGGCGGCCTCGATCGAAGACTCGTTCGACCATCCGCACCTCAGCGTCGTGCAGGCAAGCAAGATTGCCATCATGCGCGAATTCCTCCGCGGCTTCTTCGAGATGCTGGAGCACGCGCCGCGCCTCATGGATAACGCGCCCTTGCAGCGATCCCTGCGCGACTCGGTCATTTCCAACGTCACCGAGCTATTGACCGACGACTCCCATCCCGAAGGCGAGTTGATCTCGCTGTCGAAACGCTGGCAAATCGTCGCCCGCGCCCGCGACTACATTCTCAGCCGCCCGGAATCCCCGACCTCCATCCTCGACGTCTGCAAAACCATAGGCGTCAGCCGGCGTACGCTGCAATACTGCTTCCAGGACGTACTGAACCTCAACCCGATCGCCTTCCTGCGCATGGTCAGGCTCAACGGCGTCCGCCGCATGCTCCGCACCTGCGCATCGGTCTCTGAAGCCGCCACCTATTGGGGCTTTTGGCACTTCGGGCATTTCTCGCGGGACTACAAACAACTGTTTGGGGAATTGCCGTCGGAGACTTATCGGCGGTTTAACGGGAAGGGCTGATTGCTTGGGGGTGGGGTGCGGTCGATGCACCTATGCCGTGGCGCGCGTTGGAAACCGCAATTGTTGTTCCGACTCAAACTCAGCCTGAGACAGCATTCGCCTATACATGTACGGGCGGCTCTGCTGGTGGGGTAGCCGCCCGCAGTCGTCGAAACTCTAGTCTGTTTCGCGCTATTGATTTGTCTTATGCATTTGCATCAACGCGATCCTTTTCCCACTCGATGAGGTCGTTCGCTTGCGGCCCGCCGACGATCGCACTGACCAATCCCATGATCATCGCGCTCGATAGAATGCCATACACGACGGGTTCAGGAGCTGCCGCGCCAAACTTTGCCAGACAGAAGCTCACGATCACCCCGCTGGTCAGAATCGAGCTGATTGCACCTTGCCAAGTTGCCTTTTTCCAGAAGAGAGCGGCCATGAGTGGCACGAAGAGGCAGCCTGACAGGTACGAGTATGCCGTGTCGAGTGCCACAAAAACGTCACCGATGAAAATCGCAAGAACGATGACCGCAATGCTTACCACCGCGGTAACCCAACGCGATACTACGAGTTCTCTTTGTTCATCGAACCCCAGTACCGGTTTAAGCAGGTCGTTCGTAATGAGCGTGGCCGCAGCCAGGACGGTCGAGCTGACAGTCGACATCAGCGCGGACATCAGTGCGGCGAGTACCATTCCGCTCAAGCCGGCGGGCATGACTTTAAGGACCAATTCCGGCAGTGCGTCTTGCGGGGAGTCCAGATTGGGAAGCAGAACATAGGCAAGGACTCCGCAGACACCCATCGCTGCCCCCCAGCCAATGGAATAGATCCCGGCTGAGATCGAACCGAATTTTGCGACTCTGTCATTTCTTGCGGTGAAGATCCGCTGCCAGATGTCCTGTCCGATCATGATGCCAAGGTACAAAGACAGGAACAGTCCCAGCATTCTGCTTCCGCTGATGTTGGTGAGCGTCAGAAATTCCTTTGGAACAGCCGACTGGACTGCTGCAATGCCGCCAGCCGCATCAATTCCCGCGGGGACCAGTAGCGCGACCCCTATCGTCATCAGTATGAACTGAATGAAATCAGTAATCGTGATT
The DNA here is from genome assembly GCF_035254505.1 of Aromatoleum sp. GTDB lineage: Bacteria > Pseudomonadota > Gammaproteobacteria > Burkholderiales > Rhodocyclaceae > Aromatoleum. The sequence goes on along the minus strand of NZ_DATFAO010000017.1, from coordinate 111,638 downwards.
GCGATCATGCCTCCAATAAGCGTGTAAGCCATTGTTACGATGCCACCCGCGACGATGCCTGTTGCCAGATCCCATCCGAGGAGTGCCTTCAATACGGTGCCAAGCGCAACGATCTGAACCACGGATATCAGTGTCGAATAGATGGCGGCAATCATCGCGCTGACATAACGTGTGCCGTGCGCATAGCGGCGCTCAAGCATTTCGCTCAACGTGAAGACCTTCAATTTCGCGAGTTTTCCAGCAAACCCCAAGCCGACCGTAACAACGCCAAGTCCGAACATGAGCGTAATCCATGCGCCCGAGAGACCATGCTGAAAACTCTGGGATGCAGAGCCGAACGTGGAGCCACCGCCAAGGATGACTGTCGAAAGGCAGGGAAAAAACACCCAGTAGGGCAAGTTTCGATCGGCAACGAGATAATCAGCCGTAGAGGTCAGCTTTCGCATTGCTACGAAGCCGCATATCAGCATCAGGGCGAAATATCCGATCACGATGATGACATCGATATTCATGAGACTCTCCTTTGGGGTTTGGATCAGTGCTCCGGCGGGGGGTGGGAACGGACGCTCGATAAGCCCCGCCTGGCATGAGATTTATTTTTTTTGGCTTAGCGAGTCGGCGAGAACGCAGAGGATCTCGAACATCATCGTTGCCCCGACCAGCGCGGTATTGCCGCTGGGGTCGAACGGCGGCGACACTTCGACAACGTCTCCTCCGACCAGATTGAGGCCACGTAGGCCACGCAGCATCTTTTGGCAGTCAAAGGTGTTCAGGCCACCGATCTCGGGTGTGCCGGTACCGGGTGCATAAACCGGATCGAGTGCATCCACGTCGAAGGTCACGTAAGTGAGACCGTCACCGACTACGCGTCGAACTTCCGCGATGACGGCGTCCGGCCCCAAGTCGTTGTATTCCTCAATGGTGATTACGCGGATACCCTGCTCAAGTCCCCAGTCGCCGTCGTTTGCGTCGTATACGCCGCCGCGGATTCCGATCTGGATCGTGCGCTTCGGATCAAGGACTCCTTCTTCGATTGCGCGGCGAAACGGCGTGCCGTGGGTGTACTTGTAGTCGCCGAAGTAGGTGTCCCACGTGTCCGTGTGGGCGTCGAAATGAACCATGCCCATCGTTCCGCGCTGATGAGCCAGCGCACGAAGGATCGGCAAGCTTACCAAGTGGTCGCCACCTGCAGATAAGGGCGCAATTCCTCGGCTTACAAGGTCCCGATAGAAGGTCTCGATCATGTGGATGGTATCGTCGATGCTGACCGGGTTAACGGGCGCATCGCCCAAGTCGACACAATTTGCCAACTCGTAGGGGCTCATCCGCAAGACCGGATGATAATTGCGCATGAGCGAAGACAGCTCACGCACTTGCCGAGGCCCGTGTCGCGCGCCGGGTCGGTTGGTCGTGCCGCCATCCCACGGTACACCGATCAAACCGATATCGGCGCGATCCGCATCACTTGGTGACCGATACGGAAGCCGCATGAAGGTGGACAGACCCGCGAAGCGAGGTACGATTTCCGAGGGAGTAGGGGTGTAGAGAATCTCTTTCGCAGACATATTTCACCTTTTGTCAATTTGCTTGAACGGAGCCGACGGTTTCTCGCGGAGGGCGTGATTCCGACGTAGAAAAAGTATCTGCGTGAGCGTATGTTTCAATAAATGATTTTTATTGAACATTTGGATGACAAACATGGAAACAAAAGCGGTCAAGCGAAAGGGCCTCTATGGGAAGGTCAGCGACATGGATATCCACTTACTGCGGGTGTTTCGAACCGTAGTGGAATGCGGCGGCTTTTCCGCTGCTGAGGTCGAGTTGAACGTCGGGCGTTCGGCAATTAGTCGGTATATGAAGGATCTGGAGATAAGGCTCGATCTAAGACTGTGCATGCGGGGGCGGTCGGGCTTCACGCTCACAGATCACGGCCGTGTCGTGTACGACGCTACCCGGCAGCTGTTCTTGGACCTCGAACGCTTTCGCACCGCAGTTAATGCCGCCCATAGTCGATTGGTGGGCACTCTGACCTTGAGCTTGACCGACGATATAATTACGGACACAAACGCGCGAACCAGCGTTGCGCTGGCGCGATTTCACGAGATTGCGCCGGACGTGAGGATCGATTTAAATGTCGGTTCGCCGAATGAGGTAGAGCGCGCCGTCATTGAGGGGCGTGCGCTCGTTGGAGTCGTTCCGTTTCATCATCAGCTTCCAGCGGTGCAGTATTTCCATCTGTATGATGAGACGCAGTTTCTGTACTGCGGGGCGGGGCATGACATCTTTCATGTCGCAGATGCGGATCTGAGTGTCGATTTGATCAGGGATCAGGACTTTGTGGTTCCAGGCTACACGCTCAATGCCAAGTTCCAGGCGCTCTTCCCCGATAAGAGCCCAGCTGCCCGGACAAACAAGATTGAAGGTGTGACCACCTTGATTCTGAGCGGAAAGTACATCGGTTTTGTGCCGGAGCAGTTTGCACAACGATGGGTGGGTGAGAACAGATTGCGATCCCTGTTACCAAGGAGTCTGTTCTTTCACTCGCCATTCGTGGCTATCACGCACAAGGACGCTCAACCCAATCTGCTGCGCGATGCATTCTTGGCGGAGTTGCGCACAGCACATTCAAGAACCTACAGAGAGAAAAAAGGGTCAGGTCTAGAATAGCTGCACTCCCGCCATTCTCACCTACACTCAATCCATGCGCAGACCTTTGCGACTGGAATTCTTCGGTGCCCTATACCATCGGCACTCAGCGACATATGGGTAGCTGCGGTAGCCCTGTTCGCCTATATGCTTTACAGGCGCAATCTCGAATATGTGTTACTCATGTCTCCCGACGATTTTGCCACCTATGTCCCCAGCCCCAATGCGTTTTGATTTACGGGCTATTAGACGAAATGCTGCATTTGGCGGTGGTTCGTGCATCCGATCAGCGTTTTGCACTTGTCTTTCAACGCTTGAAACATAACGGGCACCGGTTGTTGCCGATGCCCGTTATGCCGGCTTAACGGTTCCGTCCTGGACCCATGCCACCCATGCCACCCATGCCACCCATGCCACCCATTCCGCCTCCCGGTCCCATCTGGCGCCCCTGACCAGCGCCTTGGGCCGGCGGCGTATCCGGTAAGGTGACTCCTCGCTCCTTCGCGCGCAATTGCATCTGTTCATGATGCTGTAGCCGAATTTGCTCGCGTTCTTCAGCGGTTTTCGCCGCCCGAAGCTTGTTGCGATGTTCGATACGTTCCTGACTCGTCATCAACTGGCTACCGTAAATTGGCGGCTCCTCAGCCAGAACGCCAACGCTGAAGCCGACGGCAGCGAGCGCGAGCAGCAGTGCTTTGATATATGTCTTTGTCATTTATTCTCTCCTTGCGACTGAGGTTAATCGTCTGACTGGAGCAAACGATGAAGGCAACCAGGCCGGTATTTGACCCGATTGTGGGATTGCCTTAGGACCACATCGAGACGCGAGACTAGATTTGTGCGCTAACGACTTCGCCTGCCAATTAATTGAAACTTCACTCTTCTTATAGCCTGTCATATTAGAGATAGATTATTAAGAGATGATTTGTTGCAGGTCTCGGTGGGCGAAACCGTGAGTTCAGGCAGGAGGACCGCACAGAAATGGGCCGCTGAGTCCACCTACCTGTTGACGGCTGAGAGCTGGCGGCAGCGCACCCTATTGAGTGATGGCGAATCCGTCACGTGAGTCGATCTACAATATCTCCGTCATTGCTCCGCAACATCTCCCCCAACCGCGTAACAGCCCGCTCGATCTCCTCAGACCACGGGTGCCCGAAATTCAGCCGTATGCAATTCCGGTATTCCCGTTTCGCCGAAAAGATCGGCCCAGGCGCGAGACTGATCCCTTCGTCGAGCGCGCGCCGATGCAGGGCGAGCGCATCGCAGTTGGGTGGCAGTTCGACCCACACAAAGTAGCCCCCGCGCGGTCGGGTGATGCGCGTACCCACGGGAAAGTGGCGTTCGATGGCTGCGGCCATCGCGGCTTCCTGGACTTCGAGAGCACCGCGCAGGCGCCGCAGATGGGTGTCGAAGGCGCCTTGCCTGAGGAAGTCGGCAATCGCGATCTGTACCGGAATGGTCGTCGCAAGGCTCGCGGAGAGCTTCAAGCGCTGGATCTTCTGCGCGTAGCGGCCGGCCGCGACCCAGCCGACGCGGTAGCCCGGTGCGAGGCTCTTGGAGAAGCTCGAGACGTGCAGAACGAGCCCGGTGCTGTCGAGCGCCTTGGTCGCGAGTGGGGCCTGGCGGTCGAAGTGCAGTTCGGCGTAGGTGTCGTCCTCGATCAGAGGCACATCGTGACGGCGCATTAGGTCGAGGAGTGTGCGGCGGTTGTCGTCCGGCACGAGGCTGCCCATCGGGTGCTGGAAGTTGAGCATCAGCAGGCAGGCCTTGACCGGGTGGTGGCGCAGCGCGTCGGCGAGCGCGGCGAGACTCACGCCGTCGCGCGGATGGGTGGGGATCTCGATGACCTTGAGGCCGCGCCGTTCGATCATCTGCAGGCCGGCATGGAAGGTCGGCGATTCGACTGCGACGAGGTCGCCCGGTTGGGTGACGGCTTCGAGGCAGAGGTTGAGGGCTTCCATCGCGCCGGAGGTGATGACGATTTCGTCGGGCGCGAGGGCGACGCCGCCGGCGAGGTAGCGCAGCGCGATCTGGCGGCGCAGTTCGTCGTTGCCGGGCGGCAGGTCGGTGACGGTGGCGCGCGGGTCCATGTGGCGCGAGGCGGCGGCGAGGAAGCGGCCGAGCTTGTCGAGCGGATACAGGTAGGGGCTGGCGAAGCTGGAGCCGAGCGGGACGACGGCCGGGTCCTTGACCGCTTCGAGGATCTCGAAGATGAAGTCGCTCACCTGCAGTGCGGTCGAGGCGCCGACGGGGTGCGTCATGCGCGGCTCGGGCAGAGCGCCCAGCGCGCGTGGGCGGACGTAGTAGCCAGACTGCGGGCGGACTTCGATCAGCCCGCGACTTTCGAGCAGGTAGTAGGCCTTGAGGACAGTCGAGGGGCTGAGACGTTGCGATTCGCAGGCCTTGCGCACCGAGGGCAGGCGTTCGCCCGCGCGCAGCACGCCGTCGCGGATGCGTTGTTCGATGTCGAGGGCGAGGCGGTCGTAGAGATTCAAAGCGCCTCCAGGCGCGGAAGACGAAGTGCGGCGAGATTGCAGCAGCATTGCCACTGTGCCCGCAGGTTCGGTCGGACAACATTGATTTCGGTCACGTTGTCTCTGCCGGCACCAGACTCCGCAGGTTCAATCGCATGTTTTCGATTGCACGGTCGAAGGGCGTGCTTTCCCACGGGAAAAACGACAGAGGCATGCGTAAAAAGGCAGCGTTTGCTTTTCGGCGCACTAGAATGGGGAAGCAGAATACCGAAAACAACTGCACGACGTACCCCCCGACAAGGAGTAAGGACGATGAGGCACATTGCACTGCTGGCTACCGGCCTTCTGCTGTACGCGCAGACGTCGATCGCGAACGAATTCGCCACCACGAAAGATGCCGAGGCGATGGTTGCGAAAGCCGTTTCGGCTATCAAGACGAACAAGCAAGCGACTTACGACGAGATCACCGCGAAGGACCCGAAGTGGATCGATCGCGACCTTTACCCGGTCGTCTACAATCTTCAAGGCAAGGTGCTGGCCCATGGCCAGAATGCCAAGCAAGTCGGCAAGGACCTTATCGACATGAAGGATCCCGACGGCAAGCTCTTCGTCAAGGAGCGGGTCGATCTCGCGCAGAGCAAGGGCAAGTTCTGGCAGGACTACAAGTTCACCGACCCGGTGACGAAAAAGGTGCTGCCCAAGCAGATGTACTGCGAGAAGCTCGAAGACACCGTCGTCTGCGCAGGCGTCTACAAGCGCTGACTCTTCTTCCTCACGACGTGCTGCGCGTCGGCGCCGCAAGGTACCGGCGCGGGTCGGCACTCGGATTTCATTCGGATTTGCGCCATGAATCTTTACCAGAAGGCTCTCGTGGCGCCGGCGATCACCCTGGTCTTTCTGTTGTTGCTGGCCGTCGCCGGCCATATGACGATGAGCACGCAGCGTGAGGTGCTCGACGATCTCTTCAATGTCAGGCAGCAATATCTCCAGACCGCGGAAGCGGTGAGGTCCGGCGTTCTGGAGAGTCACGCGCGCGTGTATCGCTTGCTGATGTGGGCGGACCTTTCCGGCTCCGACACTCTGCAGAAAGAGGGCAAAGCAGCGGACGAAGCGCTCGGGCGGATCGCCTCCGATTTCGACGGATGGATGGCAAGGCCGGATCTTGGCAACGATGAAAAGCAGCTTGGGCAGAAGATCGCCGCACAGATCGCGAAGTACCGGAAGAGCGTCGCGCAGGCGGTCGATATGGCGGACAGCGACATCAATATGGGACGCTCCGCGCTGCAGACGGCCGACGATTACTTCAAGGTGCTGGACACACTCACGGACGAGCTCGTACAGGCGGAACAGAAGTTCAGCCAGGCCGACTACGACGCGGCGACGACCGCGTATGCCCAGGCGCGGCTCGCGGTCGCGCTAACGCTGATACTCGCAGTGGGCGGGGCGGCAGTGAGCGCGTTCATGATGGCCCGAAGCATTGCCCGTCCGGTCCGCGAGGCCTCGCTGGTCGCCGAACGCATCGCGGAGGGCGACCTCGGCGCGCAGTTCGCGTCCGCCGGCCACGACGAGATCGGCGACCTGCTGAGGTCACTGCAACGCATGAAGGAGAACTTGCGGCGCATCATCGGCAGCATGGCAGGCAGCGCGGAAGCGCTGCGCGACTCTGCCGGCGGTATGTCTTCGGCGGCTGCCGAGATCAACCGTTGCGTGCAGGATCAGAGCGAGTCGCTGAACGCGATCGCGGCAGCGGTGGAGGAAATGAGCGTCAGCATCACGCATGTTTCGGATAACGCGGAGAACGCAAAGACGGTCGCCGAACGGACAGTTGATGTGGCCGAAACGGGGAAGTCGCTCGTCGGCGAGGCCGTGGTCGAAATCAACAAGATTGCGTCGGATGTCTCGGCAACCGGCGAAACGATCCATCGACTGCAGGAAACCTCGCAACGGATCAGCCATATCGTCGATGTGATTCGGGAGATCGCCGGACAAACCAATCTGCTTGCACTGAATGCGGCGATCGAAGCTGCGCGCGCGGGCGAACAGGGCCGTGGCTTTGCGGTGGTCGCGGACGAAGTGCGCAAGCTCGCGGAGCGGACCAGCTCATCGACGACCGAGATCAACGTGATGATCGAGGCGATTCGGGATCAGACGGAAGCGGCCGTCAAGCAAATGGACGATGCGACCCGTCAGGTCGGATCCGGCGTGAAACTGATGCATGAGTTGCAGGATCCGCTCGACGAGCTGCAACGCTCGGCGTCGGTGGCGCTGAAGAACCTCATCGACGTGTCGGACGCAGCCCGCGAGCAAGCCAGGGCCAGCACGCTGATCGCAGAGAACGTCGAACGCCTGGTGCAGAAAAGCGACGTCAACACCCACGCGGCCCAGCGTGGCGAAGAGATGGCCAACAATGTTCACGGCCATGCCGGAACCCTGCAGGAGCTGGTTGCGCGCTTTCGCAGTTGAAACCTTATAGCGTCGTCAGGCGCGCGATGCGATCGCCGAACCACGTCGTCAGGATCAGCGCGAGCGGCACGCAGAGGATGAAGGTCCGGACGAGCCGCGCGATGAAGGGATGGGCGAGGTGGGCTTCGATGAAGGACCGGGCGACGATCCAGCCTTTCAGCCAGACGATCGCGGCGACCGGCAGTTGCAGCCACGCGGCGTGGTGCGACCACTGTGCGAGCCACAGGCTGAGCAGGGTCAGCGTCACGAGGCCGAGCCAGGAGAGGAAGAGCGGGGCGAGCGAGGTCGACGGGGAGGTGGGGATCGCTTTCATGGTTCAGGCCAGCACGTAGAAGAGCGGGAAGATGATCAGCCAGATGATGTCGGTGGCGTGCCAGTAGCTCGCCAGCGCTTCGAGGCCGTTGTGTTCATCGGCCGAGTAGCCACCCGCGAGATGTCGCGCCAGCACCCACAGCATGCCGAGGATGCCCCAGAAGCCGTGCACAAGGTGGGTGAAGGTCAGGTAGTAATAGACCGTGAAGAAGATGCCCGATTCGCCGTTGATGCCGTGTGCGAGGTTCCACTGGATCTCGAGGTATTTCGCCAGCGGATAGCCGAGTGCCATGACGAGCGCGGCGATCAGCCAGTAGATGGATTCGCGCCGGCGTCCTGCGCGGATGCGGGCGACCGAGCAGGCGACGAAGAAGCTGCTGGTGACCATCAGCAAGGTGATCACGGTACCGGCGACGGTCGACAGCCGTGTCGCGCCGTCCTGGAACGCCGCGGGAAAGTGCGCGCGGGCGACGAAGTACACCGTGAAGAGCACGAGAAACTCGACGAACTCGCAGGTAATTCCGACCCAGATCCCGTGATTGCCGGGGACGCGTCCTGCGCTCTCGGGTTTGCCGCCGGCATCGAATACCGGTATCGCCGCTGCTGTCATGCTCTTCCTGCCGATGGGTACGTCAAGGCTGCCATTCTTTCACTCCGCGGGCACCAAGCACAGACACAGGTGCGACGGTTTTCGAGCGGAACAGTTGACCGGAGTTCCTCCGTGTCGCATTTCGGCCCGCGTATCGGCGCGCAGGCACTATGCTGGATTATTGCTCGTGCTCCGCGCACGGCCGGTTTGCTTTCGAACAACAACGAGGGAGACAACCATGCCGGACAACCTGATTGCCGCCGCCACGTCGGCCTATGCCTATCCGCTGCTGGTCAAGCAGTTGCTGCTGAACTCCGTGAGCCTGTACGGCGATCAGGAGATCACCTATCGCGGCGAAATGCGCTACCACTTCCGGGACTTCCGCGAGCGCATCGGCCGCCTCGCCTCAGCCCTGAGCGCCCTGGGCGTGCGGCATGGGACGACGGTCGCCGTGATGGACTGGGACAGCCATCGCTACCTCGAAAGCTATTTCGCGATCCCCATGATGGGGGCGACGATGTTCACGGTGAACGTGCGACTGTCGCCGCAGCAGATCGCCTACACGCTGAACGATTCCGAGGCCGAGGTGGTGCTGGTGCATGCGGACTTCCTGCCACTGCTGGAGCAGTTGAAGCCCGAGCTGAAGTCGATACGCCAGATCGTTGCGATTGCGGACGGGAAGCCGCTGCCGGAGTGCAAGCTCACGTTCGCAGGCGAGTACGAGGCGCTCGTCGGCGGGGCATCGCCCGACTACGAGTTCGTCGACTTCGACGAGAACACGAAGGCCGCGACCTTCTACACGACGGGCACGACGGGCGATCCCAAGGGCGTGTGCTACAGCCATCGGCAGATCGTGCTGCACGCGCTGACTACCGCGTTGAGTCTGTGCGCGCCGCGCGAGGGGCAACGGCTGCATCGCGAAGACGTGTATATGCCGATCACGCCGATGTTCCACGTCCTCGCCTGGGGCGTGCCCTATCTCGCGGTGATGCTGGGCTTGCGGACCGTGCTGCCCGGGCGTTATGTGCCGGACGCGCTGCTCAAACTGAAGCGCGACGAGAAGGTCACGTTCTCGCATTGCGTCCCGACCATCCTCCAAATGCTGCTGCACGCCGCGGCGGGAGGGGAATTCGACCTCTCGGGCTGGAAGGTGATCATCGGCGGCGCCGCTTTGCCGGCGGCGCTGTGCAAGGCGGCCGTGGAGCGCGGGATCGATGTGTTCGCCGGCTACGGCATGTCGGAAACGGGGCCGATCGTCGCGCTCGCGCAGATTCGCGATGCGGATGCGCCGGCAGACATCGACGCCGAAGTGCGCCTGCGCAGCCTGACCGGTCGGCCCGTGCCGCTGATCGATTTCCGCGTTGTCGACAGCGAGATGCGGGACGTGCCGCGCGACGGCACGAGTCAGGGCGAAATCGTGCTGCGCGCGCCTTTCCTGACGCAGGGCTACTTCAAGAAGCCTCAGGCGTCCGAGGAACTGTGGGCCGGCGGCTACCTGCATACGCAGGACGTGGCGGTGATGCAGCCGGACGGTTTCGTGCGCATCGTCGACCGCATCAAGGACGTGATCAAGACGGGTGGGGAGTGGGTGTCGTCGATCGCCATCGAGAGTCTGATCGCGGAGGTGCCGGGCGTGCAGGAGTCGGCGGTGATCGCGGTCAGGGACGAGAAGTGGGGCGAGCGGCCGATGGCCTACGTGGTGCGCAAGCCCGGCGCCGAGGTGGCGCCTGAGGCGATCCGCCAGCACTTGCTACGGCAGGTCGAGACGAAGCGCATCAGCAAGTACGCGGTGCCGGACGCTGAGCACGTCCTGTTCGTCGAGGAGATCCCGAAAACCAGCGTCGGCAAGATCAACAAGAAGCTGCTGCGCGAACGCTCGGCGTGATCCTTCAGCGCGACGCCGCGTTGTAGGAGGCGAAGAGCTCCGCAATCCATTCGACGAAGACGCGGACTTTCGCGCTGACGTGGCGGTTCGGCGGATAGACGATGTAGATCGGAATGCTGGGGGTGAGCCAGTCTTCGAGCACCGGAACCAGTTCGCCGCGCTTCACATGCTCCTCCAGTACGCCGGCGCCGCTCTGGATGATGCCGAGCCCCGCCAGCCCGGCAGCCATGTAGGCGTTGCTGTCGTTCACGGCTACCGCATATTGGCCGACGACTTCGATGCGCTCCCCCGCGCGCTCGAACTCGAACGGCGAGAGGCGTCCCGTGCCGGCAGAAAAATAGCCGACGACGCGGTGCGGTCCGTCGAGCTCGGAGGGGTGCGTCGGCACGCCGTATGTCCTCAGGTAGGCCGGCGCTGCACAGGTCATGAATTCGATCTGTCCGATGCGTCGCGCGACTAGTGATTCATCGACGAGCTTGCCGCCCCGGACGACACAGTCGACGTTGTCGGCAATGAGATTTACCAGCCGATCCCCGACGCCCATGTCGACCTGGATGTCGGGATACCGCGCGTGGAAGCTGTGCAGCGCGGGAAGGATGACGCGGCTGGCGACCACGGCCGCGACGTCGACGCGGATCCGCCCTTTGGGCGCGGCCTGGGAGTTCGACAGGCTGGCGTCGATTTCCTCCAGCTCGGTGAGTAGCCGCGCAGTGCGCTCGTAGTACGCGGCGCCGTCTGCGGTGACGGTAACGCGGCGCGTCGTGCGGTTGAGAAGCTTCACGCGCAGGTGCGTCTCGAGGCTCTGGATCAGCTTGGTCACGGTCGGCTTGGGCATCCCGAGCGAGTCGGCAGCCTTCGTGAAGGTGCCCGCTTCGACGACGCGCGCGAACACGCGCAGTGCCTGAAATTGGTCCATTCGCTTCTCCCTCGATATTCCGGTGACGATTGCTGCGTTGCGATTATTCATCAACAGAAATAAAGAAGCCACGAATTCCATATTTATTCATCGTCGGACCATAACTATCTTTCAGGGCGTCAACAAACCACCGGCCGATCTCGAAGGTCGCAACGACGATGCCCCGCTCTCCGCAATCCCGGTCCACCACCCCGACGCCGATGCCGGCCGCCACGGACAGCCGCATCGACGTCGGCCTCTCCGCGTCGCTGGGCGTGCGGATCTACGGGCAACGTCGCGCAGGCGCCGCGCTGGTCGTCCATTTCCACGGAGGCGCTTTCGTATCCGGTTCGCTCGACAGCGGCGCGATCGTGGCTACGCTGCTGGCCGAGGCGGGTGCAGTCGTCGTTTCGGTCGATTACCCGCTGGCCCCAGCGAATCCGTTTCCCGCGCCGGTCGAAGCGGCCTACGCCGCCTTGCAGTGGGCACATCGCAAGCGCGCGCGGCTCGCGGAGCAGGGCGCCGAGGTCTTTGTTGCGGGCGAGGAGGCGGGCGCGAACCTCGCCGCCGCCGCCGCGCTGATGGCCCGCGATCGCCACATGCCGCCGCTCGCCGGACAGATCCTGATTTCGCCGATGCTCGACCCCTGCCTCGGCACCGCCTCGCTGCGCCGGAGCAATCAGGGCCCCGCCGACTGCCCGCTGGCCACCGGCTGGTGCAAGTACCTCCGCGAACCCGCCGCCGCCGAACACCCTTACGCGATCCCCAGCCGCTCGGTGCGCCTCGCGGGCCTGCCGCCAACGCTGCTGCTCACGGCCGCCGACGATCCGCTGCGTGACGAGGCGCTCGCCTACACACGTCGGCTGGTGGGCGCGGGCGTACCGGTATCGGAGTTGGTGCTTCCGGCCCCCACTGGGTGGCCCTGCTCCCTGATGGAGGCGGCGGGCGCGGAGAGCCCGTGGGCAGAGGAGGTCGGCATTCGCCTGAAGGCCTTTCTCGCGCAAACCACCATCGCACCGACGCCGGAATGAACGAGCCCGCCCTTCGAAAGGGCTGTTGACTCCGTACTTAACTACGGACTTTAGGATGTCCCCGACCCCGCGACCGCCGCTCATAACAATTCAACAAGGAGTTTGTCATGTCACCAGAGAGCCAATCGAAACGCCGCCGGATGTGGACCGCCGGCCTTGCCGTCACCGCACTGACCGCCGTTTCCGCTGTCGTCCTGGGCCTGCGCCCGGCGCCGGTCGCAGCGAATGCGCCGGCAACCGCACCGGTCGCAACACCCGTGTCGGTTGCAGCCGTCGAAGTTCGCGACGTCTCGACCTGGGACGAATTCTCGGGCCGCCTTGAGGCGGTCGAGCGCGTGGACATCCGCTCGCGCGTCGCGGGCACGGTGCAGGCGGTGCATTTTCGCGAGGGCGGGCTCGTGAAGGCGGGCGACTTGCTGATCACGATCGATCCCGCGCCCTATGCCGCCGAGGTCGACCGCGCGACCGCGCAGGTCGCCGCCGCCCAGGCCCGGGTCGCCTTCACGACGAGCGAACACGAGCGCGCACAGCACCTGTGGGAGCAACGCGCGATCGCCGAACGCGAACTTGAGGAGCGTGCCAACGCCCACCGCGCCGCTGACGCCGAGTTGCGTGCCGCACAGGCAGCGCTGCAGTCCGCGCGTCTGAACCTTGGCTACACGCAAGTGCGCGCACCGGTGGCGGGCCGGGTAGGGCGGCTCGACGTGACCGTAGGCAACCTCGTCGCGGCCGGCCCTGGCGCGCCGGTGCTGACGACATTGGTTTCGGTGAGCCCGATCTACGCGAGCTTCGATGCCGACGAACAGGTCGTTGCGCGCGCGTTGCAGGATCTGCGTGAAGCCCATGGCAAGTCGGCGCGGCTCGAAAGCATCCCGGTGCAGATGGGCACCGCGACCACGACCGAATTGCCTTTCGACGGCCATCTGCAGCTCGTCGACAACCAGGTCGATGCGCGCAGCGGCACCGTGCGCGTGCGCGCCGTCTTCGACAACCCGGACGGCAACCTGATGCCCGGCCAGTTCGCGAAGCTGCGCATGGGCCGCCCGAAGGCCGCGACCGCAGTCCTCATCGACGAGCGCGCGGTCGGCACCGACCAGAGCCGCCGATTCGTGCTGGTCGTCGACGCCGAGAACAAGACCGAGTACCGCGAGGTGACGCTCGGCGGCACATCCGACGGCCTGCGTATCGTCACAAACGGCCTGCAGCCGGGCGAACGCATCGTCGTCAACGGCCTGCAGCGCGTGCGTCCGGGTTCGCTGGTCGCGCCGCAAGCGGTCGCGATGGACGGACGCAAGGCGGCCAAGGACGCCGCCGCGACGGCCGCCGCGCCGCAATCCTGATCCCCGAGGTTTCGTCATGAATCTATCCCGCTTCTTCATCGACCGCCCGATCTTCGCAGGCGTGCTGTCGCTGCTGATGTTCATCGGCGGCTTGATCGCCGTGCGCGTGCTGCCGGTGTCCGAGTACCCGGAAGTCGTGCCGCCCTCGGTCGTCGTGCGAGCGCAGTATCCGGGCGCGAACCCGAAGGTGATCGCCGAGACGGTCGCGACGCCGCTCGAGGAATCCATCAACGGCGTCGAAGGCATGCTCTACATGGGCAGCCAGGCGACCACCGACGGCCTGCTGACGCTGACCGTCACCTTCAAACTTGGTACCGACGCGGACAAGGCGCAGCAGCTCGTGCAGAACCGCGTCTCGCAGGCCGAGGCGCGCCTGCCCGAGGAGGTGCGCCGGCTTGGCGTCACGACGGTCAAGAGCTCGCCTGACCTGACGATGGTCGTGCACCTCTTGTCGCCCAACGCCCGCTACGACATGACCTACCTGCGCAACTACGCGCTGCTCAACGTCAAGGACCGCCTCGCGCGCATCGAAGGCGTCGGCCAGGTGCAGCTCTTCGGCTCCGGCGACTACTCGATGCGCATCTGGCTCGACCCGCAGAAGGTCGCCGCGCGCGGCCTCTCGGCGGGCGACGTGGTCCGTGCAATCCGCGAGCAGAACGTGCAGGCCGCGGCCGGCGTCATCGGCGCCTCGCCGGGCTTGCAGGGCATCGACCTGCAGCTGCCGGTGAACGCCCGCGGCCGTCTGCAGAGCGAAGAGGAGTTCGGCGACATCATCGTGCGCACCGGCACCGACGGCGCCGTCACGCGTCTGCGCGATCTGGGTCGCATCGAACTCGGCGCCTCCGACTACGCGCTGCGCTCGCTGCTCGACAACAGGGATGCCGTCGCGATCCCGATCTTCCAGGCTCCCGGCTCGAACGCGATCCAGATCTCGGATCACGTCCGCGAGACGATGCAGCAGCTGAAGCAGAACATGCCCGAAGGTGTGGACTACGAGATCGTCTACGACCCGACGCAGTTCGTCCGCGCGTCGATCGAGGCGGTCATCCATACGCTGCTCGAAGCGGTCGCGCTCGTCGTGCTCGTCGTGATCCTGTTCCTGCAGACCTGGCGCGCGTCGATCATCCCGCTGCTCGCCGTGCCGGTATCGATCATCGGCACCTTCGCCGTGATGCATCTCTTCGGCTTCTCGATCAACGCGCTCTCCCTCTTCGGCCTGGTGCTCGCGATCGGCATCGTCGTCGATGACGCGATCGTCGTCGTCGAGAACGTCGAGCGCAACATCGAGGCGGGGCTCTCGCCGCGCGAAGCGACCTATCGGGCGATGAAGGAAGTCTCCGGCCCGATCATCGCGATCGCGCTCGTCCTGATCGCCGTGTTCGTGCCGCTCGCCTTCATCACCGGCCTCACCGGCCAGTTCTACAAGCAGTTCGCGCTGACGATCGCGATGTCGACCGTGATCTCGGCGATCAACTCGCTGACCTTGTCGCCCGCGCTGTCTGCGCTGCTGCTGAAGGGCCACGACGCCCCGAAGGACGGGCTGACGCGCGGCATGGACAAGGTCTTCGGCCGCTTCTTCACCGCCTTCAACCGCACCTTCCGCCGCGGCGCGGAAGCCTACGGCGGCGGCGTGCGCGGCGCGATCGGGCGCAAGGCGGTGATGATGGTCGTCTATCTCGCGCTCATCGGCCTGACGGTAGGGCTCTTCAAGGCGGTGCCCGGCGGCTTCGTGCCCGCGCAGGACAAGCAATACCTGATCGGTTTCGCGCAGCTCCCGGACGGCGCCACGCTCGACCGCACGGAGGAGGTGATCCGCCGCATGGGCGAGATCGCGCTGCAACAGCCGGGCGTCGAGCATGCGGTCGCTTTCCCTGGCCTGTCGATCAACGGCTTCACCAACAGCTCGAACTCGGGGATCGTCTTCACGCCGCTGAAGCCCTTCGACGAGCGCACGGGCAAGGAACTCAGCGCCGGTGCGATCGCGATGGAGCTGAACAAGAAGTTCGCCGGCATCGAGGACGCGTTCATCGTGATGTTCCCGCCGCCGCCCGTGCAGGGGCTCGGAACGACCGGCGGCTTCAAGCTGCAGCTCGAAGACCGCGCCTCGCTCGGATACCAGGCGCTCGACGCCGCGACCAAGGCCTTCCTCGCGAAGGCGTCGAAGGCGCCCGAGCTCGCGGGGCTGTTCTCCAGCTACCAGGTGAACGTGCCGCAGCTCTATGCCGACATCGACCGCACCCGTGCCCGCCAGCTCGGCATCCCGGTCACGGACGTGTTCGACACGATGCAGATCTACCTCGGCAGCCTGTACGTGAACGACTTCAACCGCTTCGGCCGGACCTACTCGGTGCGCGTCCAGGCAGATGCCCCGTTCCGCGCCCATGCGGAGGACGTCGGACTGCTGAAGGTGCGTTCGCAGACGGGCGAGATGGTGCCGCTGTCTTCGCTGATGAATATCCAGTCGAGCTTCGGCCCGGAACGCGCGATGCGCTACAACGGCTACCTCTCGGCCGACATCAGCGGCGCGCCCGCGCCCGGCTACTCGTCCGGGCAGGCGCGCGAGGCGATCGAGCGCATCGCGGCGGAGACGCTGCCGCAGGGCATCTCGTTCGAATGGACGGAGCTGACTTACCAGGAAATCCTCGCCGGCAACTCGGCGGCGTGGGTCTTCCCGCTCGCGATCCTGCTCGTCTTCCTGGTGCTCGCCGCGCAATACGAGAGCCTGACGCTGCCGCTCGCGATCATCCTGATCGTGCCGATGGGGATTCTGGCGGCAATGACGGGCGTGTGGCTCTCCGGCGGGGACAACAACGTCTTCACGCAGATCGGGCTGATCGTGCTGGTCGGGTTGTCGGCGAAGAACGCGATCCTGATCGTCGAGTTCGCCCGCGAGCTGGAGTTCGCCGGACGCACGCCGCTGCAGGCCGCGATCGAGGCGAGCCGCCTGCGTCTGCGCCCGATCCTGATGACCTCGATGGCCTTCGTGATGGGAGTGCTGCCGCTAGTGCTCTCGACCGGCGCCGGCGCCGAGATGCGTAGCGCGATGGGCGTCGCCGTGTTCGCCGGGATGATTGGGGTGACGGCCTTCGGGCTCTTCCTGACGCCGGTGTTCTACGTGCTGATGCGCCGTCTCGCAGGCAACCGGGTGCTGAAGCTGCACGGCCAGGTGCCGCACCTCGAAGCCTTCGCCGCTTCGCCCGTCACCGGCGGCGCCGCCACCGTCCCGGGCCTTGCCGCGCCGCGTGCGCTTCACGATTGACCCGGCCGCCAAGTACCGCTCGACCTGAGCCGGTCGAAGCCCGGCCACCGCCATTCGACAAGCTCAGGGCGACCGGCGGTACTTGATCGCCACACAAGTAACCAGGAGTTCAAGATGGTATTGCTGACTCATCCACTGCGCACCGCGCTTGCGCCGCTCCTCGCCGCGCTTATCCTGGCGGGCTGCGCCACGGCCCCGCAAATCGACCCCGCCGCGCTGCCGACCGCACCGGCGGCCTTCAAGGAAGGCGACGGCCGCTGGACGCAGGTCCTGCCGGCCGAAGCGCAGGCTGACGGCGCTTGGTGGAAGACATTCTCGGACCCGGTGCTGGACGGGCTGGTCGAGCGCGCCCTCGAACGCAACAACAGCATCCAGATCGCCGCTGCCCGCCTCGCGCAATCGCGCGCGCTGCTGCAGGCGACCGACGCCCAGCGCGCGCCGCAAATCGGCCTCGGCGTCAACGCCTTACGGCAGGGCGGGGCGATCACGCCGGCCGGGGGCAACGCCGGCAACCTGTTCCAGGCCGGGGCCAACTTCTCGTGGGAGCTCGACGTCTTCGGCCGGCTCTCGCAGGCGAGCCAGGCAGCGTCGCTCGACACCGACAGCCGCGAAGCGCTTCTCCGCAACGCACGCCTCCTCGTGCAGGCCGACGTCGCCCGCAGCTACCTCGCCTTGCGCGCACTGGACGTCGAACGCGCACTAGTCCGTGAAACGGTCGGCGCCTACCGCGACACGCTCGCGCTCACCGAACGGCGCTTCGAAGCTGGCGACATCGCCGAACTCGACGTCGCCCGCGTGCGCACCGAGCTCGCGGCGACCGAATCCGACGCGCTCGCGCTCGACCGCCGCCGCGCCGAAGTCGAACACGCGCTCGCCGTGCTGGTCGGCGACACCGCATCGGACTTCAACATCGGCGCCGCGGACTGGAACACCGCGCTGCCCGTGATCCCGGCCGGCGTGCCGAGCACCGTGCTCACGCGTCGCCCCGATGTCGCCGCGGCCCGGCAGACGATGCTTGCCGCACAAGCCCGCGTCGGCGTCGCGCAGGCCGCGTGGTTCCCGGACATCGCGCTGACGGGCTCAGGCGGCTACGCCTCGACCGACCTCGGCGATCTCTTCAAGTGGTCGGCCCGCTCCTGGGGCATCGGCGCGCTGCTGTCGCTGCCGATCTTCGACGGCGGCCGGCGCGACGCCGGGGTGAAGAGCGCCAGCGCCGAGCTGGACGCCGCGCTCGCGGGCTATCGTGAACAGGTGCTTGTCGCGTTCAAGGAGGTCGAGGACCAGCTGTCCTCACTGCGGCTGCTCGCCGACCAGAGCGAGGCCCAGTCGCGCGCGGTCGCCTCTGCGAGTCGCGCGACCGTGCTGTCCGACGTCCGCTATCGCAGCGGCTACGTCAGCCAGCTCGACCTGCTCGACGCGCGGCGCAGCGAACTGCGCAACCGCCGCGAGGCGCTGCAGGTGCGTGCCGCGCAGTACCAGGCGACGGTCGGATTGGTGCGGGCGCTCGGCGGAGGCTGGAGCCCGGCCGACGATCGCAACCTCGCCGAAGGACAGACGCGCGCGGTAGTTGGCGGGTAAGCGGCGTGAGGCGGCGCGGAGGGCTCTCCCGCCGCGTGCCGCCCCCGTTCAAACCGTCTCGGCGACGATCCGGTAGCAGGGGTTGTAGACCTTCCCCGGCAGCTTCATCCGCCCCTGCGCGACGAAGGACGCGAGCAGCGCGTCCATCGGCTGCAAGATCTCCGGATCGCCCTGGATCTCGAAACTGCCATGCTTCTCGATCTCACGGATCCCGTCGGCCTTGACGTTGCCCGCAACGACGCCCGAGAAAGCCCGGCGCAGGTTCGCCGCAAGGAGATGCGAGGGCTGATTCTTGTGCAGCGAGAGCTTGCGCATGTTTGCGTGTGTCGGGCGGAAGGGCCGCTGGAATTCGTGCTCGACGCGCAGCAGCCAGTTGAAGTAATAAGCGTCCTGCTTGTCCTTGCGGTAGGCGCGGACCTCCGCGATCCCCGTCTGCATCGCGCGCGCGACCTCGACCGGGTCGTCCACGATGATCCTGTAGCGGCGCTGCGCCTCCGGGCCCAGCGTCTGGGCGATGAAGGTATCGATCTGCCGGAAGTACTCGCCTGCGCTCCGCGGCCCGGTGAACACGAGCGGGAAGGGCAGGTCGGCGTTGTCCGGATGGAGCAGGATGCCGAGCACGTAGAGGATCTCCTCGGCCGTGCCCACGCCGCCGGGAAAGACGATGAAGCCGTGACCCGCCCGGACGAAGGCCTCCAGGCGCTTCTCCACGTCCGGCAGGATGACAAGCTCGTTGACGATCGGATTCGGCGACTCGGCCGCGATGATGCCCGGCTCGGTGAAGCCCAGGTAGCGTGCATTCGTGATGCGCTGCTTCGCGTGGCTGATCGTCGCGCCCTTCATCGGCCCCTTCATCGCACCCGGACCGCAGCCGGTGCAGATGTCCAGCCCGCGCAGGCCGAGCTGGTAGCCGACGAGCTTCGTGTAGTCGTACTCCTCGCGGCTGATCGAATGCCCGCCCCAGCACACCACCGTGTTCGGCTGCAGCGTCGGCTTCACGATTCCCGCGTTGCGCAGGATGTGGAAGACGGCATCGGTGATCGCTTCGGAGCTTCCGACGTCGATCTCGGTGCTCCCGTAGACCACATCGCGCAAGACGGTGAAGAGATGCTCCTGGATACCGCGGATCATCGTTCCATCGACGAAGGCGCTCGCCGGCGCGCCGCGGATGTCGAGCTTGATCCCGCGCGAGCGCTGGATGATGTCGATCTCGAAGGAGCTGTAGCGCTCGAGCAGCTCCTTGGCGTCGTCGATGCCGTTGCCGCAGTTGAGCACGGCCAGCGCGCAGTTGCGGAAGATCTCATGGAGCCCCCGCTGATCGTGGGATGAAAGCTGCGCAGCTTCCGCCCTAGAGAGAACTTCCATGCGTCCGATGGGGGAGATCTGTGCGTCGATCTGTGTGTCGACTACTTCATATTTCATGCGTCTTGCTCTCGTGCTGACTCGATGACGATGGAGAATACATCTTCGGAGCACGGAGGGATGAATCAATCGGCAACCGGTGCCGATGCGGGGTCAGTCGTCGCGGTGATAGTCGTAGGTCACGAAACGCTGATGGTGAGGCGGCAGCTCCAGCCAGTCCTTGTGTTCCAGGCTCGCGCGGATGTCGTCGAGACCGCTCCCCCAGTGGTCATGCATCGTCAGCGGCCCGAACTCGTAGTCCTTCGCCAACCCGTCCCATTCCTTTTCCTGATAGATCAGGTGGATGACGCTGACCTGCCGCCCACAGGACCACTCGGCCGCCTTGCGACACCAGTGATCGGATTCGCGTATCTCCTCCGGCGCGTATTTCAGCATCTCGTGCACGAGATGGCGCAGCTCCTGTTCGCGCGCCATCAGATCGGTGATCGCGCGCGTGCGGCTCGAATACTGGATGTCCTTCTGGCGCTCCTGGGCGTCCCAGATGTTCGTCGGCACCGTCCCGAGCGCACTCCACAGGTCGACCTGGAAGGCCAGCGTGTCATGGCGCGGCTGGTCCTCCAGCACATGCGCGAGCGGCGTGTTCGACACGAGCCCGCCGTCCCAGTAGAACTCGCCGTCGATCTCCACCGGCGGAAAGCCCGGGGGCAGGGCGCCCGACGCCAGGAAATGGTCGAGCCGCAGCCGCCCCTTCCAAGGTCCCACGGTGTTGTCGAAGTACTCGAAATTGCCCGTGCGCACATTGACCGCGCCGACCGATACGCGCGGATGACCGGCGTTGATGCGGTCGAGGTCCACGAGTTGCTCGAGCGTCGCACGCAGCGGCGCCGTGTCGTAATAGCTCGCCTCCACAGGCGGCACCTTCACCTCCAGCCACGGCGGCGGAAGCCGCGGCGTGAAAAATCCCTGCTGCCCCTCGACGACCCCGCGCCATGCCACCACCGCGTTGAACACCCGGCGGGCGTCGTCGCCGAGCTGCCCGACCAAAGACTGCACCGCGTCGGCCATCGGCAGGACGAAGACCGGGCGACACACGGTTTCCCAGAAGGTGCGCAGATTGGCGACTCGATGGCCCGGCGCGCTCCCCGCGATCAGCGCCGTATTGATCGCCCCGATCGAAATCCCTGCGAGCCAGTCGGGCTGGACCCCCGCTTCGTCGAGCCCCTCATAGACTCCCGCCTGGTAGGCCCCCAGCGCACCGCCCCCCTGCAGCACGAGGGCGACGGTCTTGAACGGCAGGCTCAGTCGTCGCACTTCAGTGCATCACCCAACCGTGAGTCAGCAGGAAGGACTGCCCGGTAAAGGCCGCTGTCGGGAACGCCGCGAGGAAGAGCACCGTGTTCGCGACATCGTCCAGGGTCGTGAACTCCCCATCGACCGTCTCGCCGAGCATCACCTTCTTGACCACTTCCTCCTCGCTGATGCCCAGGTCCCGCGCCTGTTCCGGGATCTGCTTGTCGACAAGCGGCGTGCGCACGAAGCTCGGGCACACAACATAGGAATGGACGCCATGCTCAGCGCCTTCCTTCGCCAGCACGCGCGCCAGACCCAGCAAGCCGTGCTTGGCCGCGACATAGGCGCACTTGAGCGGTGACGCGGCGTGCGAATGCACCGATCCGGTGTAGATCACGACTCCCCCGCGCTTGCCGCTATACATATGGCGAAGCGCCGCGCGAGTCGTCAGGAAGGCGCCGTCGAGGTGGATCGCGAGGATCTTCTTCCAGTCGGCCAGCTTGAATTCGACGATCGGATCGACGATCTGGATGCCTGCGTTCGACACCAGCACATCCACGCTGCCATGCTTCGCAGCAATGTCGTCGATCGCCCCGTCGACGGCGCGTTCATCGACGACGTCCATCGCGACGCCGACTGCCCGGCCGCCAGCAGCAACGATCTCGTTCGCCACCTGTTCGGCGCCCGCGAGATTGATGTCCGTCACCGCGACCATGGCGCCGGCCTGCGCCAGCTTCTCCGCGATCGCCTTGCCGATGCCGCTGCCGGCGCCCGTGACCACCGCCACCTTTCCGCTCAATTCTCCGGTCATGCCCGCACTCCTTCGCTTGCCGTGCAAAGCCTCACACCCAGAGAATCTGGGCGACGCGGAGCGGTAAATCAAGAAACGCAGGGTAAGCGTATGTCACGCTCGGCCCTCAGCCCTTCACGCAAACCACCTGACGTAGCGTGTGGACCACCTCCACCAGCTCGCGCTGCGCCTCCATCACGCGGTCGATGTCCTTGTAGGCCATGGGGATTTCGTCGATCACGTCGCGATCCTTGCGGCATTCGACGTGTGCGGTCGCCTTAACCTGGTCCTCGACCGTGAAGCGGCGCTTCGCCTCGTTCCGGCTCATCACGCGTCCCGCACCGTGGCTGCACGAGCAGAAGGCTTCCTCGTTGCCGAGTCCGCGCACGATGTAGCTCTTCGCACCCATCGATCCCGGAATGATCCCGAGCTCGCCCTTGCGCGCCGACACCGCTCCCTTTCGCGTGACGAAGATGTCCGCACCGAAATGCGTCTCGCGCTGCACGTAGTTGTGGTGACAGTTCACCGCCTCGACGTCCGCCGCGAAACTCTTCTTGATCACCGACCGAGCCGCTTCCACGACGTGACGCATCATCACCGCGCGATTGCGCTGCGCGTAATCCTGCGCCCAGCCGACCGCCTCGACGTAGTCGTCGAAGTGCTTGCTGCCTTCCTTGAAGTAGGCGAGATCGCGGTCCGGGAGGTTCGCGAGGTGCTCGCGCATGTCCGCCTGCGCGAGCTCGATGAAGAGGTTCCCGATCGCATTGCCGACGCCGCGCGAGCCCGAATGCAGCATGAACCAGACGCGGTCCTCCTCGTCGAGGCAGACCTCGATGAAATGGTTGCCGGTTCCGAGCGTTCCGAGATGCTTGTAGTTGTTGGTGTTCTTCAGCTTCGGGTACTTCTGCGTGATGTGGTCGAACCCCGGCAACAGCGCCCGCCACGCCGCATCGACCTCCATCGGCGGACGTTCCCACGCCCCGACGTCGCGACCGCCGCGCGGCGTAGTGCGCCCATGCGGCACCGCATGCTCGATCGCCGTGCGCAGCCGATGCAGGTTGTCCGGCAGGTCGGCCGCGGTCAGCGTCGTGCGCGCCGCAATCATCCCGCAACCGATATCGACGCCGACCGCCGCCGGAATGATCGCGCCGCGGGTCGGAATGACGCTGCCGATCGTCGATCCCTTGCCCACATGCACGTCGGGCATCACGGCGATGTGCTTGTAGATGAAAGGCATCGAGGCCGTCGCCATCAACTGACGGCGCGCCTCGTCCTCGACGGGCACGCCGGAGGTCCACATCTTGATCGGCTTGCCGTTTTCCACTTCCAGCAACTGGTAATCCATTTTTCTCTCACGCATTCTTGATACTCACGAGCCCGCTCGGCGCCTCGGTGACACGCATGGCGACCCTCGCCGACGCCGGCGGGATCACCGCGGACAACATTCGCGAAGAAATCGCGCGTCTGCGCAGGACGTGGTCGGGCGGCGAGTCGGTTGATTCCCTCGCCGATGCTGCCTCCGACCTCCTCGGCGAAGAGGCCGCAACATTGGACCTCGTCGACCGCTGCCAGCTCAATCAGGTGATCCAAATCTGCCGATCCGCGACCAGCCTGTCCGACGCTGGACGCAAGCTGTTCGCCATTTCACGCCAGGACAAGGCCCGTCCGAACGACGCCGACCGACTGCGCAAATACCTCGGCCGTTTTGATCTATCCTTTGATTCAGTAAGGGATTTCAGGCAGACCTGACACGCGACGATCGGTTACGGTTGTGATCATTTTGTAACAGGTCGGAAGGACACTTGAGACTATCGTTTGACCTGGAATGATTTCCGCCTTCGGGACTCCTTTGGGTTTCGCAGGTGGTCGCACATTTGCATCGTTCCGGATGTACCAGAAGGAGCCACTCGCTCCAACCGGCGGCATCAATCCGGAGTTAAACACTGACCGAGGAGACGGCAGCATGAGAACAGCACGCCTGGACACGATCCAAACCAACACCCTGGAATACGAATTCATCCCACCGTTCAACCTGGATGAAATGAGCAGGGAAACAATCGGGCTAGCCTGGGAACAACAACTCAGCCTGACGACGGCGTGGCAAGCCGCCATGGCGAGTCTCGAAGAGACGCTCGGGCTGAGCGACAGCGCATCGATGATCGTCCCACCGCTGCCCGACGGCTCGGACTCGCAGCACGCGAGCGAAGCGGCCGGCAACATGAGCATGCGCACGATCATGGTCATGAACACGCTGCTGCTGTCGCTGCGCGAGCGGCTGCTTCAGATCCAGAACGAGACCGCAAATCTCGCGATCGACAACATCTCGCGCCGCCAGACCATGGACGGCGAGACGATGCCGAAGCTCAGTCCCGACAGCGCCGCACGCATGGAAGTGCTGCTTCGCGCATGGTTCGACATCATGACCGCGGCGCAGACCAAGATGCAGATGCTCACCGGCTTCGCGCCCGCGCAAGGCAAGACCGGCCTGCAGCAGTTCTTCCAGGAACGTCGGCACCACGCGCAGATCATCGACTTCCCCGATCGTCGGCTCGCGAGCTGAGCCGACGACGCAATCGGCAGACCGCGCGGCTGGCTTGGTCCTGCCGCGCGCGTCGATGACATTTCCTTACGCCGATCACGCTCTCCGTTCCCGTTATTCCTTCAGAATGATGCCGTCGACAATCTTCGGGCGCGGCATCGAAACGGTGGCGCGAGTCAGGCATGAATCTATCGACGATCGTTCGCCGCGTCGGCGGCGCGATGCTCGCATTCTTCGGACTTGGGGCCACCGCAAGAGAAAAAGCGCCTGCAGCAGAATTCGTGGTTGCAGACGCGGAACTTCCGCCAGCGCCCGTGGCACCGGAACCGCAAGGCGGAGAGTCTGAGTCTGTCGCCGAATTCGAACCGGAACCGCAGCCAGCGTTGAGGCCCGAGGAGGCTCCCCTGGAGCTCGCGGCCTTGCCTGCAGACGACGTTGCAGCCGAGGACGAGATAGTCCAGGAACTCGCCATCGCCGAAACTGCCGTTGCGCAGATCCCCGACCCGGACCTCGACAAGCTGATCGCGAAAGCGGTGATGTTGCAGGGGCAGATGCGCGATCTCACCGTGCGGCTCGCGGAGATGCAGCGACTGGTGTGCCAATTCCAGCAGTCCCAGTACCTGGCCTTGGGCAGCGTGCTCGGGGAATGCCTGCTGCTGCGCGCCGAATACTACCGGCTGAAGGCCGAGCAGACGGGTGAGGCTGCCGACCGCGAGGAGGCGAGCGCGGCCAGGAAGGAACACGATGCCTTTCGCCAGACGGTCGAGGAATCCTCGCAGCAGGCCCCGCAACTGGATGAATCCGAACAGGAAGAGTTGCGCCGTCTCTATCGCGCAGCCGTGATGCGCTGTCATCCCGACCGCGTGGACGACACCGACAAGGACGCGGCACACGCGTCCTTTCTCAGCGTCCAGGAGGCCTATCGCAGAAGCGATTTGGCGGCGCTTCAGCGTCTCATGGGGCGACTCGAAACCGGCGCCGTCGCAAATCAGCGCGACCGAGCGACGGCAAGGCCGTCGACCGACGACTCGGCCTCGCGTCGCGTGCGCGACCTCCAGGAGCAGGTGGCCGACCTGATCCTCGCCGTCCAGACCCTGCAGCTCGACGCCGCCTATCGCCAGGCGAGGAGCGTCGATGACTGGGAAGACTATTTCGCGCATGTGCGATCGCGTTTCGTCGACGAGTGCGCGACGCTGCGAAGCCGAATCAGCGCACTGTCCGGCAGCGCCGCCTGAACGTCGCGGGGCTTGCGGACCGAGGTCGCGATCCCCGAAACTCTCCGGATGCAAGCTGAATTGCCGGGGAGAAGAGAGAGCTTGAAGACAGCAGCACGAGCAGAGACGGTGAGGGCGCCGTCATGAAGCGGATCGACCTCGTTTCGATGCAGCTCTTCGTCGCGGTATGTGAGACGGGCGCGATCGCGAAAGGGGCGGAGCGCGAGCACATCGTCGCCTCAGCGGTCAGCAAGCGGCTCGTCGAACTGGAGCAGCTCTTCGGGTTGCCGCTCCTCGAACGCGGCGCACGCGGCGTGAAGCCGACTGCCGCGGGCGAAGCGCTGCTCTTTCATGCGCGCAACGTGTTGCGCAGCGTCGATCTCCTGCACGCGGAGCTGTCCGAGTACGCCCAGGGCGTGCGCGGCCACGTGCGCATGCACGCGAACATCTCGGCCGTCGTCGAATTCCTGCCCGAAGACCTGCGCGCCTTCATGACCGCGAACGAGGGCATCAAGATCGACCTGCAGGAACACCTGAGCACCGACATCCTGCGTGCGGTGCGCGAGGGGCGGACCGATCTCGGGGTCGTGTCCGACGCGGGCGAGGTGGACGGTCTCCAATGCTATCCCTACCGCTGCGATCAGCTCGTCCTGCTGACGCGGCCCGACCACCCGCTCGCGGCGATGGAAGAGACGGACTACGTCGCGAGCCTCGCTTACGACCACGTCGGCCTGAGCCAGAACAGCGCGCTCTACACGCTGCTCGAAAACGCTGCAGCCGAGGCGGGGATTGCCCGGCGTCTGCGCATCCACGTGACGAGCTTCGACGCCCTGTGCCGCATGGTCGATGTCGGGCTCGGCGTCGGAGTCGTTCCCGAACGCGTTGGGAGCTTCTTCGCGTCCGCGCTCGGACTGCGGCTGGTCCGGCTGACCGACGACTGGGCAAAACGCCAGCTCCACATCGTGGTCCGCGATGCCGCCTGTCTTCCCGTCGCGGCGCGCCTGCTGCTGGCACACCTGACCGCCTGATCGACGAGCCATCTCCAACGGAGATGGCTGCCGTGGCGAAGCACCGTTTTTCAGCGTCGCCGTCCTTTGCGACCATGTCCTCGCGCTTAATCGACCAGGAGCCAGGACGCGATGGGAAAGACACTCTATGACAAGATCTGGGACGCGCACGTCGTCCGGCAGGGCGACGATGGCAGCAGCCTGATCTACATCGACCGCCACATCATGCACGAGGTCACGAGCCCGCAGGCCTTCGAAGGCCTCAATCTCGCGGGACGCAAGCCGTGGCGCGTCGGCAGTATCGTCGCGACGCCGGACCACAACGTGCCGACGAAGGACCGCGAAAAGGGGATCGAGGACGAGATCGCAGCGCTGCAGGTCAGCACGCTGATCGAGAACTGCAAGGCGCATTCGGTCACGCTGTTTGGCCTCGACGACAAGCGCCAGGGCATCGTCCATGTCGTCGGCCCGGAGCAGGGCGCGACGCTGCCGGGCATGACCATCGTCTGCGGCGACTCGCACACCAGCACGCACGGCGCGTTCGGCGCGCTCGCGTTCGGTATCGGCACCTCGGACGTCGAGCACGTGCTCGCGACGCAGTGCATGGTGATGAAGAAGTCGCGCAACATGCTGGTCCGCGTCGAAGGTCGGCTCGCGGCGGGCGTGACGCCGAAGGACGTCGCACTCCACGTCATCGGTCGCATCGGTACGGCGGGCGGCACGGGGCACACGATCGAGTTCGCCGGCAGTGTCTTCCGCGAGATGTCGATGGAAGGCCGGATGACGGTGTGCAACATGGCGATCGAGGCCGGCGCGCGTGCGGGCCTCGTCGCGGTCGACGATACGACCGTCGAGTACCTGAAGGGCCGCCCTTTTGCTCCCTCGGGCGCCGAGTGGGACGCGGCCGTCGAAGCATGGAAAGCGTTGCATTCCGACGCGGACGCGGTCTTCGATCGCGTGGTCGACATCGACGCTGCCGACATCGCGCCGCAGGTCACCTGGGGCACGTCGCCGGAGATGGTCGTGCCGGTCGGCGGCCGCACGCCAGACCCGGCCGCCGAGAGCGATCCGGTCAAGCGCGATGCGATCGAGCGTGCGCTCGCCTATATGGGCCTCGCGCCGCTGACGCCGATGACCGACGTCGCGGTCGACAAGGTCTTCATCGGTTCATGCACCAATTCACGCATCGAAGACCTGCGCGCCGCAGCCAAGGTGGTCGAAGGGCGCAGCATCGCCGCGAACATCAAGCTCGCGATCGTCGTCCCCGGTTCGGGGCTCGTGAAGGAGCAGGCCGAGCGCGAAGGGCTGGACCAGGTCTTCGTGCGCGCCGGCTTCGAGTGGCGCGAGCCGGGCTGTTCGATGTGCCTCGGCATGAACAACGACCGCGTCGGAGCCGGCGAGCGCTGCGCCTCGACCTCGAACCGCAACTTCGAAGGACGCCAGGGGGCAGGGGGCCGCACCCACCTCGTGAGCCCGGAAATGGCTGCTGCCGCCGCCGTCGCCGGCCGCTTCGTCGATGTCCGCGAATTGAACTGAGGGGAAGTCATGAACAAATTCACCGTCCTCAACGGCCTCGTTGCGCCGCTCGACCGCGAGAACGTCGACACCGACGCGATCATCCCGAAGCAGTTCCTGAAGTCCATCCACCGCAGCGGCTTCGGTCCGCATTGCTTCGACGAGTGGCGATTCCTTGATACCGGCTACATCGGCATCGACCCGGCGAGCCGCAGGCCCAACCCGGACTTCGAGCTCAACCAGCCGCGTTACCAGGGCGCGAGCATCCTGCTGACGCGCGACAACTTCGGTTGCGGCTCGTCGCGCGAGCACGCGCCGTGGGCGCTCGAGCAATACGGGATCCGTGCGCTGGTCGGCCCGAGCTTCGCGGACATCTTCTTCAACAACTGCTTCAAAAACGGCTTGCTGCCGATCACCTTGCCGGCCGGTGTGATCGACCGCCTGTTCGACGAAGTCGCGGTGACCGAGGGCTATCGCCTGACGATCGACCTGGAGCAGCAGGCGGTCGTGACGCCCGCGGGCGAGGCGATCCCCTTCGACATCGATCCCTTCCGCCGCCGCCGGCTGCTGAACGGACTCGACGACATTGGCGAGACGCTGCTCCATGCGGCCGAAATCGTCGCGTTCGAGCGGGCCCACCACGCCAGCTCACCCTGGCTGGCGAAGTAAGCGGAGCAGTGAGAAGGAAGCCGGCGCTACGGACGGGCGGCGGCTTCCGGTCCGTTCGCCCAATCGCCGATCAGCTTCGCCAGCGCCGGAAGCCCTTCGCGGATCGCGACCGGTCCGGGGGCGAGGATGATTGCCGATTTGACCTCATGGACGTGCCCGTCGCGCACCGCGGGTACGTCCTCCCAACCTTGCCGCGCCACGACCTTTTCCGGACGGAAGCGCTTGCCGCACCATGATCCGATGATGAGGTCCGGGCACCTGCGGGCGGCCTCCAGGGGATCGGGAAGGATTCGGTCGCGTGCGGACGGGCGCGAGGCGAGTTCGCCGAAGATGTCCTCGCCCCCCGCGATCGCGATCAACTCCGACACCCAGCGAATGCCGGAGATCGCCGGTTCATCCCATTCCTCGAAGTACACGCGCGGGCGACGGGGCAGGCGGGCTGCGGTCGCGCGCGTCGCCTCGATCACGGCTTCGAGCTCGCCGACCAGCTTCAACGCCTTTTCCTCCGCACCGACAAGGCGCCCGACCGTCTCGATCATCGCGAGGATGTCCTCGACGCTGCGCTGATTGAAGACGTGCACCGGGACGCCCGCCTTGACGAGATCGCGCGCGATGTCGGCCTGCATGTCACTGAAGCACAGCACCAGATCGGGCTGGACCGCGAGGATCCGTTCGAGGTCGCCAGTAGAGAACGCGAACACCTTCGGCTTTTCCTTGCGCGCCTCGGGCGGGATCACGGTGTAGCCGGAAATCCCGACGATGCGATGCGCTTCGCCGAGCGCGTAGAGGACCTCGACGGTTTCGGTAGTGAGGCAGACGATGCGTTGGGGAAGTCGGGACATGAATGATCGGCGTGAAGAGGGCAGGGGACGCTATTGTGCCGCCAAGGGCGGGAGTTTTCCGTTTGCCGCGGAGCCCGATTCTTGATAAAAGGCGGAGCCGGGCTCGGACGCTTACATCCTCCGGTGCCGCTCTGAATTCGTCTTTTCCCCTTTCCCGATGCCGCATCTCGCTCCCGCCATCCTCTTCGCCGACGACGCGATCGTCGTGGCCGACAAGCCGGCCGGCCTGCTCTCCCAGCCCGCCCGCGGCGAAGAACGGCAGGACTGCCTCGAAGCCCGGGTACAGGCGCTCTACGACGATGCACTGCTCGTGCACCGGCTCGACATGGCGACCTCCGGGCTGATCCTGCTCGCCCGCGGACCGGAAATGCTGCGCCGGATGAACGCCGCCTTCGCTCAGCGCACCGTCGGCAAGCGCTATGTGGCGTCGGTGCATGGCCACGTCACGAACGACAGCGGCGAGATCGATCTGCCCCTCGCCGCGGACCCCGACAACAACCCGCGCCAGATCGTCGACGCCGTGAACGGCCGCCGCGCCTTGACCCGGTATCGCGTCGTCGCCCGCAGCGGCGAAGGTGCCGACGCCGTCTCGCGTATGGAGCTCAAGCCGGTCACCGGCCGTACCCATCAGTTGCGCGTACACCTGATGTCGCTGGGCCATCCCATCCTCGGCGACGTGCTCTATGCACCGCCCGAAAGCGCTGTGCTGAACGCTCGCATGCATCTGCACGCAGCGTGGATCGCGTTCATCCATCCCGAGAGGCGGGTGCCGATGACTTTCGAAAGCGTCGTCCCCTTCTGAGGGAATAGCGCCTGCAAGGATTGCCGCCTTGAAACAATTGCTGCGCCGGTCGCCGATTGACCCCGCTACGCCGGGCCACGATACTTGAGCCCCTTCGCGGCTTGCTCCCGATTTTTCCGACTTTTTCTTTCCCCCCAGGGCCAAAAAAGTGCTGCAAAAACTTTCCTCTTTCCCCGGAGTTCAAGGCCCCGTCGTCATCATCGTCATGGATGGCTACGGCATTCCCAAGTCCGAGCTCGGCAGCGCCATCGCGGCGGCCAGGAAGCCGACTCTCGACCGACTGTTCGCCGAATACCCGAACATCGCGTTGCGCGCACACGGCACGGCCGTCGGCATGCCTTCGGACGAAGACATGGGGAACTCGGAAGTCGGCCACAACGCCATCGGCGCCGGTCAGGTTTACAGCCAGGGCGCGGCGCTCGTGTCGAACGCGATTTCCTCGGGCGAGATCTGGCAGGGCGAAGCGTGGCAGCAAATCGTCGCTGGCGCCAAAGCCGGCCGCCGGGTGATCCACTTCATCGGCCTCTTCTCCGACGGCAACGTCCATAGCCACATCGACCACCTCAAGGCGATGGTCGCGAAGGCCAAGGAAGAGGGCGTCAAGGCAGTTCGCATCCACGCACTGCTCGATGGTCGCGACGTGCCGGAAACCAGCGCCCTCGACTACGTCGAGCCCTTCGAAGCCTTCCTCGCCGGGCTCAGCACCGGCGGCTTCGACGCGCGCATCGCCTCGGGCGGCGGCCGCCAGAACATCACGATGGACCGCTACGACGCCAACTGGAAGATGGTGGAGAAGGGCTGGCACGTGCACGTGCTCGGCGAAGGCGACCAGTTCGCAAGTGCCTCGGCCGCGGTCGTCGAGCTGCGCAAGCGCTTCCCCGGCACCATCGACCAGGATCTGCCGCCCTTCGTGATCGCCGAAGGCGGCAAGCCGGTCGGCACGATCGAGGACGGCGATTCGGTCGTCTTCTTCAACTTCCGCGGCGACCGCGCGATCGAGATCACGCGCGCCTTCGAGGACGCGAACTTCGACAAGTTCGACCGCGTGCGCGCGCCGAAGGTGACCTACGCCGGCATGCTGCAGTACGACGGCGACCTGAAGCTGCCCAAGCGCTTCCTCGTCGCGCCGCCGGCGATCCGCGACACGATGGGCGAATGGTTCTCGAAGGCCGGCATCGCGCAGTTCGCCTGCTCGGAGACGCAGAAGTTCGGCCACGTGACCTACTTCTGGAACGGCAACCGTTCGAGCAAGTTCAGCGGCGAGACCTACGAGGAAGTGCCGAGCGACGTCGTGCCCTTCGAGCAACGTCCGTGGATGAAGGCGGCCGAGATCACCGACGCGATGATCGCGGCCGTGCAAAGCGGCAAGTACAAGGTCCTGCGCTGCAACTACGCCAACGGCGACATGGTCGGGCACTCGGGCAACTTCCGCGCCGCGACGATGGCGATCGAGGCGGTGGACCTGCAGCTCGCGCGCCTGCTGCCCGTGATCGACGCGGCCGGCGGCGTCGCGCTGATCACGGCCGACCACGGCAACGCCGACGAGATGTACGAGTTGGACAAGAAGACCAAGCAGCCCGCCACCAATCCGGACGGTTCCTACAAGGCCAAGACCGCCCACACGCTGAATCCCGTGCCGCTGATCCTCTACGACAACGTGAGCGGCGGGAAGCTGGGACTCAAGGCGGACGCGAAGGCCGGGCTGTCGAACATTGCGGCCACGACCGCCAACCTCGTGGGCCTCGAAAAGCACGAGAAGTGGGATGCAAGCCTGCTGGAAGTGAAGCAGGGCTGATTCCGGAAAGACGAGGGGAAGGCCGGGAGGCCGTCCTTCCCCGCAGCGCTCAACGCTGGACGCAGTATTCGCTGCCGAAGTTACCGCCCTTGAACTCGGGCTCGTAGTAGTACTTCGTGAAGGCCCACTTGCCCTTCTTGTTCTTCGCGAACGACGCGAAGCCGGTGCCGTAGTCCTTCGTGGCGGGATCGGTGTTCGCGAAGTGGATCCCCATCTCCTTGCCCTTCGCCGCCGCGTGGCCGGGGTAGGCCCCGGAACCCGGGACCTCCAGCTTGAAGCGGTACGCGCCGTATTCGCCGTTGCTTTGCGCGCGCACCAACTCCAGCGTCACGATGCCCGTGTAAGGGCCTTCGTGGCTGTCCTTGCCCGTGCAGTCGTACACTCCGCTGTAGTCCACGCCCTTGAACGGTATGGGGGCCATCGGCATTTCCGCGACTTGCGCCTGCGCGGTACAGCATCCCAAGGCCAGGACAACGGTAGATACAAGCTTCATATGCGCGCTCATGAAGACGATGATGGGCGGTCATTCTATACGCATCACCGTTGCCTCAAGCGCGACCGCGCCCGGCATCCGGCAAGTCTCGAATTCGGCCCTTAAATTGTTGCGACTTTCAGTTCACGTGATCTGATTAGTTGTTGCCATTATTGCAACAGTGAATCACCGAATGGATGATTTTTCCGCCGCCCGAACGCGCCTAAAGTGATCTCCACCAACCCCAACAGGAGATACAACAAAATGATCACGATCAGAAGAGCGAACGAGCGCGGTGTGGCCGATTTCGACTGGCTGAATTCGAAGCACAGCTTCTCGTTCGGACACTACTACGACGCAGCCCACATGGGCTTCGGCCCGCTGCGCGTCATCAACGAGGACCGAGTCATTCCCGGCGAGGGCTTCCCCACGCACGGCCACCGCGACATGGAAATCATCTCCTATGTGCTGGAGGGCGCGCTCGAGCACCGGGACAGCATTGGCACCGGCTCGGTGATTCGGCCGGGGGATGTGCAGCGGATGAGCGCGGGCACCGGCATCAGCCACAGCGAGTACAACCATTCGGGTTCGGAGCCGGTCCACTTCCTGCAGATCTGGATCGTGCCGGCAGCGCGTGGCCTCAAGCCGGGCTACGAACAGAACCACTTCCCGAGCGAGGAGCGCGACGGGCGTCTGCGACTGATCGCGAGTCCTGATGGCCGGGACGGCTCGGTGACCGTGCATCAGGACGTGCGCCTGTACTCGGCCCTGCTCGATGGCGGTCAGAGCGCGGAACATGGGCTCGCCGCGGGGCGGATCGCCTGGGTGCAGGTCGCGCGTGGCGAAGTCACGTTGAACTGCCAGCGTCTCGGCACCGGTGACGGCGCGGCGGTCGACGGTGAATCGGCTATCGTCCTTGGCGACGCGCAGGCGGCCGAAGTCCTGGTCTTCGATATGCCGGCAGAAGAAGTCTAGTCGCAGGCCTCGCGCTGCGCCCCTTCGAACGGACGCAGCGCGAACGCCATCCCGAGTGGGCTCGCGTCGGTTTCCCGCCTCAGATCGCCCAGCAGGAACAACCGAGCGCACCCCAGAAGCCCGTGAAATCGGACACCGGGACATTCGACCGTCGCGCCCGGTCGTGATGATGGCCGTGCACGGTGCACGCCCCGGCGCACTGATGGAACGCAGCCCGTTGCGCGGGAGCAGGGCGGAAGTGGCCGGGAACACGGGCCACGGGCGACCAGTCGGGCAGCACGGGCAACGGAGGCGGGGCGAGCGGCGCGAACTCGTTGCTGGCATGGACGATCTTGCCGCCGACCACCGTGAGTACCGATTCGATGCCTTTGATCGCTTCCTCGGGCACGCTGAAGTAATCGTCCGACAGCACTACGAGGTCCGCGAGCTGGCCGCTCTTGATCGCGCCCTTCCTGCCCTGGTCGGAGGAGAACCAGGCGCTGCCCGCGGTCCACAACTCCAGCGCGGTCTCGCGTGACAGGCGGTTGCCGTCGTCGTACAGCGAGAGCCCGCCGACGGTGCGGCCGGCGACCAGCCAGTACAGCGCGGTCCAAGGGTTGTAGCTCGCGACGCGGGTGGCGTCGGTGCCGGCGCCGACCGGAATGCCTGCGTCCAACATGCGGCGGATCGGCGGTGTGTGGCGCGCGGCCTCGGCACCGTAGCGATCGACGAAGTACTCGCCCTGGAAGGCCATGCGATGCTGGATCGCAATGCCGCCGCCAAGCGCTTTCACGCGCTCGATGTTGGGTGCGGAGATCGTTTCCGCGTGGTCGAAGAACCACGGCAGTCCGGCGAAGGGAATCTCGCGGTTCACCTTCTCGAACACGTCGAGCATGCGGCCAATCGACTCGTCGTAGGTGGCATGCAGCCGGAAGGGCCAGCGGTGTTCGACGAGATGGCCCACGACCTTTTCGAGGTCCGCTTCCATCGTCGGCGCGAGATCCGGTCGCGGTTCGAGGAAGTCCTCGAAGTCCGCCGCCGAGAAGGTCAGCATTTCGCCAGCGCCGTTGTGGCGGTAGAAGTCGTCGCCTTGGCGAAGTTTGACCGTGCTCGTCCAGTTCTGGAAGTCCGCCAGCTCTTCCTTCGGCCGCTGCGTGAAGAGGTTGTAGGCGATGCGGACGGAGAGCTTGCCGTCGCGGGTGAGTTCGTCGATGACGCGGTAGTCGTCAGGGTAGTTCTGGAAGCCGCCGCCAGCGTCGATCGCGCTCGTCACCCCGAGCCGGTTGAGTTCGCGCATGAAGAGGCGGGTGGAGTTCACCTGGTGCTCGAAGGGCAGCTTCGGGCCCTTGGCGAGGGTTGCGTAGAGGATCAGCGCGTTCGGGCGGGCGATCAGCATGCCGGTTGGTTCGCCTTGCGCGTCGCGCTGGATCTCGCATCCCGGCGGCGCCGGCGTGTCCTTTCCGTAGCCCACGGCGCGCAGCGCAGCGCGATTGAGCAGTGCGCGGTCGTAGAGGTGCAGCACGAACACCGGCGTGTCCGGCGAAACAGCATTGATCTCGTCGAGCGTCGGCATGCGCCGTTCGGCGAACTGGAACTCGGTCCAGCCGCCGACGACGCGCACCCACTGGGGCGTCGGCGTTCGCTCGGCCTGGTCCTTCAGCATGCGCAGCGCGTCGGCGAGGGAGGGCACGCCTTCCCAGCGCAGTTCGAGGTTGTAGTTGAGGCCGCCGCGGATCAGATGCAGGTGCGAGTCGTTGAGGCCGGGAATCACACGCCGGCCCTGCAGGTCGATGACCTGCGTGTCGGAGCCGCGCTCGGCCATCGCTGCCGCGTCGTCGCCGACGACGATGAACTCCCCATCACGGATGGCGACGGCGCTCGCCGCGGGCTTCTCGCGATCGACGGTATGAATGCGGGCGTTGTGCAGGATCAGGTCGGCCGGCATGTGGAAGCTCCTATCAGCGCTTTTCAGGGATGTTTGTCGATGTTTTCGCGCCGTGTAGCCAAGGGCGCGCGATCCGGACGAGGAGCGGCATCGCGCCCCAGGTCAGTACGATGACGATGCCGCCGGCAACGACGCCGGCGAACAGGAATTTCGGCAGGAGTTGGCCGAGCAGCGGCGCGAAGAGCGCGGCCACGATCATGCTGACCGGCCACACGGCAATCCAGGTGAGCAGCGCCATCTTCCACCGCGGCGGCGGCGGGCCGGGGGAGCGGAACCAGGCTTCGAGCCCGTCGAGCCGGCGATATTCGGGTTCGCCTTCGGTCATCGTTTTCGCCCGTTCGTCCCATTCCTTGAACATCGGCGAGTCGTAGAAGGCATCCCGCTCCTCCTCGTTGCGGAAGGTGCGCAGGATGCCGTATTCGCGGGCGTCCGACCCCGGCGGCGGAACGAGCAGGCTGGCGCCCATCACGCCGCGATGGCCGAACGAGGTCTGGAAGAATTCGCGCAGCGCCTGCTGGAAATCGGCCTCGCAGCCGGCGCGTACGCGGCGGGTAATGGCGACGTGTATGGACATGGTCGGTTCCGGGTGAGCTCTTGAAGGGGCCCGCAGGCCCCGTGCTTCGGATTGCTCAGTGCTCCCTCAGTGCTCCTTATGCGGAACCACTTGCGGCGTTTTCGCCGACTGCGGCGCCTTGTGGACCATCGTGTAGGCGTATTCGACACCGACGCCATAGGCGCCGGCCTGCTGCTTGAGGATGCCCATCAGCGCGTCGTAGTGCTCGCGGTTCTTCCAGTCGCGCTGGAACTCGAGCAGCGCGGGGATCGTGGTCAGGCGCACCGCGCCCGCCTGCACCATGCGCGAGAGTGCCGCGTCGTGCGCAGCCTGCGAGGTCGCGCCGCAGCAATCCTCGACGACGTAGACGTTGTAGCCCGCGCCGAGCATCTCGATCGTCGGCCAGGTGACGCAGACTTCCGTCCACAGGCCGGTCATGATGATGTTCTTGCGGCCGGTGGCCTCGATCGCCTGACGGAAGCCGCTGTCGTCCCAGGAGTTCATCGACGTGCGCTCGACCACGGGCTGGCCGGGGAACACATCGAGCAGTTGCGGCCAGATGTAGCCGCTGAAGGATTCGGTCTCGACGGCCGTCAGCACCGTCGGCACGTTGAATTCCTTCGCGACCTTCGCGAGCAGGCTCACGTTGTTGATGAGGGTCGCGCGGTCGATGTTCGCGACGCCGAACAGCATCTGCGGCTGGTGATCGATGAATACGATCGCCGCGTCTTCGGGCGTGTAGAGCTTCTGGTAGGGGGTCATGCGGTTTCTCCGTGGGGTTGAGTGGCATCGGGTCGCGTTTGCGACCGATCCTCATCGCTGCTCAGGACAATGAGCCTGGCTCTTTGCTGCAATGATCTACAAGGGCAGGGCAGTGCTCCTTCATGATCGCCATCACATCGGCGCGATGCGCCTCGCGCGACCAGTCGCGCTGCAGTTCGAGCAGGAACTGCAAGGCCGTCAGCGACACCGCGCCCGCCTGCTCGACGCGGCGGATCGCGGCGTCGTGCGCGGTACGGCTCGTTCCACCCGATGCATCCTCCACGACGTACATGCCGTAGCCTTCTTCGAGCATCTGCAGCACCGCGAACGCGAGCGCGGTTTCGCTCCAGAGGCCGGCGACGACGAAGTTCCGGCAGCCGCAGTGCCTGACGGCGGCGACGAAGCGAGGGTCGTCCCATGCGTTCATGCCGGTGCGGACGATGCATTCCTGCCCAGGGAAGAGCTCGACCAATTCCGGCACCAGATCGGCGCCGAGTGCGGGAAAATCGACCGTCGTCAGGACGACCGGTACCCGGAAGACCTTCGCGGCCTTGGCCAGCAGGACGACCTTGTCGAGCAATTCGTCGCTGCCCATGCTCGCGACGCCGTCGAGCATCGGCGGCTGCTGGTCAATGAAGACGAGGGCGCAGTTCTCGGGGGTCAGCAAGCCCTTGTCGGTCGAACTCATGCTCATGACGGCCATCCCTTTGCATGCGATTGACGTGCATAGGATGGTCCGTTGCGAATGCGAGCACCATTGACCATCCCGGCGAATTTACGGTCGCGGGAATGGAGGAGGGTGGTCTCCTCCTTTTGGAGGAGAGGGGAATCTACAGATGGACCAGGCCGCGGCGGTTCGCGACCGTGACGGCCTCGATGCGGCTCAGCACGTTCAACTTGGTGAAGATGCTGCGCAGATGAGACTTGACCGTCGTTTCGCCGATGAAGAGATTCGCGCCGATTTCCCGATTGCTCTTGCCCTGGGCCAACAGCGACAGCACGTCGAGTTCCCGTCCGGTCAGCGTTTCGCTGCTGATGCCGTTCGCGAGCTTGGTCAGGAGGCCCGCGGGGATCGACGTCTCGCCCGCGTGCACGCAGCGGATGGCCGCGAGCAGGTCGTCGCGCGGAGCATCTTTCAGCAGATAGCCTTTGGCGCCGGCCTTGATCGCGCTGGCGATATCGGTGTCCGTGTCGAAGGTGGTCAGCATGACGACGCGCGCCGCGGGGTCGTGCCGGCGGATTTCCTCGAGCGCGCCCACGCCATCCAGCACGGGCATCCGCATGTCGAGCATCGCGACATCGGGACGCAGGGCCAGCCACAGCTCGACCGCTTCGCGCCCGTTCGCTGCCTCGCCGACGACGGTCATGTCCGGTTGCCGTCCGATGATCGCGGCCAGTCCTTCCAGCACCGTCACGTGGTCGTCCGCCACAAGAATCCTGATCTTGTTGGCGCTGTCCGTCGAACCGCTCGAAGTCATCCTCTTGCTCCATTCACAACCATGTTCGCGATGGGTAGGACGACCGTGATTTCGGTGCCCGCACCCAAGGCGCTGACCACGCCCAACGCGCCGCCCATTTCCTTGACCCGTTCGCGCATGCCGACCAGGCCGAACCCGTCGCGAACGCGATCCGGATCGAATCCGCAGCCGTCGTCGCGCACATACAGCCGCAGTTCGCCGTCGGAAAACGAAATCCGGACCGCGATATGCTGCGCATGCCCGTGCCGCAGCGCATTTGTGAGCGCCTCCTGCCCGATGCGCAGGACGTTGTCCTCCCAAGCGGGCGGGATGGGGCGCGATTCACCTTCGAGCGTCAGTTCGGCGACGATGGAAGTGCCTGCCGTCACCTCGCTCATCAGGCGCCGCAAGGCTTCGCATAGGTCGGCCGTTTCCAGCCTGCGCGGACGCAGGGCATGCACGGAACGCCGCGCCTCCTGCAGGCTCTCGCGGGCGAGGTTGCCGGCACGCGAGAGGTGGTCCTCGGACTCCTGCGCGAGGCCTCGCCCCCGCGCATCGGCCGCGGCTTCGAGTTGCACGATCACCCCGGTAAAGCCTTGTGCGAGCGTGTCGTGGATGTCGCGCGCCATGCGGTTCCGTTCAGCCGCCACCGCCATCTGGCGGCTCTGCTGCGACAGTCGCACGAGGTGGACCGTCAGCATCGTCTGGTGAGCCAGCGCTCGTGTCAATTCGATATCGTCGCGGAGGAAGGACGGCTTACGCGTGAAGCACACGCCGATCACCCCGGCGACGCTGCCGGCGACGGTCATCGGCATCAAGAGAATCGTGCGCAGCTGCAGCGCACGCAGGCGCTCCTTCAGGGAAAGCACCGCCGGATCCCCGTCCCCGTCGTCGAGCACACGACTCCAGCGCGCCTCGGCGCCGCATCCGATGCACATCCGTGCAGACGGCTCGTCGAGGTCGTCGAGCAAGCCGTGCTCGCCGGTGCGCAGGAGCTCACTCCACGCCGGATAGGGCGCCAGCACCGCCGGAAGCCTCTGCACGGGATGATTCGTATCGCGGCTGAGCCGCCCGTCGCCCGACGAGATGGCGGCCCGCAGAGCGAGCGATCCAGCATCCTCGCACCGATCCCACACGCACACGCTGTGCGCATCCGATTGCTGGATGATGGTGCGCAGCACATGCTCGAGCAGCCGGTCCGGATCGGACTCGCGGGCGAACGCATCGAGCGTGTGCATCAGGGCATCCAGCTGCCCGCGGGCGAGATGCTCGGACCCGCGCAGCGCCTCGGCCGCCTGCTGGCGCTCCGTGACGTCGCGCAGGATGGCGGTGAAGATCTGCTTGCCGTCGATCGCCAGCTTGGAAATCGTGGCTTCGGCCGGAAACTCGCTCCCATCCTTGCGGCGACCGACGACGGAGCTGCGTTGCCCCATCGCGCGCGCAACCTCGGGCGAGCGCGCGAAGTCCTGCAGATGTTTCGAATGCGCAGCAGAAAACCGTTGCGGGATGAGCGTGTTCAGCGGCTGCCCGATGAGCTCGTCGCGCGAATATCCGAACGCCGCTTCCGCGCCCCGGTTAAACAGGACGATCCGCTCCTCGGAATCGACTGAGATGATCGCATCCTCGGCGATGGCGAGAACGCCTTCGAACAGGGTCTTGGCGGCGCGCGTCTCGTCTTCGGACTCGGGGACCGGTTCCATCGATGCTCCTTTCGCGCCGTGCGCGGAGAACCATGATAGTGCTGGCCTGCGAGCGCTGCCATCACACCCGCGCGGACGGGGAACGGGGGAGGGGCAAGAAATTGTAAGGGCGGAATATTCCTCGCCGGCGGCTGTTGTGAACGCGTTGCGCCTCTGAGGCGCACACGACCAACACAAAAAAATCCCCCCCGACAAGGAGACCCGCATGGAACAAGACCCCGCACGCCGCCGCGCGCTCAGGGCAATGGGCGCGCTCGGCGCCGGAGCCGCCCTGATGCATCCCGCGCTGAAAGCGCTCGCCGCCACGACCGATCATGTCGAGCTTCCCTTCGACAACGGCGGCCGCGAGCTCATCGCCTTTCCACAAAAGCGGCCGCTGATCGTCCTGACCAGCCGGCCGCCGCAGCTTGAAACGCCATTCCCGGTTTTCAGCGAAGGGCCGATCACGCCCAACGACGCGTTCTTCGTCCGCTACCATTGGAGCGCGGTCCCGACCGCGATCGATCCTCAAAGCTATCGGCTGCGCGTAGGCGGAAAAGTGAACGCGCCGCTGGAACTATCGCTCGACGAGTTGAAGCGACTCGCGGATCCGGTCGAAATAATCGCTGTCAATCAATGCTCAGGCAACAGCCGCGGCCATTTCAGCCCGCGGGCGAACGGCGGGCAATTGTCCAACGGCGCGATGGGAAACGCCCGCTGGACCGGCGTGCCGCTGAAGAAGGTGCTGGAGAGAGCAGGGGTCCAGGCTGGATCGGTACAGGTCAGTTTCGACGGACTCGATCGGCCGCCGCTCGAAGGCGGCCCGGACTTCATCAAAGCATTGCACATCGACCACGCGCTCGATGGCGAAGTGATGCTCGCATGGGCGATGAACGGCGAGGATCTGCCGATGCTCAACGGCTATCCCGTCCGCCTGATCGTCCCCGGCCACTACGGCACCTACTGGGTCAAGCATCTTTCCGACATCCGCGTTCTCGATACGCCCTTCGACGGATTCTGGATGGCCGCCGCTTACCGTGTCCCCGACAACGCGTGCGCCTGCGTCGAACCGGGCAGCGCGCCGACGAAGACGATACCGATCAGCCGCTTCAACGTGCGCTCCTTCATCACCAACGTCGCCGACGGCGCAAAGCTGCCGGTCGGCCGCGAAACGGTCGTTCGGGGCATCGCGTTCGACGGCGGCTACGGCGTCACGGGCGTCGCTTTCTCAGCGGACGGAGGGCAGACCTGGACCGAGGCGCGCCTCGGCAAGGACCTCGGAAAGTATTCGTTCCGCGAATGGCAGGCGACGTTCAAACCGGCCCGACGCGGGACCTACGAACTCAAGGTCCGCGCCATCAACCGAATCGGACAGAGCCAGCCCACGGACAGCCTGTGGAACCCGCCGGGCTACATGCGCAACGCCGTCGAAACCACGCGCGTCATGGCAGCCTGAGGAGAGCGCAATGAAAATGCCCATCTGCAAGATCGTCCGCACGCTCGTCCTGACCGCCGCTACCTGGACGTCCGGCGCCCACGCGCTCGAGATCGCGCTGCCGCCCGATACTGTGACGTACGAGCAGAGCGATCTGCCTGGTTACCGTCTGGTGCAGCAAAACTGCCTGATCTGCCACTCGGCGCACTACGTCGCCTACCAACCGCCGTCGAGCCCGCGAGCCTACTGGGACGCGACCGTGAAGAAGATGAAGAAGGTCTTCGGAGCGCCCGTCACCGACGAGGCTATCCCCGAGATCGTCGATTACCTGGTCAAGACCTACGGGGCGGAACGTTCGCAGTTTGCAGGTAGATCGGGCACTGACACGCGCCGGACAAACTGAGCGGCACTGAGCGTAATAGTGGCAAGAGATGGCGCTCTTCGGGTGGCAAGAGCGCCGTCTCATGGGGACTTACTTCGATAGTGCAGTGCGGGCGGAGGGAAGGGTTAAGTCGAACGATGTTGTTATCCGCTCGCTCTCGAGCAATATCGTAGTTTACATAATACCAACTCGCCTAGCCAGCGACTCCCAAAGGGCGCGCGTGCGCTCGTCTTTCGCGCGCTGAAGATGCGCGGAAATCAAAACCTCAAGCGGATCACATTCGAGTAGTTCGGCGATCTTGGCGGCGTTCGTGTCGCTGAATGAGTCGTCGCCGTTGCGGAAGCGGCTTGCAGAGGCGCGGGTAACGCCAAGGAGGGCGGCGGCTTGCGAGTCGCTCTTGAGGGCGTACTT
Source organism: Aromatoleum sp. (assembly GCF_035254505.1). GTDB lineage: Bacteria > Pseudomonadota > Gammaproteobacteria > Burkholderiales > Rhodocyclaceae > Aromatoleum. The sequence goes on along the minus strand of NZ_DATFAO010000017.1, from coordinate 69,291 downwards.
GTCGCGGATCGCGTCGAGGTAGGCGGCAGACGTTTTCATGTGGCGCTCCGTAGTTAGGGGGGTGGCTACGTAGGGGCTACGTAGGTCGTGTTTTACCGCGAATCACAGCAAAGCGCAACGTAACGCTTGACGCTTGTCAAACTCTGTTACTCGGCGCTTGACATTGTTTCGTGTCGCGTGACAGGATTCGCCTCGTCGGCCCTGTCATCGGTGCCAGCTTTTCCCCTGCCGGGTGGGCAACGGGGGTCGACAGTCTTCAGGCGGGGAATCTCTGGCAGGGGATGAACATGAAACGAGAGCTTGCGGCGCCCGGATTCAACGCGATGACGGGGTACGGGAACGGAATGGGAATGCGCGAAGAGTTCGGCGGTTTTCCGTCTGGTCGCTTCTGGATGGAAGAGTACGGATGTCTGGATGCGCCGTCGTGGGTATTGGCGGGGTCGTTGATTTCAAGCGATCTCTTCGACAACCGGAGCTTTCAGCGCATCACGTACCGGGGGGATTGGCGGTAATGAACGCCCATGACATGCCGGCCGAGCTGGCCGAAGAGGCGATCAAGGCGGGCGACCGGCTCGCCGTCGTCGAGCTGCTGCGACGCGAGTTCGGCGAGATCCTGAAAATGGACACCGTCCTGCGCTCGCTGGTGGATGCCGAAGAGGCGCTAGGCATCGACGTGTGCGCCGGGCAGTTTGAGGAATGCCTGTGGTCGCTGAATTCGGGCCTGCGTCGGCTGCTGGCTGAGTTGAATCGGGTGCCGGCGTGAGCGTCTATTCCTACGCAAGATACATGAGAGAGCGGAAGCAGCTCGGGCGGCGGGCAAATGTGCTCGCCGCCTGCTGTGGGCTGGTCGTGTTCGGTGGCGCCATGGTTGAGGCGCTGTTCCGTTGAAAGTCCGGCTTTCCCATTCCGATCTAGAGCGCATCGGCCGCAATCAAGCGGCGGCGCTTGAAACCTGGGGCGCGACGCTCGCCGGTCACATGCCGGCGCCGTGGCGTCATCAGGTGCTGTCGGACTGGAAAAGCCGGCGCGCGGCCGACGAGCGCGACGGGAATACGTGGCTGCGCCATCTCGTCGAAGAGATGCAAGAGGGCTGCGCGGTCGGCCTGGGGCTCGATGCCTCGGACGAAGACATCCGCGAAGCCGGGAAGCAGCTCGCCGCGCGGGCCTTCCAAGTCGCCGAAGACCTCCATATCAAGACGCTGCCGGCGCTGCGCGAGCGGCTCGCGTCGCTGTGCGAGCAGAACGGCGTCCAGGCGCCGGAATGCCGGATCAAGGATAAGGGCGCGGTGCGCCGCATGACGACGGCGGCATGGTGGGTGCGCAAGCTCCGCGCCGCACACGGGCAGCGGATCGAGGCGGCGGCAATCTCGTTGGGCTACGTGCACAAGCGGGGGCAGCGCTACGCATCCGACGTAGGGGTCAAGCGGCGCCGAGAGCAGAAGGCGCGCAACGCGGCATCGCTCGCGGCAACGATCGCCGTCAATCAGGACGGGCAGGAATTCACGCTCGCCGAGCTGGCCGAAAAGAGCAACGCGAATCCGCGGGTACGCCGCGCCGAGCTGATGACGCGCATCCGCGGCTTCGAGATGGTGGCCGACAGCCTGGGGCATGTCGCGGAGTTCCTGACGATGACCGCGCCGAGCCGATTCCATGCGATCAAGGTCGATGGCCTGCGCAATCCGAAATACGACGGCACGAAGCCGGCCGACACGCAAAAGCAGCTCGTGAAGCGGTGGGCGCGGGCGCGGGCGGCGATGGCGCGCGACGAGATCCGGCTCTACGGCTTTCGCATCTGCGAGCCGCATCACGACGGGTGCCCACACTGGCACATGCTCGCCTTCCTGCCGGCCGACAAGGTCGAGCGGGTGCGCGAGATCGTGCGCCATTACTTCCTAGAAACCTGGGACGGGCACGAGGCCGGCGCCGCAGAAAACCGCGTGAAGTTCGAAGCCATCGACAAGGCGCGCGGCGGGGCTGTGGCCTACGTCTCCAAGTACATCAGCAAGAACATCGACGGCATGACGGTCAATGGTGACTTGCTCGGGGATGGGCAGGTCGAGGTCGCGGAGCGGGTCGAAACCTGGGCGACGACGTGGCGGATTCGTCAGTTTCAACAGCTGGGCGGCGCGCCGGTCGGCGTGTGGCGCGAGCTGCGCCGGCTGAAGGTCGAGGACGGGCTATCCGACACCGTCGAGCAGGGGCGAATCATGGCCGACGTGGGGCGCAATTCCGACTACGGGCAGTCGGCGCCAGGGTGGGCGGGATACGTCGCGCTCCAGGGCGGGCCGCTGGTGTCGCGGGCGGATCTCGCCATGCGCGTCGAGCGCACCGAAGCCGGGGAAAAGATGGATCCGACGACGGGCGAGTGCGTCGAGGCGGTCAATTGCTACGAAGAGCCGTGCGCGCCGAACGTGTGGGGCGTGCGGGATGCGGAGGCGGGGCGGGTGTTCCTGTCGCGTCGGTTTAAGTGGGAGGTGCGGCGTGGGTCGGGGAATAGCGGTCAAGTTCAAGGTGGGGCGCCCGTGGTTGTTCGGGGTGGTGATGGGTCGCGGGTGTCTGAACTGGGTAGTGATGGGGTTCGGGCCGGTGCGAGTGGAAATAGGGGCGGGGGATTAAGGGGTTCGGGGTTTGCGCCCGCTAGGGCGCCTCGGACCCGTGTCAATAACTGTACGCGGAGCAAACAGGATGGAAGCGATGAAACGGGCAGTAGCGGACGCGGAAGTGGCCGTGATGAAGGCGGAACGGGCATTCGCAGATATGCCGATGCACAAAAAGGCCATGGCGGGGGCGGAATTCGGGGCGCTGGTCGGGGCGATTCGGGCGGTGCATGTGGAAATTCTGGCGATTTATGACGAAGTGGCGACGGGGGGCAAGTGATGGCGCACATTGAAGCGACGGCATGGGGCGAGTGCCACGACTGCGGCAAGCCGGTAGCAGTCAAGAAGAACCGAAGCGGCTTGGCGTATTACCGCTGCGACCATTGCGGGGTCGAGCATAAGCACCACTCGCAGCGGTCGAGCGATCGCTATTTGTCGCGATTCGCGGCGCCGGTCGGCGGCGGGGAAGGCGACGGCGGCGCGTCGAATCGCGGCGACGCGACCGAGCCGAAGCCGGTAGCGAAGAAGCCGGCCGCGGGTCTCGCGGCGTTGTTTTCGTAAGGGGGAGTCATGGAAAAGGTGGAAGTGCAAGGCGGGATGCAGGACGAGCAAGCGGCAGACTTCGCCGCGCTGATGGCGGCGGCGACGGATGGCGCGCCGCTGCCCCAGGGCGAAGAGCCGGCGCCGGAAGTCGAACCGGGCGAACAATGGGCGATGATTCCTGCGATGCTCGGCTCGGCGCTGTCGATGGCGCTGCCGGAACTTAAAGAGGTGTATTCGGAAGATGCGTGCCGAGCCTGGGGCTCGAGCATGGTCCCGGTGGCGGAAAAGTACGGCTGGAACGCGGACGGCATTCTGTGTCCGGAAGTCGGTCTGCTCGCCGCCTCGCTGCCTTTCATCGTCGGCACCCTGGGCGCCGTGAACCGACGCAAGGCGCTGGCCGTGGCCGAAGCGCGCAAGGCGATCGCGGGCGGCGAAAAGCCGCGAATCATGGAAGCGGCGCCGGCCGTGAAGGCGGGCACGGTGCAGTTCGGTGAAGTCCAGGCGCACGGGGCGAGCTGATGGGCGTAGCGCGGGCACTCGTCAAGGTCGCCATTGACAGCGAAGAGAAGCGCCGCGCCGGCAAGCCGGCCGCGCCATCGGCCATGCAAACGGCCGATGGTCGGCTCGTCGTGATCGGCGGCGCGTCACGCTCGGGAAAGACCGCCTATGTCCGAAAGCGCACCGTCGCCGAGCGGCGCATCATCGCCTGGGATCCGGAGGACCAATGGGCGCAGGAGCGCGGCTATCGCAAGGTCACGACAAGGAAAGCCCTGCTCGATGCGATCCAGACACCGGGGGCGCTGCGCGTGGCCTACGTGGCGGGCGGCGATCTGAAAGCCGAGTTCGATTTTTGGGCGCAGTGCGTCATGTACGCGGGGCGCTACGTCGCGGGGCTGGTGGCGATCGCGGAAGAGCTGGCGGACGTCACGAGTCCTGCGAAGGCGCCGGGGGGTTGGGGGATCTTGCTGCGCCGGGGGCTGAAGCGCGGCATCACGATTTACTGCATATCGCAGCGATGGAGCGAAGCCGACAAGACGGCGATTGGCAACGCGAGCGAGTTCGTGTTGTTCCGTCAATCGTCCATGGATGACGCGCGTTACCTGTCCCGTAAAACGCGGGTGCCATACACCATGCTCGAAGTCCTCAAGCCTCTGGAATACGTGCGATTCGATGCGGGAACGGGTGCGACAGAGGGCGGGCGCCTCAGATTCTAAAAATATTTTTGCGCCCATCAGGGTCGCGAATCACAGCAAAAAGCCGCGAATCGCGGCTTTTGTCATTTGTCAAGGGGGCGCGGACGATGCGGACTCAAGCGCCGGGGGGCGCGATCCGCAACTTTCGGAGCAACCACAAATGAACAAAAGCACTTTGATCAGCGTCGCCAAGATCCTCGCGATCTATGCCGCCGCTGCCGCGTTTCAGCGTCACGTGATGGCCGTCCCGGTCGTCGGCGCCTACCTGCCGAAGTAAGGGGAAACCATGTCTGTAGGAATCCTCAACCGCTACGGTCTGTCGTTCGGGAACGTCGTCGGCGATGGCACGGCGAGTAATAACATCACGGTCGGCCGAACGCTCGAAACGGTGTCGCTGAAGCTCGGCGGAACCACCTTTACCAAGGCGATGATCGAGCAGGTTCGATTCAAGGCGAACGGCAAGACAATTCTGGATGCGACAGGCGAACAGCTCCAGGCGATCAACGCATACCGCGGTGATCCCGAGGATGCGGCCTATCTGGATATCCAGTTTTCCGACTTCACCGGTCAAACCGAATTCGACAAGCAGGTAGGCGCGTTCGATACAACCGTCGGAATTGGCAACATCACGACCGAAGTCAAGATCGCAGGCGCCACGGCGCCGCAACTGACCGCGCTACTGCGCGAGTCGGCGCGCAGTCGCCCGTCCGAAGCGGCCTACGCGGGCATGATGTGCAAGCTACTCAGCTACCCGTTCAATATCTCGGTGGGCGGTCGTCTGCCGGTGAGTTTCCCGTTCGGGCCGAGCCTGGGCGCGATCATCAAGCGCGTGCACGTTTTCCACTCGGGCAACATGACGGGCGCCACGGTCAAGCAGGACGGCATGCCGATCCACGAAAAGACCCTCGCCGAAAACGAGCGCGAGCAGGACCGTTTCGGCCGCGTGCCACAGGCGAACGTCTACACGCTGGACTTCGTTCTGGATGGCTCGATCGGAAAGGCGCTGAACACGCGCGATGCCAAGTCGCTCGAATGGCTCTTCGACTTCTCCGCGGCCGACAACGGGACCATTCTCGTCGAATACCTTGACGTGCTGGGCAACCTGTAAGGGGGTTCCATCATGGACGAGGTAAGCGGCTGGGACTTCGGTCCCGGCAATTTCGAGGATGCCGGCGTCAATTACGGGTGGGAGTCCGACTACGCGGCGAGCAATGCCGGCGCCGCGACGTCGGGCAACTCGTTCAACTACGGGGCGGGCCTCTTCGGGCTGGCGAATACCTACCTGAAGACCGATGCAGCCATCCGCATGCAGCAGTCGCAAGACGGACGGCGCTACATGGAGGGGCAACCCTACGTGCAGCGTAACGGCGGGCTAACGCTGTCGCCGGGTCTGCTGCTGCTGCTCGTCGTCGGCGCCATTGCCTACGCGGCGAAGGACTAGCCATGGCGGCGGTATGGGTCGGGCTTGCAACGGCGGCGATTGCGGCATCCAAGGCGCCGCCGTCAATGGCGGTGCCGGTGGCGTCTGATCCGTTCGGGTGGTTCGATAACTCGGGCTGGACGGTCGCGACGGGCGGAAGCACGGCCAGCGCGAGCCGCACGCAAGCCGGTGAAGGATCGGAGATTACGCGCATGGTGCCGTGGCTCGCGGTGGCGCTGGTCGGCGTCATGGCGGCAAAAGCCTGGGGCAAGAAATCGTGATCGAGCTGCGGCCGGCCGCGTGGAGTGACGACATCGCGGCGCTGCTCGCAGCGGCGGAAAGCGGGGCATCGCTTGCGGATCTGCGGGGGCAGATAGAAGCGGGCGCCGCGTCGCTTTTCGAGGTCGTGCGCCAGGGTGACGGCGCGCGGCTCGCGGCCTACGTGCTGCGGGTCGATCGCGGGGTATGCGGTGACGAAGGGGTCGTGCTGTCTGCCGGGGGGCGGGCCGATTTCGACCTCTTCGCCACCTGCATGCCGGCGATCGAAGCGCAGTTCTCAAACGTCGTCGCGATCCGCATGCACACGGCGCGTGCTGGCCTGCTGAAGAAAGCGGCGGCGCTGGGCTATCGGCCGGTCGAAATCGTGCTCAAAAAACAGGTGAATCATGAGCAGCAGTAACAGCAAGTCGAGCGCGGCAACGACGTACAGCAATGCGGATAACCGCGGCGTCGCAGATGGCGGCTCCACGCTTTCCACGCTGTCGGCCTCGGGCCAGAAGAGCAACGCGGCGGGGGCGGGCGCCATCCTCGTGCCGGGGGACAGGAATCTCATTTCCACGAACACGACCACGAATTACCAGACGATTGACGCCGGCTCGGTGCAGATGGCCGGCGACACGATCAGCAAGGCGCTTGACGTGGTGGCGGGGGCCGATGCCACGGCGGGCGACGGTTTCGAGCGGGTGATTACGCTCGCCGGAGACATGATGGACGCGGGCCGGCAAATGGTCGCCGATACGCAACAGGCGGCGCTGTCGGCCTACTCGCAGGCGACAACCGAGAAAGCCGGGACCATCGACAACAAAACAATCATCGTGCTTGGCATCGCAGGCGCGGCGGTCGCCTTCGCGCTGGCGAACGGTTCAAAGGGGTAACGAATGTCTGATCTCATTCGGCAGACGATCGCAGCGGGCGCAAGTCTGCAACTGGAACGGGCGGCGGGGATGTTCCTGCTCAACGAAGCAGCGGCGCCGCTGCGGCTCAAGCTGTATCGCCAGGGCGGGACGCTCTTTGACGCGGTGGACGTGACGCGCGGGATCAAGGTTCGGCCGGAAGGCGGATTTGATCGCGTCGCGCTGACGAACGAATCCGGCGCTCCGATCTACATGGAAGCCTTCATCTGCGCGGGCGACGTGGATGTGCAGATCCAGACGGGCATTCAGGTGACGGTTGAAAACGCCGATGCGGCGCCGGTGCCGGTCTATGTGAAGAACGCGCCGGCCGTGACGGGCGTGTCCGATGCAACGCAAGCGGTGTCGGCGGTCGCGGCGCAGTTGGTCGCGTCGAGCGGCGGGCGGCGGTCGCTGCGCGTGCGCAATACCGGAACCGTCGATGTTGCGATCGGAGGCGCGGCGGTCGCGTTCGCCGGGGCGGCGGTCGTGCTGATGCCGGGGGAATGCTGGGTGGAGGATGACGGCGCACCGTGCGAATGGTGGGCAGTCACGGAAACGGCGGCGGGATCGGTCGCGGTGCAGGAGGTCGCGTAATGGCGGGCTACGCAACGCGGGCATTCAAGGTCAAGGGTGTCGCGGGCGCCGTGGCGCGGACCTATCAGGACAAGGCCGCGGAAGCCTTGAGCGTGTGGGACTTCATGACCCAGGCGCAGCGGGACGAAATCGCCTCGGGCGTCGCGTACTCCGACATGACGGCGCCGATCAATACCGCGCTCGAAGCCGGCAAGGCGCTGCGCCGGCCGGTCTATGCGCCGGGGGGAAAATACCGAATCACGCAAATCGTCGTTCCGTCCGGCGTGGATTTCTTCGGCGCCGGGGTCGGCGGGTACGGCTCGCAGCTTTTCACGAACGCCGATGACGTGACGGTGTTCATGCAAATGGCCGGCGTCAATGACGATGCAATCGTCTTCGATATGCCGTTGCAGAGCGGGTTCTATCGCCTATTCAACGTCCACATGCATGACTTCGTGCTGCTCAAGGAAACCGGCGCCGATACCATCGGCAACGGCATTTCAGTGCGACAGGTCGGCACGGATCGGGCCTTGCTGGCAAGCCATGGCCTCATAAACGCGATTACGGTCTTCGAACGCCTGCTCGTGCGCGGCTTCCCCGAAGACGGGCACTACTGCCGCCAGGGCGCCGCGCCGGGTTACTTCAACGATCTGGATTACATTTTCAACGGCGGCTATGGCCTGCGCATCGACGGCGCCAACTACATGCGCGGCGTCAATATCCGCAACATCGCGGGCGACGGCAACAAGGGGCGCGCGGTGCTGCGCATCGGGGCGGCGCCGGCTGACAACTTGATTTCGATTGACGGCGTGTTTGCGGAATTCCGCAGCGATAGCCCCTACGGCAACACGGCCGGATTTACCGGCGCTCAACCGGACGCGATCGAGATAGTAGATTGCGGCGACAACACGGTGGTAAGCGTCAAGAACGTCTATGGGAATAGCATCGTCGCCGATACCGCGATGCGCTCGGCGATCTTCGTCAATGCGTCGAGCCAAGCCACGACGCCGACGATCTTGTTCGATGCCATTTCGCTGCGCAAAACCGGGCTGGCGAGCGGCAGCAAGTATTCGCTCTACGACAACCGGCTCGGCACGGGAGTGCCGAGTTCGATCCGGTCGGGCTTCTACTCGCTGAACGAAACGCCGATGGCTTTCGTCAGCGGCTTTACCGTGTTCGGCGAAGCGTCGCTATCGAAACCACCTGTCGGCACGGAAGGGGTTCAGGTCAAGGGCAACACGCCAGCCGTGTCGTGGTGGGAGTCGGATGCAGCGGCGGATTCCAAGGGTTGGACCTTCGGGCCATCGGGCGGGAATCTTTACCTGCGGACCTACAACGACGCGCTTGCGACCAATGACATTGTGATGACCTATGTGCGATCGGGCGGGCTGGTGACGCGGATCGAAGCGCAGAAGGAACTGCGCGCGACGGCGAAGCTGTCGGCCACGGCGCTCGGCACCTTTGCGGATGACACGGCGGCGGGGGCGGGCGGATACGTGAGCGGCAACATCTACAAGACGGCAACAGGCGAACTCAGGATAAAGCTCTGATGCGCGCGGCGCTCGTCGGCGGGCTAGTGGTGATCGGGGCGGCGGGCTTCGCGGCCTACCGCGCCGGCATGCTGCCGACAGAAGCCGCGGACGTCATTGACGAAGTGATGGACATGCCAACGCAAATTGACACTGCCGATTCGAACCTGCGCGCCTTCCTGCGGGCGATCCGCTACGCGGAAGGCACGGCGGGCGACAACGGCTACCGGATGCTATTCGGTGGCGGGCTCTTCGAGTCCTACGCGGATCACCCGCGCGTCGCCGTGATCCGCTCGGGATACCAATCGACGGCGGCCGGCGCGTATCAGATCCTGGCATCGACCTGGGACGAATACCGGGCGGGCCTGCCGGACTTTTCGCCGGCCAGTCAGGACGAATGTGCGGCGCGGCTGATCCGGCGCCGCGGGGCGCTCGGCGACGTGTACGCGGGGCGCTTCGGTGACGCGATCCGCAAATGCGCAAAGGAATGGGCAAGCCTGCCGGGGAGTCCCTACGGGCAGCCGGTGCGGACGATGGCGCAGATGGAGCAGGCTTACAACAACGCGGGGGGGGTGTTCGCGTGAAAACGGAAGATGCAATCGTGTTGGCAGCGGCGGCGGCGATCGGGTGGTTCCTGATCCGCAAGGCGCTGCCGGGTGGGGTGACGATCGGCGCGGACTTCACGCCGAAAGCGGCCGCAGGCGATGCCGGCTTCGGCAACCTGGTGGCGACCTGGGAAGGATGGCGCTACTACGATTCGGGCTACGGAAAAGACCCCTCGGGCGCGATCTACTACCAAGGGCAGAAGATCACGTGAACGCCGAAAACGTCAAAGGCTTGGCGCTGCTCGTCGGGCTGCTCGGAGCCGGATACGTCGCATGGAAAGCCTACGACGCGACGGCCGGCGCAGTCTCGAGTATCGGTTCTGCCTTGAATGGCGCCTATGACGCGGTGACGGAAGTGCTCTCCGACGTCGGAGACGGCATATCGAGCGCGGCGGCAGTGGTGACGCAATCCACCCCTGCGCGGGTGATCGTCGCCAACGTCATGAAACCGCCTGTCCCGGTGGGCGGCTCTTCGGTGCAAATCCCGTTCGTTGAGGATCTGCCGGAGGGCAGCTATCAGGCGGCAAATATGTTCTGGTCGATGCACCCGAACGAAGTTTTCTACGACTAAGGGGAATCACATGGCAAACGGACAAAACACGGCGGCGATCGCGGGGCGGCTCGCCGAGCCTTCAACCTGGGCGGGGCTTGCGATCTTCGGGCAAGGGGTCGCGATGGCGGCGGCGGACTGGAAGAACGGCGCGGCCTGGGGGAATATCTTCGCGGGACTCGCGGCGGTCTTCGTGCGGGAAAAGGGTGGCGCAGGTGCCTGACTGGCTGATGCAGATCGGATTCGGCCTGCTGTCGGCCGGCGCGCTGTATGGGGCGATCCGTTCGGATCTCGCCAATGCTCGCGAGTCGGCGCGGCGGGCACACGAACGGATTGACGAACATCTGGGCGACCATCTGCGCGGCCAGCTTCAGCGGGGGCCGGCATGAACATCAAGCAGGTGATTCCCAAGGCGCCGGACATCCTGCGCGAAGCCATCATTGTGATGGCCGGCGCGCTGCTCGCGTCCATCGTCGTGCGCGGCCTGCCGCCGTCGCTCAGTAAGTATTTCAGCTGGCCCGGTTCGAGCGAATGAGCGGGCCGGACTTCGCGATCCTCGGGCTGCCGCGTTCGGGAACGACCTGGGCGGCGAATTGGCTGTCCGATGGGTCGGCGATCTGCCTGCACGATCCGGAGCAGGATCACGCGCCGGAGGACATTCTGCGGCTCAACCTGGGGAGAAGCTTCGGCATTTCGTCGTCGGGCCTGTGGGCGTGGCCGGATGTGATCGCACGGCTTGAATGCCCGGTGCTGATCCTCGATCGCGATCCAGGCGAATCCGATGCATCCATGCAGCGGCTGGGGCTCGATCCTCTGCCGAGCTGGGCGCACGATCGTTTCGCGGGGATCAAGGGGCTACGCGTGCCGCACGAATGGCTATGGCGCGTCGGCGGCGCGCGGGCGATCTGGAACTATCTCAGGGCGGGGAAGGAATTCGACGTGCTGCGCTGGCGCGAGCTGGCGCGGGTGCGGGTCGAGCCGGTGATTGAAAAGATCCGCCTGTGTGACGGTACGCGGGCGGCAATGCGGAGCATTCAACAGGGGGTGTAGCCATGGCAAAGCGCAAGCAACCGCGCGGCAAGAACGGCCGATTCAAGCGGAAGTAAAGAGAGCCGGGGCAACCCGGCTTTTTCACGTTCACCGGCGCGGGAGGTCGGACATTGCGCGCTCGAAGCAACCGAAGATCGCGCCGCCTGGATTCATCAGCGTGCCGAAGCCGTGATTGTTGCCCTCGCCGTAGTAGATGCTGTCGCCGGTCGCGGCATCGGTAATGCGGACGGTCGCGGACGTATCCGTCGCGGCGAACTGGTAACGGGCCTTCAGGCGCATGGATGCCTTCGAGGGGTCGGATACCGGGTCATAGCCGCGCATCGCCAGATAGCTTTCGATCTTCTGTTGCAGGCCGAATCCGTCGCCGTCCATGGGTTCCACATAGACAGACGGCGGGCGCGTGGTGTCAATCTGGCGGATCAGGGCGCCGGAGCCGGAGCAACCGGCCAGGATCAGGACGAAAAGCGAAAGCAGGACGGCGCGCATGCAAACCTCATTCAGTGGAAAAAGACGCGAGCATCATGCCCATGCGGGACTCAAGCCGCAACTGCTGCCGATACCACGCGGCGCGCTCTTCGGCGGCATCCTGGGCGGCGGTCGCGCGCTCGGCGTCCTGCTTTGCGCGGGTCAGGTCGAGTTCAAGTGCCGTCACTTGCTGGGAACGCCAGAACATCGCCTTCAGTTCGCCGCACTCGAAAGGTCGGCGCCAATACGGATGGTGCAGCCCGTCGACAGACAGCCGGAAGCCTTCCCACTCGCTACCAAGCAACTCGCCAAGGTCAAGCGATTCATGCGACGAAAGGGAGCCGGGGCGGGGTTTGGCGGCGGGCATGCCTCAACGGTAACGCTTAGTTGCATTTGTCCGAACGAAAAAAAAGCCCGCGGATGCGGGCCTTTTCGTCGATTTGATGCGCTTGGATCTGTTCGCCGGGGTCGTCACGGAAGCCGGGGCGCCTGCGGTTCGAAGTTGACATAATACCAATTATGGCGGTTTCGCAAACCCGCCGCACACCGTCTTGTGCATCTTTCCTAGCACGCGCAACGACAGATCGCTGCGCGGATAGACCCGGCACGCGAGGACTCGGCCGCTCTCCTGATCATCCGCGCTGACGTGATCGCGGCTCATCGCCCGCGTCTCGAACTCGCCGGCGATGATCTCCACCTTACATACGCCGCAACCGCCACCGCAACAGCCCGCGGGAATGCCGCGCCTGCCCAGGCGTACCATGCCCGCGAGCACAGATTCGTCCGGCGCGCAGTCGTAGCGCTCCGACGTATCCTCTATCGTGACGATGAATTTCATCGTGGGTTTTCCGCAGTCCGTACAGCGTTTTGCGAGCGCAACGCCTGCTGCCCGATGGTCCGCCGATCCGCCGACTCTCCGCGATCCGGCGGCAGGAGGCCCGTGCGCACAGGCGCGCGCTCGAACCTCGAGTCGCCGAAGTCGCTCATTGGCGCCGTCTCAGGCCACCTGCTTCAGCAGCCCGCGTTCCTTCGCCATCGTCATTGCGGTGTCCTGGATCATGTCTTCCTGGCCGCCGATCATCTTCTTGCGGCCGAGCTCGACGAGGATGTCGCGCGCCGGCACGCCGAACCGCTCGGCAGCGCGCTTCGAGTGCAGCAGGAAGGTCGAATAGACGCCCGCGAAACCCAGCGTCAGCGATTCGCGATCGACGCGGACGATGTGGTCCATCATCGGCACGATGACGTCCTCGGCGACATCCATGATCTTGAAGAGGTCGACGCCGGTCTCGATGCCCATGCGCTCGCATACGGCAGCGAAGACCTCGAGCGGCGTGTTGCCCGCGCCTGCGCCCAGGCCCGCCACCGAGCCGTCGATACGTGAGGCGCCCGCCTCGATCGCGGCGATCGAATTCGCGACGCCCATGCCCAGGTTATGGTGGCCGTGGAAGCCGATCTCCGTCTCGGGCTTCAGCACTTCGCGCAGCGCGGCGACGCGTGCCTTCACGTCCTCGGGCAGCATATAGCCGGCCGAATCGGTGACGTAGATTGTGTGCGCGCCGTAGGACTCCATCAGCTTGCCCTGCTGCGCAATGCCGGCGGCGTCGTTGAGGTGCGACATCATCAGGAAGCCGGTCGTGTCCATGCCCAGCTTGCGTGCGAAGGCGATGTGCTGCGGTGAGGTGTCGGCTTCGGTGCAGTGGGTCGCGACGTGCACACTGCGTGCGCCGGCGTCGTACGCAGCCTGCAGTTCCTTCATCGTGCCCAGGCCCGGGATCAGCAGCACCGAAACCTTGGCCTGCTTCATCTTCGAGGCCACCGCCGAGATGTATTCCTCGTTCGGCGCCATCGCGAAGCCGTGCTGGAGCGAGTTGCCGCCGAGGCCTGCGCCGTGCGTAACCTGAATGTACGGGATGCCGGCATCGTCGAGCGCGGTGGCGACCTTGACCATCTGCTCGACGCTGATCTGCTCGCGCTTCGCATGCATACCGTCGCGCAGGCACATGTCGTGCAGGATGACCTTGCGGCCCTTGAGGCTGGAAGAAGTTTGGCTCATCACACGGTCTCCACGGCTTTCAACTGGATCTTTCCGGCGAGGATTTCCTCGGCGAACATCTCGGCGGTGCGCGTCGCGGCCGCGGTCATGATGTCGAGGTTGCCGGCGTACTTGGGCAGGTAGTCGCCGAGACCGGCGACTTCGAGGAAGACGGACACCTTGTTGCCGTCGTAGATCGGTCCGTTCACGAGGCGGTAGCCCGGAACGTATTTCTGCACTTCGCCAATCATCTGCAGGATCGATTCGGTGATGCGCACGTGATCCGGCTCGTCGTCCGTCAGGCAGTAGATCGTGTTGCGCATGATCATCGGCGGCTCCGCCGGGTTGATGATGCACAGCGCCTTGCCGCGGCGGGCGCCACCGACCTTGCAGATCGCGTTCGACGTCGTGTAGGTGAACTCGTCGAGGTTGGCGCGGGTGCCGGGGCCGACCGACTTCGACGCGAGGCTGGCGACGATTTCCGCGTATTCGACGCCCTGGATGCGCGACACGGCATGCACGACTGGGATCGTTGCCTGGCCGGCGCACGAGATCATGTTCACGTTCATCTCGAGCTTGTCGGCGTGCTGGCGCAGGTTCACCGGCGGCACGCACAGCGGGCCGATCGCGGCGGGCGTCAGGTCGATCATCATCACGCCGAGCTCGTTGAGCTTGCGGCTGTTCTCAGCATGCACGTAGGCGCTGGTCGCGTCGAAGGCGATCTGGATTTCATCCGCCTCGACGTGCGGCAGCAGGCCGTCGACACCGTCCGCGGTGGTCTTCAGCCCCATCTCCCGGGCACGGGCGAGGCCTTCGGATTCGGGGTCGATGCCGACCATCCACACGGGCTCCAGCACCGGGCTGCGCTTGATCTTGTAGATCAGGTCCGTGCCGATGTTGCCAGACCCGATCAGGGCGCATTTGATCTTCTTCATTGGCCTTGCTCCACGAGTGCGGCGACGCGCTGCCGTTCGGCCCGCTCCGCCAGGGTTTCGCCGGCAACGTAGAACTCTTCGTTGCCGTGTTCGGTGATCAGTACGCGCACGGCTTCACGCTTCACGCCGAGCGCCTGGATGACGGCGTCGGTGACGGCGTTCGCGACCCGGCGCTTCTGCTCCGGCGTGCGTCCCTCCGCGAGATGCATTTCGATGATGGGCATGGTTCTCTCTGTATTTGTTGGGGTCAGGGGTCAGACGAAGCGCAAGGACACGCTGCCCAGCTCCTGGAAGCGCGCGACGATGCTGTCGCCCGGCTTCACGGGAATCGCTTCTGTAATGCCGCCGCTCATGACGAAGCTGCCGGCGGGCAAGCCTTCGTCGAGGTCGGCGAGGATGTTCACAAGCATCGCGACGGCGTCTGCCGGGTGGCCGAGCACCGCCGCCGACGCGCCCATCGTCACGATCTCGCCGTTCTTCTCCATCACGACGCCGAGCGTGCGCAGGTCGAGGTCCTCGACGTAACGAGCGCGGCCACCGCCGACGAAGCGCGCGGACGAACCGTTGTCAGCAATCACGCTGGCGAGGTCGAACTTGAAGCCCGAAAAGCGCGAGTCGATGATCTCGACGGCCGGCAGCACGTAGTCGGTCGCGTCGAGCACATCCTGCCGCGTACAGCCGGGGCCGCGCAGGCCCTTCTTCATCACGAATGCGACTTCGCACTCGACGCGCGGATGGACGAGGTCGGCCGTCGCGATCGCGCTGTTTTCGGGGCGTGCCATGCGGTCGGTCAGGAAGCCGATCGAGGGCACGTCCACGCCCATCTGCTGCATCTTCGCCTTCGACGTGAGGCCAGCCTTCCAGCCGACCAACCGATGGCCCTGCGCGATGTAGCGACGGCGCAATTCGCTCTGGACCGCGTAGCCATCGGCGATCGTCATCGACGAGTATTCGTCGGTGAGCTTGGGGATCGCGTACGCGCCGCGCTGGGCGCCTTCGACGCGTTCGCACAGACGCACGACGTCCTCGCGCGACAGCGTCAGTTCATGCTTCTGGCTCATACCGCGCTCCTTCCGGCAAATTTCACGCGGCAGCTACCCAAGCCGCCGACCGTGCAGACGAGCTCGTCGCCATCGACGACGGGCACCAGGGGGGACTGCGATCCGGAGAGGATCACTTCGCCGGCCTTGAACGGGATGCCCAGTTCGCCGAGCGTGTTCGCGAGCCACGCGACCGCGTTGGCGGGCGAGCCCTGCACTGCGGCGCCGACGCCCGTCGAGTGCAGCTCGCCGTTCTTCTCCAGCACCATCCCGGCGAGCGTGATGTCGAGCTTCCGCGGGTCACCCTTGGTCTTGCCGAGGACATAGACGCCGCAGGACGCGTTGTCGGCGACGGTGTCCTGGATGCGGATCTTCCAGTCGGTGATGCGCGAATCGACGATCTCGAAGCACGGCACGACGTAGTCGGTCGCGCGGATCACGTCCATTGCGGTCACGCCCGGGCCTTGCAGGTCATGCTTGAGCACGAAGGCAAGTTCGGCTTCGGCCTTCGGCTGGATCAGCGTGCCGAGGTCGATGACGTCGCCTTCCTGGTACACCATGCCGGACGTAAGCTGGCCGAAATCCGGCTGGAACACGCCGAGGAAGTCCTGCACCGGCTTGCTGGTGACGCCGATCTTCTTGCCGACGATCTTTTCGCCGGCCTGCACGCGGCGCTCGATGTAGCGCAGCTGGATGCGGTAGGCGTCGTCGAGCGTGATGTCCGGCTCGCGTTCGACGAGCGGCTGCAGCGTGCGGCGCTCGTGCCAGGCGTCGAAGAGCTCGTCGCCGTATTGCCTGATCTTTTCTTCGTTCATATTTGCCTCAGAGCTTCACGCAGATGTTTCGCGTTTCCGTGTAGAACTCGAGCGAATGCACGCCGCCCTCGCGGCCGATGCCGGATTGCTTCGATCCGCCGAAGGCCGTGCGCAGGTCGCGCAGGAACCAGCTGTTCACCCAGGTAATACCAACCTCGACGCGCGCCGCGACGCGGTGCGCGCGGGCAAGGTCGGTAGTCCAGATCGTCGTCGAGAGGCCGTATTCGGTGTCGTTGGCCAGCGCGACGACTTCGTTCTCGCTATCGAACGGACGAATATGGCAGCAGGGCCCGAAGATCTCCTCGCGCACGACCGCCGCGTCGTCGGGCAGCCCCGTCCAGATCGTCGGCTCGACCCACGCGCCTTCGGCCAGCTCGCCCGGCATTTGAGGCACGCCACCACCGGTCACGACAGTCGCGCCCTCCTCCACCGCCTTGCGGTAGTACGAGAGCACCTTCTGGCGATGCTCCTGGCTGATCAGCGGGCCGTAGTTCGCGTCGTGGTCGTCCGGACGGCCGAACTTCACGCCTTCCGCCTTCTCCTTCAACGCCTGCACGAAGCGCTCGAAGATCGGGCGCTCCACATACACGCGCTCGGTGCCCAGGCAGACCTGACCGGAGTTCAGGAAGGCCGAGCGGAAGATGCCGTCGACCGCCGCATCGAAATCCGCGTCCGCGAAAACAATGCCTGCGTTCTTGCCACCGAGCTCGAAGGACACGTCGCGCATCCCTTCCGCGGCGACCTTCATGATTGCGGTACCGGTGCGCGTCTCGCCGGTGAAGGTGATCGCGTCGACGCCATGGTTCTGCGTCAGGAATTCGCCCGCCGAATTCGGCCCGAAGCCATGGACGACGTTGTACACACCCTTGGGCACGCCGACCGCATTCATCACTTCGCCCAACAGCGTCGCCGTGTGCGGCGATTCCTCGGACGGCTTGACCACGACCGTGTTGCCGCATGCCAGCGCCGGACCGACCTTCCAAGTCATCAGCATGAAGGGCGCGTTCCACGGGCAGATCACGCCGATCACGCCCTTGGGCACGCGGATGCCGTAGTTCAACGCGCCGCGTCCGTCCGGGGTCGCCATCTGGAAGGATTCGTTCGGCACGTTCTTCACCACGTCCGCGAACACCTTGAAGTTGGCTGCGCCGCGCGGAATGAAGACGTTCGACATCACATGGCGCGGCTGGCCGGTGTCGGCCATCTCGGCTTCGACGAAGTCCTCGAAACGCCGCGTGATCTCGTTGGCCACGCCGTACAGCAGCTCGACGCGCTGCTCGGTCGTCAGCCCGCCCCACTCGCCGTGCAAGGCCGCACGGGCGGCACTCACCGCGGCGTCGACCTCGGCACGCCCTGCTTCGGTGATCGACGCGATCACCCGGTTATCGAGGGGCGAGCGCTTGTCGAAGCGCTTCCCACTCGCGGCGGCCACGAACTCACCGCCGATGAAATTCTGAATCTGACGCATGGTCATCCTCGCTCCTTGTCCCTGTTATTCCGCTCGCGTCGTGCCCGCTGCATTCCGCGCTTGAGGATCAGTCTATGAACGGCGTGTTATACCGTCCAATACTTTTATTTCTGACGTTCAATACCTTTTAGGTATCTGTTTGGCCGCCCGTGAACCTGCCCGATAGGCATAAAGCACGCTATCCCCGCACAGACTGCCCGGCGTCCCTTACCGACCGCCCCACATTAGCGGCACGACGCAGCCCCCGGCGGGCGGTACTCCGTGCCGACGCCTCCGCCACGCGTTGAAGGAGGCGCGGAGTACCGCCCGCCGGGGGCGGTTCGCTCGCACGCCGCGGATCTTAAGCCGCTCCTATCAAATCGCCTTGAACAGCGGACTCCGCACCTGCTGCGCATCCGCCGCAGAAATGAACTTCTCGGTATAGATGTCGCGCTCGAAGAGCCGGCCTCGCATCAAGGTGCCGATGCACGCCTCGATCATCAGCGGCGGGCCGCACAAATAGGCCTTGTGTCCGCGGAAGTCGTTGTCGAAATGGTTCTTCGCCGCGTCGTGCACGAAGCCCCTGAAACCCTGCCAGTCCGATCCGTCCGGTTCGTGCGACAGCGCCGGTACGTAATGGAAGTTCTTGTGCCGCTCCGCCAGTGCGAGGAATTCGTCGTGGTAGTACAGCTCCTCTCGCGTCCGTTGGCCGTAGACCAGCGTCATCGAGCGCTCGAAGCCTTCCGCCAGCAGATCGAGGATCATCGAACGCGGGCTCGACAAGCCGGAACCGCCGGCCATGAAGATCACCGGAACATCGGCCGACTTCTTCACGAAGAAGCGTCCGTAGGGGCCCGAAATCTTCGTCCGATCCCCAACGCGCATCGTTTCGTGCACATAACGTGTGCCCTGCCCACCCGGCACGATGCGGATATTGAGCTCGATCTCGCCCGAGTCCGACGGCGCGCTGGCCACCGAGAAGGCGCGACTTCCGATGCCGTCCGGCAGTTCGAGGTTGATGTACTGCCCGGCCTGGAAGCGCATCCCTTCCGCGTCGTCGAGCTTGATCCAGATGCCCTTGATCGTGGGCGTCAGCGTCTCGATTCGGCTCACGGTGCCGACAAAGTCGCGCACAGGGAGGTTCTCGGCGTCCGGGTCCTCCTCGATCTCGGCCTCGATCACGATGTCGCCCTGCGCCGTCGCGCAACACGCCAGCGTCTTCTGTTCGTCGCGCTCGAAGTCCATCAGCGCGAAGCTCGATGCCTCGCCGTGATCGACCTCGCCGTCGACGATCTGTACCTTGCAGGTCGCGCACAAGCCATGACAGCACGCATGCGGCAGATACACCCCGGCCCGCAGCGCCGCATCGAGGATGGTCTGCCCCTCCTCGATGGGGATCGTCTGGCCGAGCGGCTCGATGGTCAGCTCGTAGCTCATCGCCCTGTCCTCACGCAGCGGCCAGCGAGGTCAGACCCGGCGTGCGGAAGCGGATCTGATCCTTGTGCCCCACGCCGTTGTCGGCGAGGCTGCGGTCGAAGTCGGGCGTCCAGGGCTGGTTCGACTTCAGCCACTCGACCTGCGCCCAGTCAATCGAGGCGCCATCCGGGTCCGGCTGCACGAGCGCCGTGAGCGGCCCCTCGACCAGCTCGCGGAAGCTCATTTGCGGCGCCGCATAGAGCAGGAAGGGCGCCGCAAACAGCAGGTGGTGATCCCAGCTCGCGTACACCAGCTGCTTGCCGTTGAAGTTCTCGACACGGTCGCGTGCGACGCCGACATATTCCTTGATTGCTGCTACGGTCATGATTGTCTCCTTGTGATCGGATTGCGGCGCACACGGGGCGCGCCGCGTCCTCTTTTGTGCAGGTTCAGCTGTTCGATGTGGCGAGCCCGCGCCACTGCTCGAAATTGCGCTGGTCGATCGAACCCACGTAGTCGCCGTTGTCCTGTCCGTCGCGCAGGCTCACCCAGTCCATCCACTTGCCGATGTCGCCGTCGAGTTCCGCGAACAGCGCGGGCATCGGCAGCCAAGCCTGGATGTACTTCTCGGGCTCGTTCTCGAACACGTGCTGGCAGCCGTCGGAGCAGAAGTGATACTTCTCGCCCTTGTAGGTCGTCTCGCGGTGGCAGGAGATCGTTGGATCATCCGGCTCGGTGAAGACGACCGGCAGCTGGCAGGTCTGGCACAGCTTCGCGAGGCCAAAGTTCTTGAACTGTTTTCCCTCGGCGGCGAGCTTGCGGATGTGATCCCAGCGCGGCCGGTAGTACTTGTCGAAAGTGGTGGGGTACTTGGCCGAGAGCCAGTCCATGTCCTCGTCGGACGGAATCCACGAATGGAGCGAGGTTCCGAAGCTCCACTGGTACAGGCCCAGCATGAACTGGTGCGACATGTGGTCGATCGACTTCTCGGCGTCGTCCCAACCCTTGGGCGGACGGATGCCGTAGCGCGCCAGATCCTTGAACAGCGCCCCGCCGTTCTCGACGCCGTAGATCTCCCAGGCCTCGCGCCACGACATCACGCGCTTGGGCAGCATGTAGTCCATCATCGTGCTGACCAGGCCCAGCACGCGGAAGCCGCGCCAGAACCACTTGTCGAGCCAGCCTTGAACGATGGGCAGGTTGTCCGGGTCCTGCTCGAGCATGAACTTGATGCACTCGAGGCCCAGCGTCATGTGGCGCGCCTCGTCGGACTGCGCCGAGAAGCCGAAGGTCACGGTCGCCATGTCGCCGTTGTAGGCTGCGCCCGACATGAAGGGCACGAACAGCAGGTTCGTCAGCACGTACTCGAACGAGAAGCCGATCGCGATCATGAACTCGAACGGGCCGGCCGACATCGCGTCGTCGAAGAACGAGCGGGCGACGGTGTTGTACCACATGCGGTCGCGCGCATCGGCGAAGGCGTGGAAGCCGTTGTAGTACTTGTTGTAGTTCGACAGCGCATGGATCTGCGTCTGCGCGTGGCGGATCTCGTCGATCGCCTGCATCTGGCACGCGACCTGGGTGCCGACGCCGGGGAATTCCCGACCGACACGCGAGAAACCCTTGTGCGCCGCGTATTCGCCCGGGCTGATCGCCTGCAGGAAGACCTTCAACGCGGACAGGTAGCGGCCGTCGGTGATGTTCAGGTGCCCGTTGTTCTGCGCGTGCGCATCGATGATCGCGTAGAACTTGCGCTCCTTCTCGGCCTGGTACTTCCAGTAGGCGTCCATCGTCAGGCGGAACGGATCTTCCCACTTGTCCCAGTCGTGCACCTTGATGCCTTCGTACTTCACATACGGGAACACCTCGTCCTTCGTGCGGTAGCTCGGCTCCCAGCCGAGGTCGCGGGTCATCAGCCGGTATTTCTCCTTCAGGCCGAGCTTCTTCTTTGCAACTTTCATATCCATGACGGTCTCCTGTTTCGCCTGATTACTCGGCCCAGCTCAGCGTGAGGCTGTCGTCGTCTTCCGAGACATTACCGCCCAGCGTGATGAGATTGATGTGCAGTTCCTGCAGGTCGAACGAACGTCCGATCTGCTCCTCGATCGTCTCCTTGCGGATCACGAGGCGATTCGGCGCGTCGATCTTCACCATCGCGGGCTGACGATTGACCGTGGCATTGGGGTTGTCGATCTCGATCGCCTCGATGATCGGGCGGGTGTCTTCGTTCGCCTGCAGGGCGATGAATACGGTGGACATGGGTGGACCTCTCAGAGCGTGATGCCGGTTTTCTGGATACGGGCACGGAAGGCGGCGAGTTCTTCGCCGAGGGCGTCGTCGGCTTGGGCGTCGAGCGCGATAGCCGCCACGGGCAGCAGCGCGGAGGCGGCGCGCGCGCTCCATGTGGCGATCCAGTCCTGCAGCACTTCGCGGTTGTGATCTGACTCGGCGGCAGCCACCTTCAGCACCGCGTCGACCCACTTTTTCGTCTCGTCGAACCAGTCGGTCATGAACTGCGTGAGCATCGCGACCGCCGAGGCGCCCTGCGCGGACAGGAAGTCATCGACGATGCGGCCATAGACCAGCGGATACAGCAGGCCATCGAGCGCAACGTTCTGCGCGACGAAGGCTTCGAAGGGATCGCGCAGCACCAGCGTGTCCTCGACATAGCGGCGCAGCGCTTGCCACACCGGGTCGTCGAGCCACGCGGCCTTGCCGGCGTCTAGCGCTTCGGTGTCACCGAGGAGCAGGCCGAGCCGCGACAGGTATTGCGCGATGCCGAGGTTGTCCATCGCGTGGTAGATGCACGGCTGCGTGAACACCGTCGCGTAGCCGTAGCCGCAGATCAGCGTGTTGTTCTGGTTCGCGCCCCACGTCGCATGGCGCAGCGGCACGAGCAACTTCAGCGCGGTGTCGCGCAGCGCCGGCGGCAGCATGTCTGCGAGGCCGCGCGATTCGACGAAGGCGAAGTTCGCCTCGGTCGTGTCCTGCTGACGTGCGCGGGCGAGCGTGTACGTGCTGTAGTAGAACTGGCGCGGGTCCTTCAGCGCGTACCAGTCCTTCATCACGATCTTCGTGATCTTCGTGTCGTACAGGTCCTGGTCCGGATCCCAGGTCGGCTTGTAGTGCAGGTTTTCGGCGGCCTGGATGTCGTAGCTGCCTTCCTGGTAGCGCGATGCGGGCTTGTCGCCGAAGCGGCGCGCGAGGTGGTCGAAAGTGTTGCGCAGCGGCTGGATGCTCACCGTGCGAAGGTCGATCTGCATGGATGTCTCCTGCGCTCCCGTTCGGGGAGCGCTGTTCTCGATTTATCGGAAGCGGGTGCGGGTCGCGTCGGCGAGGCGCCAGTCCCAGTCGGATTTTTCGGTCGAATCAAGCTCCCCCTGCGGCGCCAACATCTCGACCGCATTGCGCTCGCAGAACTCGGCGAAGGCCTCGCGCGTCAGGATCATCTCGACCGCGAGGTCCGGCTCGCCGACCGCGAAGTCGAACTCGACAAAACCGTTGGCACGCTCGCCCGTGACGCGCACGAATCGGCGACGCGTGTCGAAGGCGGCGGGTGTCGCAAGGCTGCTCATCGCCCTGCCCCCTCAGCTCACAACCGTCAGGAAGGTCTCGTGGAGCTTGCGCTGCGGGTAATCCAGGCCCTGGCCGAAGTTGTCGAAGGTCCAGGTCAGCGGCTCGGTGTTGTCCGGGTAGGGCTGGTAGCCGCCCATGAAGGTCTCGAAGCGGTTGCCGGACGGATCCCATGCGTAGATCGTGCAGCCGCGCGTCACGCCATGGCGGGTCGGGCCGATGTCGACGGCGACCTTGTTCATCGACATGATGTCGCCCGCGCGCAGCACCTGCTCCCAGCTTTCCATCATGAAGGAGCAGTGATGCAGCTTGCCCTTCTCCGGATACTCGGCGAAGGCGATGTCATGCACCTTGTGCGAACACGACAGCCAGATTGCGGCGTTGTTTTCGCCGTCCGGCGTCAGCACGCGCTCGACGAGGTAGAAGCCCAGCACTTCCGTGAAGATCTTGTGCACTTCCGCGACGTTCGGGCCATACAACAGCGCATGGTCGAGGCGCACGGGGCCGATGCCGTGCTCGCGCTGCCACGTCCAGGGCCCCGGATTCACGATCGGCAGGCCATTGCCGATCGCGGTCTTCTCGGCATACAGCTCCATCACGTGCCCCGACGGCAGCTCGAAACGCACGCGCTCGCCGGTCTCCAGCATCTCGCCGGCAGGGATGCGTTCCGTCTTCAGGCCGTAGGCCTGCAGGTCGGCATCCAGCTTGTCGAGCGTGGCCTTGTCCAACACCTTGAAAGCGAAGAAGTCGATACCGGCACGATCGGCTTCGCGGATCACGTAACTGTTGTGATCGCGTTCGTCCCAGCACTTGAAATACACCCGCCCCTGCGCGTCGCGGCCCGTTTCAACCAGCCCCAGCACGTCACGGTAGAACTGCACCGCTTCCTCGAGGTTCAGCACGCGCACCTGGGCGTGGCCCGGGCGAAGAACGCCAGTCATTGCCATGTCTCTTGTCTCCATTGTTCTAGTGGATGGAACGGTCTTCGTGACTCGTCCGCCATCCGGTTTTCGGGTCGTCTTCACGCCGCTGGAACCGGGGCTGACGAATTCGTCACTTGGGGCAATTGATCGAAATCATTTATCTCGCCCTCAGCGCTACTAATGCAGCCCCCATGCCAGATAAGACAACCTGCTGATAACAAGAGAGTTTTTCAAAACTGGAGCAAAGTGGGTGAAATTCCCCACTGACGTTTTTGTCGGAATCGGGATTTAGGCTTACAAAAGCGTCACGGTGCAGTGCACAAAATGACTGACGCGGAGCGACGAGGCAAACGGGTGACATCCGCAGCGGATCGACAGTCCGAGTCCCGCGTACATGAAGCCTTTTGCGCTCGGGGAATGTCAGCGCACGCCCATGGATCGAGGACGACTTCGGTCGGCCAGGCTGATCAGCGCGGCAGGACGTTGCAGTGCGGGCGCGCCGCCCTCACCCGGCGCGGTCCGCCTCTTTCAGCCGCTGCAAGGCCAAGGCCAGTTCCGGCAGGGATCGGAAATGCATCTTGCTCATGACGTTGTGCCGATGGACCTTGATGGTGCTTTCCGAGATTCCCAGTTCGAGCGCGATGACCTTGTTCGCCTTGCCCTGGATGGCCATGTCCAGCACTTCCTTCTCACGCGGGGTCAGCTGTTCGTAGCGTTCACGTAGTTCGGCGGCTTCCAGTTTCCGATGGAAGGCCCTGCTGACGCGGGAAAGCGCCGATGTGATCCCTTGCAACAAGGCGAGATCATCGAACGGCTTCTTCAGGAAATCGATCGCGCCTGCCTTCATCGCCCGCACGGCATCCGGCACGTCGCCATGACCCGTGATGAAAATGATGGGAACCTCCCAGCCGCGCCGCGCCAATTCGTCCTGGAGCGACAGTCCGTCAAGGCCGGGCATGCGGACATCCAGCACCGCGCAGGAAAAATCCTTGAGTCGTTCGAGGGCTAGGAATTCGATGGGTGACGCGAAGGTCTCAACCGCCATCCCCTCCGCCCGCAGCAGGCTGCTCAGCGATTCGCGAACGGACAGATCGTCATCAACGACATAGATCGTGGGAGTGGTGAGGATTCGGCGCTTCATGATCCTTGTGCAGGAATCGAGAAAATAAAGCATGCCCCTTCCGGACTCGACACGTCCAGCCACAGCTTTCCCCGGTGGCTCTCGACGATGGACTTGCTGATCGCCAATCCCATGCCGAGGCCGTCGCTCTTCGTGGAATGGAAGGGCTCGAAGATCGCAGCAGTCATGTCCGCCGGCACTCCCGGCCCCGAGTCGCGGACCGAAAAGAAGGTGGTGCCTACCGCATCCGCGTGAACCTCGATCCGGATTCGGCGATCACGCCCTGTTTGATTGCGCATCGCATCCAGCGCATTCATCACCAGGTTGAGGATGACCTGCTGCAACTGAACCTGGTCTCCCATCAGCGGGGGAAGTCCCGTTGAGATGTACACGTCGAGA
Source organism: Aromatoleum sp. (assembly GCF_035254505.1). Lineage (GTDB taxonomy): Bacteria > Pseudomonadota > Gammaproteobacteria > Burkholderiales > Rhodocyclaceae > Aromatoleum. The sequence goes on along the minus strand of NZ_DATFAO010000017.1, from coordinate 43,894 downwards.
TTGACCGCTGCATGATTCAGTGTCGGCTGCAGCATCTGGACGAGGGCGTCGATCATCCTGGGAACGTCCACCTGCTCCCGTTTCAAGCCCTCCTTCTTCAGAAAACCGCGGATGCGAGTGATTACGTCGGCCGCATGAGTCGCGTCACGACGAACTCGCTGCAGCGCCTGGACAACTTCGTCGTAGTCCGGCTCCTCGCGCTCCAGCCAGCGCAGCGCGGCCTGGCTATTGGTGACGATGGCCGCCAGAGGCTGATTGACCTCGTGCGCAATCGAGGCCGCCAGCTCACCCATGGTTGTCAGACGCGCCACGCGGGTCAGGTCCGCCCGCGTTTTTGCGAGCGCATCCTCTGCCGATTTTTGTGCGCTCAGGTCTTCGACGATAACGGCAATCCGCGGCCCTTCGCGATCGACCAAGGGAATCACCGATGCGCAAACCTTGGCCCACAGGAAGCTTCCGTCCCGGCGCATGTAACGCTTCTGCAACTGATAGCTGCCCCGCCCTCCTTTAAGCAGGCTGTATACGTTTTGGCGGGTGGCCGCTCTTTCCGAGGCCTCGGTGAGGTCGAGCAGCGAGATTCCCAGGATCTCCTGTTGGCTGTAGCCGAGCATCTGCTGCAGTGCCGGATTGGCTTTCATGATCTTGCCGTCCGCATTGACGAGGGCAATGCCGACCGCGGTGTTTTCGTAAAACCCCAGCCAGCGGCGCTCCGAAATCTGCAGTGCGCGAATGCCATCGAGCAGGGATTTGCGGCTAGCGATGAGCCCGTTGGTCAATTCACCGATATCGGACGCCTGCGAATCCAGTTCCTTCTGGAGGATATCCACGGTACGTTTGACGGTGACCAGGTTCCGGACCCGGGCGCGCAGCTCCCGCGGTGAAAAGGGCTTGGTCAGATAATCCTGGACAAAGCCGTCGAGCAGGGTCTCGCGCAACACATCGTCTGCGCGGGCCGACAGCACGAGGACGGGAATATGCGCAGTCTGCCGCTGGCGCAGTTCATGAACAAAACGTTCGCCATCCATTTCTGGCATCATCAGATCGGTGATGATGAGGTCCGGGGCCTTTTCATGGACGATTTCGAGCGCCACACGGCCGTTTTCCGCCAGCGTCACCTGGTAATCATCCGTCAGCACGTCGTAAAGGAACTGCCGCAGGTCGGAATTATCCTCGACGATCAACAAGCGAGGACTGCCCGCTTTTTCTGGACGGTCCGTGAGCCCGGATTCGGGCGCCGATTGGATCGTCTCGATCGGAGGCACCCACTGTGAGTCACGCGCCCGCACGAACGCACCGGCCGGGGCGCGCAAGGGCAACTCGATCTGGAACAGAGCGCCTCGCTCCGGCGCATCCAGAAGCGTGATCGTGCCGTGATGCAGTTCGACGAATTCCTTCACGATATTGAGCCCGAGACCGCTCCCCTTGGCCGCCAGCTCATCCGCCCCCTGGGCATAACGATCGAAGACAGACTCCTTGCGTTCATCAGGAACGCCGGGACCGCTGTCCTGAATGCTCATCAGGACCCGATTGCCCGACAGGCGCTCGAACGAACATCGTATCCGGCCGCTGTCCGGCGTGAACTTGAAGGCATTCGCGAGCAGGTTGCTCACTACCCGTACGAATTTCGCCTGATCGACATCGACATGCAGTTCATCCTCGCCGGCGAATGACAGCCTTACCCCGCGTTCTTGCGCGGCGGACTCGAATCCCTCGGCCACCCCCCTCGCCAACGCGACGATATCGGCATAAACGTATACAAGTGGCATTTCTCCGGCGTCGATGCGTCCCAGATCGAGCAGATCGTTAACCTGCTGAAGGAGCGCCCCTGCGTTTCGCTTGATCGTGAGCAGCCGAAATCTCTCCCGCTCGGAAAATTCGTTCGACCCGAGCAATTGGCTCACCGGCCCGAGGATCAACGTCAGCGGCGTTCTCAGCTCGTGACTGACGTTGGCAAAGAATCTCGTCTTGAAGCCGTCGATCTCGCGCAATTTTTCCAGCGCCGCATGGACCTCCTTATTACGGCGCGTGAGCTCTGCCTCGATCGCGATCTTTTCGGAGACGTTTCGCCCCTCCGGAAGCAGGAACGCGACCTTCCCCGCGTCGTCGAAGATCGGTTTCAGGGAGAAGTCCACGACAATGGTCCGCTGCCCTTTGTGCTCACCGAAAATCTCGATGTCGCAGCGCACGAATCGGCCAGCCGCAGCTTCCGAGACCATGGAACGCACGCGCTCCCGTGTTTCTTCCGACTTCGTCCACCAGCGCGTCTCCCAGAAGGGCTTGCCCACCACCTCGTGCAAGTCCACTCCCGCTCCTTCGAGCGCCGCCTGATTCACTTCGATCACGTTCCCGGCAGCGTCGAGCAAGCCAAGGAACTGGTACATCGAATCAACGATGATGCGGGCCAGCTTCTGACGCCTGACGTCATGGGGGTCATCATCCGAAAGTTCCACCCCTTTGACGGCGGTATTCCGCGGAGCAAGCCCTGAACGGGAATTAGCAGTCATGACCCCATCGCACCTACTATCACAGTCAAAGGATCCGTCACCGCGCAAAAAAATGCGCGGCAACTGTTCCTTACACACGGCGAAAGCCCCGAAAGGGGCGATTCGATCAGAAGGCGAAGATGTAATTGAGCGTCGCGTTATTCTGCGAATGTTTGACCCGGATTGGCTCGGAGGTATTTGGCGTGCTGCTGTTGGACATTTTCTCCAGGAGCGCATGCGAGTACGCGAAATCAATGCGTCCTCGCGGCGACGTCGTATAGGAGAAACCGAAGGACAGGTGTTTGGTCGGCGTGGCGGGAACAACCGCAAATAGCGTGTCGTCGCGCAGGGCCTGAGTGGCAAGACGAAGCCCGGCGCGGACCGTCCATTCACGTGACAGCGTATAGGACGTACCCAAGGCCACGATGGTCTGGTCGCGGTAGTTCTGCGGCAAAACGACATCCAGGTTCCCGCCGGCATCCGCGTCGAAACCCACCTTGATGTCCTTCATGACGTCCTTCCAGAACACCCGCGAGATATCCATCGCAATAGTCCATTGTGGCGTCACGCGTTGGCTGAGACCGATGTCCAGTTTTGCCGGCATCCGGAAATCCTTGATCCGTATTTCTCCCGGCAGTCCTATCTGCCCGGCAACGCCGGACACGGCGGTGAGCGTCGCGTCGCCCTCCATGTCATCCATCTGGCTCTTGAAGGTATAGGAGGCACCCAAGCGGGTCGCGGGGCTCAATTGGTAGAGCATTCCAAGCCGACCGGCGTAGCCCCACGCGTCCACACCGCTGCCGATCGGCTGGTTTTTGGTCAGACTGAAATGTGCCCCCTGTAGTCCGGGAATGGCCCCTAGCGCGGGAACCAGCGTGCCTGTAGCCCGCCCGGTCGAGATCAGGCTGCCCGCCTGGTCCGCACCGAGCAGCAGGTCGAGATTGAGGCCTTGCCACATCACGTCCAGGCTCGCGCCTACCGTCAAGGCGTCCGTCATGCGGTAGCTGGCAGCGAGGGGGATGTCGAGGACAAGCAGGCGGCTGGAATTTTCAAGGCCGGTGTTCGCTCCCCCGGTGCCGCGCGACAGGAAACTGTGTCGCCCGTATTCCGTGCCCAGGCCACCCTGCGCAAAGGCGCCGATGCCCATGACCAGGTCTCCGAGGCGTTGCGTGAACGCCGCGGTCGGGGCAAGGTAGGGACCGCGATTGTTGTTGTGCACGTCGGAATCGGCGACTTCGCCCGTGCGTCGATTCTCAACCGAGATATCGGTCGACACCACATCGAAGCCAAGCAACACCTGCCGATCGCTTTGACTCAGTGACAGCGTGGATGGGTTGGTGAGCATGCCCCCGGGCCCGACATCGTAGGCGACGGCGGTACCGCCCATGCTCCTGGAGACGGCGCCGATGCCCTCCAGACGGAAGACATCGGTGGCCCTGGCGACAGGGCTCCATGACGGCAGTGCCGCGACCATAAAGAGTGCGGCAAGCTTCTTCAGCAACATTGTCATTCTCTCTCTGTTGGGGACCGCTGAAACGCGGGTGAACAGCCGCAGTCGAGGCACCCGAGCTGAGGGGCCTCGTGCGGCAACACCGGGTTTTCAAACGGTTTTAATTTTTCTGGCGCTTGCCGTTCGTTGCGGCGAGTCGCCGGCCGTTCAGAAGAAGCGATCGAAGTGGATCTGTCCGAACGGCACCTTGTGGCCGACCATCAGCAACTCCTGCAAGGCCTGAGTCATCGGCGGAGGACCGGCAAAATAGAACTCATAGCCGGCAAGCGGCCCCCCCAGTACCTGTTCGAGTTGGTCGTGGACGTAACCTGTCGCGCCGCACCACTCCCCATCTTCATCGGGCAGTGAAACGACGGGGATGTAACGTATCCGTTCTCCAAACCCGGGCAGCGGCCGAAGGAAATCCTCGCCACAGACATCCCGCGGCGAACGTGCCCCGTAGAAGAAGTGCAGTCTGCGCTCGTTCAGCAGCCCGCCCTCGGACGCTCCCCGCACGATCGACACCATCGGCGCCAACCCGGATCCCCCGGCGATGCAGACGATGTCGCGCGGGCTGTCGGTCCGCAGATAGGCGACACCATACGGCCCGTCGAGGCCGATCTCGTCACCCACTTCAAGGCGATCGAACAAGGTCTGCGTCCCTTGTCCCAGCGGAACATGGCGGATCTGGAAATGCCACTCGCGCCGGTCGTTCGGCGTATTGGCCATGGAGTAGGCGCGTGAACCGCTCACTCCAGGCAGATCGAGCATCGCATACTGACCGGGCCGGAAGTCCGCGCCCTCTTCCGCGACAAATCGGAATTCGCGGATGTCATGGGTGACGTCCCGCGCCGATGCCAGCCGGGCGGCTTGACGCCGCGGCAGCAAGGGCGGAACGTATTCCGCGGAGCTCGACGCCGAAATCCTGATGTCGCCTACCGCGCGACACTGGCAGGCCAAATGGCGGCCACGCTTCTTGTCCCGCTCGCTCAGTCCGGGAGCATCAGGCCAGAGCGTCTCGATTTCGCCTTCGATCAGTTCGAATTTGCAGCCGCCACAGCCGCCGGAATTGCATTCATAAGTCAGGCCGACCCCTGCTCGCAATGCGGCACGCAGGATGCTGTCGCCGGGCGCCTGCGCGAATGTGCCGCCATCCTTCTGATTGGTGATACTTGCCTGTTCGCTCATAGCCTCTCTTCCAGGACAGGTGCTTCGGGACCGGCTCCGGTCCCGAAGCGGAGAACATGACGAGGCTCTTACAGCCCGAGCGAAGCGCGGAACTCGCGCGTCGCGCACTTGGCGGAATCGGCCGCCTCCGCGACATCGGGCAGAAGCGAGCAGTACGCCTCGATCGCCTTGTCGGCGAGCGGCTCCCACTTCGCGATCCAGCCCCGCATGATCTCGAGGTTGCCCGGTGTCTCGAGGCCCATCCGGACGAAGGCGCTAACCCAGCGGCGATGGCGCGCGGAATCGATCAGTTGCGCATCGGTAATCAGGCCGAGCAGCGTGTCGCCGTTATGACGTGCCGACTCGCCCAGCTTGCGCAGCACGCTCTCCTCGATCGCCGGCTTGGCCACCAGGTTGAGGACGACGATCGCCTCGCCCCAATCCCAGACCGTCAGGGCCTTTTCCATCAGCTCCCGGAAACCCTGCCACGCCGGGTCCTGTTCCCAATACCGCCGTTCGTCGACACCGAAGCCCTTGTCGTCGAAAACCAGTGACAGCTCTTTCGTACGATAGGCCGTGTGGCTCAACCAGCGCAGGCTGTCCGCCATCTGGAAGTAATTGCAGTTGGTGATGGTGCTCGCCGGCGAGACTTGACCGACGTAGGCCGAGGCCATCTGGAGCGTGTGAAACAGGTAGCGGGCCGGAGTATAGAAACGGGCCAGCGAGCCCGCCCAGCGGGGATCGATGGCCTTGTCATGTTCGCGCTGACTGAACTGGTCGAACAGTCCGAATACATAGGTCTCCTGTCCGTCCTGCATCAGGTTGTAGGTGCGGTAGACCACCTCGTCGGGGTCGCGGAACGCATTCCAGTCGTCGTGCCGGAGCGGCGTCGCGAAGGTGTTCTTCTTGTACCACTCGTTCATGAACATGCCGGGGTCCAGCTCGTACGGAGCGTTCGGGTCCCGATCGTTGTAGTGAAGATTGGCCGTGACGATCTCGTACTCGCTCGGCTTGCGGCGGCGAGCGGCCAGATGACTCCAGGTCTTCAGCGGTTTCAACGGCTGAATTTCAGACATTTCCTTGTCTCCTCGATTTTCTTACGTGGCTATCGGGCGATTCCCGGACAGCACTTACAGCGTTCTGTTGAAGTAAAAGCGCACGGCCGTGTCCTGGCTCTCGATCTGACCCGCGAAGGAACTCAAATCCACCTGCAGGTCGTTCATCCTGAACGGACGGCCGAGCTCTTCCTCGATCGTTTCCTGGCGCAGAACCATCTCCTGTTCCGCATGAATGCGGATATACGCCCGCTTGTCTTCGACGAAAATTTCCTTGCCCGGGTTATCGACCCGAGCCGCTTCGATCACTGCCTGGGCCAGATCGCCGGCACGCATTACCGGTCCGACCAGGTTGTTGTGATAGGCCTGTCCTGCTTTCGACGCGCTCACTGATTTCTCCTTGTCCTGCTTATTCACTTTGGCTCAGCTGTGCGCGAACAGAGGCTCGACGCCCTCGGTCTGGACCAGGATGTCGTCGCCATTAACCTTCACCGGATATTCGGCAAGGGCGCAGTCATCGGGGTTGATCCCCTTGCCCGAACAGGCATCGAACTGCCACAGATGGGCGCGGCAGATGATCTTCTCGCCGTCGAACTTGCCCTCGGAAAGCGGGATGTCCTGGTGAGGACAGATGCCCTGGAAAGCCCTCACATTCCCGCCCTCGGCGCACACCACAAGGATGTCGTGGCCATTGACAGTAAAGGGCTCCATCTCCCCTTCCCAGAGGTCATCCATCGTGCAAACTTTCGTGAAACTCATGCTTCTCTCCCGGATCGTCGTGAGTGGGGCCGCAATCAGTGCTGCGGCGCTTCCCAGATGATTTCAATGGTTTCGGTCGGCTTGAGGCCCGATTCGGACACCTTCATCGTGCGGGGCAGGAAGGCGTCGCTGCCCTGCCGGCGGACCCGCATCGTGCATCCGGGACGCGCTTTCACGCGGCGGCCGACCGAATGCACGGCAGCCGCCGCGGCGACCTCATCCATGGTGTTCTCCGAATCGACGGCCACCAGTTGCAGAACGAAATCACCCTCGAAATTCGAGGTCAGCGGAAATAAAGCCATGTCTCTTGTCTCCTTTTCGGGCCGGCGCCTGGCACGCCAGCTCATTTGATCGTTATGCTCAGTTGGCCTTCCGGGCTGCCCGCAGCGCCCGGTACACTTCCGCCCAGGCATAGTTGTGCGCGTCGTCACCAATCTCGCCCGGTGCGAGGTTCATGTACTGGAGGGCGCCGCCCAGATCCATCGGCTGGATCATCCCAGCCAGGAAGCGGTCGACGATGGTCATGTGGCCCGCATAACGCTCGGGCTCCTGCTGGAATACCCAGCGATCGACCTCGGACCCGAAGTGATAAAGGCGGCCGTTGTGTTCGAGGGGATAGTCCTTGACGTTCCAGCCCTTGCCCGGCGTCCCGAGGATCGGCAACTGGCACATGTTGCAGATATAGGGCAGCGTCTCGGGATAGGTCAGCGCCATGTTCCCGTCGACGACGTTGTCGATGATCACGTCCCAGCACTGGCCCCAGGTGTCGTTCCAGCCGGGGTATTTCGCTTCCAGCCAGGCGCGCTCGTCCGGCGTGACGCCTGCGGCCGGGTTCCACCACAAGGTCGGGCGCCAGTAGTAGGCCCCCATGTGCATGCCGTGATGGGTCTGGCTGAGATCGTTCAGGAAGATGTCCCAGTACCACGGCAGATCGAGGCCCATGTCGGTCAGCGCGCGCTCGAATTGCGCGACGATCCATTCCTCCATGAACTCCTTGAACGACTGCTTGCGGTGCTCGAGCGGCGTGTAATAGTCCATGATCGGACCGGTCAGAATCGAGAACAGCTTCCAGGCGCCCCAGACGGCGATATCCACCCGCTTCTGCGCCTCGGCCTTGTGGCCGTTCTCGATCAGCACCTTGAGGGCGGGACCGCCGATCTGGGCATGACGCGATTCGTCGGTCTGGATGCTGGAGATCAGGTTCGCGAACGTGTGATCCCCCGCTTCAGCCGCATCCGCCGCCAAGCCGAGAAACTGCATGTTGGTGAAGCCGGTCTCGAAGCTGAACGTCAGCATGATGGAGACGCTGATCGCATCGCGCGTCATCATGATGTCGTCGAAGAAGTGGCGCGCCGCGATCATGGCCCATTCGTTGGTGTCGTAGGCCTTGAAAGCCCAGTCCATCTGGCGATCCTTGGCCACATGCTCATGCGGGAAGTAGAGCTGCATCTGGCCGTGGCGGACTTCATCCAGACAGCCGAGCGTGGCCATGTTGCGCATGCCCGGGGCCTTCGAGAAACGCATCATCCGCGCCTCGGCACTCGCCGCCGCATATTCGCCGCGGGCAATCGCGCCGTAATGCGCTTTCATCACCGACTTCCAGCCCGGGTCGGCATTTTCGAAGATCCGGCTACGCTCGAGGGCGGCCTTCACCGAGTAGGCGCCGGCATCCTTTTCGCGCTGAACCTTCACGTACTCGGGATACGTCTGCTTGTACGGCTCGTCGTATTTTTCCCATGCGTTCTGCGGCAGACCGAAGTCGCCCGCCAGCTTCGGGGGGAACAATTCGTCTTCGGTCACGTACGACGGAGTCCAGTTCGTGCTCCTGGCCAGGTCGTACCAATCCATTCTGTTGAGTACAGCCATTCGTGTCTCCTTCCTGAGTAATATCGGGAGTTCTGATGCCCCCGAAGTACGGCGAAACGTGTCGCCACTGCCCTGCGGTCGTTGAAACGACGTTGCATCGGGCGTGAGGACACGTTAAGCGGAAGCGACACGTGCCGAAATTAGACTTTGGTTTAGAGACCTACCGTGAGTGCGCACGCGGTCCGCCGCTGCGGGCCCAGGCGTGCTCGATTCACCGCGCGCGCAGGCCGATGTAAGCCTCGCGATGGTCAATGGAAGACCCTTCCGCCGAGGGGACACGGAATCGGATTCGGAGGTCGGCCTGCATAGGCCTTGATGGAGGAGCTAGAGCGGCGTTTAAGCGCAGGACGTCGAACCGCCCCCGGCAGGGCCGTGACCGTTCTGGCTTAATCGCCCGGAGGGGCCGACGGAACGTCCTGCTTTAGGCGGTAGGCCAATTGCCGCCGAGTGATTCCTAACAGCCGCGCAGCGTGTGTCAGGTTGCCTTTCGAACGCCGGACCGCCAGTTCCACCAGCCGTCGCTCGTGAGCTTCGAGGTCGAAGCCTTCCTCGAGCAGCGCATCATAGAGCCGCCCACGGCTTGCTTCGGCCGCATCACGCAGGAAGCCCTCGCGCCCGACGTCGGCGTCGTTCTGGACGCCCGGCACGGCGCCAGCGGCGAAGAGGTGCTCGAGTTCGATCAGACCGCCCGGCTCGGCAAGGAGCACGCCGCGCTCTATCAGGTTCTCCAGTTCGCGGACATTGCCAGGCCAGTCGTGAGCAACGAGCGCCTGCATCGCCCGGCCGGTAATGCCGTCGAGCTTCTTGTGATAGGTGGGCGCGATCTTGTCGACCAGCGCGTGCGCGAGCAGCGGGATATCCGCCTTGCGCTCGCGTAGCGGCGGGATCGTGACCGGATAGGTTGCAAGCCGGTAGTACAGATCGGCGCGGAAGCGCCCTTCCGTGATCGCCTGCTGCAGGTTCACATTGGTCGCCGCGACCAAGCGCACATTCACCTTTCGCGTCTGGTCGTCGCCGAGCCGTTCGACCTCGCCGGTCTGCAACACCCGCAGCAGCTTCACCTGGGCGGCCGGCGACAGATCACCGACTTCGTCGAGGAACAAGGTTCCGCCGTTCGCTCGCTCGAAGCGGCCCGGGCGCGAGTGCTGCGCACCCGTATAGGCGCCTTTCTGCACGCCGAAGAGCTCGGACTCGATGAGGTCATGCGGGATCGCGGCGCAGTTGATCGCGACAAAAGGCTGGTCGGCACGGTCACTGTGCTCATGGAGCCAACGTGCAAACATCTCCTTGCCGACCCCGGTTTCACCGAGCAGGAGCACGCTGATCGGGCTCTTCGCGGCCTTGTTGACCAGGTCGAAGGCGGCGCGGAAGGCCGGCGAGTTGCCGACCAGTTGCCCGGCCGGCGCCCGCTGCGCGTGGAGTGTCGCCTTCAGCTGACGGACGTCCTCCTGCAGCTGGCGAAGCTTGCATTCGACATTGTCGGGCTGGAAATAGTCGAGGTAATCGTCTTCGAACTTCCACTCCTCGGCCGGCTTGCCGACGATCAGGCAGCGCGAGTCGCCCTTTCCGACGCATTCGACTTCACGGAACACGATAAAGCGCTTCAGAAAATAGCTCGCGTAGCCGGAAGCGTAGCCAACGAGGCTCCAGCAGGCGACGTCGTCACCGATGCCGAAGTGCTGGATGTGCGATTCCGCCTCCCAGGAATTCTCCCACAGGACTTCGCCGAAGAAGGTGCCCTGTTCCCAGTCAATCTTCGCGTCGAGGATGGTCGGTTTGACGAGCCCTTCGAAGGCGTGCAGTTCGGGGCCGATCTGGAAGGCGTCGTAGGCGTTGAGCTGATTCGAGAGCTTGCACGCGAGTTCGGCGTCGTGGCGTCCCGAGGCAAAGCCCATGCGCAGCAACAGGCCCTTCGCCCGTTTCGCTCCGAGCGAATCGAAGAGCTCCTTGCGCAGCGCGCCGAAGGCCTGCGCGTGGAACATCAGCATCCGGTTCTCGCCGAGCCAGATGTGCCCGCTCTCGACGTTGAACCGCAGCCGCGAGCGCAGGTTGAACTGCTCGATCAGCTTCTCGTGCATCCGGTTTTCTCTCCTCGCGGGGGGCCGTTCGTGCGGCGCCCTCTCGTCAATTTCGTAAGCTACATGCAATTATCGCCCAGAGTGTTCGGCCTCCGCGAATTTCCTCAGATCGTCATCGTCTTCTTCGGACGCAGCAGGAAATGCCCGAGCGCCGGCAGCAGGATCAGCGCGCCGAGCATATTCCAGACGAACATGAACGCGAGGAGGATGCCCATATCGGCCTGGAACTTGATCGGCGAGAAGGTCCAGGTCGCGACCGCGATGCCGAGCGTGATGCCGGTCAGCACGACGACCTTGCCGGTGAAGAGCAGCGCCTTGTAATACGCCTCCGAGAGACTCATGCCGTTCTTGAGCTGCGCGAGCGTGACCGTCATCACGTAGAGCGCGTAGTCGACGCCGATGCCGACGCCGAGCGCGATCACGGGCAGCGTCGCAACCTTCACGCCAATGTTGAGCCCGACCATCAGCGCTTCGCACAGCACCGACGTGAGCATCAGCGGCAGCACCGCGCAGATCACCGCCTGCCAGGAGCGGAAGGTGATGAAGGCGAGGATGATCACTGCTCCGTAGACGAGGAAGAGCATCTCGACGTTGGCCTTCTTGACGACGATGTTTGTCGCGGCCTCGATGCCGGCGTTGCCCGCGGCGTTGAGGAAGCGGATCTCCTCACTGCCATGCTGGGCGGCGAAGGCCTCGACGGTTTGCACGACGCTCGTCAGTGTGTCGGCCTTGTGGTCCTTCAGATAGACGTAGAGCGTCGTCAGATCGCAGTTCTGGTTGAAGAGCTCGCGCGGCGCGCGGGTGATGATGGCGTTCAGCATGTCCTGCGAACGCGGCACCTCGAACCACTTCAGGCTGCCCTCGTTCATGCCGGCGTGCGACACCTTCGCGAGTCCCGCGAGCGAGCTCGTCGCTTCGACGCCCGGCAACTGCTGCAGCTCGCGTTCGAGCGCATCGACCGACATCAGCGTGTCGTAGTGCGCGCAGGCGTACTGCGGTGTTTTCACCATCACGATGTATACGTCGCTGCTCGCCGCGTAATTCGCGACCGTGAAGGCGTTGTCGCGGTTGTAGCGCGAATCGGCACGCAGCTCCGGCGCGCCCGGGTCGGTGTCGCCAATCTTGAGCTGAAAGCTGATCACAAGGCCGACGAGGCCCATCACGACGCCCGCTGCGACGGCAATGCCCGCCCACTTGCGCTGCGTGAAGAGGTCGAGGAAGGCCCAGAACGGGTGCTTCGCGTGCGCGGCGTCGTTCGCATCCGTCGCCTCCGCGCGCAGGCTGCGCGCCGCCGCTACCGGGCTGACGCCTGCGTAGGACAGCAGGATCGGCAGCAGCACGAGGTTGGTGAAGATCAGCACCGCGACACCGATACTCGCCGTGACGGCGAGGTCCTGGATGACCTGGATGTCGATCACCATCAGCACCGCGAAGCCCACGGCGTCGGCCAGCAACGCCGTGACCCCGGCGAGGAAGAGCCGGCGGAAGGTGTAGCGCGCGGCGACCAGCTTGTGCGTGCCGCGCCCGATGTCCTGCATGATGCCGTTCATCTTCTGCGCGCCGTGGCTCATGCCGATCGCGAAGACGAGGAAGGGCACGAGCACGGAGTATGGGTCGAGCTCATAGCCGAGCGTAGGCAGCAGGCCGAGCAGCCACACCACCGCGACTATCGAACACAGCACGACGAGCAGCGTGCTGCGCAGGCAGCGCGTGTACCAGTAGAGGACCGTGGTGCAGATGGCGATCGCAAGCGCGAAGAACACGATCACCTGCTGCAGCCCGGCGATCAGGTCGCCGACGACCTTCGCGAAGCCGGTGACGTGGATGGCGACGCGATCGTTTTCGTACTTCGCGCGCAGTTCCTCGATGCGCTCCGACAGCTTCGCATAGTCGATGCGCTCACCGCTCTCGGCGATCTTGTCCTGCAGCGGGACCAGCACGATGCTCGACTTGTAATTCGCGGCGACGAGCTGGCCGACCTCCCCCGAGCGCTCGACGTTGAGTCGCACCTGATCCAGGCTCGCGGGCGAGGCGTCGTAGTCGTCGGGGATCACCGGCCCGCCATCGAGCCCCTCCTCCGTGACGCCGGTCCAGCGCACGGCCGGCGTCCACAACGATTTCATGTACGGCCGGTCGACGCCCGGCAGCAGGAAGAGCTCGTCGTTGATCTTGCGCACCGTGTCGAGATAGTCGGCGTCGAAGATCGTGCCTTCCTTCGCCTCGACGGCGATGCGCAGCGTGTTGCCCATGCCGGCGAGCTGCTTGCGGTTTTCGAGGAAGTTCGCGATGTAGGGATGACCGGTGGGGATCATCTTCTCGAAGGCCGCGTTCAGCGACAGTTCGCGGGCCTGATAGCCGAGCACGAGGGTCGCGATCAGGCATAGCAGGACGATCACGAGGCGATTGTTGAACAGCAGGCGTTCGCCGAAGGAACCTTCGCCGGTGTCGAAGTCCGACAGGTCGGCGACGACCACGCCGGAGGGAAGTGCGTGAGCGTGACTCATTTTTTCGCTTCCGAAACAAGGAGATCGGGTTCAACGCGGATCAGGCCGCGCGGACCGGAAAGGATCAGGGCGCCATCGGCTGCCTGCGCGACGCCAGTTAGGCCGGCCGCCGGTGGAACCGAAACAGGCGCGACGCTGCGACCGTCGTCGAAGCTGCGCATCAGACGACCGCTCTCGTCCCCGAGCACCACCGACCCGTCGCCGAGCACGCTGCCTGCGGCAATCGTCACCGGCTGCCCGATCTCGACCTTTTCCCAGGTCGCACCACCGTCTGCACTGCGCCACGCGTTGCCGCGCAGGCCGAACGCCAGCAGTGTCGTGCCGCGCCCGTTCAGCACGCCGAAGTACGTGCCGGCGTAGGGGGTACGTAGTTCCTGGAAAGAGACGCCGCCATCCGTGGAACGGAAAAGCGCGCCCTGCTCGCCGGCGACCAGCAGATGGTCACCATCACCGCGCACCTGGTACAGATGCTTGCCCTTGGGATTCGGGACCGAAGCCGTCAGCGAGCGCCAGCTCTTGCCGCCGTCGGCCGTGCCGAGCGCGAGGCCGTAGGCACCGACGACCCAGCCCCTTTGAGGGTCCGCAAAATGCACACTGAGCAAGGGCTTGTCCGCACCGTCGGCGACGAGGGATTCGGCCTCGCGTACGCGGCGAGCCCCCTGCTCGCCCTCGGCTGCGTGCTGCTGGGCATCTTCAAGCACCCGCTGCGCCGCCTGCTTGCCGTCGAGCTGCCGCTCCCAGGTTTCGCCGCCGTCCGCGCTATGCAGCACGACGCCGCTGTGCCCAACTGCCCAGCCGAGCTGCGGTGTCGGGAAATGGACATCTGTGAGCGCGACGCTCACAGGAACCCGCTTCGCCTGGCGCCAGCTCCGGCCGTTGTCGTCGGAAAGCAGCACCGTGCCGCGCTCGCCGACCGCGACGAAGCGGTCGCCGGCGCGGGTCACGGCCAGTTGCAGCGCGCGTGTCGCGCGCGCATTCACGGTTGCGGGGAGGTCGAGCAGGTCGGATACCGGCGCAGCGACCGCGCCTTGGGTTCCCGAAAGTAGCAACATGGAGAAGAGCGCCGTCGCGAGCATCGCACGAGGACAGGATCTATGGATTGAGTGCATCTTCGTTACTCGGATCGAGACACGGAAGAGCGGAACCCGGCCCCGGGGAGGAAATGGGGGAAGAAACCGAGGTCGGGTCCGCAACCGGGAAAGGCGTCAGCGCACGCCTTCGGCAGCGACGGCGTCGCCGGTAAAGTAGGTTTCCTGCTTGCGCGGCACGACCTTGAAGTCCTCGCCGTTGAGCGCCTGGATCACGCTCATCGTGCCGGCCTGCAGGTTGAACACCGTCGCGGTCTTCATCAGGGTCGCCGGGATCGAGGGCACGACGAAGGGCGTGACCTGCGTCGTGCGCCACAGCTTGCCTTCGGCGTCATAGCCATCGACCAGCGCGATCAGCCAGGTGTCCTCGTCGAGGTAGTAGCGGCGCTTGGGCACGGCGTGGCGCTTGCCGGCGGCGACGGTCGCCTCGACAACCCATACGCGGTGACGTTCCCAGCGCACCTGGTCCGGGTTCAGGTGGTACTTCGCCAGCGCGTCGTCGAGCTTCGCACCGACGAATCCGTTGTTGTTGTACGGGATCAGCATCTCCTGCTTGCCGACCAGTTTCCATTGGAAGCGGTCGAGCGAACCAAAGAAGCCCTGCACCTCATCGAAGTAGTTCGCGCCCGAGGCGACGAAGTCCGGCGTGTCGTACGAGACGGTCGGCGCGCGGCGAACGCGTCGCTGGCCAACGAGATACTGCCAGGCCTGGCGCCCGACCTTCTGATCGATGCTGTCACGGATCACGAGCGACTCGCCGGCCTTGAACGGGGGCTCCAGCGTGTTGAAGCGCAGGATCGCGTACTCCCCTGACCAGGTCTCGGGCGTCGCGTCTTCGTAGTACTGCGGATACTGGAACGCGATCTCGTTACGGGTGGCAAGCGTGTGGCTGCCGTCCGCGTTCCCGACGATGTTCTTGAAGCGGTATTCGATCGACGGCGCTTCGACGCGCATCAGGTAGTTCCACATGACCTCGACGCCTTCCTTCGGAATCGGGAAAGGCGTGCCGCCGACGCAGCCTTCGAGCGAATAGCCGCCCTCCTTCAGCTTGCAGCGCGTCGCGTTCTTCGCGACGTTGTCGTAGACCTTCTGCGAGGCAGCCGCGGTGCGGTGCGTCGGGTAGACGTCGAGCCGGAAGCTCTCCGGGTACTTCCGCAGCAGCGCCTTCGTGCCCTCGGACAGCATCGCGTCGTATTGCGCCATGTTCTTCGCGTTCACCTGGAAGACGGGCTTCTCGCCGGTGAAGATTTCGAGCGGGATGTCGCCCATCTTCTTGCCCGCGAGCGGCTTGGTCTGACCGCCGTCCCAGGCCGGAATGCTGCCGTCCTTGTTGGCGGCCTTTTCTGCACCAAGCGGGGTCAGCGTGGTCTTGAGCTTCGCGGCTTCGTCGGCACCGACCGCAGCTTGCGCTCCCTGAGCGCCGAGCAGTACAGCGGCGATGGCCGCCGAAAGAATAAGTGGCTTGTTCATGGTCGTCTCCTCGTTTTCTGGATATGCGGAATCAGAACGTGCGCTGGATCGACAGCGAGACGAAGTCGCGGTCGCCATGGAAGTTGTCGTACGAGAGCTCGGGCACCGCGGTGTTGTAGCGGATCACCGAACCGGGCGAGCCGATGTAGTGCGTGTAGTTGAGGCTCGCCTGCCAGGTCTTCTGGTACTCGCCCTTCAGCCCGATGCTGAGGTTGCCGCCATGCTCGGCGGGGAAGAGCGCGCCATTCACAGACGAGCGGCCGCTCAATCCGTAGGCGACGCCGATCGGCACCTGCACGTCGAGGCCGGGCAGGACCTGGAAGTACTCGGGCTGGAAGATGAACTGGACGGCGGTGGCATCGCGGGTTGCGCGCGGGTCGAGCTGGTTGGCGTTGTCGGTGATCTTCAGGCGACGGTTGAACGCGAACTCGCCGATGAAGGACGCCCCTTCCCACAGCGAATTGCCCGCCAGCACGCTGATCGCCGAGAGGTTGAGGTGCATCGTGCGGCCGACCGGGTAGGCCGCGTTGTTATCGCCGTCGGCGGTCGTGTTGCCGGGCAGGATCACGGTATTGCCGCTCGCGACGAGCGGCATGTTGTCGCGGAACGAGAGTTCGCCGGCGACGTTGGTTTCACCGACCAACGTACTGAAGCTGCCGCCGACCGTGCGGATGTTTTCGCCGAACACCTGTACGTAGTCGCCGACGCTGCCCGCCCGCACATGCACGCCGGGCCGCAGGTAGAACTGCGGCAGCTTGTCGTGGTACTGCGCGGCGTAGATCCCGTATTCGGTGTCGCCTGACTTCAGCTTCAGCTGCAGGCCACCCTGCCCCGAATCCTTCGCCTCGATGTCCTTGCCGCGGAACACCGCAGCGCCCGGCCCGAGGATCACGGTTTCGCCACCGTCGTCGACGAAGTCTGCGAAGCTGAAGTAGCTTCCCGCCGCTGGCAGCCGCGTCTTGCGCCACTCGACTTGGTAATACGCGCCCACCGATACCTTGTCGTTGATCTGCAATTGCGCAGAAAGCTGGCCCACCGGCCGCAGTATCTCCTTGAACTGAGAGTTCGGCACCGACAGGGCCTTGATGAGGTCCAGCGAAGTCTGCGCCGCCGCGATACCGTTGCTGCCGAAGAACAGGCTCTCGCCGTAGAGCTGCGTGAAGCGGCCAGCCTTCACGTTCAGGTTCATCTGGCCAGGATGGAGGTTGGTCCAGACGAAGGCATCGAGGAATTCCGCCTTGCGCCCGTGCAGGTCGCGCGTGTCGTCGGTGAATTCGTCGTAGCGCGCGGAGCGGGAGTTCACCAGCGCCCCGCCGAGGGCGCCCGGATTGTCGTTGTGGCGGTTATAGACGTCGTCGTACCAGGCGGCGCCGCTGACGCGGAAACCGAAGTCGCGCTTGTAACGCAGGTCGAATTCGGACAGTAGATCGACGCGATTGGAAATCAGGCCGCGACCGAAATTCAGATCGCCGTCGTTAGTGTTCGCCTGCACGCCCAGCGAATTGTCGGCGACCCGCGAATCGGCGCTACGAGTGCGCCACGCGGCGCTGTACTTGATCGTGTTGTCCCACGTCATGCGAACGTCGGAATCACCGCCGTCGATCTGGAACGCAGACGCGCCTGACGCGGCGGACAGCGCGGCCAGCGCACCGAGCACCGCGGCGACAGCCGGTCGGCGACGAAAAACCTGCGCGCGGCGCGGCGCCAATTGCCTGGACCCCATGTCTTCCTCCTTATGCAATATGCTTTTCCGTCGGCGCGCTCCGCGGGGAAATGCCCTGCATGTCGTCCGATCTGGAAGAGGAAGTTATCGATGTCGAGGATTACCGTCCAATACCATTAGTTGGCGCTCTTGATACCTTCAAGGTATGGTGTCGCACGCACGCCCACAAGGACCCGGAGAACCATGGACCTGAGACATCTGCGCTACTTCATTGCCGTCGCGGAAGAGGAAAACATCGGCCGCGCGGCGGCGCGCCTGCACATCTCGCAGCCGCCACTGACCCGGCAGATCCAGCAACTGGAAGAAGAACTGGGCGTGAAACTCTTCAATCGCACGCCCAAAGGCATGGAGCTCACGCAAGCCGGCGAACTCTTCCTGGAGGAGGCGCGCAACATCCGCTCAGTGGTCGAACAGGCGACCGAGCGCACGCAACGCGCGGGCCAAGGCAAGCTCGGCCGCCTCGACATCGCGATCTTCGGCTCGGGCATCCTCGGCACGATCCCGAGGCTGCTGCTCGCCTTCCGCAACGATTACCCTGAAGTGAAGATCGTGCTGCACACGATGACGAAGGCCGAACAGATCGAGGCGCTCCGCCAGCGCCGCATCACGGTCGGCTTCAATCGCATGCTCGCGCCCTTGCCGGACCTTGCGACCGAACTCGTCGCGACCGAACCGCTACTGCTCGCCGTCAACGAGAACCATCCCTTGGCACAGGAAGAATCCGTGCCCTTCCGCGCCCTCGCGGATCACCCGATGGTGCTATTCCCGACCGGTGCACGGCCGAACTTCGTCGACAAGGTCATGCGTCTGTGCGAGGAGGCCGGCTTCGTGCCGAACGTGTCGCAGGAAGTCGGCGACGCGGTGACGGGCGTCGCCCTCGTCGCCGGCGGTTTCGGCATCTGCCTCGTGCCGGAATCGGTCACCGCGCTGACGCTCCCCGGTGTGGTCTTCCGGCCCTTGCACGACAGCCCGGCCAACAGCCGCATCGACCTGAGCTGCCTGTACCGGTCGGACGATCAGTCGCCGATACTCGCCGCTTTCCTGGACTGCGTACGCAGCTTCCGCAAGGCAGGGACTTTCGACGAGTCAGTCGACATCACGAACGGGACGGTCTGGGACGCAGGCATCTGATCGCCTGCCATTGAAACTTACGTCGGGTTAGTGTCCCGGCACATCGAACAGCCGCAACATGTCTTCAAAAGCGCGCGCACTGCCCTTGAGGTCGTAGCGCGCAAAGAGCTTTTCCTGCTTGACGCGCAACGCGGGCGCGAGCCCCTGCAGGATCAGCTCGCGCTCCTGCTCGATTTCTCCTCGCATCCGCTCGGTGACGAGGAAGAAGGAGATCGGCATGAACAACCCGTCCGGCCGATGCAGATGGAAACGCGGATTGGCGGGAAGGATGTGCTCGGAGAGGTGGCTCTTCATGGCCGCTGAGATCCTGGAAAGTTCACTGACTTTATAACGCTTTTCGACAACCGCTGCGGTGATTTAGGTCAACCGCGCGCGCACTCACTTCTTGAGCGGAGGCCGGATAGTACGACGTTCCCGATTCAATTGCTCGCCTGCGAATCACGAAAATCCTCTGCGCGCAGACCATAGCGGGCGAGTTTGTCGTACAAGGTCTTGCGCGGAAGCTTCAGCAATTCGGAGGCCCGGGCGACGTTGCCCTGGCTAACCTTCAGGGCGCTGCGGATGAAGCCCCGTTCGGCCTGCTCCAGCTGGCTGACCAAGCCGGGTGGCCCGCCGTCCTCGCCTTCCTTCGCGGACAGCCCGTCCGACAGGCCGAGGCAGATCCGCTCGGCGGTGTTCTTCAGTTCGCGCACATTGCCCGGCCAGTCGTGCGCCTGCCAGCGCAGGACGTCCACGGCACCCCAAGTCGGGGCCGGCAGCTTGAAGCGCTGCGCCGCCTCACTCAGGAAGTGCGCCATCAGCAGCGGGATGTCTTCCTTGCGCTCGCGCAGGGGCGGCAGCTGCAGCACGGCGACGTTCAGCCGGTAAAACAGGTCCGCTCGAAAACGCCCCTGCTCCGCCAACACCTTCAGGTCGTCCTTCGTCGCGGCGATGACGCGGCAATCGACCTCGATCGACGCGTTACCACCGAGGCGCTCCACGCGGTGGTCCTGCAGCACGCGCAGGAGCTTCGCCTGCAGCGCGAGCGGCATGCTTTCGATCTCGTCGAGGAAGAGCGTGCCGCCGTGCGCATGCTCGATCTTGCCGATACGCCGCTTGGTCGCACCGGTAAAAGCGCCCGCCTCGTAGCCGAACATTTCCGATTCGAACACGCTTTCCGGCAGGCCGCCGCAGTTGATCGGGACGAAGGGCCCGGTGCGTCCGCTCGCCGCATGCAGGGCGTGCGCGACCACTTCCTTGCCGGCGCCCGTCTCGCCATGCAGCAGCACGTCGACCGAGGTCGGTCCGAGCGCGCCGACGAGACGGCGCAGATTCTGAATCGCCGCGCATTCGCCGATGATCGCCGCGCCGGCATGACGTGCGAGCTCCTCGGTGAGACGGCTCACTTCGCGCGTCAGGCGACGCTTTTCGAGCGCGCGCCGGACAACTTCGACAAGGCGTTCGGGCGGGAAAGGCTTCTCGATGAAGTCGTAGGCGCCGGCACGCATCGCCTGCACGGCCATCGTGATGTCGCCATGACCGGTGATCAGGATCACGGGAATGCCGGGATCGGTGCGCAGCAGCCGCGCCATGAAGGCAAGGCCGTCCATCTCCGGCAGGCGCACGTCGCACACGACCGTATCCGGCAGCTGATCGCCAAGCGCCGCCAGCGCAGACTCTGCGTCGTTGAAGGCGCGCGCCGTGAAACCCGCAAGCCGCAGCGACTGGCTGCTCGCGTGGCGCACGGCGGGGTCGTCTTCGATGAGCCAGAGCGTCTGGTCGGCAGTCATGGAGTCGCATCTTTGAGCAGGATTTCGAAACGTGCGCCAGGCTCGGCGTTCTCGGCACGCAGCGTGCCCCCGAGTCGTTCGATGATCGCACGCGAGATCGTGAGCCCCAAGCCCAGTCCTTCGCCGGTCGGCTTGGTCGTATAGAAGGGTTCGAAGAGATGCGCGAGCGTATCGGCGGAAAAGCCGGGGCCGTAATCGCGGATCACGAGGCGCACGATGCCCGCGTCCGAGGTTGCGGTGATTTCGATCCGCAGGTCTCCGCCGCCGCCCTCCTCCATCATCGCCTGCACGCCGTTACGGATCAGATTGACGAGGACCTGTTCGAGGCGGACGGAATCCGCGAGCACATGGAGATCGGGCGGCTCGATCGACACCTCGATCTTGACGGGCGTCCTGGCCGTCACGGCGGATAGCAGCATCAGCGCATTGTCGATAGCCGCGCCGAGGCGTACCGGCACAAGCTCCAGCGGAGATTTGCGGGCAAACGATTTCAGCGGTCCGACGATGTGCCCGAGGCGTCCGACGAGCTCGCCGATCGCCTGGAGGTTGCCGCGGACCTCGTCGGTCTCGCCCATCTCGAGCAGCGTCACGCCGTTGCCGGCGAGCATCTGCAGCGCGGACAGCGGCTGGTTAAGCTCGTGCGACACGCCGGCCGCAAGCTGGCCGAGCACGGCAAGCTTGCCAGCCTGGACGGCGTCGTCCGTCGTCTTGCGCAGGATCGCCTCGGTCTTTTCCAGGTCGTTGACCTTCTCATGGAGTTGCTGATTGGCATTCGACAGCTGCGCCGTGCGCTCCTCGATGCGCCGTTCGAGGTCTTCCGAGACGCGCTTCAGCGCCTCCGCAGCCTCGCGCCGGTCGCGCCGCGATTTCTTCCGCAAGCGGCCGTAGACGAAGAGCGACGCCAGGAAAGCCGCCGCGAAGCCCGCGCCGACTCCGCCGAGCACGGCCGTCTCGCGGACTTCCCGCAGGTCCGAGAACAGCATCAGCCCCCAGCCGGGTCCGCCGATCAGATAGGACTGCGCGAGCCACTTGCCCCGCCCTTCAGGAAACTTCGCGCCGTCGACGACGACTCCCTCGGGCAGCACATCGAGCGCCTCGGCAGCGAGCGGACGGATCTGGACCTCCGGATATTGCCGGGCTGCGACGACGCGCTTGCGTACCTCCTCCGACAGCGGCTTCAGCGCGCGGTACTTCCATGATTCGGTCGTGCTGAGCACGACGACCCCGTTCTCGTCGACGAGCGCCACGCGCTCTCCGCTCTCGGCCCACCCGCGTTCCACGCCGTTCAGGCTGAAGGTGATCGCGGCAACGCCGATGATGCGATCGCCATCGCGCACCGGCCGCGAGCGGAAGCAGCCCGGCACCAGTGTCGTCGTGCCAACGCTGTAGAAGAGCCCCGCTCCGCCGGCCATCGCTTGTCGAAAATACGGACGATATTCGTAGTTGTTACCGATCAGCCTTTGCTGGCTGCTCGCGACCGCAGTGCCGGCCGTGTCGAGCAGGTAGAACTGCGTGACCTCGGTCCCCGCCTGCGCCTGCTTGAGCAGTTCGTTGACCGCCGGGACCAGCGCCGGATCCTTGTCGCGCAGCAGGCGAATCGCGTCCTTATGCAGGCCGATCATGAAGGGCAGGTGCTCGTACTTGTCGAGCACGCTCTCGAGGCTGCGGGCAAAGAGCACGAGGCGCTGTCGGCCGGCATCGTGCAGGCGCGCGAGCTGCCACTCCCACGCCGCGCGGTAGCCCAGCCAAGCGGCCAGCGTGCAAGCGGCGACGAGGAGCAGCAGGTTCAGCGCACGCCTGACGCGCCTGGTCCTCACCCCCTCATCCTCACCGCCTCGCCCGCCGCTTCATCTGGATGTCCTCAATCTTGATCGATGCGCGACGTGGCCTTCGTGTCCTTCATCGTCAGCGAAACGATCAGCGACAGCGCCGCGCACGCGCTGACATAGTAATAGAACCAGGGTTCGTGGCCGATGCTCTTGAGCCACAGCGCGAGGTACTCCGCCGTGCCACCGAAGACCGACACCGTGACCGCGAACGGGAAGCCGACCCCGAGCGCGCGGATGTGCACCGGGAAGAGCTCCGCCTTGAAGATCGCGTTGATCGACGTATAACCGGTCGTGATCAGCAGCGCGACGATGTACCAGCCGAGCGCGCTGCCCATGCTCTGCGGCACCGACAGCGCGGTGAGCAGCGGCACGGTGAAGAGCGTCGCGCAGACCCCGAAGGCGATCAGCATCGCGCGGCGGCCGATGAAGTCCGACAGCAAGCCGACCAGCGGCTGCAGCAGCATGAAAACGAAGAGCGCGATCGACGAGATCATCGTCGCATCGTCCTTCGAGAAGCCGGTCGTGTTCACGAGGTACTTCTGCATGTAGGTCGTGAAGGTGTAGAAGGACACGGTACCGCCCGCTGTGAGCGCAACGACCGTGAACACCTCGCGCGGATGCTTGGCGAGCTCGCGCACGTTGCTCTTGCGCTTCGCCGTCGCGCCCTGCTCGTTGAACGCTTCGGTCTCTGCCATGTTGCGGCGCAGCCAGATCGCCGCAGCGGCAATGCCCGAGCCGAGCAGGAAGGGAATGCGCCAGCCCCACTCGTGGAGCTCCTGCTGCGTCAGCAAGAACTTCTGCAGCACCAGCAGCAGGCCAAGCGCCAGGAGCTGCCCCATGATGATCGTCACGTACTGGAAGCTCGAATAGAACCCGCGCCGGCTCGGCGTCGCGATCTCGCTGAGATAGGTCGCGGAGCTCCCATACTCCCCGCCGAGGCTGATGCCCTGCAGCAGGCGCGCGACGAGCAGCAGTGCGGGCGCCCCGTAGCCGATCACGTCGTAGCCGGGGATGAAGGCGATCATCAGCGATCCTGCGCACATCAGCATCACCGACAGCATCAGTGCCTCGCGTCGTCCCTTGCGGTCGGCATACGTGCCGAGGAGCCAGCCGCCGAGCGGGCGGACGAGAAAGCCGATTGCGAAGACCGCGGCCGTGTTCATCAGCTGCGCGGTCTGGTCGCCGGACGGGAAGAACTTCGGGGCAAAGTACAGCGCAAAAGCCGCATAGACGTACCAGTCGAAGTATTCGACGAGGTTGCCGACCGAGCCGCTGAAGATCGAGCGCAGGCGCGCCGCGGGCGACAGATGCGCCGTCCGCCGGCGGGTTTCCCCGGGAAGGTCGGCCGCAGCACCGGCCGGAAGGGTCAGTTCGTTCACACTCATCGTCGTCTCCTGGTTGTTGTTACGCCCTTTGCGCGTGAGATCGACAACGCAACCCGCATGCCAAACCTATCCCTTTGATTTAATTAGACTGACCGCGATCGTGTGTGCGGCTTGTCAGAATCCGCCAAGAACCCCGTCCGAAAAATCAGAATCGTCCTAAAAATACCGTTTGCATTCCTCAGAAACCGTTTCGTTAATGCTGGTAACATGACATGAAACAGGGTGATCCCGTCTATGACGAATTCCGCATGCGGCGTTCCTGAATAAGCAGTATCGGCACGGATCCGCACGGACTGTGCCATTTGCCGCATACAGCTCCCGGACGGCATGCTACATAGACAGCCGCTGCCATTGTGCGGCGCGAGAACCTACGAAAGAGAGCTGTGATCCATGGGCGACAACAATACCGACGTCATCGACGTATCCCGTCTGCGAATCGGCCATTTCGTCTATATCGATCTGAGCTGGATTTCGCACCCGTTCCCGCTGAACAGTTTCAAGATCACTTCGCAGGAGCAGATCGACACGCTCCGAGCCCTCGGCATCGACCGCATCCGCTACTCGCCGGAACGCAGCGACCCCGAACCGGTCGTCCCGACCTCAAAAGAATCCGCGCCGCCGGAAGCGACCGATGCGACGGCTCCGCAAGCGTCCGCCAAGCCCGCGACGCAGTCGGACGCCGAGCAGGCGCGTCGTGCCATCCTGGCGGACCAGCACGCGAGCCTGAAGGCCTGCGAGCGCGAATTCACCAGCGCCTCCCGCGAATACCGGGCGGTCGTCGAATCGCTTCGCACGAAGCCGGCGGCAGCGTTGGCGACGGCGACCAGTCTCGTGGCCAACATGTCCGCGCACCTTGTGGGCGCGGGAGAAGTCTGCATCCGCCTGCTGTCGGAAAAGGTCGGTGAGCGTGCGTCACATGAGATCAACGTCACCGTGATCTCGCTGCTTCTGGGCAATAGCTGCGGACTCGACAAGCGCGCACTGCATGAACTCGGCCTTGGTGCGCTGCTGCATGACATCGGTCAGATCGAGCTGCCCGACCGCCTGCGTTACGCGAACGAAAATCGCTCTGCCGCCGAAGAGAAGATCTACCAGCAGCACGTCGCATACGGCGTCGCGCTCGCCCGTAACATGCCCCTGCCGGCCGGCGCCTTGGCCGTGATCGCGCAGCATCACGAACATGTCGACGGCAGCGGCTATCCCAAGCAGCTCAAGAACGCCGCACTGTCGCCGGCCGCGCGCATCGTCGCACTGGTCAATTACTACGACACGCTCTGCAACCCATCCAATCCCGCGCTCGCGATGACGCCGCACGAAGCCTTGTCGCACATCTTCACGCTGCGCAACGCCCGCTTCGACGAATCGACCGTGAATACCTTCATCCGGATGATGGGCGTGTATCCGCCCGGCTCGGTCGTGCAGCTCAACGACGAGCGTTACGCGCTCGTAATGTCGGTCAATGCCCAACGGCCGCTGAAGCCGCGCGTGGTCATCCACGAACCGCAGGTGCCGCGCGAGGAGGCGCTGGTCGTTGATCTCGCCGACCGCCCGGACATCGGCATCCGCCGCAGCCTGCGTCCGCTGCAGCTCCCGCGCGCCACTTACGACTACCTGTCGCCGCGTACGCGCATCTGTTACTTCTTCGAGCGCGGCCGCGGAATGCTCGAAGAGGGAGGCGCGCCATGATCAGCCTCGACGCCTTGGCCCCCATGCTCGACGGATTGCTCGAATCCGTGCTGGTCGTCGACGGGGACGACTTGCGCATCGTTTGCGCCAACCGCAGCGCGTGCGCGCTCCTCGGCGTTCCGCACAGCGGCCTGATCGGCCGTCCCATTGCGGAGATCGCGGCGACCCCGGAAGACATCTTCTTCTGGGAAGAGGTCGGACACGGGCTCAGCGACGAAATCCATTCCGAGACGATCCTGCGGCGCGACGACGGAACGGTCCTCAACATCGACCGCCGCGTGACCCGGGTCGCGGTCGAAGAGGCGCGCGCGGTGTATCTCGTCGGCATCAACGACCGCAGCGAACAGCGCCGCGCGGAAGACGAACTCGAAAAGATCGTCGCCGAACTGCGCGCGACCATCGAATCGACGGCCGACGGGATTCTCGTCGTCGATCTCGCGCGCGGCATCCGCAGCTACAACCACCGCTTCGCTGAGCTGTGGGATATCCCGCAGGACTTGATGACGAAACGCGACGACGAGGCGACCTACGCCTGGCTCGAACAAGCCGTCGTCGATGCCGAGCAGTATCGACGCAGGCTCGAAGAACTGAGCGATCGACCCCTGCTCGAAGGCACAGACCTGATCGTGCTGCGTTCGGGCAAGATCCTCGAACGCGCTTCGCTGCCGCAGTACGCCCGCGGGCGCCCCGTCGGGCGCGTCTTCTCGTTCCGCGACATCACGCAGAGCCTCGCCGACAAGTCGCGGCTCCAGCTCGCCGCCAAGGTTTTCTCGGCGAGCCTCGACGCGATCCTGATCATCGACAGCGAACACCGTGTGGTCGCGGCCAACGCGAAGTCACTGGAATCGAGCGGCTGCGAAGAAGGCGAATTGCTCGGGCAGCGCACGGACTCGCTGCTGTTCCTGCCCGAGGACGACAAGTTCGTGCCCGAGATCCTGCGCAGTATCGAGGGCGACGGATTCTGGGAGGGCGAACTCTCCTACCGTCGCAAGGACGGAACGAGCATTCCCGGCCTCGCCTCCTTCGTCCGTGCGCTCAACGACGACGGCAACCCCCCGCAGTACGTGCTTTTCTTCAAGGACCTGACCGACAAGCTCGCCGCGAAGAAGCGCATCGAGGAGCTCGCCTATTCGGACACCCTCACCGGCCTGCCGAACCGAGTGCTGCTGAAC
Organism: Aromatoleum sp.; assembly: GCF_035254505.1. Classification (GTDB taxonomy): domain Bacteria; phylum Pseudomonadota; class Gammaproteobacteria; order Burkholderiales; family Rhodocyclaceae; genus Aromatoleum. Next base: position 17,240 of record NZ_DATFAO010000017.1, on the reverse strand, counting down.
GAGCGGATCGAGTTCGCGCTGAGCTGGTCGGCGCGCGAACAGCGCCACTTCGCGGTGCTCTTCATCGACCTCGACCGCTTCAAGCAGATCAACGACTCGCTCGGCCACATCTTCGGCGACCGCGTGCTGGTCGAGGTCGCCAAGCGGATCAAGGAATGCATCCGCCAGTGCGATACCGCGGCGCGGCTCGGTGGCGATGAATTCCTGCTGTTGCTGCAGGACGTCGACCAACGGGGCGCCGAAGCGACGGCGCGCCGCATCCTCGCGGCGCTGTCGCGCTCCTTCGTGCTCGGCGACATGACGCTGACCGTGACCTGCAGCATCGGCATCGCCCTCTATCCCGGCGACGGACTGAGCGCAGACGACCTGATCAAGAACGCCGACACGGCGATGTATAACGCCAAGGAACGCGGCCGCGCCGGCTTCCGCTTCTACCAGCGCCAGATGAACCTCAACCTGCTCGCGCGGATGAAGCTCGACCAGGCCTTGCGGGAAGCGCTCGAACACCAGCGCTTCCGGCTCAAATACCAACCGCAGATCAATCTCGCCACGGGCAACGTCATTGGCGTCGAAGCCTTGTTGCGCTGGACGGACCCCGAGATGGGCGAGGTCTCGCCGGCCCTCTTCATCCCGCAGGCGGAGGAAAACGGCCTCATCATCCGTCTCGGCGAGTGGGTGCTGAACCAGGCCGTGAACCAGGCCGTCGCATGGCAGAAAAAGGACATCGACCTGATCGTCGCCGTGAACGTCTCGGCGCTGCAGTTCCAGAACCCGGACTTCATCCGCTCGGTTTCCACCGTGCTCCGCCGCAGCGGACTGCCGCCCCGCCAGCTCGAACTCGAGCTGACCGAATCGATCCTGATCCAGGACGCCGACGAGGCGCTGCTCCGCCTGCAGGCGCTCGCCGAACTCGGCGTCAGGCTTTCGATCGACGATTTCGGCACCGGCTACTCCAGCCTGACCTATCTCAAGCGCTTTCCGATCCACAAGCTCAAGATCGACCGCTCCTTCGTCGAAGGCGTGCCGAACGACGAAAGCGACACGGCGATCACCACAGCCATCATCAGCATCGGCCGCACGCTCAAGCTCGGCGTGATCGCGGAGGGCGTAGAGACCGAATCGCAGCGCGAGTTCCTGGAGGTTTCAGGATGCGACCAATTCCAGGGCTTCCTGTGCTCGCCGGCGGTGACGCCGGAGGAGATCGAAGTCCTCGCGCGGGAACTCGGCACGCAGCACCGGCCGGGCCAGCCAGCGCGGATGGCCGCCGTGCACGCGGAACAGGCGATCGATTAGAATCCGCGCCTTCCCTGCCCTGGCCGTACACCATGCCGCTCGTCACCTGTTCCATCGACCACAAAGTCGCGACACTCACGCTCGACCACGCGGCCAAGCGTAACTGCCTCTCCGAGGCCTTGGTCGATGAATTGATCGCCGGACTCGAAGCCTGCCGCGCAGCGCAGATCCGTTGCGTCGTCCTGCGCGCACAGCCGGGGACGAGCGTGTGGTCCGCGGGGCACGACGTGTCCGAGCTGCCGGAAGGCGGTCGCGACCCCTTGGGCTGGAAGGACCCGCTGCGTAAGCTCGTGCGCGAGATCGAGGCGTTTCCCGCGCCGGTCATTGCGATGATCGAGGGCAGCGTCTGGGGCGGCGCGTGCGAGACCGTGTTCGCCTGCGACCTGATTGTCGCCACGCCCGAATCGACCTTCGCTGCGACGCCCGCCCGCCACGGCGTGCCCTACAACGTTACCGGCCTGCTGACCTTCTTCAACGCGGCGCACGCCCGCATCGCCAACGAGATGTTGTTCACAGCCCAGCCGATTCCGGCGATGCGGCTCGAACGGATGGGCATCATCAACCACGTCGTGGCCGCCGACGATCTCGAGGAATTCACCTACGCTACGGCGCGGACGATCGCCAAGAACGCGCCGCTCTCGATCTCCGTGATGAAGGAACAGTTGCGCATCCTCGCCGGCGCACATTCGATGTCGCCGCACGACTTCGAGCGCATCCAGGGCCTGCGCCGCGTCGTTTACGACAGCAGCGACTACGCCGAGGGAATCCGCGCGTTCAAGGAAAAGCGCAAGCCGGAATTCACCGGCGAGTAAGGGCGCGCAGAGGACGCTTACTCGCGGACTCAGCGCGCCACAACATCGTGCGGGTGCAGCAGATCCGCCGGGCGCGCGACGTCGCCCTGGCGGTAGTCGCAGACGCCCTGCGGAAAGATCTGCTCCAGCCGCGCGCGGTAGGGGCTCATGTCGATCGGCGCATACACCCCCGCCTCGATCGCTTCGGCGACCGGCTGCAACGCGCACTTGAAACGGTCGCCGGCAATCGATTCGCCCGCGACGATGCGCGAATTGGCGAACATCGGATAGGCGCGTGTACAGGCACCCGCCAGACGCCGATTCCAGTCGCCGTCCCAGACGTGCTCGCCGCTTGCCATCACCTTGCCCTCGCGGTCGAAGCAACGGTCGCTCGCCGACGACGGCCGCAGTTCGGCCCAGCTGCGCTCCGGTTCCGCCTGCTTCGCGCGCCACCACTGGTCGATCGCCGCGAAGGCTTCCGGCGTGGGATCGTAGTGGCTGTCGCTGACCCAGATCGACTGGTTTCCGATGCTTCCCCCTGCGGCCCGGATGCGCTCGCGCGTTGAGAACGATGCCGCCTCGTGGTGCATGTCCAAATCCGGTTCGAGGTAATGGCGGACGTCGATCACCGGGATGTCGAGGTGCCCGAGGAACACCTGCCCGGACCGGTAGGCCGCTTCCATCGCGAGCCGGTCGCCTTCGAAACGGGGCGCCGCGACCGTGCCGGCGAGGTTCATGTTGTGCGCGCTCCACGGCGAGAAATCGCGCAGGTCGCTGCCGCCGCCGTCGACCAGCCAGAAGCGTTCGGGCTGCATTTCGGACGGCGGTTTCCAGCTGCCGACGCGCGCGTTGAGGCGGAGGAACTGTTCCGGCCCGATCCGTCCCGTCTGCAGCGCATGCAAGCCGTACTGCACCCCGACGTTGTCCCACGGCACGCGGGCGTAGCCCTGCTTGTCCGTGCCGAAGAACTGCTTCAGGTCTTCGTAGTAGCTCCACAGGCCTTGCTTGAACACCGACTCCGAAAGGCGGTTCTCGAAGTTCGTGAAGAGCGGATTCAGCACCAGTGGAGTCAGGCCGCGCCACGCCACGGCACATTCGGTCTGCCCCTCGAGTGAAGGCCGCCACTCGCCCCGCGCCAGGTACGAAAGCCGCGTCGTCGCCTGGATTTTGAAGACACCGGCCGAGGCCGAGTAGCCGTTGTTTGCGTTGAGGCCCTCGATGATGCTGCGGTTCTCGGCCCGCGCCCATTTCGCGTTCCCCCCGTCGGTGACGTCGAAGTAGTACTCGAGCAACTCGCAGTCGAAGATCGGGATCGTCTGCGTGATCATGTCCGGATAGGCGTACTGCGCGACGCCGGCGTCGAGCAGGCCGGGATGATTCTGCGCGAGCAGATATTGCTGGATCGCGCCGCCCGAACCGCCGACGCCGACCGTGTATTCCGGTTCGCCATAGAGCGCGGAGAACTGTCGCTTCACGCGCAGCGCGGTGTCCTCGATCAGCCACAGGTTGTAATGGTTGGCCGTGGTCGTGCCGGTCGACGCAACGACGGCGTAGCCTTGCGCGAGCTCCTTTTCGCGGTCCGCGATGACGCGCTTCAGATTGGCATGGCCCTGCCGGTGCCCGATCCCCACGCCGCCGTAGAACTGGTAGATCAGGCGTCGATTCCAGCGATCCGCACCGGGCGCGGCCAGCGATTCGTGCGCCCCGCGCAGTGCGACGAGCACATAGATGAAGCGGTTGATCGTTCCCATCTCGACGCGGACCACGAAGGGGATCCGCACGCCATTGACGGTGATCCGCTCGGCGTCGCGCACCTTCTCGTTCCACCGTGAAAAACGGTCCTTTCCGCGCGGCTTGTAGTAGTACCAGGCTTTCGTCGGCGCGAGGCAGTCCTTGCTGAACCCGTGTGCCTCCGGCAATTCCTTCTCGCGGTCCGCCTCCTGGTCGACCCGCGTGCCGATGCCCGCCAGGTTGTCGACCAGCGGCTGCCCGAGCCCCGAACCCTCGGTGTCGCAGACGAAGGGATACTGCTTTGGGCCCGCAAACAGCGCCTCGTCGGGCCCGACTTCGCCCACCTTGATCGGAAAACGGAAAGTTTCGGCCGGTCGTTTCAGTTCCGACGGATGCGGACCGCGATAGGGGTCGGCGTGCGCGCGGGCGTCGAAACCCGGCGGCAATCCCGTTACGCGCCCGTCTTCTCCCTCCCAGAAACCGGCTGCCTCGCAGCAGAACAGCCCAAGCACCAACTGGCCCACCAGGACACCGGACCAGAGCCTTCGCGTTCTCGCCATGTTCGACATATGGACGCAGCTCCAGACGGGCGGGGGCGCCAATAATTGATGTATAGCTCACGGCCGATGGGCCGGCGGGCGAAGTGAGGATTCCTCTGATGTCGGACCGTGAATTTGTCACGAGCACACGCTCGTCGAACTCCCGGGCTCCGCGCCGGTTCTAATAAGGACGGAAATGGTGCGGTTTTTTTAGCACGTTCCGGTCTGGAGGATCGTCGATGGCAGCGCTGCGTCTGCCGGCCCGGCTGCGCGACCGAATTCTGGCCTTGGCGCAGGCGGGCTATCCGGAAGAGGTGTGTGGACTGCTGCTCGGCGGGCAGGAGGCCGGCGTGGTCGCCGTGCGCGACTTGCATGAAACACGCAACGTCCATCCGGACCGGACTGGCGACCGTTTCCTGATCGAGCCGCAGGACTATCTTGGGGCCGAAAGGGCCGCCGTGGAGCGCGGATTGCTAGTGGTGGGCGTGTGGCACTCCCACCCGGACCACCCGGCGTGCCCTTCCGCAACCGATCTCGAATTCGCATGGCCAGGATGGTCGTATCCGATCGTCTCGGTGAATTCCGGCGTCGCCACGGAGTTGCGTTCCTGGCGGCTCGACGGAGAGATTTTCAGCGAAGAGGAGGTGCTCCCATGAGCCGTGTCATCATCCGCATCCCCACTCCCTTGCGCACCTACACACAAGGCGCCGACGAGGTCGAGGTGAATGCCACGACGGTCGGCGAGGCGCTCGACGCGCTGGGCCGGCGGCACGAAGGGATCCTCTCGCGGGTCTGTTCGGCGGACGGCAGCATGCGGCCCTTCGTGAATGTCTATCTCGGCACCGAAAACGTGCGCGACCTGGGCGGACTCGCGGCCTCGCTACCCAACGAAGGCGCGGTGCTGGCGATCGTGCCGGCGGTCGCCGGCGGGGCGGGTAGCGGTCGCGAACGGCGTCTGGCCGAACTGAAGGCGAGCATCCCGGAAATCGCCCCGCGACACGCGTTCACGCGCCAGTCCGAAGGCGCGGCATTGATCGACGTCCGCGAAGCCGACGAAATCGCGCAGGGCAGCCCGCGCGACGCGTATCGTCTCGGCCGTGGCTTTCTCGAGCTGCGTGTCGAAGAGGCGATCCCCGACCCCGAGCGGCCGCTGCTCGTGATGTGCGCCGGCGGCACACGCTCGCTCTTCGCCGCGGAAGACTTGCAGCGGATGGGCTACCGCAACGTGGCCTCGGTCGCGGGCGGCTTCTCGCGCTGGAAGGCCGAAGGGCTGCCGTTCGAGACCCCCCGCGGGCTCGACGTCCATGCGCGTGAGCGCTACGCGCGCCACCTGACGATGCCGGAAGTCGGAGAAGCCGGCCAACGCCGCCTGCTCGACAGCCGCGTGCTGCTGATCGGCGCGGGCGGGCTCGGCTCGCCGGCCGCGCTCTACCTCGCCGCGGCGGGCGTCGGCACGCTCGGTGTCATCGACCACGACGTCGTCGACCGCTCGAATCTCCAGCGCCAGGTGCTGCATAACGACGAGCGCATCGGGCAGCGCAAGGTCGACTCGGCGCGCCGCACGCTGCAGGACCTGAACCCCTCGGTGACCGTCACGCCCTATTTCGAAAACCTCACGTCCGTCAACGTCGAGCGCATCCTCGACGGCTACGACGTCGTCGTCGACGGATCGGACAACTTCCCGACGCGCTACCTCGTGAACGACGCCTGTGTGCACCTGCGCATTCCCTGCGTCCACGGCTCGATATATCGATTCGAGGGCCAGGTCTCGGTGTTCTGGCCCCACTATCCCGAGCGCCGCGGCCCGTGCTACCGCTGCCTGTACCCGGAGCCACCCCCGCCCGAGTTCGCGCCGTCCTGCGCAGAGGCCGGCGTTCTCGGCGTGTTGCCCGGCGTGATCGGCACCTTGCAAGCGGTCGAAACGATCAAGCTGCTGCTCGACCTCGGCAATCCGCTGGTCGGACGTCTGCTGCACTACGACGCGCTGCACGCACGCTTCGATGAATTCCGCCTCGCCCCCAACCCCGACTGCCCGCTGTGCGCGGAAGGCCGCCCCTTCCCCGGCTACGTCGACTACGAAATGTTCTGTGCGACGGCAGCGTGAGGCCTCATGGAGACCGACATGCCCGCGATGCCGCGCGAATCCCCGCTTCTCTCCGCCGTCGGACGCGTGCCGCTGGTGGAGATCAGCGCGATCTGCGACATCGCCCCCGGATGCCGACTCTTTGCAACCGTGGAAGGCGTCAATCCGGGGGGATCAATCAAGGACCGGCCGGTCGCACGCATGCTCCTCAAAGGCATCCAGGCGGGGCACCTCGACGGCGGCCGCCGGCTCCTGGATTCCTCGTCGGGCAACGCGGGAATCTCGTACGCGCTCTTCGGCGCCGCCTTGGGCATACCGGTGACGCTGGTCGTGCCCGCCAATGCCAGCCGCGAGCGCCTCGACCGCATCCGCGCAAGCGGCGCCGAACTGATCCTCACCGATCCGATCGAAGGCTACGACTTCGCCGTTTCAGAAGCGCGCCGCCTTGCGCGCGAGCGCCCCGATTGCTATTGGTACTGTGATCAGTATTCGAATCCGGAGAACTGGCGCGCGCACTACGAAACGACGGGCGTCCAGTTGTTGCGCGGCATCGCCGCGGTGGCTGGCCGGGCGCCGGACGCTTTCGTCGCCGGCATCGGCACCGGCGGCACGCTGACCGGCGTCGCTCGCCGGATGAAGGAGGCCAACCCGCGAACACGCGTCGTCGCGGCGATCCCCGACGAATTCCCCGGGATCGAGGGGCTCAAGCCGCTCGGACATCCGGGCGACATGGTGCCGGCGATCCTCGACGAAACGCTGATCGACCGCCGCGTGCCCGTGCGGATGGAAGATGCGATTCCGATGTGTCGCCTGCTCGCGCGGGCTGGCCTCTTCGTGGGTCCGTCTGCCGGCGCGCTCGTACACGCAGCCTGCCGCGTCGCGATAGAAGACGGCTTGCACAATATCGCGACCATATTGCCGGATACCGGCGAACGCTATGTCTCGACCGGCCTGTGGTCCGGCCGAGACGGATGAAGACGGGAGACCGCAGAACGGGACGACGACAGGGAGCTTCAACAGCACGGAGGTGTGACATGGCACTGAGACTAGGCGACGAGGCACCGGACTTCACGGCAGCCACGACGCAGGGCAGCATCGATTTCCATGACTGGATAGGTGACGGCTGGGCGATATTGTTCTCGCACCCGAAGGATTTCACCCCGGTATGCACGACCGAACTGGGCTACATGGCGGGGTTGCAGGCCGAATTTGCCAAGCGCAACACCAAGATCATCGGCCTGAGCGTCGACAGCGTCGCGGACCACGAACGTTGGGCCAAGGACATCGAGGAAACGCAGGGCCATCGCGTCGACTACCCGATGATCGGCGACCCGGATCTGAAGGTCGCGAAGCTCTACGACATGATTCATCCGAACGCGATGGGCACCGCCCAGGAACGCACGGCGCAGGACAATCTCACCGTACGCTCTGTATTCGTCATCGGTCCGGACAAGAAGATCAAGATGATGCTCACCTACCCGATGAGCTCCGGGCGCAATTTCGACGAAGTGCTGCGCGTGCTCGATTCGATCCAGCTCACGGCGAAGCACAAGGTCGCGACGCCGGCAAACTGGAAGCCCGGACAGGACGTGATCATCGTCCCGTCGGTATCGGACGAAGAAGCGAGAACGCGCTTCCCCGACGGATGGAAGGCACCCAAGCCCTACCTTCGCATCGTGCCGCAGCCCAAGTGACGCGTGTGCCCCGGTCGGGACAAATCCGGAAAGGGGCATTATCATGACATCGGCGAACTTTGAAGGATGCCAGACGATGCCCCAGTTCCAGCAATCCCTATCCCGACCGTCGCTGTTCGGTCGCCTTTCCGTCATTCTTGCACTCCTTGCCGCACTGAGCCTTGGCGGTTGCGGCTACAACGACTTCCAGCGTCTCGACGAACAGAGCAGAGCCGCCTGGTCCGAGGTGCTCAACCAATACCAGCGTCGTGCCGACCTGATCCCCAACCTCGTCGCGACCGTCAAGGGCGAGGCGAGCTTCGAGCAGGAAACCCTGACCCGCGTGATCGAGGCACGCGCCAAGGCGACCTCGATCCAGGTCACGCCCGAGATGCTCAACGATCCGCAGGCGATGGAGCGCTTCCAGCAGGCCCAGGGCCAGCTCGGTAGTGCGCTGTCACGCCTCCTGGCGGTCGCCGAGAACTACCCCAACCTCAAGGCCAACCAGGCCTATCAGGACCTTCGCGTGCAGCTCGAAGGCACCGAAAATCGCATCACGGTCGCCCGCAACAGCTACATCAAGGCCATTCAGGAGTACAACGTCCTCGCGCGGAGCTTCCCGACCAATCTGACGGCGAAGATATTCAGCTATCAGCCGAAGGCGGGCTTCACGGTCACCAACGAGCAGGAAATCTCCCGCCCGCCGACCGTCGATTTCGGCACCTCGCAGAAACGGTGATCGCCGCCAGCGCCCGCGGCGTAAACGAATGACGCCCCTGCCCCACCCGGCCAAGACGCACGCGGCCGCCTTCATCCAGGTGATGCTGCGCTTCATCGCCGTCATGGCGATGCTGGCGGTAACGGGGATCTGCGCCGCGCAATCGGTGCAGCCCATTCCACCGCTGAGCGCCCGCGTCATCGACCAGACCGATACGCTGTCCAAGGGCGACCTCGCCGTGCTCGAATCCAAGCTGGCGGCTTTCGAAAAGGAACGCGGCACTCAGATCGTCGTGCTGATCGTGCCCACGACGGCGCCCGAGGACATCGCGGCCTACGCTTATCGCGTCGCCTCCGAGTGGAAGATCGGCCGGCGCGACGTCGGGGACGGCCTGCTGCTCGTCGTCGCCCGCAACGATCGGCGCGTGCGCATCGAAGTCGCCCGCGCGCTCGAAGGTGCGATCCCGGATCTGGCCGCCTTCCACATCATCGACCGGGCCATCACCCCGGCCTTCCGCAAGGGCGATTTCGCCGGCGGCCTCAATGCGGGCGTCGATGCGCTGATGGCCAGAGTGCGCGGCGAAAACCTGCGACTGCCCGAACCCGATGCAGGGCCGGCGAAGGGCGGCGCTTCGCTGCAGGACCTCGCGATCTTCCTCTTCGGCGGCGTGCCGATCGCAGGTGCCGTGCTCGTTGGCATGTTCGGACGCAAGCTCGGCGCCCTCGCCACCGGCGGACTGGCGGGCGTGCTCGTCAATCTGCTGATCGGAAGCCTGCTGCTGTCGATCATCGCCGCAGTGCTAGCCTTCATCTTCGTGCTGGTGCTCGGCGTGGGCGGCGGCGGGCGCGGCGGACGCGGCGGAGGCTTCGGCGGCCCGATCATCTTCGGCGGCGGTCGCGGACCCTTCGGCGGCGGTGGCGGCGGCGGTGGCTTTGGTTCGGGGGGCGGCGGCAGTTTCGGCGGCGGCGGCGCTTCCGGAAGGTGGTGAGCGATGAACCCGCTACTTCGAATCGTCCGCCACCTCTGGCTCGATGCCGACGACGCGCACCGCGCACTCGGCCCGGGCACCCTCAAGCGCCTCGAAGAGCAGGTTCGGGAGAGCGAAGCGCGGCACACCGGCGAAATCTGCTTGTGCATCGAAGCGAGCCTGCCCGTGAGCTACCTGTGGCGCCACTTACGGCTCGGCCTGCCGATCGACGATGTCGTGCATGAGCGCGCGCTTTCCGTCTTCGGGAAGCTGCGCGTGTGGGACACCGAACTCAACAACGGCGTGCTGATCTACCTGCAGTTGGCGGAACGACAGGTCGAAATCGTCGCCGATCGCGGCCTCGCCCGCCGGATCTCCTCCGACGAGTGGGCCGCGATGCTGCACGGGCTGGAGGAGGACTTCCGGGCCGGCCACCACGAAGCGGGCTTGCATCGGGCGATCGAAGCCGTCGGCCGCTGCCTCGCGACGCATTTCCCCGGCGATGCAGAGAGTCGCGACAAGACCCGGCGGGACAATCAACTCCCCGACGAGCCCGTGATCCGCTGAGCGGCCGTTCGGCAATCCTAACGGCCTCCCGTCTGTTGCGACGATAGCAACAATGTAATCACAATTAGCCGCTTTTTCGCCTCGTTGTATCTCCCTAAGATGCACTCACGACGCAAGCTTCCCGAGTCATCGAACGGAGAACGACCATGAGCCAGAAACTGATCCAACGCATCCTTTCCACCGACGCCGGGCTCGCTGCGCTCGCGCTGCGCATCCCCGTCGGCATCATCTTCATCGCCCACGGCGCCCAGAAGCTCTTCGGCTGGTTCGGCGGCTATGGCCTGACGGGCACCGGCCAGTGGATGGAATCCATCGGACTGACCCCTGGTTACCTGATGGCCCTGATGTCGGGCAGCGCCGAGTTCTTCGGCGGCCTCGCACTGCTGCTCGGCCTGCTGGTGCGTCCCGCCAGCGCGGTGCTGTCCTTCACGATGCTGGTGGCGATCTTCAGCGTCCACATCGGCAACGGGCTATTCAACGCGAACAAGGGTTACGAGTTCGGCCTCGCGCTGCTGGCGGTCTCGGTTGCGCTCCTGGTCAGCGGCGGCGGCAGCTTTTCCTTCGACCGCGCGGTAGCGGGCGGTCGCGACGCATCCCGCAACTGACCATTCCTTGCCTTTCCGCGCGATTCCGCCATATTTCATAGGGATAGCGCGGACCGCAAACCCGGCCGCGGACGTGGAGGCCACCGTGTTCAGGGATCGTGAAGATGCAGGTCGGCAATTGGCCGAACTTTTCCGGGGGCAGGCACTGACCCGTCCCCTCGTCCTGGCAATCCCGCGGGGCGGCGTCGTAACCGGCGCTGCCCTCGCGCGGGAGTTGAACGCCGAACTCGACGTCGTCCTGGCCCGCAAGCTGCGCGCGCCGTGGCAACCCGAGCTCGCGATCGGGGCGATCGGCGAGGACGGCGCCGAATATCTCGCCGACTTCGCGCGTGAAGTCAGGGGATTCTGCGACGCCTACCTCGCCGAGGAGCGCGCCCAACAGCTCGCCGAGATCGAGCGGCGGCGCCAGATGTTCCGGGCCGTGAAACCGGCGGCGGAAGTCGCCGGGCGCACCGTAATCGTCACGGACGACGGCATCGCGACCGGTGCGACGATGCTCGCCGCGCTGCACGTCATCCGGGCTCGCAAGCCCCTCGAACTGATCGCCGCCATCCCGGTGTCGCCACCGGAAACCGCCCAAATCCTCGGCCGCCACTGCGACCGCGTCGAATGCGTGATTACGCCGACGTGTCTCGGCGCGGTCGGCAGCTATTACTGGAATTTCACGCAGATCGAGGATGAAGAAGCGCTGGAGACGCTGCGCCGCTACGAATTCGAGCGGCGCTAGTCGTTTCCAGTATAACGATTACCGTCCTTATGGCGTTTTTACCAGCCGGAAGCAATTTTCAAGCGCCTCGCGGCCTCGCTCACTTGCCGTATTGCGCGGCAGCCTTCGCCTGACAGGCATCCTTCGCGTCGCCCGACAACGCGTCGCATTTTTCCTTGGCGACCTTGTACTCCGCATCACGCTTGTCGTCGGCCGCGTCCTTGCGCGCCTCGCCGGATTTCTCTTGCACCTTCGCATCGGCCTTCGCGGACGTTAGAGCCGCCTTCGCCTCTTTCACGCAAACGTCCTTGGCGTTGCCCGTCATGTCGTCGCACCGTTCCTTCGCGACGTCGTAATCGGCCTCAGCCTTGGCGACACGAGCGTCGTAGCGATGCTTCTGGCTCGGCTTGTAGTTCGCCTCGAGTTCGGCCTTGGCAACTTTTTCCTTGCCCTTGGCCTCAGCGACGCAAATATCCTTCTTGTTCCCGGACATGGAGTCGCACGCCGCCTTGTCGGCTTTGTAGTCCTTCTCGATCCGGTCCTTGTCTGCCCCATACTCGGTTCTCGTCATTGCCGCTGCGGTCGAAGCGCTGCTGAATACGAGTCCGAGTGCGATCGCAATCGCGTTGATCGTGCGTGTTTTCATTTCCTTCCTCCGTGTAACGGCTCGGGATGGCGAAGGAGCGTCACGGTGACAGCCGGACGTCCCTGCCCGTCCGCTACGGGAGCAATGCGTGTTCCCGGAGAGCGTCGTTCCGGTCCTCCGACAAACGGGAGCGGAAGTGAGCATTCCGCCGCGCTATTCCTTTAGCCGTACGTAATTTCACTTAGGTCGTCATCGAATCAGTTAATATTTCTCACAAAATTACCGGTCGGACGGGTAGGCTGCTAGTCGCGGCACGACTTTCGCCGCTGGTCGCTCACGGGAATACGAACAAGAACCGCCAACGTCAGCCATTCCACCGACAAAATCCATCGCATGCGCGAGCTCCCGCAATCCGTCGCAGTCGCCATCGAATCGGCAAGCGTTCCTGCGCTGCCGCAAGTATTGGTCCGGCTGATCCAGCAGGTCGACGACGAAGGCTCGACGATGGACCAGCTCGCGTCGATCATCGCCCAGGACCCGGGCCTGTGCGCCCGCATCCTCGCCGCGGCCAACTCCGCCGCCTTCCAGCGCAGCACGTCACTGCACGACATCAAATCCTGCGTACAGGTGCTCGGAACGCGGCTGGTGCGCGCGATGGCCACCTGCCTCGCCGTGAAGCGGCTGTTCGAAAAGGAACCCGGCTCGCTCAACGCCGAACTCACGGGCTTCTGGCAGCACTCCCTGCTCGTCGCCGAAACGGCCCAGGCGCTCGCAACCGCCACCGGCTATGCACGCCCCGACGAGGCCTATCTTGCCGGGCTGTTGCACGACGTCGGTCAACTCCTGCTGCTGTCCAGCCACGGCGAGCAGTACGCCTGGCTGCTGTCGCAAAGCACGGACGAGCCGACCCTTCTCTCGCTCGAACAGGCGCGGCTCGGCGTGCAGCACACCGAAGCCGGCGCCTGGCTGGCGGACCAGTGGAAGCTGGAAAGCGGCCTCGCGGACGCGATCCTGTTCCACCACGTCGCCGCCGAGCAGATCGTGACCGCGACGCAACTGCCGCGCCTGCTGTGGCTCGCCGACGCCATCTGTCGCAATCCGGGCGGCGCCGCGTCGCTCAACACGCTGTGCCACACGCTCTTCGGGCCCGACACCCGGCTCGATCTTGAAGGCATCGCCTCGCAAGCCCTCGACCACGTCGAAGTGATCGCGCGCGCGCTGGGCATCGACCCACCCACCACAGGATTGAACGCCGCGCCGGCGACACTCCCCCAGGTCAGCATCGTTCCGCCGGCAGCAGTGCCCTCGGCCGCAGACCGGGCGCTGGAAGAGCGGATCCGCGACATCGCCGTGCTCCACCCGCTGCAGCAGGACCTCGCCGGACTCGACAGCGACGCCGAGCTGCTGAATTCGCTGCGCGAATCAGCCCGCATCCTGTTCGATCTCACGCATCTCGGCTTCCTGCTGATCGACCCGGAATCCGGGGCCCTCAGCGGCGCCGTGTCCGCGCCTCAGCCGACGATCTTCCGCGAAACCTCGCTCGCGCTCGGCGCCGACGCAGGTCTCGGCACCCGTGCCATCGCGAATCGGGAAGTGCGCAGCAGCTTCGACGAGCCCCTGTCGTCGCAGACCTCGCTCCTCGATCACCAGCTGGCGCGCGCATTCGGTTCGGAGGGGATCCTCGCGGTCCCGATGATGGGGCGCCGCCGCACGGTCGGGGTGATGCTCTTCGGACTCGGGCGCGAGCAGCACGGCCGGCTGAAGCGGCGCTACCCGTGGCTGCTCAACTTCGGCCGCATCGCGGGGATCAGCCTCGAAGCCTGGCAGGACACCGGCGCCGCCCGCAGGCAGGCCGAGGACGGTGCATCAATCGCCTTCCAGCGCCAGGCGAGACGGATCGTTCATGAAGCCGGCAACCCGCTCGGGATCATCAAGAGCTACCTGAAGATCCTCGACATGAAGCTCCCGGCCGAAAGCGGCGTGCGACAGGAACTCGACATCCTGCGCGAGGAGATCGACCGCGTCGGATCGATCATGCGGCGACTGAGCGAAGTGCCGGCGCAGGCGGACGCACCGTCCGTGGGCGTGCGCCCGGTCGAGGTCATTCGCGAACTCCTCGCGCTGTATCGTGAGCCGCTCTTCGAGAGCCGCGGCATCTCCGTCCTCACCGATCTGGGCCACGCAACCGGCGAGACCGTCGCGTGCGACGCCGACAGCCTGAAGCAGATCCTGCTCAACCTGTGGAAGAACGCGGCCGAGGCGATGAGCACGGGCGACCGCTTCGATGTCGCGATCGCCGAAGGCGTGATGCAGGGGGGACGGCGGCATGTCGAGATCCGGCTGCAGGATACGGGCCCCGGCATTCCCGAGGCGGCGATCCGCAATCTGTCCTTCCCCGAGCAGGTGGCCGGCGACGGTGATCGGGGACTGGGCCTGTCGATCGTCGGGCGGATCGCCGCGCGCGTCGGCTGCACGATCACCTGCCGCAGCGGCTCCGGGCACGGAACGGCGCTTTCGCTGCTGCTGCCCTGCGAAGCCAGAACGTGAGCGACATAGCCTTACGACGCGGATTTCCGCAATCGGGAGACGGGATGATGGAGTTGAGTCACAGCATGTTTGTCGGCGAGGAGAGCTCGGAGGCTCCCGAGACCTCGCGCGTGCTGATCGTCGATGACGAACCCCGCATCCGGAATGCCTACGGCGCCTTGCTCGCGCAACCGGGGCGCGAAATCCGCTCCTGCGGCACGGGGCGCGAGGCCATCGAACAGCTCGACCGGCTGGACATCGACGTCCTTGTGCTCGACTTGAACCTGCCGGACATGCACGGCACCGAGATCATGGCGTGGATGGAGCAGAAGCACCTGGCGACTGCCGTCGTGGTCTTCAGCGCCGACGAAGCCATCGAATCGGCGATCCTCGCGCTGCGCCGCGGCGCCTGCGAATTCATCCGCAAGCACGCCAACCCCGAGGACCTGATCCGCACGGTGGACAAGGCGCTGAGCCGCCGCCAGCTCGAACGCGAGAACGCGCTGATGACGGCGCGCCTGGAGCAGTCGGAACGGTTGCATCGATTCCTCGTCGAGAACTCGCCCGACATCATTTACACGCTGGATCCGCAGGGGAAGTTCATCTTCCTCAACGGCCGCATCGAATCGCTGCTCGGCTACCACCGCGACGAGCTGATCGGCATGCATTACTCGGTGATCGTGCATCCGGCGGACCTCGAACAGGCCCGCTATGCGTTCGCCGAGCGGCGCGTCGGCGAACGCGCAACCAACAACCACGAGATCCGGCTGCGCTGCCGCACCCACGAGGTCCGACACTTCGAGAACCAGGCGATCGTCGCGATCCTCAGCGCCCAAGGCGTCTATCGCTACGACGAGGAAGCCGACAGCAAGCGATTCATGGGCACTGCCGGAGTGCTGCGCGACATCACCGAGCGCAAGCGCGCGGAGGAGACGATCAGCTTCCAGGCTTTCCACGACCTGCTGACGGGCCTGCCGAACCGGGTGCTCTTCCGCGACCGGCTGGAGCTCGCGATCAGCCAGGCGCGCCGGCGCGGCGACTACGTCGGATTGATGTACCTCGATCTCGATCGCTTCAAACTCGTGAATGACACCTACGGCCATCTCGAAGGCGACGAGCTGCTGAAGGGCTTCTCGCGCCGCGTGCGTGAGTGCCTGCGGGCCGGCGACACGATGTCGCGCCAAGGCGGCGACGAGTTCACGATCCTGCTGCCCGACCTCTCCGACGCCAACGCCGTCACCGCGATCGCCGAGAAGATCGTTGCCGCATTGAAGCCCTCCTTCGTCGTCGGCGGACGCGACTTCCGCGCGACTGCCAGCATCGGCATCGCGGTCTTCCCGGACGACGGCGATACGCCGGACCTGCTGCTGCGCAGCGCGGACATCGCCATGTACCGCATCAAGGCGAGCGGCAAGAACGGCTACGCGCGCTATACGCCGGAGATGAGCCGCAACCACGTCGAGCGGGTCGATCTCGACAACGAGCTGCGGGTCGCGCTCGACCAAAAGCAGTTCGTCCTGCACTTCCAGCCGCAGCTCGACGTCACCCGCGCCCGCGTCACCGGGGTCGAGGCGCTGATCCGCTGGGAACATCCACGGCGCGGCCTGCTAGGCCCCAATAACTTCATCCCTGTCGCCGAAGAATGCGGCCTGATCTTCGGGATCAGCGACTGGGTGCTCGACGAAGGCTGCCGCCAGCTCGCCGAGTGGGCGCGTCAGGGCATCGACGATCTGCGCCTGGCGATCAATCTCTCGCCGCTCGAATTCCGCCGCGCCGATTTCGTCGAGCGCATCCTCGGACCGATCCGCCGCCATCAGGTGCCGGCGCACAACATCGAGGTCGAGATCACCGAGAACCTGCTGATGGACGACGCGGAATGCGTCATCGCGAAGGTGCACGAACTGCGCAAGCAAGGCATCCACATCTCGATCGACGACTTCGGCACGCGCTACTCGTCGCTCAACTACCTGCGCCGCTTCCCGGTGAATACCGTGAAGATCGACCAGTCCTTCGTACGCGACCTCGACAGCTCGGGGCGCGCCTCGCCGGTGATCGGTGCGATCGTCAGCATCGCCCAAGGCTTCGGGCTCAACGTGCTCGCCGAGGGGGTGGAGACGCAATACCAGGTCGACGCGCTGCTCGCGCAAGGCTGCGAAGTCATGCAGGGATTCCGCTTCAGCCCGCCTGTGCCGGTCGACGAGCTGATCCCCTTCCTCCGGACCTATCGCACGCCGGTGCTCGGCGCGCTGGCGACCTGAATCACCCCCTCGTGCACCCGCACGGGAAATACCGCAACCGGTTCATACGCGGGAGGTGACAAGGCTTCGCCGGTCACCAGCGAAAACCGCGCACCATGGCGCGGACAGGTCACCTCGCAGCCATGGACCAGCCCCCAGGAGAGATTCTCGTCTTCATGGCTGCAGCGGTCCTCGAGCGCGTGGTATTCATTGCGGAC